>JBFLVI010000034.1:0-25322 GCA_040758635.1 Bacillota bacterium | reverse complement strand
CGCGCGGCAACCAAACTAAGCGACGACGAGCGGCGGAGGCGGGTCTGCGGCCACGGACGGCCGCAGAGGGCAACCACGGCACGGACGCCGTGTTTGCCCGGTGCCCGCCGGAGCGCGAGGAGGAGCGTAAAGTTTGGTCCGCGTGGCGAACGTGTGAGCGGGAGCGAAACAGGCTAATACAGCCGCCGGTGTTGGCAATAATTGGTCATTTTCGAGGGAGCGGGAAATTGAAGGAAAAATTCCGCACCAGAAGTAAAGGTGATTGTTTCTTTGGGCTGAGTGCCGGGTGATTTCGACACCTGAACGGGAGGTGCGGTTTTGTTTGAACTTGAGGGTATCGGAAAGCTGATCGGGGATCTGGGCCGGATTAAGGAGACGCTGCAGAGGCTGGAGATCGACGTCAAAGAAGGGCCGGTTTCGCTGACGTTCAACGGGCTCCAGGAGGTGACCCGGGTTAAAATCGGCCCGGAAGCAGAGAAAGAATTCCACCGGCTCGAAGCATGGCTCGGCGCGTGCTTCAACAAAGGTGTCGTTGCGTCCCGCCGGGCTGCCAAGGAAGAGATCGAGCGGTTGACCGGTTGGAGCATCCCGAACATCCCGGGGCTGATTTAGCGGTGAGAAGGCGTGAAGTGAGGGGTCAGAGGCGAAAGGTGAGATTCTTGGAGGAATTCGCGTAGCGAATTCTTTCGATTCAGTCTGACGACTGACGTCTAGGGGAGTATTGCAAAATAACTTAACCGCCCAAAAATGAGTTCGCCCGCTTTTGGGTGGTTAAATTTGGGAATGGCCTGGAGGCCGCGAAAAACGTGCATGGCGCGGAAGCCGGGAGGGGACGGGGCGGAGCGTACTTGGGGGTACGTGAGCACCCGGACCCGATCGGCTGACAAAGCCAGGCGAAGTTTTGCAGCGGTCTCATAGATGACCGACTACCTTTATAAGGGGGGCTGTCCAAGGTGGAGCGAACGGGCGGAGGCGCGGACGGACGGCAGGAGTTGCGGCAGGTTTTACGGGATTTGCTGGAACTTCACCTGCGGGGGGGGATAACCGGCGACAGCCTTTTGTTGCTCTTAAGCCTGGTTAACGTCCTGGGGGTAATCGAGCTTCTCGGACGGCGCCAGGGCAGCGGCGAAGGGCAGTTCTTCCAGCGCTTGCTGGGACCGCTCATCTCCTCCGTAGCCAGTTCGGGGCCGGCTGGAGGCGAGGAGGCCGGTCAGGCCGGGCTGCGGGCGGTTCCCGGCGGGAAAAACCCGACTGGTCTCTTCGGGGGCAAAGAAGGCTTGGGTGCGCTCGCGGCACTCCTGAACAACCGGGAGGTCCTCGAAACGGTTCTCCCCCTTTTGCAGCGGCTGGGGAGCACTGCCAACCCCGGTGCCAAAAGCCCGGCCGAAAACGGGAAGGAGACCCCGGTGCGCAAGAGTCAGGGGCGGGAGGTGATCCGCTGGGATTTCGGCCGGAACGAAGGCGATAAGAAGAAGGGATAGCCGGATGCCACTCTCCGTCAACCCACCGAGGCGTGGTGCAATGCCGGGGTGTTTGCCGCCGGTTTGCCTTGATCCAGTTTAACCGGACCCGGCTTAGTTGACCTGTTCGCCAAAGTAAGCGGTATGCAGGGCCTCACTCTTGACCAATTCGGCGGGCTTGCCGGAAAGCGCCAGCCGGCCCCGCTCGAGAATCAGCGCGCGGTCGGCTATTTTCAGCGCAGCCCGTGCGTTTTGTTCGACTAAGATGATGGTATGCCCTTGTTCTTTCAGGCGCCGCACGGTCTGCATTATTTCGCGTATCACAAGGGGAGCGAGGCCGATGGAGGGTTCGTCGAGCAGAAGGAGCCGGGGCTTCGCCATCAGGCCCCGGCCGATCGCCACCATCTGCTGCAATCCTCCGCTGAGGGTGTGGGCGGGCAGGTTCAGCTTTTCGCGTAACGCCGGAAACAGGCTGAGCACGTTTTCGAGGTCTCCTTTTACCAGCTTTTTCTCTCGGCCGTAGCGGTGAAAGGCGCCAAGAAGCAGGTTGTCGCGTACGCTTAGCGAAGGGAAGAGCTGCCGGTTTTCGGGTACCAGGCTGATTCCTTTGCGGACGATCACTTCCAGCGGCAGACCGTTTAAAAGTTTACCGTCAAAGGAAATCTCGCCGCTCGCAGGCGGATAAAGACCGGCGATCGCGCCCAGCAGAGTGCTTTTTCCGGCGCCGTTGGCCCCGAGAATAACCACTACCTCGCCGGGGTTCACGCTGAAGGAGACACCGGCGAGCGCCTGGATGTGGCCGCGGTAAACGGCAACTTCCCGGACGTTCAGCAAGCCTCTTCCTCCTCTCCCAGGTAGGCGGCGATCACCGCCGGATTGCCCTGTACCTCGGTGGGGGTGCCGGTGGCGATTACCGTTCCGAAGTTCAGAACCACCACCTCGTCGGCCAGGCTCATCACCGTTTCCATGTCGTGTTCCACCAGGAGCAGGGTTTGTCCTTTATCAACCAGCGAGCGCAAGAAACGGGCGAGTTCGCGGGATTCGGCCGGATTGAGTCCCGCAGCCGGTTCGTCCAAAAGCAGGATTTCCGGCCGGGCGGCCAGCGCCCGGGCTATCTCTAACAGGCGTTGCTGCCCGAAGGGAAGGTCGCCGGCATGTGCGTCGGCTTTGTCCGCCAGGCCAAGCGGTTCTAAAAGCTCCAGTGCCCGCCGGTAAAGGGCAAGGTCTTCCCTCATCGTGCCGGGACGGCGGAAAAGGCTGCGGCAGAAACCTGCGCGTTCGAGGCGGTAGGCACCAACCATTACGTTTTCGGCCACCGTCAGGTTGGTGAAGAGCTCCAGATTTTGAAAGGTGCGGCCGATCCCGAGGGTGGCAATCTGAAAGGGCTTGAGCCTGTTCAGGCGGTGTTGCCGGAAGTAGATTTCACCTTCGTCGGGGCGTAAGAGCCCGGTGATCAGATTGAAAACGGTGGTCTTGCCCGCACCGTTGGGGCCGATGAGGGCTAAGATTTGACGTTGTTTGACCTCGAAAGACACCCGGTTTACCGCCAGGAGCCCCCCGAAGCCTTTCGTTAAGCCTTTTACGCGCAGCATTTTTTGCCCCCCGCTGCTTCTCCGGTCAGTACCCGGAGGGTACCGGGGACCAGGATCCCCTTCGGCCGGAAGAGCATAATCAGCACGAAAATGATCCCGAAAAAGATAATTTCAAACTCCCCGCCGGCCCCGGGTAGCACAAGGGGCACCGCCCACTGCAGGAGCTTGTCGAGGCCCACGATAATCGCCGCTCCCAGAACCGGGCCCCAGAGGGTGCCGAGGCCCCCCACTACCACCATCAGTACGAATTCCACGGAGGTGGTGAATCCAAATGGGGCCGGGCTGATAAAGGTTACCCAGAAGGAGTAAAGACCGCCGGCAAGCCCGGCAAGGAAGGCGCTCAATGCAAATGCCTGCAGTTTCAGCGCGGCGGCATCAATACCGACCGCCTCGGCTGCCCTTTCGCTGGTGTGGATCGCTCTGAAGACCCGCCCGACGGGCGAATTCGTCAGGTTGGCCATTCCCAGGAGGGTCAAGCCGAGGATCGTCCAGACCAGGTAGAAGTACTCCCGATCGCCGTCTAGGACCAGGGATCCGATTCTAAGGTAGGGAATTCCCCCGAGTCCCGAGGGTCCGCCGGTGAAGCCGGTGAATTCCTTGAAGAGCGCGAAGACCAGGATCCCGAAACCCAGTGTTGCCAGGACCAGGTAGTGCTCCCGGAGCCGCAGGATGGGACGCCCGATAACCAACGCCGCCAGGGTCGGCACGAAGGGTGCCACGAACAGGCACAGCAGCGGGGGCCACCCGTATCGCGTGGCCAGGATGGCAGCCGTATAGGCACCGAGGCCGTAAAAAGCGGCCTGTCCGAAAGAAACCTGCCCGGCGAATCCCATCAGGATTCCCAGGCCCTGAGCGATGATCGCGTATAGGCCGATGACGATTAAGATGCTTAAAAGGTAGGCGTTGTTGACAACCAACGGCAGGCAGACTATGGTGCCAATAGCCGCCAGCAAGCACCAGGTTCTCCGCGAAACCAAGAAACCATCTCCTTAAACGACTAACCGCCATTCTTGGGGGAGCCTAAAATTCCCGCCGGACGGGTGAGCAGAACGACGATCATTACCACCATGGCGATGGCGTCTTTTAAACCCGAGGACAGCGTACCGGCAGCAAACGCCTCGATGATCCCGAGCAGTACTCCGCCGACAATGGCTCCCGTTGCGTTGGTGACACCGCCGAGAATCGCCGCCACGAAGCCCTTGAGGCCGAGCATGAACCCCATATCGTAGGTGGCCGTGGTGATAGGGGTAATAAAAATGCCGGCCAGGGCGGCGATTATACCGCTGAAGGTGAAGGCAAAGAGTGACAACCGGTTGGGGTTTATTCCCACGAGCCGTGCCGCGGTTTGATTGAGCATGGCGGCCCGGACGGCTTTCCCGGTGTAAGTAAAGTCAAAGAAGGCAAACAGCAGTCCCACCGCCGTGACAGCCAGTGCTAAAACAAAAAGGCTTTGGGGAACGATCACCGCTCCTAAGAAGTGCAGCGGGGCGGCGTCAACAAACGGGGGTAGGGTATAGGGGTGCGTCCTCCAGATCAGGAGGGCGGCACCCCTTAGGGCGATCGAAACGCCGATCGTGATAATAATCAGGGTCAGGATGGAGGCTCTCCGGGCGGGGTGAATGGTTGTGCGCTCCATCAGGGCACCGGTGCAGCCGGCCAGCATTACCGCCAGCAAGTAAGCGGGAAGGTTAGGGCAACCGATTTCCCGCAGGCTCACGGCGGTCAGGGCGCCGATGGTAACAAACTCCCCGATGGCCAGGTTGAAAATGCCGGTGATGTTAAAAGTCACCACGAGCGCCAGTGCGATCAGGGCGTAGATGCTGCCTGAAGTAAGTCCGGTCAAAAGATATTGCAGGTACTGGCTTTCGGTGCCCAACTAATATTCCTCCTACAACTCCAACAGTTGCCACTTGCCTTCCTTGATCTCGACCAGGACCATTGAGTCTTCACCCAGACCGTTGTGGTCTTCGGGCGAAAGGTTGAACACACCGCTGATGCCGGCATACCCGGTGATCTGCTCCAGCGCGTCCCGGATCTTTGCCCGGTCGGGGCCTGCCTGTTCGATTGCCCTAACCACAAGGTTGAAGGCGTCGTGAGCGTGGCCACCGAAGGTGCTCGGGCGGGCGTTGTACTTTTGCTGGTAGTCGTTAATGTAGTCAAGCAGTACTTGCTTCTGCGGGTCGCTATCCGGCAGTTGCTCGGCAACCAGGAGCTTGCCGAGCGGCGCTACGACACCGTTGGCCGCGTCTCCGGCAAGTTCGAGGAATTTCTTGTTACCGATGCCGTGGGTGTGCACGAGCGGCATGTTGATGCCGAGGTCCCGGAAGTTCTTGGTGACGATCGAGGCTGCGGGAGGAATCGCCCAGACGACGGTGGCCTGGGCCTTGGACGCCTTGACCTTAGCGAGTTGCGCCGTCATGTCGGTGTCGGTGGCCTCGAACTTTTCCTTGAGTATGATATTGATCCCGTTCTCGCTGGCAGCCGCCTCAAAGTTCTGCAGGCCGGAGTCGCCGAAGGCGTTGTTCACCGAAAGGAAGGCGACATTCTTCAGGCCCTTCTTGACGAGGTACCTGGCGATCTTGTTCGCCACAATGATGTCGCTCTGCGCGGTCTTAAACACCCACTGGCGCTCTTCCACCGGGGTCACGATCTTGGCCGAGGCGGCCATGGAAATCATCGGCACCTTGCTCTTGGTGACGGTGTCCACCATCGCCAGCGAGGTGCTGCTCTGGCTGCAACCGATGACGGCCAAGACCTTTTCCTGCTCGATCAACCGTTTTGCGGCCAGTACCGCTTCGGTCTCGTTGCTCTTGTTGTCCAGGATAATGAGGTCAATGGGGTGCCCGTCAATGCCCCCCTTTGCGTTCAGTTCTTCCTCCAGCATCTCCAGGGTGTCCCTTTCCGGCTCGCCGAGCGAGGCGGCGGGACCGCTGATATCAACAACGGCGCCGATCTTGTACGTCTCTTTGGCTGTTTCCCCGGCCGGTTCCGGTCCGGCGGCCGGCTTGGACTTCCCGCAACCGGCGGCAAAAACCGCCACCGCCAGCAAGGCGGCTAATACCAAAAGAAAACTCCGCCTGAACATTTTCCGCTTACCCTCCTCCGTTTAAATACCAAACCAAACCAAACCAAACAGTCTGAATCGTCTTTCGGTTCCCCGCTTTGTTCTCGTTTAAGAAATATTAACCCTTTAACCCGGAAGGCGCTCCCTGCCCGAGCCATCCCACCTTCTTTCGCCGAAAAAACCCCTACCCTGTCTTTAACGTCAAATTTAACACGCCTGCGGCAGAAAAACAAGAAGAAACTTGGTCTTTCTTTGGCTTTAATTCATTCCTTTTCCAGTAGATTCTCGCCGCGGGGTGGGCGCATAACCGCTCCTCCGGACGGTACAGAATAGGGAAAACATTATTGGCTTGCTCCAAGATTGTCGGGTGCCGGAATCACCTGACTCTCATCATAAACGCAGGTGATGCCATGCCGGGTTTGCGCTTCTTCTCTTTACTGCTGGCTGCGGGTTCCGGGGCGATCATGGCGGTGCAGGGTTCGGTGAACGCGCTGCTCGGGAAAGTCAGCGGTTTGTGGGAGGCCACCTTTGTTGTTCACGCGGTGGGAACTGTTTTTGCCGGGGTGCTCCTGCTGTTTTTGAGGGGCGGCGGGTTGTCCCGCCTGGGGCAGGCGCCGTGGTACGCCTGGACCGGCGGGATACTCGGGGTGCTGATCATTTACGGCGTGGCCCGAAGCATTCCCAAAGTGGGGGTGGCTCCGGCAACTACGGCCATCATTTTAGGACAGGTACTGACGGCGACGGTAATCGATCACTTCGGCCTTTTAGGGATGCCCCGCTTGCCTTTCAACTACTGGCGCGTGGTGGGGACCGTATTGCTCGCCGCGGGGGCATGGTTTTTGCTGCGAAAATAGTCAGGCTTCCACCAGCCGGAGGAGCAGGAGAATGGTCAAAACGCCCAGGACGAAGCCGATTGCTCCCTTTTCTTTGAGCGTCCGGGGCGCAAGTTCTTTCAGGACGATGTAAGTCATGGCTCCTGCAGCCACGGCCAATAGAAATGGAATCAGCCGGGGCTTCCAGTGGGCCATGCCGAGGCCGATGAAGGTGCCCGCCGGTGTGACCAGGGAGAGGAGGGCGTTGAGCCCGAGAACCTTCCCCGGCGTCAATCCCCCAAGAAGCAGCGGCAGGGCGTTGACCAGGCCTTCAGGAAGGTTGTGCATACCAAACGCTGCGGCGAGGAAGATGCCGAGTTCCGTTGTCAACGCTCCCCCGGTGCCGATCGCCATACCCTCGGGGAGATCATGCAGGGCGATGCCCGTGAAAAGAAGCCACCCGAGGCGCTGGTAAGAAGCGGTTGCGCCAGCCGGGTGTCTTAGCAGAAGGTCAATCAGGAAAAGGAGCGTGCTTCCGGCAAGAATGCCCGACAGCATTACGGTCAACCCGCCGAGGGTCAGGGCGGCAGGCACCAGTTCCAGCAGGATTACGCCGCTCATGACGCCGGCGGCAAAGCCGATCAGAGTGGGCATCGCGCGCCGGATGGGGAAACAGAGGGCAAGCGCGGCGCCGAGCAGCGTGCCTGCACCGGAAAGAAAGCCGAGCCCGATCAAAAAACCGGTCGGTGAACCGGCGGGAATGTACTCGACAGTGAGCAGTATGCTTCACCTCAATTGACGGGTGGCCCGGCGGAGGGCCTTTCAGCCCCGGCACGCCACCCTTAAGAAAGAATACCTGAGCTCAAGACTGTTCTTTCACGCGGTGCCCCGTTTGCTCCGGGTGGTTTGAACGGCTGGACTCCCGGCCTCGGACACCGTGTCTTGCTCCTGGGTGGGTTTTTGTGTAAAGTTATGAAAGAGCGCCTGTTCGTATGCAGCGGGGTCAGGAGTGGAGCTTTTCGTTTTCGCGCGGGCCAAGGTGAACCTCTGCCTCGATGTGTTCGACCTGCGCCCGGACGGATATCATGAGGTCGCCTCCGTGATGCAGAGCCTGGCGCTGCACGACGTTTTGGTCCTCGAAGCCGTTTCGGAGGGCATCAGTCTGCAGGTTGCCGGCGAAGCCGTGGCCGCGGGCGAGGAAAACCTGGTACTCCGCGCGGCGCGGCATCTGGCGGCGGCTACCGGTTGCCGGCGGGGGGCGGCCGTCACGCTCCACAAAAACATTCCCGTGGCGGCCGGCCTTGGCGGGGGTTCCGCCGATGCGGCGGCTGCCCTGGTCGGTCTGAGCAGCTTGTGGGGGTTGGAGTGCGAAGCCGAATTCCTTGCGGAGATTGGAGCGGCGCTCGGCGCCGATGTTCCTTTTTGTCTTGCCGGGGGAACGGCTCTGGCCGCCGGCCGGGGGGAAAAACTGACGCGGCTCCCGCCGCTGCCGGAACTGGGGGTACTGCTCTTGAAGCCCCCGTACGGGCTTTCCACGGCTGCGGTTTACCGGGCTTACGACAGTGCCCGTCCAAACCACCGGCCGGTTGCCTGGCGAATGGCGGAAACCCTTGCCCGGGGCGACTGGCGGAGAGCGCTGCAGTGGTGCAGCAACGCCCTGGAAGCGGTTGCCTTCAGGGAGCACCCGGAGCTGGCGGTACTCAAGCGGGAGCTCCAGGAGGCCGGGGCTCTTTGTGCGCTGATGTCCGGCAGCGGCCCGACGGTCTTCGGGATTTTCGCCACGGTTGCCGAGGCGGCGCGTGCGGCTGAGTTCTTCAGGCCCCGCCCGCTGCGCGTAATCGTGACCGGTACGGCCGCGGCAGGGGTTTTCCTCGGCGGGGAAAAGGGATGACGGTCTGGGGTGATGGTCCATTGGAAAGGCGGCGTCTTTTACCGGTGAAATTGGACACTTACAAACCGCTGCGCGAGGTGGTTTTCGAGTCGCTGCGCGAGGCGATCATCAACGGCGTCCTGAAGCCGGGGGAACGGCTGATGGAGGTGCAACTGGCGGAGGAACTCGGTGTCAGCCGCACCCCGGTACGAGAAGCCATTCGCAAGCTTGAACTCGAAGGGCTGGTGGTGATGCTTCCCCGGCGGGGCGCCTACGTTGCGGGCATCAGTGTGAAGGATATAGCGGACGTTTTTGAGGTGCGGGCGGCGCTGGAAGCTTTGGCTGCAGGCCTTGCGGCCGAGCGGATCACTGATGAGGAAATGGAAGAGCTGGAGCGGTCGCTCGTGGAGATCCTCGAGGTCAGCGACAGCCAGGATCTCGACACCATTGTAGCATACGATACCCGTTTTCACGATATCATTTACCGGGCAAGCCGGAACGCCCGGCTGATCCAGATTATCTCGAACCTGCAGGACCAGTTGCAGCGGTTCCGGATGACCACCCTTTCCCGGCCGGGCCGGATGAGGGAGGCGGTTGAAGAGCACAAGAAGATCGTGGAGGCGATTTCCGAGCGCAACAGCGAATTAGCGGCGCAGTTGGCCCGGGAGCATATCGAGAACGCCGAAAGCAGCCTGTTAAACGGGCTCAAGGAGCGGGAAGAATGATTCCGGCGGTCGTTCTGGCGGGTGCACCGAACACCGGTCGGCTGCGGGAAGTGTCGCCGGTGCCCTGGGAGGCGCTGATCGATATTCACGGGCGGCCGATGGCAGCCTATGTCATCGACGCGCTGCTGGCTGCACCGGCGGTGGGCAAGGTTGCCGTGGTTGGGCCGCCGGAACTGGAGGAGGCGTGCGTTTCGGGACGGCTCCTTTTTTTGGCGCCCCGCGGAAGCATGCTCGAAAACCTGACTGCCGGTCTCGATGCGTTTCCTGATGCGCCGCGGGTTTTGATCGCCACGGCGGACATTCCCCTTTTAACCCCGGCGTCGGCGGCGGGCTTCCTTGATTTGTGTGCAGGTGGGGGCGCAGAGGTCTATTACCCCGTTATTCCGCGCGCGGTTGTGGAAAAGGCCCTGCCGGGGGTAAGGCGCACTTACGTGCGTTTGCGCGACGGGGTCTTTACCGGCGGCAACCTCGGGCTGGTTGATCCCAGAGCCATCAGGCGCTGCCTTGGCCGGGCGCGGGAGTTCGTCCGCCTGCGCAAGAAACCCCTCCGCCTGGCCCTCGTGGTCGGCCCGGGATTTCTGGGCCGTTTTCTCCTGGGTCGCTTAACCCTCCGGGAAGCGGAGCGGAGAGTATCTGAACTGTTAGGTTTTCGCGGGCGGGCGGTTATTGCTCCTTTTCCGGAGATTGGCGTTGACGTGGACAAACCCGCCGACTTAGAAGCGGTAAAAAAAGTTATGAGGGAAATTAAGTGAAAATTTTAACTATTGACTTTCGGCGTGGGAAACCTGTAAACTACAGGTATTAGAGCTAATTATTACGCGAGGGGGGTTTTCGGGGGAATGAGTGCAGAGGCGAAGCAAAAAATCCTTGAGTTTCTGGCAAATTGGAAGGGTAGCGAAAAGGGAGTGGCCACCGCAGCCGAGATTCAGAAAGGAACGGGGTTGAAGAGACAGGAAGCGGCCCAGTTGCTTAAAGAGCTGGAAGCCGAAGGGAAGATTGTGGGCGCCGGAAGAGCTGCCGGGGTGTACGGGTACAAGTTAAAAACCTGAGTACGGTTTTTTTAGAAAACTGACCCGGCACGTCCCGTTCGATATAGCACTTATTTATAGCACTTATTTTAGAAACTAAGGTTTATTCCGCGCCGGGGCGGCACGGGCCCGGGACTGGAGGGTGTTGCGCCGTTTTGCGGCCGGGTCGAGGTGTTTAAACCGCCTACCAGCGGGCTGCTGCCGTCTTGTTCAAAAAGAAACAAATTGGCTGCCGGTTGTTTTGGGGCCTGTTTTCCGGGCAATGAGGAAAACGCACCGGGTCCGGGATGCCTTTCCGAATTTTCCTCTCCCAGGGCGAGACCGTCATCGGCAACTCCTGGACACGGCGGGGGGAGGGATGAAGAGTATCCTGCAACACGGTTGTTTGCACCACAGTTTGGCAATATATATTTTGTGGTTAGATGGTTGACAAGGTTCCCCGGAGTATATTATTATTTTCTTAACTTTTTGAAAGATTTGTAGCTTTGGGAACAAGTCACGCAGCGTCCGCGTCTGGAAACTATGCCAGAACCCACGTGTTACACCTGACCTGAACGAAGAAGCAACGTTTCTCCTTGGATTTGCGGTAAAGAGCCTAGAGAACAATCTTGGAGGGGGGTGCAAGCCGGAGGGGGTTTTTTCGCTTGTTTCTACTGAGGTTGGAGAGCGAACACATCTACCACTTCTGAGTTAAGGAGGTATTAACATCGGTATGACTTTCAAACCACCTGGCCCAAAAGTTCCCCAAAAAGACATAAAGTATCAGGAACTCCGCATCTACACCGATGAAGAATTAAAGAACCCGTCTGACGAAGAAATGAAAGGCTTCAAAATAAAGCATGATATTCCCATGTTAGAACAACTGGAGTCCGGTCCGTGGCCGAGCTTTGTCGCCGACCTCAAGGTGGAGGCCTGGCGGAGGAGGAGGCTTGGTGACGACCGGATGCTTATGCCGCGCGAGGCGGTTGAGGACTTGCTCGGTCAGCTCGAGCTTTCGTTCGTACACGGGGAAACGCACTGGAAACATGGTGGCATCGTCGGCGTCAGCGGTTACGGCGGCGGCGTTATCGGCAGATATTCCGACCTGCCTGAACAGTATCCCGGTGTTGCCCACTTCCACACCATCCGGGTCAACCAGCCGGCGAGCAAGTTTTACACCACCGACTTCCTGCGTGCCATCTGTGATCTGTGGGAGCTGCGCGGCAGCGGAATCTTCAACTTCCACGGTTCCACCGGCGACTTCGTATTTCTCGGCACCATTACCGAGCAGCTCGAGCCGATCTTCCAGGAGATGGCCCATCACATGAGCCAGGACCTCGGCGGTTCCGGGTCGAACCTGCGGACGCCTTCCTGCTGTATCGGCAAGGCCCGCTGTGAGTTCGCTTTGTACGATACCCAGGAGATGTGCTACGAGTTTACGATGCACTACCAGGACGAGCTGCACCGGCCGGCCTTCCCCTACAAGTTCAAGATCAAGTTTGACGGCTGCCCCAACGGCTGTGTGGCTTCGATCGCCCGCGCCGACCTTTCGATAATCGGGACCTGGCGGGACGAGATCCGGATCGACCAGGACGCGGTAAAGGCGTACATCGCCGGCGAGTTCCCGCCCAACGCGGGTGCGCACAGAGGCCGGGATTGGGGCAAGTTCGACATCCAGAAGGAAGTCATTGACCTCTGTCCCACGAAGTGCATGGCGATGGAAGGGGACAAGCTGGTAATCAACAACAAAGAGTGCGTCCGCTGCATGCACTGCATCAACACCATGCCGCGGGCGCTGCGGCCCGGTACCGACACCGGCGTCGTTCTCCTCTTCGGTTCCAAGGCGCCGATCCTCGAGGGTGCCCAGATGTCCGTAGTAACCGTTCCCTTCATGAAGACGGAGCCGCCGTACGACAACATCAAAGAGATTCTCGACAAGGCCTGGGAATGGTGGATGGACAACGGCAAGATGCGTGAGCGGCTGGGCGAGTTGATTCAGCGGTTCGGCCTGTGGCGGTTCTGCGAGGTCCTTGGCATCCCGGTGGCGCCGCAGATGATCTGGGCGCCGCGGGCCAACCCGTACATCTTCTGGAAGGAAGAGGATGTGCCCGGCGGGTTCCAGAGAGATATCAACGATTACAGATCGAGACACGCGAGATAGGAGGGTGTTAGGATGGGACTCTCGTCAACCAAATTTGGCGTTTATAACCCGGAGAAACCTCAGGAAAACCGGATTACTGATATCGGGCCCCGGTACTACTGGGACTTTTTCCCGCCCATTATCCAGCGGAACTACGGGAAGTGGCTTTATCACGAAGTCCTCGAGCCCGGCGTGCTGGTTCACGTCTCGGAAACGGGTGAGAAGGTTTATACGGTGCGCTGCGGCGGCATGCGGATCATGACGGTCGCGCTGATGCGGGAGATCTGCGATATCGCCGACAAGTACTGTGACGGCTACGTCCGCTTCACCACCCGGAACAACATCGAGTTTCTGGTTGATACCCCTGAGAAGGTTGAGGCCCTCAAGAATGAGCTTCAGAACCGCAAGTTCTATTCCGGCAGTTACAAGTTGCCCATCGGCGGCACAGGGTGCAGCGTTACCAACATCGTCCACACCCAGGGCTACATCCACTGCCACACGCCGGCGACGGATGCTTCGTCAATGGTCAAGGCGGTACTGGATGAGCTCTTCGACTACTTCACCAATATGACCCTGCCGGCCAAGCTCCGCGTTTCGATGGCCTGCTGCCTGAATATGTGCGGTGCCGTGCACTGCTCCGACATCGCCCTCCTCGGGTACCACCGGAAGCCGCCGGTTATTGACCACGACTACGTGGCCAGGCTTTGCGAGATTCCGACGGTTATCGCTTCCTGTCCGCTCGCCGCGATTTCGCCGGCGACGACCCCGGACGGGAAGAAGACGGTGAAAATCAGGGAGGACCGCTGCATGTTCTGCGGTAACTGCTACACGATGTGCCCGGCGCTGCCGCTGGCGGACAAAGAGGGCGACGGCGTAGTAGTGCTCGCGGGCGGCAAGCTTTCCAACCGGATCACCGAGCCCAAGTTCTCGAAGGTGGTTGTTCCCTTCCTGCCGAACAACTTCCCGCGGTACCCGGAGGTTTGCAAGACTGTCCGGAAGATCGTTGATACGTACGCGAAGCACGCCCGGAAGTACGAGCGGCTCGGCGACTGGGCGGCGCGGATCGGCTGGGAGCGGTTCTTTGAGCTGTGCGAGCTGCCCTTCACCGAGCACCTCGTGGACGACTACCGGCTGGCGTACGACACCTACCGGACGAGCACGCTCTTCAGGTACACGGACGCGGCCTGGGCCGTCTCGAAGGCTGCGGGTGGGATCGATTAAATCCCAAATATGAGGGAGATGAGTTCTCATGTCCATGGAGGAAATGAAAAACATAATCGTGGAGTACCTTACGAAGGCCAAGAAGTCGAAGCATTACTTCAAGGACCTCGAAAGGGCAGTGAAAGAAAAGTTCCCGGATGCCGGTACGCGGGAAATCAAGAAGGCGTGCAGCGCACTCGTGGCCGAAGGGAAGGTAACCTACTATTCCACCGGCAGTACCACCATGTATTGCCTTGTGGGCAGGGAAGCGGAAACCACCGCAGACAAGGATAGCAAGTAGTTTGCGGTAGTTTGAGATTGTTTTTCCTGTCGTAGAGGCTGCTCCCCCGCAAGTGGAGGGCAGCCTCTACACTTGATTTTTTTCACCGGCGAAAAGCGGAAGGAGTGAGGTAAGGGTGGTAACGCCGAAAGACGCGGAGACCTTTATTGCCGAGCAGAAGAACCTGTTAAGGCAGAACCCGGGGTGTGCTACCGGTCTTTACAATTTAGGCGTGGTCGCGCTGCAGGAAGGCCGGTTGGAGGAAGCGGCCGCGTACTTTGAAGAGGCGATTGCGGAAGGCGGGCGGATGTTTGAAGCCTGGGTAAATTTGGGTTATATCTACTTCAAGAAGGGCGACCTGGAGAAGGTGGTAGAAGCCAACAAGAGGGCGGTCGAGATAGAGCCGCGGTACGCCCGGGGTTACGCCAATCTGGGCTTTGCCTACCTCCAGATGGTTAAAACCGACGAGGCGATTGCGGCGCTGGAGAAGGCGATTGAATTAAACCCGCAAATCGCCCAGGCCTGGAGCAACCTGGTCAGCGCCTACATTCAAAAGGGAGATGTCGACAGGGCGGTTGAGGTCGGGGAGAAGCTGGTGGAGCTGGCACCCGACTTCGGCCTCGGACACAACAATCTTGCCTATGCCTACTACTTGAAAGAGGATTTTGACCGGGCGGTGAAGCATTTGGACCTGGCCGTTAAATTCGGCTTTCCGGTGCACCCTGATTTCATGAAAGAACTTGAACCTTACCGAACGGAGCAATAGGGATGGAAGCGATCTTGAGCAAGCTGTTCGCCGATTACGAAGAACTGGCAAGCCTGGCCGACCAGGCCTTTGAAAGGATGCGGCGCGGCTATGGCGATTTGATCAAGTGCCAGCTTCACTGTACCGATTGCTGCTACGCGGTTTTCGGGCTTTTCCCGGTAGAAGCCGTCTACCTGAGACACCAGTTCGACAAACTGGATCAGGCTGTGAGGGAGGAAATCCTCCGGCGGGCGGAGCAGGCGGACGGGGACCTGCAGCGGTTGCAGGAGAAGCTGGCGCGCTTCGCCGACGATTCGCAGATGCAAGCTTATGTCATGGCCAGGGAGCGGGTAAGGTGCCCCCTTCTGAACGAGCAGGACGAGTGCGCCTTATATTCTTTCCGGCCGATTACCTGCCGGGTGTACGGCATTCCGGTGGCCGTCCGCGGAAAAGGACAGGTCTGCTGGAAGGCGGGGTTTGAAAGAGGTGATTCATACCCCACCTTCGACCTGGACGCCGTATACAAAGACCTTTACCGCCTGTCGCAGGAGCTTTTAAACGAGGGCGGGGCAACCGATATGGAAAAAGCGGGGCTCTTGCTTTCGGTGTCTAAGGTTTTAAGAACACCTCTCGAAGACCTTATGCAGGGAGAGTTAGGTTAAAAAGGTCTATCCGGCTTGCTTTCGGAAAAAAGAACCCAATTTTTGGGGGTTGGCCCCGCCTCGCTACTGTTCCAGCTTTTCTAAGGCTTCTGCCACCAGTTGCCCGATCTTCTGCTTCGTAATGTTACCCTCTGCGTAAAGCTCCACCTCCGTGTCTTGGCCCGGCACTCCGGCCAGGCTTTCGCGTGCCTCCGGCAAACCCAGATTGCCAAGGAGCCTTACCGCATGGGCTCTGGTTTGTGGGTTCGCGTCGTAGAGAAAAGGCCAGAGGGGGAAGAAAATTCTGCTGCGGACGACGTTAGGCCGAGATTGTGCTATTCGGGCCAGGGCCCTCAATACCTTGGGCCGTAAGGCTTCGTCTTCCAACAGGGGGTATAGCCTGGAGATATAGCCGGCAAAAATGTCGGGTGCGTTGGCGATCATCTCCCCGATGGCATCAATGCTGCCCCAGTTCGAGGCGCTGGAATCCGCGAACGGCTTGAGCAACCCCTGGAAAACGGCGACCACCGTTTTGGGGTCGGTTACCAGGACAACCCTGGCCGCTTTACCCAGGGCTTCCGCCGCCCGCAGGCGGAGAAGTTCGTCGCCGGCACAGAGGAGCCGGTTAAGGTACCAGAGAACCTTCTTGTCCTGTCCCGCGGCACGGAGCAGCAAATCGATTCGGTATGCCCGCACCAGGTCCTCGACTTCTTTTTTCGTG
This sequence comes from Bacillota bacterium, assembly GCA_040758635.1. GTDB lineage: Bacteria > Bacillota > Desulfotomaculia > Desulfotomaculales > Ammonificaceae > Yes71-27. The sequence continues at coordinate 9,065 of JBFLVI010000034.1, read as the reverse complement.
GGCGGCTTTACGCCAATCTGTTCACCAACGATTTCTACCACTTCCGTCGCAGCCGGTTTCGGCGTGGCGGGCCTGGCGTGGGCCAGTCTTTGCTCGATTCCCTCCCGGGTAACCTCCTGGATGTCCTGGTTTAACCGGACGAAGTAAAGCGCACCCCTGGTCCGCCTGCCTTCATAAGTGCCGCAAGGAATAACGCGGTGCGTTTCAAGGTCGTACTTCTCCACCACCGTTTGCAGGTAATCCTCTTCGGGCAAGAGGTTCCATGCCAGATCCCAATCGTTGTTGCAGGCAAAGACCAGGGCTTCAATGAAAGCGGCTCCCAGATTGTGTCCGGTCGCATCATACGCGTAAACGGCCCCGCAGTTACTGCAACAGCCGACAGGCATTTCCCGCGGCCCAAATGTGTCGGCCTCCTTGGGCCGGTCAATGGAGAGATAGCAAAAAGGACAAATCACCTTTTCGGTAATTTCCGTTCTGGCAGGTGCCTGCTTCATAACTAATCACCGTATCCGGGAATCTCTAAGGTCGTGCAGGTGTTCCCCGGGCCGCAAGACTTACTGGTGATCTTGGGTTTTTTACCTTCTTTGCCGACGCCCATCACGTAGTTGGTTTTGCTGATGACCCGCTCGAAGGATTTCGACTGGCAACCTGGGCATGCTATGTCAACTTCTTCTTCGGGGTTCAAAAACAGTTTTTCAAAGAGGTTGCCGCACTGCAGGCAGCGAAATTCGAAAATCGGCATTGTTTCCCTCCCTTAAAAATGCAAGGTTTCTGCAGCGGCCCTGGGCAGACCGGCTCGCGCCAGATTCCTGCGCTGACCGCACTATCGCTCGTCACCGGCTCTCCGTCCGGCACCGCGCAAACTCGGCGTCCCTGCCTCGGTTGCGCTTGCCGGCATCCGTGCCGGCATCCGGACTCCGAGCCGTTGCCTCGCCAAGTGCGGTTCGCAGCTCGTCATATGGCGCGGCTCCGGTCTTGCCCAGCACTCAGTTTTGCTGAGTGCTGGGTCCTACACACATTTTCATTCAAAGTAATCGTCGTGAACGACTCCTTATAGAGGGCGGCGGCGAGCACAGAGGGGTTTCCCGCCCGGTTGCCGACGCTCCTAACTTAGAATATCAGCATCACCGGTGTTTGTAAAGTGGGGGTTCCAAGCGGGGCGCCGTCAGTATCTGGCAGGCAAAGTCTTCGTAAACCGTCGCGCGCTTTACTGGAGAAAGTTCCAGCAGGCAGGCGGGGTCACGTGCCTCAGCCTGGGGCTTGGCCCACTTGTTCAAGGCGGCGGCAAAATCAAGCGCGGGGGAAACGCCCCCGCTCTTCGGTATTTCCCCTAAGTTTTTGTCAGCGTCAGTTCCGCGGTCTCGCCTTGCCGAACGACCGTTACTTCCCATCCCTGGCTTTTGGCCAGGCGGGTGATGTTTTCTCTGGCGGCGCCGGAATCGACCGTTACGTGAATCTTGCCCTTCCCGCCGAGGCGGTCCATCTCCCTTTTCACGAGCAGCACCGGTTCCGGGCATAGTAGACCCCGGGCGTCAACCAGGCTTTCCATGTTTTTCCCCTCCTTATACTACCGGGTGGCCGTATCCAAACCGGCAGCCGCCTCTCGTTTCACCTTTGCCGCCGGGCGGCTGAGCAGCCCGATCACGAACACCGCCGCCAAACCGGCCAGGACGGTGATCTGTCCGGCGGCGGGGACCCCCTGCGGTGTGGCGGCGAGGCCGAAATTGTGTGCCACGGCAGCCCCGACCAGCATTCCCAGGATGGTAACGGCAGAGTCTGTGTTGCCCTCGGCTGCGGCCACCAGTTGGCGGAGGGGGCAGCCTCCCAGGAGCACCGACGCCAGCCCGCCGAGCGCCATCCCGAGGAAGTTCCACAAACCGTCGGCGTGCGCTACCGGCTGGTTAGCGAAACCTGGGTTGAAGGAGCCTATCAGCAGGTTTCCGAGGAGGACGGTGAAGAAAATGGCCGCAAAACCGGTCAGGAGGTAGTGGTCGCGGAAAAGGATGAAATCCCTTATCCCACCAATCATGCAGAGGCGGGAACGCTGCGCCAGGATCCCCACCACCAATCCGGCGCCGAGAGAAAGAGGCAGTGAGGCGTGCATGCTCCCGGGGCCTTCTTTGCTCGCCAGTACAAAAACCGGTTGCAAGAAGGCAAAAACGAGGAGGACGGTCATCAAAGCCGGGAAGATGTAACCCCCGACGCCGCTCTGCCACTGGGCACGGCCGAGCGTATATCCCCGGTTGATCAGAACCACACCGGCGCCAACCCCGGCGATCAAGCCTGCCAGACCCAGGACGGCGTTAAGGTCGCCGCCCGCCAGGCGCAGGATCATCCGGAGCGGGCAGCCGAGGAAGATCAGGAAGCCGATGATGGCTAAAAAACCCAGCACGAAACGGGTTAAAGCGGCCGAACCGCCCACGGTTTTGAACTCCCTGGTCACCAGCGCCGCGGTGAAGGCTCCCAGGACCAAGCCGATGATTTCCGGCCGCAGGTATTGTACCTTCGCTGCCTGGTGCAGCCCCAGGGCGCCGGCGATGTCTCGCAGGAAGCAGGCGATACAGAAGCCCATGTTCGGCGGGTTACCGCATTTTACGAGAATCAAAGCTAAAACACCCACTACCACACCCGCCGTAGCAATCCTCGCTTTCTCCATCTCCTTCGCTCCTTTTTGATAATTTTTTGGATTGGGCTATTTAGTTCGCTGGGGTGATTCGTATTCCTCCCATATTTGTTATTAATCTTATGAAAAAAAGTTATTAAGAAGAGAAGCAGAGTAAAAGAGGTTGCATAATCGGGCAGCAGGGGTTACCGGCATTTCCCGGAGCTCAAGGCTATGGCTGTTTTTGCGTAACAAAGTTTATAAAGGCTCTTGCCGGCCGGGAAAGGAGCCGCTTGCGCGGGTAAACGAGGTAAAGCGTCCGCTTCAGGGGCAATCCCTGGAGACGGCGGAGGACCAGTTGGCCGTTTTTGGCCCTGCTTTCCGCCGCCCGGCGGGAGGTAAAAGAAATGCCCAGTCCTGCTTCTACCGCTGCCAGTACCGCCTCCGTGCTCCCAAGTTCGGCTACGATCCGAAGGTTTTCGGGTTTGATTCCCGCGCTCCGCAGCCTTTTTTCAACCACGTGGCGGGTGCCCGAGTCGCTTTCGCGCCAGACGAACTCCTGCTCGCTGAGCGCCGTGGTGCTCACGGTCTTCCGCCGGGCAAGGGGGTGCTGGGCGGGCAAAACGAGCACCAGTTCGTCTTCCACAAAGGGGACCGCTTCGAGTTCCGCCCCGGATTTCAAGGCGCCTACGGCGCCGAGGGAAAGCTCTCCTGCCGCGACCAGCCGGATGATTTTGCCGGTATCCGCGATTTCCAGGTTGGTATTGACCTCAGGATATTGCTCCCGGAAACGGTGGATGACCTGGGGCAGCACGTAGTGCCCTGGAGTGGTACTGGCGCCAATATAAAGCGTTCCCCTCACCGTGTTCAGGAAAGACTCCATTTCCTGCGCGGCTTCGCTTACCGCTGCCAGCAGCTTTTTCGCGACCGGGAGCAGTGCCGCACCGGCTTCCGTAAGGGCCACCGAGCGACGTGAGCGGTCAACCAGCTTCACGCCGTAAGACCCTTCCAGCCCGGCGACATGTTTGGAGACTGCCGGTTGAGTGAGGTTGAGCTCCCGGGCCGTCCGCGAAAAAGAGCGGGTTTCCGCTAATTTGGCAAAGGTTTTAAACCAGTTGAGATTCATAGATTTTCACCATCTTGTTAACAATAATAACTTGTATTCGGCAATTAAACAAGTGGTAATAGGTTGCAGGATGTTACAGGTATATTTGGGGCAGTTTGCGGTGACAGTTCAGGAAATAATACAATTATTTTTTCGGTAATTAAAAAGGAATCTCGGGAGTTTTGGCGAAAATTTAGTATCTAGTCTCAAAGAAGCATAAGGGGTGGAAAAGGAATGGAAATCACCGACGTAAAAATCCGCAAAATTCTCAACGAAGGGAAGATGAAGGCGATTGTTTCGGTAACCTTCGACGGGGCGTTCGTCGTGCACGATATCAAGGTGGTGGAGGGAAAGGCGGGGCTTTTCGTAGCCATGCCCAGCCGGCGGGTGCCGAACGGCGACTTCCGGGACGTGGCGCACCCCATAACGCCGGACGCCAGAAAACAGCTTGAGGACGCGGTTTTGGGCGCTTACAACAATGCGCTGGCGTAAGAGCGCGCGTGAGAGAGTGTTTTCCTGTTTTTCGCTCGTTTGTTCCCTTTAATACGGGAAACTTTCTGAATTTTTAATCCAGTTGGAGGGAAAGCCGCTTTTTTGTTGAATACCACCATTTAGAACGCTTAATTTAAAAGGGTTGAGGAGACGGTTAAGGCGTGGCTTTAGCAGCAGTGATTCTGGCAGCCGGTAAGGGAACACGAATGAATTCCCGTCTTCCCAAGGTGTTGCACCCGGTGGCAGGCCGGCCGATGTTGCGCTTTGTGCTGGAGGCCGTGGCCGAAGCGGGAACAGACAGGATGATCGTGGTGGCGGGTTACGGTGCGCCGACGGTAGCCGCGGCGGCGGCCAGGTGGGCGGAGGTGGTGATTCAGGAGGAGCAACTGGGGACAGCACACGCACTCTTACAGGCGGAAGAGGTTTTGAGGGGTTTTGCCGGCGACATTCTGGTGGTGCCAGGCGACACCCCTCTTTTTCGTGCCGAAACGCTGCGCGCTTTTTACGCGTTCCACCGGAAGGAAAGGGCGGCGGCCACGGTGCTCACGGCCCGGTTTGCCGACCCGACGGGGTACGGACGGGTGGTGCGCGACGAAGCGGGCAAGGTCTTGCGGATCGTCGAGCAGCGCGATGCCACGGAGGAAGAGCTTGCAATCGGTGAGGTCAACACCGGGTTTTACTGTTTTGAACCAGGGATCTTTTCCGTACTCAAGCGGATTTCGCCGGCTAACGTCCAGAAAGAATACTATCTCACCGACGCCATCCGGTTGCTGCGGGAGGACGGCCTCCGGGTTGCGGCCTGGGAGGCGCCGGATCCCGAAGAGTTTCTGGGGGTTAACGACCGGCGCCAACTGGCGGCGGCGGAGCGGATAATCCGCCTGCGGGTCGCCGCGGCCCTGATGGACGGCGGGGTGACAATCCTGGACCCGGCCGTCACCTACGTCGATCCGGGTGTGGTGGTGGGCCCGGATACCGTCATTTACCCTTTTACCCTCCTGGAGGGGGAAACGCAGGTCGGGGCGGATGCGCGGATCGGCCCCTGGGCCAGGATAACGGATTCCCGGTTGGGTGACGGCGTCGCCGTGCAGAACGCGGTGATAACCGGCGCGGTGATCGGGGAAGGGGCTGTTGTTGGGCCTTTTGCTTACATCCGCCCGGGGACGGTCGTCGGTCCCCGGGTGAAGATCGGGGACTTTGTCGAGGTTAAGAAATCGGTGATCGGTGAAGGCAGCAAGGTGCCGCACCTGAGTTATATCGGTGACGCGGAAATCGGCCGTAACGTGAACGTTGGCGCGGGAACGATCACCTGCAACTACGACGGGCGGCAGAAATGGCCCACCATCATCGAAGACGAGGCTTTCATCGGGTCGAACGCCAACCTGGTGGCTCCGGTGCGGGTGGGTAAAGGGGCCTATGTCGGGGCCGGTTCCACCATTACCAAGGACGTGCCGCCGGAGGCGTTGGGAGTTGCCCGGGGCCGTCAGGTGAACGTTCCGGGCTGGGCGAAGAAGAAAGTACGGGAGTGAGGTAAGGCGACATGCTTTCCCGGTACAAGAATATGCGGATCTTTACCGGTAACGCCAACCCGAAGTTAGCGGAGGAAATATGCCAGTACCTGGATGTTCCGCTGGGGGATTCGGCTGTGGGTCGCTTTTCCGACGGGGAGATCTGGGTCCGGATCAACGAAAACGTCCGGGGAACGGACGTTTTCGTTATCCAACCCACCTGCTGGCCGATAAACGAAAACCTGATGGAACTGCTGATTATGATCGACGCCTTAAGACGTGCCTCGGCGCGGCGGATTACCGCGGTGATTCCTTACTACGGGTACGCGCGCCAGGACCGGAAAACGAGGGGGCGGGAGCCGATCACGGCGAAGTTAGTGGCCAACCTGATTACCGCGGCGGGAGCGCGCAGGGTTTTGACGATAGACCTCCACGCGGGGCAGGTCCAGGGCTTTTTTGACATCCCCGTGGACCACCTGCCTGCCGGGCCCTTGCTGGCCCAGCACCTGCTGTCCCGAGGTTTGGAGGATATCGTGGTGGTTTCACCCGACGTGGGCGGGGTGGTCCGGGCGCGGCAACTGGCCAAGCGGCTGGGGGCCCCGCTGGCGGTTATCGACAAGCGGCGCCCGGAGCCCAACGAGGCCGAAATAATGGAGATCATCGGCCCGGTCAAGGGCAAAACGGCGGTGATGGTTGACGATATCATTGACACCGCCGGAACGATCACCAAGGGGGCGGAGGCGCTTTGCGAGGCGGGTACCCGGGAGGTCTATGTGCTCTGCACGCACCCGGTTTTCTCCGGGTCAGCCGTGGAACGTCTGGCCACTCCCGCCATCAAGGAGATTTTCGTCACCAACACCATCCCGGTGCCTCCGGAAAAGATGCTGGACAAAATCAGGATCATTTCCGTGGCGCCGCTTCTGGGAGAGGTAATCATCAGGATTCACGAGGACCTGTCGGTGTCGAAATTGTTTGATTGAGCTTCGGTCGTCGGACCGGTTTTTGTTTCGGACGGCGGTTGTTCCGGTTGGTCGGTGCTTCTGCCGGGGCGGCGGAGGCCTTTTATTTTGCTGCCGAGGGTTTTGCCCCACGTCTGGCCCTTGCTTTTAACCTCTTCCCAGGCTTGGCCGGCCTGTTCCTTGAGCCCTCCGTCAACCGGCGTGAGGTTGTCAATTGCGGCGTCGTGTACGACAATTATTTCTTTCCCGATGGTCCGGATGAAAGCGCTGTCAAGCAGGCGCACCCCCTGGAGGAAGGCGGGTTTGACGGTGGCGATCTCGACGGCGCTGATGGCGCCGTTGGTGGTATCAACCAGGTACTCGGTTACGTTGCCCAGAACGGTACCGTTTTCGGCGACCACCTTCGCCCCGACCAGGGAGACTTTTTCCTGGTACAGACGCAGGATTTCGGGCAAGCTGGTCCCTTTTGCCGCATACTGCCCCTGTTGCAGGGTTACGGCGTTGGCGCCGACGCTGTGGACCTGGGCGAAGGGCACAAACCGCTGTTCTTCACGAAGGAAGCCGCCTTTTTCAATCATCAGCGCCGCCACCGCTTTTGCCGGAGGGTTGATTACCAGACCGGTCACGCGGCCGATACGGATTCCCTCTTCCAGACTTACCACGGGCATCCCGAGCAGTTCTTTGCTCCTGCGCATCTTTATCCTCCCCCTGGCAGATGATCCAGGCAATTCTGGCTCGTTGTGCCGATGTAGCTTGTTCGTTCCCGGCGTTCCGCGTTAGCGGTCTGCATTGCGATTAAGCAGTAAGGGTTCATTTCGCCGGGTTAAACGGGCACCGGATAGACAAATCTCCTCTTAAAACTTATGAGCGTCGTCGGGGGGGTATGTTTTATTTCACAAAAAATAAGGGGCACTTTCCCGTGCCCCCAAGTGGAACCAAAGCCATTTGGAGTTTACTCCTGACTTTCCGGTTTCTCTTCGGTTTGTTTTGCCTGCATCTTCTTCACCGGGAACCAGTGGCAGTTGTTGCAGTAAGTACCGGTTACGTTCTGTGGCGTCTTGGGTGCCTCAATGCTGTGGCAGGCAAAGCAGTTAAGCAGGCCCTTTGCTCTGGCACCAGCCGCGTGCTGCGACATGTAGTTCTGCCCGTGGAAAGCGGGGCGTTTCAGGTGGCAGTTGTAGCAGTAAGGAGTCGCCCGCTCGAAGTCGATGATTTCGTCGCCGGTCCCGGAGTCAATAGTCTTCGGACCTTCTTTGTTGGCGTGGCACATCGAGCAGTTGGACGGGTTCTTTCTGCCTTCGCGTCCGTGCGCGGACAGCCAGTCGGGACGCTCGTGCGACGGCAGGCTGGTATAAACCTTGTGACAATCTGCGCACGGCGTATCAACCTTCGCTACGTCGTGGCAATCGATACATACCCACATGCTGGGCCGCTGGAAGGGCCGGGTGGCCACCTTCTTGGCCAGTTCCGGCGTCCAGTCGGCATATTTCGTATAGCCAGGACGCGTGGTTACCGCCCGCTCGGCTATCGCGGCGTGGACCACCGTGTTGTGGCAGTCGGTGCAGCCGACGCGAGCTTTATCGTGGCGGTCGTGCGGGACGATGAGGTCACCAGAAAGTGAGAAAGCCCTGTTGGACGAGTGACACTGCTTGCAGGTGTCGCCGGGAATCTTTTCCCTGATCTTGATCGGCTTGCTGAAGTTCCCGATTTTCTTGCTGTTTTCCATTCTTGCGAGGTCCACTTTGGTATGGCACTTTTCACACGCGATCTGACTGTGGGACGAGACCATCCAGGTGGCGATTTCCGGCCACATCTCGTGACACTCGGCGCACTTGATGTCGGCGATTTTGCCTTCGACGGCGGCAGGCTTCGCCTCCTCCGCTTCATGGCCTGGTTCCGGGGCTTCTCCTTCCTGTTTGCATCCTCCCAGGACCACCGCCATCAGCAGAACTAACAGGACCGCAAAAATCGTGCCAGGAAAGACGCCTTTATGCCACTGCCAGGAAAAGCGCTTCACGTATTCACCCCCTTCCCGCTGCGGATTTCCTTCGACCTTAATCGCAATCTATTCTACGGATTAGGCTTGAATTCCTTCTTCCCGCATTTAAAAAATTGCTTCCGGCCCCGCTAAAAACCAAAAAATTTGTGGCTTCAAATCGGCTCAGGCCGTGACGGGTGACCCGGGTGACGGGATTCGCCACTTTTTGCGGCTGAACCGGGCCAGGACGACCAGTATAAGACGGGGAGCCCACCTGTGCGGCGCCGGGAAGCCGCAGGTAGTGTATAGTTTTAGTAGGTAACCGAGGGGGTAACGAAGAAAAGAGACCTCGGCGGCTGCTTCACAAAGAAGCAGCCGACTCCCGGCAAAGGAGTGAGGTCTCGTGATAAACATTCGCCTTCTG
>JBFLVI010000033.1:0-28957 GCA_040758635.1 Bacillota bacterium | reverse complement strand
TGTTCCGGTTCGAAATCGTGAAAGAAGACGGTGCAGCGCGGTGCGGCAGGCTGCTCACGCCCCACGGGGTGGTGGACACCCCCGTTTTCATGCCGGTGGGGACCCAGGGAACCGTCAAGGCGATGACCCCGGACGAACTCGTGGCGCTCGGGGCCCAAATGGTCTTGGGCAACACCTATCACCTGTACCTCCGGCCCGGAGAGGAGATCATTCGGGAAGCCGGCGGGCTGCACCGCTTCATGCACTGGGCCGGGCCCATCCTCACCGACAGTGGCGGCTACCAGGTTTTCAGCCTGGCGCCGCTGCGCCGGTTCACGCCGGAAGGGGTTGTCTTCCGCTCGCACCTTGACGGTTCGGAACACCTTTTCACCCCCGAAAAAGTGGTGGGGATTCAGGAGGCGCTGGGCTCGGACATCGCAATGGTTCTCGACGAGTGCCCGCCCTACCCGTGCACCCGGGAGGAAGCCCGGTCGGCCGTAAGTCGAACCGCCGAATGGGCCGAACGGTCCCTCGCCGCGCAAAAACCCGGCCAGGTCCTTTTCGGCATCGTCCAGGGAGGCGTCTACCGGGACCTGCGGGAAGAAAGCGCCCGGGAACTCGTGGCGCTTGATTTCCCAGGGTACGCCGTCGGGGGTTTGAGCGTCGGCGAGCCCAGGGAGCTGATGTACACCGTGCTCGACTGGACGGTGCCGCTGCTACCCCCCGGGAAGCCCAGGTACCTGATGGGCGTCGGCACGCCGGAAGACATCCTGGAGGCGGTGGCCCGGGGTGTGGACATGTTCGACTGCGTCCTGCCGACCCGCCTGGGCAGGCACGGAGGTGCTCTGATCCCCGGAGGCCGGCTCAACATGCGCAACGCCTCCCACGCCCGGGACTTCGGTCCCCTGGCGAAGGATTGCGGCTGTTACACCTGCCGGAACTTTACCCGGGCGTACATCCACCACCTGGTGCGGGCGGGCGAAATCCTGGGGGTGCGCCTCCTCACCATCCACAACCTCCACTTCCTTTTGCAGCTCACGGCCGAAGCCCGGGCGGCCATCAAGGACGGGAGGTTCGCGGCGCTCAGGGAAGCCTGGCGGGCAAAAACCGGGGGGCCCGAGGCGCAACAAGGGTTGCCGGGCTGACCCCGGCATAAAATTTCCCCGGGCGAAAGGATTTCTCATGCCGGCAACGAAATAGACTTGGAGAGTGAGAGAGGGGGGAATAACGAGCGTGAGTTCGGAGATGGTTTCTTTCCTGTACATAATCGGTCTTTTCGCCCTGCTTTACTTCTTCCTGATCCGGCCGCAGCAAGTGCGGCAAAAGAAGCACCTCGAAATGATCCGGGGATTGAAGGTGAACGACCGGGTGGTCACGGTGGGCGGCATCTTCGGCACCATCGTCAAGCTGAAGGACGACACGGCCATCCTGCGCGTGGCCGACAACGTCCGCATCGAGGTACTGAAGCAGGCCATCGCCCAGGTGACCAGACAGGGTGAAGAGCAGGAAAACGAATAATAAAGGGAGAAATAGGAGTTGGTTACGCTCCAGGACGTCAAGAAAAACGTGGTCATCGAGACCTTTATTAAGAAAGGCAACCAGTTTCTTGGCGAAATGGGCTTTACTGAGCACAGCTTTCGCCACGTTAATCTGGTGGCCAGTATCGCCAGGAACATCCTGGAGCGGCTCGGGTTTTCGGCGCGGGAAGCGGAGTTGGGAGCTATCGCCGGTTATCTGCATGACATCGGCAACGTCATGAGCCGGAACAACCACGGCGTTTCCGGAGCGATTATCGCCTACCAGGTCCTGACCGACATGGGGATGCCCCCCGAAGAAGTCGCCACGGTCATTTCCGCCATCGCCAACCACGAGGAGGAATACGGGCACCCGGTAAACAACGTGGCGGCGGCCCTCATTCTGGCCGACAAGTCGGACGTCCACCGCTCGCGTGTCCGCAATCCCAATCTCGCCACCTTTGACATCCACGACCGGGTGAATTATGCCGCGGAGCATTCCTTCCTCTGGGTTAACGAGGAACGGCGGTTGATTACGCTCGAGTTGACAATCGACATCGAAATCTGCCCGGTGATGGAATACTTCGAGATTTTTCTCAGCCGGATGGCCCTCTGCCGCCGGGCGGCCAACTTCTTAAAGGCCGACTTCGAGCTGATGATTAACGGAGCAAAGCTCTTGTAGCGATTGCCGAGCTTAAAAGAGGTGAAGTGCGGTTGCGTTCGGACAATGTATTGAAACTGCTTCTGGTTGTGCTCGCGGTGGGTCTGGTAGCCTGGTTTGCCCTGAAACCGCCGGTAAAGGGTATTGACTGGCTGCCGGTAACGAAATACGTGCGTTTGGGACTCGACCTAAAGGGCGGCGTCCACGTGGTGCTCCAGGCGGTGGACACCCCGGAAGCCAAGGTGACTCCCGAAGCGATGAAACGGGTCATCGGCATCCTGGAGGAACGGATTAACCGGTTCGGGGTTACCGAGCCAATCATTCAGCAGCAGGGCTCGCGGCGGGTGATCGTGGAGATCGCCGGGGTGAAAGACCCGGACGAGGTGGTCAGGACGCTGATTAAGCCCGCCTACCTCGAGTTCAAGACCGAGGGTGGGGAGGTGATCGTCACCGGGCGTGACCTCAAGGAGGCGCGTGAATCGATCGACCCGGGGTCCAACCTGCCGGAGGTAGACCTGACCTTCAATCCGGTAGGAGCAAAGAAGTTCGCCGAAGCTACCACGGAGAACGTGGGCCGGAAGATCGGTATCTATCTCGACGGAGAACTATTGCAGGAGCCGACTGTCGACGAACCAATACTAAACGGCCGCGCGCGGATCAGCCCTTACCCCTCGTTAGAAGAGGCCCACCGGATAGCGGTGCTGCTGCAGTCGGGCGCCCTGCCGGTGAAGCTCGAGGTGCTGGAAAAGCGGACCGTCGGGCCGACCCTGGGTGCCGATTCCCTGGACAAGTCGCTTAAGGCCGGTGCCATCGGCCTCCTGGCGATTCTGCTCTTTATGATTCTCTACTACCGGGTGCCGGGCCTGGTGGCCAACTTCAGCCTTGTGATTTACGCCCTCCTGGTGCTTTTCATCTTCGTCGCCTTCGGGGTGACGATGACCCTGCCGGGTATCGCAGGCTACATCCTGAGCCTGGCGGTGGCGGTGGACGCAAACATCATCATTTTCGAGCGGCTGAAAGAGGAACTCCGGAGCGGCAAAACCCTGCGGACTGGGATTGACGACGGCTTCAAGCGGGCGTTTGTGGCGATCTTCGACGCGAACCTGACCACGGTGCTGGCGGCGATCGTCCTTTACTACTTCGGCACCGGGCCGATCAAGGGGTTCGCGGTGACCCTGGCCATCGGCGTCACGGTCAGCATGTTCACCGCGATCACCATGACCCGGTGGCTCCTGCACCTGGTAGCGGGCGCCGGCCTGGTCAAAAACCCGAAATACTTCGGCGCGTAGAAAGGAGAACTGCGTTTGCGGCGGTTTCATTTTATTCGTCTCAGACGGTACTGGTATGCCTTATCGCTCCTGGTGATCATCCCGGGGTTGGTGTCGCTTTTCACCAGGGGCCTGAACTTGGGGATCGACTTCACCGGCGGCAGCCTGCTGGACCTCAAGTTTGACCGCGCGGTGGAAACCCGGGAGGTACGCCGGGTTCTGGCCGACTTCGACCTGGAAAAAAGCCCGATCCAGAAAAGCGGGCCGCAGACCTTTCTCATCCGCACCCGGACCTTGGACGAAAAAGAAAGCACAGATCTGATTAACGCACTTGACAAGCGCCTGGGCGGCCTTACGGTGCTCCGGAGCGAAAAGGTCGGGCCGGTAATCGGCAAGGAGCTGACGCGGAAAGCAGTGCTGGCGCTGGTGGTGGCGTCAGTGCTGATGCTTTTGTACATTACCATCCGGTTCGAGTTCAAACAGGGCGTGGCGGCCGTGGTGGCCCTCGTGCACGACGGCCTGGTGACCCTCGGGATCTTCTCCCTTTTTCAGATCGAGATTGACAGCGCCTTCATCGCGGCGATCCTGACCGTGCTTGGTTACTCAATCAACGACACGATCATTATCTTCGACCGGATCCGCGAAAACATTAAAACCCGGAAATTGACCGGCCCGCTGGAGGACATCGTCAATACCAGCCTCTGGCAGACGATGGCTCGTTCCATCAACACCGTTTTGGCGGTGCTCTTTGTGCTGGTGGCGCTTTACTTCTTCGGCGGGAGCACGATTAAGAACTTCGTGCTGGCGCTAATCGTCGGCGTCACGAGCGGCGCTTACAGCTCCGTCTGCAACGCCAGCCCGGTCTGGTACGACCTGAAACAGTGGAAGAGCAAAAAGCAGGGGCCGGCCGGGAACAAGGCGCCGGCCCGGGCTTGAGGCGGGGGGCTTGCAGGTGGAAGGCGCACAGCGGATCATCGTAACGGTCCTGGGGCGCGACCGGGTGGGAATCATCGCCGGCGTGGCCGGGGTGCTGGCGGAGCACAACGTTAACATTCTGGACATCAGCCAGACCATCCTCCAGGAGTTCCTGGCGATGATCATGATTGCCGACATCAACAGAAGCACGGTGGACCTCGGCACCCTGAAAGCCCGCCTGGAAGAAAAGGGCCGGGAACTCGGTGTGCGGATTGACGCCCAGCACGAAGATGTGTTCGTATACATGCACAGGATATGACGGTCAGAAGTCAGAAGCCAAAAGCCAGAAGTTGCTCGTAGGAATTCGCCGCGCGAATTCCATCCTTAAGATTTCTGACCTCCGATTTCCTGCATCCGATATCCGTTTTTGGTAGGCCAATAAGGCTACAGGCCGTTTCCGGCAACAGTGGTCGGCAACAGCAATCGGGCCGCGGTTAAGGGCGGCTCATAATCTTTTAAATACCTTGACGGGGGCAAAGAGAAGTGCTTACCATCCACGAGATCCTGGAAACCATCAAAATGGTCCAGGAGGAAAACCTCGATATCCGGACCGTCACCATGGGGATCAGCCTCAGGGACTGCGCAGACGCGGATGCGCGGGCGGCCTGCCGGAAGATTTACGCGAAAATCACCCGCTGCGCGGCGCGGCTGGTCACGGTAGGCGAAGAAATCGAACGGGAGTACGGGATTCCCATCGTCAACAAGCGGATCGCGGTGACGCCCATCGCGCTGGTGGCCGAGGGCTCGGACGCCGAAAGCTATCTCGTCTTTGCCCGGGCGCTGGAGGAAGCGGCGACCGCCGTGGGAGTCAATTTTATCGGCGGCTTCGCCGCGCTGGTGCACAAGGGCTTCACCCGGGGCGACCGCCTGCTCATCGAGGCCATCCCGGACGCGCTGGCGGAAACGGAACGGGTATGCGCCGCCGTCAACGTCGCCACCACCAAGGCCGGCATCAACATGGACGCGGCGGCACTGATGGGGCAGACCATCAAAGAAACGGCACTGCGCACCGCCGACAGGGACGGCATCGGCTGCGCCAAATTAGTTGTCTTCGCCAACGCACCGGAGGACAACCCCTTTATGGCCGGCGCCTTCCACGGCGTCGGCGAGCCGGAATGCGTCGTCAACGTCGGGGTGAGCGGCCCCGGCGTGGTGAAGCGGGCGCTGCAACAGTTACCCCCGAATGCCGACTTGGGGTTCCTGTCCGAGAAGATCAAGAAGCTGGCCTTCAAAATTACCCGGATGGGTGAACTGGTCGGCCGGGAAGCGGCTCGCCGGCTCGGGGTGCCCTTCGGGATCGTGGACCTCTCCCTGGCACCTACACCCGCCGTCGGGGACAGCGTCGCGGAAATCCTGGAGGTAATGGGGCTCGAGCGGTGCGGCGGGCCGGGAACAACGGCGGCGCTCGCGCTCTTAAACGACGCGGTGAAAAAAGGCGGAGCAATGGCCTCTTCGTATGTCGGCGGCCTCTCGGGCGCCTTCATCCCGGTGAGCGAGGACGCCGGAATGGTGCGGGCGGCCGAGGCCGGAGCGCTTACCCTGGAAAAACTCGAAGCGATGACCGCCGTCTGTTCGGTGGGTCTGGACATGATTGCGGTCCCGGGCGACACCCCGGCGGAGACGATCGCCGCCCTCATTGCCGACGAAGCGGCGATCGGGGTCATCAACCAGAAGACCACCGCCGCCCGGATAATTCCGGCGCCGGGGAAAAAACCGGGCGACCGGGTCGAATTCGGCGGCCTGCTCGGCAGCGCGCCGGTGCTGCCGGTAAGCCGCTTTTCACCCGCGGGTTTTGTCAGGCGCGGCGGACGGATCCCGGCACCGGTCCAGAGCCTCGGGAACTAAAACTAACCATGCCGCAGAACGGTGCAAACTTCCAACCGGCGGCAACACAAAGCTCCGTGCTGTACCGCAGCCACGGAGCTTATCCGTTCCCTCCGGCGGGCCGGCCGGGGTTCGCCGGCACCAGCCTGAGATCTATCGTATCCAAAACAAAAGCCAGAAAGCCCTTTATCTCCGCCGCTTGGCGGTGACGTACTCGTCGATCGCCTTCGCCGCCTTTTTCCCGGCGCCCATCGCCAAAATCACCGTGGCGGCCCCGGTAACAATATCTCCGCCGGCAAAAACACCCTCGCGGCTGGTTTGCCCAGTAGCCTCATTCGCCACGATACCGCCGAACCTTGTAAGCTCAAGGCCGGGAGTCGTCCTTGCAATCAAGGGATTTGGCGTCGTGCCGAGCGCCATGATCACCGTCTCCACGTCAACAATATGCTCGGAACCTGGTTTACATAACGGCTTTCGTCTCCCCGAAGCGTCAGGTTCGCCCAACTCCATGGCGACGCATTCCATCGCCCTGACCCAGCCGGCGTCGTCCCCGAGGATCCGCACCGGGTTGGTGAGCAGCCTGAACTCGATTCCCTCTTCCTTCGCGTGGTGGACCTCCTCGCGTCTCGCCGGCATCTCTTCTTCCGAGCGCCGGTAGACGATATAGACCTTCTCCGCCCCGAGCCGCAGGGCGCAACGGGCAGCGTCCATCGCCACGTTTCCGCCGCCGACGACCGCCACCCGCCGGCCGACCTTCACCGGCGTATCGTACTCGGGAAACCTGTACCCCTTCATCAGGTTCACCCTGGTGAGGAACTCGTTGGCCGACATCACCCCGTTGAGATTCTCCCCCGGGATGCGCAGGAAAACCGGCAACCCCGCCCCCGTACCGATAAATACGGCGTCATACCCTTGGGCGAAAAGTTCATCAATACTTAAAACTTTCCCGATAACCATGTTCGTCTGGATATCCACACCCAGGCTTTTCACGTTTTCGATTTCCCGCTGGACGATGCTCTTGGGGAGCCTGAACTCGGGGATGCCGTACACGAGCACCCCGCCCGGTTCATGAAAGGCCTCGAACATGGTCACCCGGTAGCCGGCTTTAGCCAGATCGGCCGCGCAGGTAAGGCCCGCCGGTCCCGAACCGATCACGGCCACCCTGCCCTTCGCCTGGGAATCGCGTACCGCCGGCTTTCTGTCGTTTTCGGGCAGAGACGCGGCGTAGTCAGCCGCAAACCGCTCGAGCCTTCCGATGGCCACCGGTTCCCCCTTTTCGCCCCGGAGGCAAAGCTTCTCGCACTGGTTCTCCTGGGGGCACACCCGGCCGCAGATCGCCGGCAGGTTGTTCGTCTCCAGGATCTTATGGTAAGCCTCGACAAACCGCTCTTCCTCGATCAGCCTGATAAACTCCGGTATCTGGACGTTGACCGGGCATCCCTCAATACAGTAGGGCTCCTTGCAGCGCAGGCAGCGCTTCGCCTCCTCGACCGCCTGTGCAGGCGTATAACCGAGGGCAACCTCCTCAAAGTTCTTGACGCGAGCCTGCGGGTCCTGTTCGGGCATGGGCACTTTTTTCCTTGCCAGGTTAGCTTTGCGCATGGGCTCAGGCATTATACCCACCCTCAAGGCTGTACAAGAGTAAACTCATCGCCATTTTTTCCTCTTCCCGGTACATTTCCTTCCTTTTGATCACTTCGTCAAAGTCCACCTGGTGGCCGTCAAACTCCGGCCCGTCAACACACGCAAACCTGGTCTCTCCACCGACCGTGAGCCTGCATACTCCGCACATTCCCGTGCCATCAATCATAATCGGGTCCATACTTACCACCGTCGGAAGTTTGTACTGCCTGGTAAGATTGCTCACCACCTTCATCATGATCAGCGGACCGACCGCGATGGCCCGGTCGTACTTGTTGCCTTCGTCGAGGAGCTTTTTCAGCACGTCGGTGACAAACCCTTTGTGCCCTCTGGAACCGTCGTCGGTGGCGATGTAGAGGTTTTCGCAGTAGGGACCGATCTCTTCCTCGAGGATGATCAGGTCCTTGTTCCTGGCCCCGATGATGCAGTCCACCCTGGTTCCTTTCTTATGCATCTCCTTAACCTGCGACAGCACCAGGGCCGTGCCGAGTCCCCCGCCGATGACCACCACCCTTTGCAGGTTTTCCAGATTGGTGGGCTTACCTAACGGACCCACCAGGTCCAGGATGCAGTCGCCTTCCTCCAGTCGTCCCAGCAAGGTTGTCGTCTTGCCGATCTCCTGGAAGACGATGGTCAGCGTCCCCCGTTCCCGGTCGTAATCAGAGATGGTGAGCGGAATCCGCTCACCCTTCTCGTACACCCGCAGAATGACAAACTGCCCGGGCTCTACCTTCCGCGCTATGAGAGGATTCTCCACTTCGATGAGTTTTACTCCCGGCGCCAGAACCTTTTTCTTAACAATCCTGTTCACTACCCACGAAAACCCCCTTTTTAACCCGTTCACCCAAAGCGCCACCCTAACACTGACGGAACGTTTTCAGCCAGGAATCGCAGTAGATCTCCTTGTTCAAAATAATGTTGGCCGTCGCCGCCATATCCACCAGTTCGTTGTCCTCCACATCCGCAATCGCTGCATCCAGCCCGCACGCCATGGCCATTACCAGGAACGTCCGGTTGATGAGCGGCCGGTTCGGGCAACGCTGGGAAACATTGGACAGGCCCACCACGGTGCGCGGCGCCGGGCTGGCCAGGAGCTTCACCTGCCGGATGGTTTCCAGTACTTCCGGGCCGTGGTCCTGCGCCACGTTGACCGGCAGGACCAGCGGGTCGATATAAAGGTCTTCCATTGGAATGCCGTGGGCGTCGGCGTTGGCCACGATCTCCATCGCCAGCGCCAGCCGGTCGTTAGCATCCTTGGGCACCCCTTTTTCGTTCATCGCCAGGCCGATGATGGCCGCCCCGTACTTTGCCGCCATCGGCAGGTAGATGTCCATCTTCCACTGGTCGGCGGTAGTCGAGTTGATCATCGCCTTGCCCCGGTGGACCTTCAGCCCGGCCTCAATCGCGTCCGGGTTGGTGGAATCAATACAGCAGGGAAGCGGGCTCGCCTCCTGCGTCACCTTCACCAGCCACTCCATCACCGCCGGCTGGTCCTCCGGCGCCACGGTCGGTCCGGTGTTGACATCGAGGTAACGCGCCCCATTCTGGGTCTGTAACACCGCGTGCCGCTTTACCGGTTCGGGGTCGCGGTTCAAAATCGCCTCCCGGACGTCCTTGAACATCCCGTTGATCCGCTCGCCGATTAAAATCATCAACCTCGCCTCCCTAATATTGCTGCGGTTGCATCATTTTCGCGATGTGTTCTTTAACGTATTTAAGCGACTCCGGATGCCGCAGCACCGCAATGTGCCCGCCCGCGTGAATGAGCGAAGCCGCCGTGGTTACCTCCCAGAGGACAGCCCGTTTCTTCTGTTCACCCCATTCCGGCGTATCGGGCGTTTTGGCCTCCTTGGTCTTCCATACCTCCTGCCCCACCAGAAGAATGACCGGCATCGCCAGCATCCTGTCACCCATCAGCGCCCCCGTCCGCATCCGCTCGATGATCGAGTAGGCGTACTCGATGCCGTAACCCAGCGCACCGATTGAGGGGTCGATCACGATCCGTTCGGGTTCAAGGTTCATCTCGGTGATCAGGATGTTGAGCTGCTTGGCCAGGTTGATATCGAGTGGGCTGGAAGCAATCACCGCCTGCCCGTTGGCGATGCAACCGGCAACGATGGACTTGTAGTTTTCCTGCGTGGCGCAGCCGAGCAGGCAATTCTTGCCCGCAAGCGCGTTCGCCACCTCCGGCAGGACCGCGGCGTCCTTCTCCTCCACCCCGCACCCGAGGACGATCAGCGGCACTTCAACCGCTGCCGCGACGGCCGCCGCCACGCGGGCCGCCTCCTCCGCCGGGGCGTTTTCACCGTCCGGATGAATCCGTGTAAGGCGCAGCGCCACGAGGTCCGCCCCGTACTCCACACATTTCCGGGCCCAGGCTGCAGGGGCGCCGAGCACCCCTTCGTAGGCCGCACTCAGAAAATCCGGCCACTCCTGCGGGGGTGCGTCGAAAACCTCGAGCGCCACCACCGGCTGGTGCGGGATTTCTCCCTCGAAATGCAGGAACGGCAGGGTCGTCTCCCCGCCCACCGTGACCTGCCTGGACCCGGTTCCCAAGGTGGTTTCCAGGCACCGGCTGCTCCACCGCTCTCTGGCAATCGTAACCGTCACTTTGCATCCCAACCTTCCTACAAGATTTCTATGCTCCTCAAAATATCTCCTGCCGCCGCCACCGCCGGCGCATTGTCCGGCAAAGAAACAATCGGCCGTGAATAAAGGTCGTACTCCGCCACCGCCGCGTCAACCGGGATCATCCCCGCGTATTCCAGGCCGGTTCCCGCTATTTCCGGTTCCAGCACCTTCACCTCTTCCGGTCGCGCCCGGTTCAAAACGAGGTACTTTCTCTTGATCCCCAGCTTCAGGCTGTCCGCCAGTTCCCGGATCCGCGCGGCGGAGCGAACGCCCCGCACCGTCGCGTCCGAGAGAACGAAGAAAACATCCATATTCTGCGCGGTGCGCCGGCTCAGGTGTTCGAGCCCCGCTTCGTTATCCATCACCACATACGGGTAGTTGGCCGCTAATTCCTTGATGAAACCGCGCAGCAGGTTGTTTACAAAACAATAGCAGCCGGGTCCTTCCGGCCCGCCCATTACCAGGAGGTCCACGTCCTTTCCTTCGGCCAGCAACTGGTGCATCCGGTAGGCCACGTACCGGTCCTTGGTCATCCCGGGCGGGATCTGCTCCCGGTCCTCCGACACCGCCCGCATGACGTCGGCGATTGAACCCGCCGCCTCGATTCCCAGGGCTTGGGAAAGGTTGGCGTTCGGGTCAGCGTCCACCGCAAGGATGGGCCGCTTCCCCGCCTTTAGAAGGTGCTTTATCACCAGCGCCGCGAAGGTGGTCTTTCCAGTCCCCCCCTTGCCGGCAACAGCCAAAAACAACTGCTCACGTTCCTTTCTGTAACGAAGGAAACAAGGTCATGTCCGTATGCGGCAAAAAAAGCGCCGAAACAAACTCCTCCATAAAGCGGTTCCCCACGCTCAACTCCACGTACGTTACCCGCCGGGCAATTTCCTTGGTTTCCTCCCAGACCTTCCGGGACAAAAGCGCCATTCGCGCCCCCGTCAGGGAGCTGTTCCCGACGTAAGTGTAGCGCTCAACCGGGAGGTCCGGAAGCATCCCGATGGCGACGGCGTCGCGGACGTTGATGAACCGCCCGAACCCTCCCGCGATAAAAACCCGCTCCACCATCTCCACTTCCAGCGCCACCGTCGCCAAGAGGGTCCTGAAACCTGCAAAAATTGCTGCCTTGGCCCGCATCAGGTTTTGGATGTCGGCCTGGGTCAAAACAATCTCCTCGCCATGTCCGGTCTCGTTTCCCCAGGCCACCACAAACTCGGGTCCTTCTGCGCCTTCACGGAACCGCGGCGTATCCAGTCCGCGCACAAACCGCCCGCCCCGATCAATTACCCCCGCCTGGTAAAGGGAAGAAAGAGCGTCAATCAGCCCGGAACCGCAGATGCCGAGGGGTTTCGCATCTTCAACGGTCCGGTAAACCACCTCAAACCCGCCGGGGAGGACGCGGACCGCCTCGATCGCCCCGGCTACCGCCCGCATCCCGCACGTGATCCCGCTTCCCTCGAAGGCCGGGCCCGCCGAACAGGCGCAGGCCACCAGCCACTCCCGGTTTCCCAGCACCATTTCCCCGTTGGTCCCGATATCTAAAAACAAGGTCAGCGGGTCCGCTTCCGCCACCCCGGTAACCTTGATCCCGGCCGTGATATCCCCACCGACATAGCTGGCCACCCCGGGCAGGCAGTAAACCCAGGCCTCCGGGTATACCGCCAGGCCGAGTTCCCCCGCCCGAACCGCCGGTGGCACGTTGGCCAGCGGCACGTAAGGTTCAAGCCGGATGTGGGTCGGGTCAAGCCCCAGGAAAAGATGGATCATGGTGGTGTTCCCGGCGCAGACCACCGCGCGGACGTCATGAGGGGTCAGGTCCTTCATTTGAAGGAGTTCGCCCGCCAAACCGTTGATCGTTTCGATGACCGCTTGCTGTAGCTCCGCGCGGCCGCCCGAAACTTCGGTGGCGTAAACGATCCGCGAAATCACGTCGTCACCGAAAGCCGCCTGGCGGTTGTACGTTCCTGCCCGGCCGGAAACGGTGCCGTTTTCAAGGTTCACCAGCTCCACCGCCACGGTCGTCGTACCGATGTCAACGGCCAGCCCGTAGGCTGCCCCATCTCCCTTCCCGGCTGGCTTTACCCCCTGGATCTCCGTCCAGCCGTCCACCGCAGCCAGGTCAACCGCAACGCGCCAGTCAGCTTCCCGCAGCAAGCGCGCCAAGTCCCGCAACACCCGGCAGCCGGTCCAGATGTTCCCCACGCCCCAGCCGTGCTGCAAACTCCACGTGAGGCGCCCGTAGTCGTCGGTATTATCCGTCAGCGTCGGCGCAGAAAGTTCGAGTACCTCCCGGCGAAACAACGGGTCGAGCTCCGCCGCCTCTCCCTCGACCGCTGCCAGCACCCCGGCCTCGCGCTCTTCGAGCAGCACCCGGTGTTCCGTTAACCGTGAGGCTTCCGGGATGTAAACCGTGACCCTTCCCTCGGGCACCGTCCGGCAGGCCAACACCCACCCGGCAGCAACCTCTTCCGGCGTGATCTTTCCGGTGCCCGCAGGGGTCACCGCGCCGCTTTGCACCTGAACGCGGCAGCGGCCGCAGACCCCCTTGCCGCCGCAGGCGCCGCGGAGTGTAATTCCGGCCTTGAGCGCCGCCTGGAGCAGCGTCTGGCCGGCAGGAACCGTCACCTCAATCTCATCGGGAAGGAAAAAAACGGCGTTTTCCGGCATTATTACCCTTGATCAGGTCCAGAATTGCTTCAAGAAGGCCGGAATGCCCGCTGACTCCCGGGGACCAACCAGAACTTCCCAACCGGAAAGATCCTGGAGCTTGCCGCTCAAAACCGCGACCCCGCCGGGGATGATGACTTTCCGGTGCGCCACCCTGTCCGCCACACCGCTCTCGTTCAGCGCCGCCGCTATCTTTTCGGGGGTGAATTTCCCCGCCGCCCATGCCGTAAGCACGGAGGTTCCATCCGTGTCCACCGTAAGGATGTAACCCGGTACCCGGGATGCCTCAACGTCCCCGGCAACGCAGAAATAGGTCAGCGAGAAGTTCGTGGTTACAAAGAGCGGTGATTGCGGCGTCACAGCCCCGATTTCGTAAACCTTGGGCTCGACCGCAATCGGTTTCTGCGGGTCGGTGTAAATGTTGAGCCGTAGCGTGACCAGGGGAAGGATTTCCGCGGGGTCTACGGTGTCCAGTACGACGATTCCGGCGTACTTGGCGATGCAAACCCCGGCTTCCATCACCCGCATCACCGGGTCTGCGGCCTTGGCAAAAGTGATGCTCGGGTAGCCGAAAGGTCGGAAGCGCTTGAGGGCCTGGCGCCGGAGCTGGGTCTGGTCCGCCAGCACCTGGTTCGGCTCCCGCGCCCCCGTATCCAGAACCAGTTCCTTCACTCCCGCGGCAACAACCTTGTTCACCAAGTCGGCCAGGGCTGTAAGGCTGTCCGCCTTCACCGTTAGGGGAGTTCCGTGCTCCTTGGCCAAAGCAGCCATCTGCTCGTAATTCTGGGCCGTGGCTGCGTAAATCAGCGGTCTGGATTTTCCCACTTCCGCCAGTGCCGCCGCCATGGCTTCGGGATTCTCACTGATCAAGACCAATCCGAGGCTGGTTTTCCCGGCGACCGCCTTCGCCGCTGCCGCAAACGCAGCCGCTTCCCCCGAAGCGTTTTCTACCGCCACCAGGTCCACGCAGTGCATCTGCCCCACCCGGTCAAAACAGAGCCGGTTAATCGCTTCCACCCGCGCCTCGATATCTACCGGCGCCAGGTTGTCCGGTACGGTGATGGCGATGCCCGCCGGGTGTTCAAAGCGCTTGTCGTGCCGGAAGAGCACCGTCTCGTTACCGATCTCCAGCACCCGCTCCCCGGCACCGATTTTCACCAGCGCAATCGGAGGCGCGGAGGCGGCCCCCAGGGCCTCTTTCGCCTGTTCACTAACGTGGGGACACTTCTCCAGGGAAGCCTTTCCCGCCGCAAGCTGCATCGCGAAAGCGAGACAGGTCGGCTGCCCGCACTCCTTGCAGTTCGTTTTGGGCAAGAGCTTGTAAATCTCCAGTCCGGTAAGACCCATCTCTCTACCTCTTTTCCACTCGTTAAATTTAAATTTAAATTAAGGGGTCCATGGTAAGGGCGGGGTGCCCTTTCTCTTCCAGGAAGGGCAGGATCTCCTCCGCCGCCACCCCGACCGTCTCATCGGCGATTTTATCCACAAAATCCTTCCCCAGACCCAGTTCCTCCGCCCGCTCCTCGAGCACCGGACGCATCTGCTCCTTGAAATCTTTCGGCATCCAGACGATCCGGGCCAGCCCGCCGTCGGCGACCACGAACTTCTTCGAGCCCAGGTAGGCCTTGCCGATGCCCATGAAACCGGGGGTTTGGACCCCGCCGCCGATGCTGCCGGCCAGGGTGGAAAAGGTCATTCCCGAAGGCGTCATTCCCGCGTACTCCCGGTTGACGATCATAAAGCCGTTGCACTCGGGGAGCATCACCATGATCGCCTCGAAACAGCCGCAGGAGGTCAGGGGGTTTTCCATGATGGTGTAGAAGTTCACCTGCTCGATCGTCCCCCGCGAATTCTGGTAGATAAACTCGTTGACCGACCGCCACTGTCCCTTTACCGGGTCAATCACATCCTTCTTGGGGATAGGCTGGTTTACCCCGTGGGGGTTAATCTCGTAAGCCGCCTTGCCGTCCAGCCAGCTCACCGAACCGCACAGCCCCACCCGCTCCGGCAGGATGACGCACACGTGCGTGGGAGCGAAAGACTGGCACAGGGTGCAAGAATAAAAGGTATCCACGGTATCGTCGTTCAAAGCCTTCAGCCGAGCGTCACGCCGGGCGTAAATCTGCCTGGCCTCCTCCCGCAGCTCCAGCACCTTTTGCTCGTCGGTGTAGATGGTTACCTGCACCCGATCCAGAATGCTGGCGAATTCGGATTTCATTTTTGCATAAAGGATATCACCAAAATGGCGCATACGGAAGCCCTGTTTGTAAGCCGACTTGGATATTCGGACCCAGGTGAGGTCCCGCTGTCCCATGTGCCAGATGCCCTGGCCGTAATTGATGAAGTAGTGCATCCGCCGCTCCAGCACCGGCTCAAAGTCTTCCTGCATCTTCCGCCCGTAAACGTCCACCACGATCCCGAGCGGCAGCCTGCCGCCCTCCTGCACCGTGTCCACGTCAGGACCGATCACCTCGATCTTGCCGTCCTCAACCGCTTCCGCCTCCCGCATCCGCACGAGCTCGAAAGACGGCGTCCGCTGGCCGCCGAACTCCACGTGCATGTCGCCCTTGCGGACTGTTTCACCCTCAAAGGCCGGGCCAAAGGCTACGGGAATTGGAACCTTCGTGACCGTAACCTTCAGTCCCCGCACCTCGATCGCCCGGCCGACGATCTTATCGTGCGGCACGTTGGAAACAACGTGTTCGTAGGTGCAGACTCCCGTCGGCAGGATTTCCGGAATATCGGTGTCGGCAATCGTCGGGAAGCCGAAGTTGATCGCGCCCGCGGCTTGGGCGTACTTTTCGTCGTCTACATAACCCAACGCTAAGACAAAGGCAAAGACCCTGTTTTTATTGTAGAGCAGCACCCGGCGAAAGTCACCCGGCTTAATGCCGCCAAAAGACATTGCTACCCGCGCAGCAAATCCCAGGGAAAAAACGGTTGCCGTAATGTCCTTCCCAAAAGGAACCAAACGGGTCTCCCAGCCCAGTTCGACGCCTTCTTCCGCAAGCTGTTCCGCCATGTTTTTCCCGTCCGTGGTAGCCGACATAAAAACGTAGAGGTTCTTCTCCTGCAGTTCCCGCGCGATCTTCACCGCGATTTCGTTCGTCGGCGCACAGCCGACGATGGCGGCAAAACCGGGCGCCGTGCCGTCAACGAACTCGATCCCTCGTTTCCGCAGGATCACGTCGTCGGCGGCACCAAGCCACAGGTTGTCGGGAGTGGGGGCAGAGGTCATTGTGTAGGGCGGTTCGCCGCCAATATACTTCGTGGCCTCAATAATCTCGTCGGCGAAGAGCGTCGCCATCCCCGCATCCAGCGCCGGACCGAGGTAGGGAAGCCAACACCGCTCGGACGGGACCGGGGGGAGCAGCCCCTTGGCCTTCGCCAGCACCGGCTTCAGGTCCTCAAGCCTCGTCACCGGCATGCCCGTCATCCCGTAAATCACCGGTAGGTAGTAACCGGTATTTGGGAAACTAACCGGTGTCTCCGGTCCGTAGGCTTCTAGCGCCTGGCGCAAACTCTCCTCGGCCCGCGCAACAAGCTTGTGGGCACCTCTGATGGCTGCGGAACAGATAATCTTAGACAACTTCGAGCTTCCTCCTCATCTCCATATCGTAAAGCACCCGCTCTTTAGCCACATCAATTCCCAACGCTTTTCGCTTAGCATCAATATAGGTGATTATCTGCTGCGCCATCGCCACCGGGTCCGGCTCATAGAACCAGTTGGCCCCGACGTCTTCCTTGATCCCGCCGAATACGTACTCGGACAGTTTCTCGCTTCCCGTGGTCGGGAAAGCGACCCCGAACCCCACGGTGACGCCGCTGGTAACGAAATACTGCCCGATGGCGATCGCCTTCTCGCTCATCCACTCTGGTGCGCAACCGCAAACCGGAATCTCCGAAAGATCTTCACCCAACCCGCCTTCCTTCACAATCGCCGTACCGGCGACCAAGAGCCGGCTGTTGTCCACGCAGGAGCCGCAGTGCAACACCGGCGGCATCCCGACCGCCTCGCAGACCTCCCGCAGCCCCGAACCTGCAATTTCGGCAGCCTCGGGCACCAGAAGCCCCTCCTTGGCACAGTTGATCGCCGCACATCCGGTGACCAGCACCAGCACGTTGTTGGCGATCAGCTCCCGCACCACCGTGGTGTGCAGGTCGCCAAAACGCACCCGCGGGTTCGAGCAACCGACCACCGCCGCCACCCCGCGGATGCGGCCGTTGATGATGTTATCGTTCAGCGGCCGGTAGGAAGCGCGGAAGCGGCCGCCGAGCATGTAGTTGATTGTTTCGTGGCTGAAACCGGCAACCAGGTCGAGTTCTTCCCGGGGTATTTCCACCGCCCGCCGCTTCGGAAAGTTCGCTATCGCCCGCCGGATGATCTCGCGCGCCACTTCCATCCCGTTTTCGTGGTGGAACTCGAGGTGGGTTACTCCGGGAATCCGGGCACGGGAAGAAGTGGTCAAAAGCTCGGTGTGGTAGCAGCGCGAAACCGCACCCAGCCCCTGCATCACGCACTGGACGTCAACCACCATCACCTCCACCGCCCCGGTGGCGATGGCCAACTCCTGCTGGAGCACGCTCCCGGCAACCGGCACCCCTTTGCGCATCAGGATTTC
The DNA here is from genome assembly GCA_040758635.1 of Bacillota bacterium. Lineage (GTDB taxonomy): Bacteria > Bacillota > Desulfotomaculia > Desulfotomaculales > Ammonificaceae > Yes71-27. The sequence goes on along the minus strand of JBFLVI010000033.1, from coordinate 11,184 downwards.
GTTCGCCGTGCAGCAGATGCCCGCGATGTTAATCCCGTTGGCCCCCACACCCCGGGCCTGAAGCAGCAGTTCTTTATCCCTGGCCGCCGCCACCATCAATTCCGGCAGAAGCGGCTCGTGTCCGTGCACGATGATGTTGACCTGGTCGGCCTTCAGCACCCCCAGGTTCACCTTGGCCCGGATCGGTACCGGCGTCCCGAACAGGACATCCTGAAGCTCCGTGGCGATCATCGAACCGCCCCAGCCGTCCGCCAGCGAGGTGCGCATCCCGTGCCGGAGGAGGTGGGTGTATTCCTGGTCCACGCCGACCGAGGTCCGGTGCATCATCTCCACGACCTCGCGGTCAATGCCGCGGGGCACGACCCCAAGCCGCCGCCACACTTCCTGCCTTTTTTGCGGCGCCCGGCGGATAAAGCTGAGTTCGCCGGTCTGCTGCCCGAACTCGGCCAGCAGCTTTTCTCCCACCTCTTCGGCGAGCCGGTTCTTGTTCTTGCCTGCCGTCTCAATCCCCAAATCGGCGGCGACCGCCCGCAGTTTTTCCTCGTCCCGGATCTCAAAACCGGGCGCCTCTCCGCGCGCCGCCGCCAGCAAGGTAAAGACCACCTCCCGCGCGTGGTCGGAGTGGGCCGCCGTACCCGCAGCAATCATCCGGCCGAAGTTCCGGGCGGAGACCGTCTCTGCCGTGGCACCGCACACCCCGGCACCGAGGCCCGCGCCGTCGTCGGTTACGCGGCAGGGACCCATGTAACAGATCCGGCAGCAGGTCCCTCCGATCCCATAAGGACAGGGTTTTTTCCCCTGCGCCCGGTGGAAAACCGTCTGCACTCCTTCCCGGGTGGTTTTAGCGATCATTTTCTGGCTCGCCGGACAATTGGTTAAGGCTTTCTCCCTCACTAAACACCCTGCCTCCTTAAAGCTTCGTTATTTCCACCGCTACGGGTTTGTTCGGCGCCTCCGGTATCAAAAGCGTATTTGTTTTCGCCGCAAAGGCCGGCATCGCCGCCACTCCCGGCGGCAGGCCCGAGTCGATCCGTACCACCGCGGTGGCCCGCCCGTACGCCGTGGTTACGGCCACCGCCGTTCCTTCCTCCAGTCCCAGGCGTTCCGCATCCTCCGGCGCAAGGCCGACACAGTCCCCCCCAAAGCGGCAGAGGGCGCGAATTCCGCCGTGCAATGCCCAGGAGCCTTCGTAAAACCCAAACCTCGCCGCCAGGGGCACCAGCCGCAAAGACCCATCCGGCCCTGCTTCCGGCACCGCGTCCCCCACCGGCAAAAATGCCGGACGCGGCGTACCGCCGGCCTTTACCCCGTAACCCGGGGCAGCCGTTAGAATCTCGCTCTTCAACTGGCGCAGTACACCGTATCCCGCATCAAGCCTAACTTTCGACGCCAGCCGGCCGATAACCTCCCAGGCCGCAAGCGTTTTTGCCGGTAATACTTCCCGGAACTGGCGCACCTCTCCCTCTACGTTGATGCAGGTGCCTCCCGTCTCTGCCGTGGCGGCCAGCGGCAAAACGACATCTGCCATCCCCGCCGTCTCCGTCAGGAAAAGGTCCTGCACTACAAGAAACTCCAGCTTTTTCAGCCGCGCCGCCACCCGGCCGCAACCCGGGAAAGAAGCCACCGGGTTCTCGCCCAGGACGTAAAGCCCTCTAACCGGTGAGTCTTCGGCAAGCATCTCTTTCGCCGTAAGTCCCGGTATATCCGGTAACGTTGCCCCCCACAGCCTGGTAAATCTTGCCGTCGCGCGGGATCCGGTCTGCAAACCGGGTAAAGTTTCGGCAACCGCACCCATTCGCCAAATACCTTGGGCGTTCGTGAGCGAATGCCCCAAGAATAGCGCGTTTTTCAGCCGTCCCGTCAAAAGACACAGGTTGAGAGCCGCACGCCCGGTCTCCGGCGTTACCCCGTCAACGGCCAGCACCACGATGCCTTTCGCCTTCCGGTCGGCCCACAACTCCGCCGCTTTGGCGATCTCTTCCGCGCCCACTCCGGTCGGCACTGCCACCGCGGAGGCAAGTTCCTTCTTGAAAGCATTAAACTTCGCTACCCGCTGTCTGACCCGCCGCTCGCCTACCTGCCGGAGAACGGCAGCCGCTAATTGCTGCAGCACCAAGTGTTCGGCGCCGGGAACTGGCCGCAGCCAGACCTGAGCCACCCGGGTGGGCCGCCCGGCGTAAAGGCCGAGGCAAACCACCTTCGCGCCCCGGTCGGCCGCCCGTTTGATCCGCCCCCAAACCGCGGGCACCCGCCGCCAGACATCCCCGATCACTAACAGCACGTCCGCCGCAGCAATATCTTCCAAGGAGGCGTAACCCTTCGGTCCGCCCAAAACCCCGTCGCACTCCCGCAGCAGATCGAGCCCGCTGAAACGCAGGCCGCTGTCCACGTTGCCGCTTTTGAGTGCCGCCCGGATGAATTTCTGGAACGCGTACGCCGCCTCGTTGGAAACCAGCGCGCCCACGATCCCGCCGACGCCCTGCGGCCCGTATTTATCCCTCAGTTCCCGAAAACGCCGTGCCGTCAGTTCCAATACTTCTTCCCACTCCGCCGGAACCAACTCCCCGTTTTTCCGCACGAGGGGCGTAGTCAGCCGCGCACCGCTGGTAAGGTAGCCGTAGCCAAACCGACCGCGGACGCAGAGGTAGTCCGCCGGCGCTTCCGTAGTAACCCTGACGATTTCGTCCTTTTTCAGGTTGTAGTACAACTCGCAGGCGCTGCCGCAGTAGCCGCAATAGCTCCTTAACGGCGTAAACTCCCATTCCCGTCCCTTCCCGCGCCTGTTCTTCTCCATCAGCGCCGCCGTAGGGCAAACACCCACACAACTGCCGCAAAAATCGCACCCCGCCTCCTGCAGCGGTTTATCCAGAGCCGTGGAAACCCTGGTCTCAATCCCCCGCTTCATGAAGTCCAGGATGTCGCTGCCCTGCGTCCGGCATACCCGGATACACCGCCCGCAAAGGATGCACAGGTTGTAGTTACGGACGATAAAAGGGTTGCTTTCGTCAACGGGGTACCCGGGATCGCGCACCGGGAAGGAAGGCCGCTCAATTCCCAGCTCGTAGGCGTACTGCTGCAGCCTGCAACTGCCGCTCTTCTCGCAGCTCAGGCACAGCCCGGAGTGGCGCGAGAGCAAAAGCTCGACCACGAACCGTCTGGCCTCCCGGATCTCCTCGGTGTTGGTGTGGACGACCATTTCCGGGGCGACCTTCCGCATGCAGGAAACCACCAGGCCCTTGACCTTTTCAATCTGTACCAGGCAGATACGGCAGGCCCCTGTTCCCTTAAGCCCCGGGCAGTAACAGAGGTGCGGAATCTCGATTCCCGCCGTCTCTGCCGCGTGCAGGATGGTCGTGCCCCGGGGCACGGAGATTCCCTTGCCGTCAATGGTTAGCGTGACTAAATCAGCCAACTTCCTTCCCCCTTTTATTTAAACCACTTCGATGGCCTTATCTGCACAAACCTCAAGGCAGGCGCTGCACCGGGTACACTTCTCCTGGATGATTACGTACGGGTAATTGTCGGCCCGGTAGGGAACATATGGCTCCCCCACCACCGCCCCGGCCGGACAGACCTCCCGGCACCGGTCGCACTGGGTGCAGCGCTCCGGATTTATCTGGTAGCGTAGTATTTCCGTGCAAGAACGCTCCGGGCAGCGCTTGGCCTCCGCATGCAGGCTGAACGCTTCCCGGTAATCCTTGACCGCCTGAGAAAGGTTCGCCACCGCCTTCTGGCCGTGCTTGCACAGGGCAGTGACGTAAACCTCGGCGCAAATTCTTTCCAGTTGGTCAACGTCCGCCGCCGTGGCGTTGCCCCGCCGCAGCCGTTCGAGCACATCTATAATCATCGGCGCTGCCGCCATACAGGGGATGCAGCGCCCGCACAACTGCTCCTCGGTAAACTCCATGTACTCCTGATAGGCTCTCGTAACCGCACACAGCGCCTCGCTCATGTATTAACCGCCTCCTCCTGCAGCTCCGGTTCAACCCGGATGCAGCCGGTCGGGCAAACCACCAGGCAGGTTCCGCACCGCTTGCAAAGAGCATTTTCAATAAAGAACCCGTCCCGGCGCTCGATGACCGCCCCATAGGGGCAACTGTGCCTGCAAAGCCCGCACAGGATACAATCCGGCCCGATAACGTAGGCCCCTAAAGTCGTACAGGCCCGTGCCGGGCAACCCCTATTCCGGATGTGGGCCTCGTACTCCGCACGGAAATAGCAGATGGTCGAAAGCACCGGGTTCGGTGCACTTTGTCCCAGACCACAAAGGGAGGTCTTCTTGATCATCCGTCCCAGCTCTTCGAGGCGCTCGATGTCGCCCTCCTGCCCCTGGCCGGCCACAATCCGGTCAAGGATCTGCAGCATTTCATAAGTCCCGATGCGGCACGGTGGGCACTTGCCGCATGATTCTTGCTGGGTAAAGGAGAGGAAAAACCGGGCGAATTCCACCATACAGTTCTTCTCGTCAACAACCACCATTCCGCCAGAACCCATCATTGAACCGAGCCGGGTGAGTGATTCAAAATCCACCGGGGTTTCAACGTGGGTCTCGGGGATGCACCCGCCGGAGGGACCGCCGGTCTGTACCGCCTTAAACTTCCCGTCTTCTAAAATGCCGCCGCCCACGTCGTAAACAACCCGGCGCAGGGTCATTCCCATCGGTACTTCGATGAGACCGGTATTTTTCACTTTTCCCGTGATACAAAAAGCCTTCGTTCCTTTGGAGGTCTCCGTGCCGTACTGCGCGTACCACTCCCCGCCGTTCAGGACGATCGCCGGGATATTCGCGAAAGTCTCTACATTATTAAGACAGGTCGGCAACCCCCATAACCCTTGTTCAACCGAACGCGGCGGCGTCACGCGTGGAGAGGGGCGCTTCCCTTCAATGGAAATCATCAGTGTGGTTGACTCGCCGCAAACAAAGGCCCCGGCCCCTTTCTTCAACTGGATATCGAAATCAAAACCGGTCCCTAAGATATTCCTACCCAAAAACCCATACTCCCGCGCTTGTTCCAGAGCAATCCCAAGCCGTTTTACCGCCAGGGGGTACTCTTCCCGGACGTAAATATATCCTTCCCTACAGTCCCCCACCGCGTAAGCACAGATGATCATCCCCTCGATCACCGCATGCGGGTCACCCTCCATCAAGCTCGCATCCATAAAAGCCCCGGGGTCACCTTCGTCGCCGTTACAGATGACAAACTTCCGGTCCCCTTTTACCCGCCGCGCGCTCTCCCACTTGACGCCCGTAGGAAAGCCAGCGCCGCCGCGACCCCGGAGACCCGACTTTTTGACCTCTGCGATAACCTCTTCCGGAGTCATCTCCGTTAGCGCCCTGGACAGCGCGAGGTATCCTCCTATGGAGATATAATCCTCAATATCCATCGGATTGATCTGACCCAGGTTCCGCAGGGCTATTTTAACCTGGTGCTGGAAAAACGGCATTTCCCCGGCGCAGCGGCAAATGGTTCCGGTATCCGGATTGCGGTAAAAGTGCTGGATGAGCTCACCACCCCGCTTCACCACAATATCCACCACCTTCGCCACGTCGAAGGCCATAACCTTATTCAAAAAGAGGCTCCGCGGTTCAATGGTCACTATCGGTGCTCCCTGGCAGTAACCCTGGCAGCCGGTCGGAATAACCTTCGCCTCCACTCCCTGGCGGTCGACCTCCAGGCTAAAAGCATGAAAAACATCCTCCGCTCCAGCGGCCAAACAACCGTTTCCCATACAAACCTTTACCACGCACCCGGCACCGGCCCGCCGCGCCGCCAGATCCTTATACAAGACCTCCAACATCATCCTGCTGCTAATCCTGGCCACCATTCCCACTCCTTTTCAAGGTGGCTACAACCTTGTCCGGGTTCAGCACCGTCTGCGGCTTTTCGTTCACGACCACTACCGGCGCCAAAGCACAACACCCTACGCAGTTAACCGTTTCAAGGGTAAACTTAAGGTCGGGCGAAGTCTCGCCACTTTTCAGACCCAGCCCCTCTTCGAGCTTTCCCAGAACCCTTCCGGAGCCCCGAACGTGGCAGGCCGTACCCCGACACACCCGAACGATGGTCTTCCCGCGGGGCACAAAGTAAAACCGCGAATAGAACGAAGCCACACCGTAAATCTCTGCCAGGGAAATCCCCAACTCTTCGGAAACAACTCTAACCGCTTCTTCTGGCAGATACCCAAATTCGCCCTGGATGTCTTGAAGAACGTGAATCAGGACTCCTTCTTTTCCCTTATAATTACTGACGATCTCTTGCGCCCGTTCCGCCACGCTGGTCATTTAACTTACTCGCTCCTTATCTAGCATCTCCTTTATCCCGGCTACCGCCGCTACAAATTCAACCCCCAAATCACCCTCGCCCCGGTAGGCCGCCCGGTCGAAAGGCAGCGTCCCCAAAACCCGCCCCGAAAAAGCCACTTCGATCAGGGCGGCATCTTCCGGCGACCGAATCTTATTGCCTACCACTACCACCCTGGGGATCCCCAGATCCGCCGCCAGCCTTTCCACCAGGCGCCCGGTGTGGATGCTGCGCTGGTTGGGTTCCACCACGACCAGCAGGACATCTACCCCCCGGGCCGTGCCGCGGGAAAGGTGCTCAATCCCCGCCGGCATATCCATCACCACCACCTCGTCCCGCTCCAGGAGCAGGGCGGTAAGGACAGCGTTTAAAAACGCGTTCTCCCGGCAGTAACAACTGGTGCCCCCCTTTTTCAACTCTCCCATCCGGATCAACAGGATGTTACCAAGGCGGAAGCAAAACTCGTCGAGTACCTCACCTATGGGCGGGTTTAAGGCAAAAAACTCTCCTTCGCCCCCCATCACCCGCCGCATCTGCTCCCTGAGGTCCACGACCGGACGGATCTCCACCGCCGTTTCGGGCGGAATCCCCAGGGCCAGCGCCAGCGAGGCGTCCGGGTCGGCGTCCACGGCGTAAACCCGCCGGTGGGTTGCAGCGTACGCACGGATAAGCGCTGCCGCCAGCGTGGTTTTGCCTGCGCCGCCCTTCCCCGACACCGCGATCTTGATGCCGCCCACGATTAACCTCGCCGTCGCCTCCAATGTTAATTACCAATTATAAGCCATAAACTTCTAAAGTGTAAACAACTCCGGCTCCAAACGGCCAAATTTAAACTCCCAAGCGCAAAAAATTAAACCCACCGGTTATTAACGTACAAAAACAAAAAAACACGCGGCGCTTTCCTTATCCGCATGCGTTTCGAAAGCCGGATCCGGCCGGCTGTTTCCCGCTATTAAACCGGGTGCCCGCACACCTTATGCCGGTAACCGCCCTAAGGAAATCAGAACTGTCACGTGCGGGACCGCAGCAGCCGTTCTTTTAAAAAAATTCCCGGTGATGTATAAATCTTTCGCCGGCCGGGAACAATGCAAATAGCTCCGCTATAAAACTCTATCTCTCCCCATCCAGCGGTATCCGCTGGACTCTTTTTTTGCTTGACGCGCGGCGTTTGCTTCCGCTATAATTAAATTTGCGCCGGCCCGGGATGTAGCGCAGCTTGGTTCAGCGCGCGTGCCTTGGGAGCACGAGGCCGGGGGTTCAAGTCCCCCCATCCCGACCATTTCGGTAGTCAGTGGTCAGACGTCAGCCGTCAGAAAGATAAAGAAAGCATCGCCTACCTTCAATACGTCCGACCACCGACGACCGACAACCGACGACCGATACGGAGGGGTACCCGAGTGGCCAAAGGGGGCAGACTGTAAATCTGCTGGCTGACGCCTTCGCTGGTTCGAATCCAGCCCCCTCCACCATTTTGGTAGTTACTGGTTGGTGGTTAGTAGTTGGTGGATAGGTTAAAAATAAGGAATTCGCAAAGCGAATTCCTTCGAGCTGCCAACGACCAACAGCCCACCACCAACGACCAATATTTCGGGCCACTAGCTCAATTGGTAGAGCAGGCGACTCTTAATCGTCTGGTTGGGGGTTCGAGTCCCTCGTGGCCCACCAGTTTCAAGACCTGACGTAGCCGGTTGCTAACGTTTTGCAAACGCAACCGGCTTCTTTCTCTTCTGACAGGAACTCTTTAACGGTCGGCAACAACTTTTGGTCAATGCACTCCGCTAAACCCTCTTGCATCTGGACAGAAATGTGACTGTACCGCTCGAGCAGGATTTCGAGTGAGTGGCCCATCATCGCAGCCGCTTTTTTAGGATGCTGGTCCGCCTCCAATAGAAATGTGGCGCACGTGTGGCGTAAGCTGTGCGGCGTCAACCCATCCAGGCCTGCCTGGCGCGCTATCCGGGTAAATTCGTGCGTGAACGCGTCCGGGTGAATTGGGCTTCCGTCCTGCCGGGTGAAAATGTACCCTTCTTCATTACGCCAGGCTGAACCGCATATAAGTTGCCAATTGACTTGATTCTTCTGCTGCAGCTTCAACGCCTGAATCGCGGTTACAGAGAGTCGTACCGTCCTTGTTTTCTTCGTTTTAGTCTTATGCCTGCCGAGCTGGCCTTTTCGGTTACGCTTCAATTGTTTAGTAACCGACAAAGTCCTGCGCTCAAAATCGACGTCCCGCCACCGAAGGCCCAGAGCTTCGCTTCGCCGCAGACCCGTCGCGAGGAGAAACACGATCAAAGGAAAGTGTATCGAGCTGGCGGCAGCGGAGAGCAGAGAATACAAATCATCACTTGTCCTGATCACCACGGGTTCGAACTCGTCTACCTCCGGTGCCGGCACCTTGCGCGCTGGGTTGCGGCTTAGAACCTCTAAACGTTAACTGCGTCTTCAAATGCTTTGGAGAGCGTCCGGTGGACGTACCTTGCCGTCGTAGATGAATAGTCAAGATCTTCAATCAAGGTCCTGTAGAGCCTACGCAGATCGGCAGGTTTCAGATGCTCTAACCGGATGTCCCCGATTTCTGGTTTGGCAAGTTCGATGTTTCGTCTATAACCCCGGTAAGTGTTCCAGGCTATTTCGTGCCGGCGGTCTTCTAACCATTTGTCGAGGTACTGCCCAACGGTCAACCGCGACGGGGCCACATAGGTTCCGCGGTCAAGATGATAGAGAAGTTCGGACAGTTTCTTCTTGGCGTCTTCCTCCTCTCCGTGGACGGTATGCCAGACTGGCTTACTCTTGCCGGTCTGCGGGTCGCGGACCCTGACCACTACCGCCCAAGAATTTTTACCGCGCTTACGGATGTGCCCTCGGTTCATAAGACTATCCTCCTCCTGCGCCCGGGGCACAATAATACTATTTCTCCCGGCGCAACCAATTTCCCTCCAAGCCGTTAACAAGCCTAATAATCGCATCCCGCGGCACACGAGGAGACCTCCCGAGCCAAATCGCGGTGAGTGTGCCATCGCGAATAAGCCTGTAAGCTTTGTTCCTTCCCACCCGCAGCAGTTTTGCTACTTCAGGCACAGTCAGGAAATCCGGAAGTTTATCAAGCATAACCCTTTCCCTCCCTCGTCATCGATTTAAAAGCCAAACTCTCGACATTGCGTACCCCGCCTCCTGCCAGGCCTGCAAGTTGGCTTCATGCCGCAGTGCCCCGCCTGGGTCGCGTTCCAGAAAGATCACATTACGGATCTCTTTCGCACGCACCTTTAAGTGGAGCATACGATAAACATAGCGTCTCGCTGCCTTCGCTCCTTCAATCTTGTAAATGTGTTCGAGTTTCTCGGCAAACTGCGGAAACGCAAGAATATGCTCATAAAGTCTCTTTTCAGCAGTCCTTACAGTCCTCACTTAATCAACCCCTAATCGGCAGTCTTCAGTGCGGTGCGCTTGCCGCTCGTGGTTGGTTCCCAGCCGCACTTTTTAGCTCTTTATCAAAGAACGCTTTTCGATGTGGAAGCAGATTTGCTTCCATATATATTTACTATTATACGGATGGCGAAAAACTCCTGCATGTATATGAAAATTTTTTTATTTCCACCCTTTAAAGGAAAGCTCCCATCCCTCTAACAGTTCCAGTCTATTAGTTCAGGAAACTGATTGATAGATATTATCAAGGACGATAACGGAAAGAGTAAATAACTGTGGACATAATTTAGTTTCCATGATAGAATCAGCTAAGAAACGGAAGGAGAGAGGAGTGGTTGGCTATAGTACCTACATTTCCTTATTTAGCTACCTTATGCCGCCGGGCAAACATAAGTCTTCGCACAGCGGCTAAGTCATTGCGTATTTCTCACACTTTTTTGTCAAAACTGTTCGACTTCGCCGCTGTCGTTGATCCTGCAGACTTTTTACTCGCAGAGCGGGTATACGATTATATTGCATCGCTTGATGCCTCACTTTCTCTTCCTTACCCCGCTCCCGTCTTGTCAGTAAAAGCAGATTACCTCTTTTTTTCCGCTCGGCCTTTCTTTGAGGTCTTACTTATGTCCTCACCCCCAGACCGATCGCCCCGCGGCTACCTACTTGAAGCTTTGCGAATAATCTATTTTCGCGAAATTCCTTCTAAAAGCGAAGTCCATCTTGTGACTCCGCATCATCCAGTCGTAAGCGAAGTGTTAGACTGTGCTGCGTTCCGGTTTTATGCTCCGGAGAACTTCCGCCGCCGCCTTCCCCGGAACTGGAAACCCGAGCCGCCGCTCTATAGCGGGTTTAATAAGGAAGATTACCGCATTATCTTCCGCACCACAGGAGACGACAGGCATATATTTCACTGGCATCCGCAAGCAGATATTTTCTCACATCTGTTCCTATATCTTTTACTACAAGGTGTAGAACTATCCTGGATTCCCATTCCCTGCAGACTTTCCGCATTAGAACCTAAATTAGAGGAAGCACTGATGATGACCCGGCGTGGTTTTAGAAGCTTTCTGTACCCCAAAGGCGAGAAGCCACCGATCTATTCCCGGTATACACTTCTCCCCCCCGCCCATATTCCATCCTGGGCAACCGGGCAGCTGATTAACGTTCCTATCCCGCCGGGAGTGTTATTAAACATTTGTCTTTCTCACGACCTTTTCCGCCCGTCGTCCCTCTGGTGCTGGTGCCTGACCGAAACGGGACAAGAAGGTCATAGCCCAGAAACCAGATAAATGCCAGGTTAAGCCGGCATTCTTCGGCCAGTTTTCCGTTTAATTCAAACTCAAGTTTGACAGTTAAAAATCACAAACCCAGTAATCATGGGCATTCTGCGCCCTGGGAAGGAAGTGTACCACCACACCCCTCCTTTGGGGTAGCATCCAGGTGTAGCACCTGGGGAGGTACA
>JBFLVI010000032.1:0-29844 GCA_040758635.1 Bacillota bacterium | reverse complement strand
GTTTCAATTCCTCGTAGGTAGGCTGGAAACCCGTTCAGACCGCATGCATCAACTACCTATCCTGACTTCGCTTTGCCAAGATAACGACCGTTAGCCGGAAATCGCTATGGTCCAGAAACACCCCGAGGCTTCACCGCGAAAGCGTTTTCGCGCTTTCGCTTTTCGCCTGCGATGGTGTCGTCGGTCCCCAGGCTTTTTTACACTATTGGATACCGACGACAAAATTCCTGCTACCAAACCCACTCCTCGCCACCTTTTTTGATGCCCATAAGTTCGCGGGTGGTGTAACGCTGGTTACCGAGAACGTAGAAGAGGACGGAGTCCTCGCGGAGGTCAATGACGCGGGCGAGGTCGGCCTTGAGCTTACGGAAGCCGGCCTCGGTGAGTTCACCTTCAAGCACCGAGTTCTGGACCCAGTGGAGGTATCTGCGCGCAGTCTTCAGGACTTTGGCAACGCGCTTAACGTTGACATCGTACACCAGGATCAGGTACACCGGTTACCGACATCCTTTCCTAAAAAGGGGGCTCAGGCGTTTCTTAGGCGCCGCTGCGCCATTGGCACACGCTAAAGCGCACCAAATGCGGGCAAGCCCTCCAAGTCTTTAAGTCCCCGCTGCGCCGCCGGCAGGCGGCCGTAGGGCTTTTACCAGCGACTGACGAAAGGTTCGTACGGCTCTTCGCCGATAAGGTGCTTCTCCAGCTTGTAAAGCTCCAGGCGAAGCAGCGTCTGGTAGCTGACGTGGCGCTTGAGGCGCCGGTGATAAAAGGTACTCTGGAGCTTTTCTTCAAACTCCTGGACGTAGACGCGGCGGCCTTCTTCGTTTAAAAGAACCGCAGGCCCCTGGTGATCAAAACTTCCGGGGCCAATCATTTTCTTGCCTACCAGCGTAAAGAGAACCCGGTCGGCAAGAATGGGCTTAAAGATCTCGGCCACGTCAAGGTTGAGGGTGAAGCGCCGGAAATTGGTCGCGTGCAGGTAGCCGATCCGCGGGTCCAGATGGGTCTTGTAGATTTCACTTAGGATCTTGACGTAAACCAAGGAGTTCCCAAAGCTGATGAGTGCATTGAGTGGATCGGCGGGCGGCCGCCGGCTCCGTTTTTCAACAGTGAAAGGGGAGCCGCTCAAAATCTCATTGAAACTTTCGTAGTAGTAGTTGCGTGCATTGCCCTCGATGGCCATCAGTTCTTCTACGGTACCGCACGCCGGGAGGTTGCCCGCAGAAAAGCTTTCTATGGTCTGGACGGTTGCCGCAAGCTCCTTCCCCCGGTTGGCGTAATACCTTACGACCTGAAGGATGTTCGCCAGGCCGCCGGCAACAAACTGCCGGGCCAGAGCCAGCCGTTTTTCCGGGTCGAGGTAGTGCTCGGCTTGTTTTAAGACCAGGTAGCCGGAGTTGTAGTGCTCCCGGGGATAGAAGCTGCCGACGTAGTTGCCGTGAAAGCCAAAGAAGTGAACCAAGACCTCCTTTTCGTGCAGGAACTCAAGCGTTTTCTTGCTCAGGTCGACTTCGCCGAAGACGTAGATATCCCGGACGTTCTCCACGGGGAAGTACCGGGCTTGTTCCTCCGCTTCAACGCATAAAGTGTTCTCTTTCCGGCGCAAGCGGCCGCTCCGGAATAAGTAAAGGCTTTTCTGCATCGCTCTGGCAGCACCTCCTCAGGTTCACGCCCAGCAAAAGTCGCTGTAAGCGCACCGGGTACAAAACGGGATCCGCGCCGGCGGCGGTGGCGCCTGTTGGCGAAAAAGTGTCTGGATTTTTTGCTTTAACGCCTTCACTTCCGCAGCCAAGGCCTCGGTGAGAACGAGCGGCTCCCGCCGGCGCTCTTCAGGGAAGAGGAGTTCGCCTTGCGCTTCCAGGCCCATCTGGCGGAGTTCGTAGAGGTAGAAGGCAAGCTGCATCCGGGCAGCAGATGCCGCGCGCGAGCTTTTTTTCACCTCGGCAACAACCAGGTTCTGGCCACCCCGGCGGACGAGATCAAGCGCCAGGTGCCCAAGATGGATTTCCTTGCGCTCCCGGCTGTAACTCTGGCGCTGGATGAGCCGGCCGAGCTGCAGGTAAATGTGGTCCTCGTCGGGACAGATTTGGCGCGACATGAGCCAGGCCTTTCTGGGACATACCACATACGCGTGAACAAAACTTCCCACTACCGGCGGTAGAGAACTCACTTCCCCCGCCGTAAGGGACTCTTGACCCTGCGTTTCCATCTGTTTCTCCTCCGTTGGCAGTTGCCGGGCGTCTTTTTGAGCATCACGTTTTTTTCAAAAAGCAAAGCTTTGGTGGAGATTCAGTCCGGTGTAGCTTTTAGGGCAAAGTCGCTCTTTACCAGATCTCTGCACCTCCGGGCGTCTCTCCTTCGCCCGGTGGGGATAAACCGACTTCTTCGCTATACGGAAGCACCGTGATGTAACAATCCAAATCCGCTGAAAGAGAGAACCATTCAGCATACATCGCGAGCCAATAAACCGGCACGGGAACCAGCAACTCGACAAGACGCCAGCGCTCGTTCCTTTCGATAAAGGCAAAGGCCTCGTCCCGGAACACCTCGGGCAAAACCTCAATGGAAAGAGGCCCGCGGCGGGTGGTGAATTTAGCCCGCATCTCTTCGTCTGAAAGGTTTATGGTGTAACAGCCCAGCACCTTTTGCACCTCGGTTAAAGTGCCGCGCCCTTCCTCGATTTCCCGCCGGTAGGAAGGCTGGGACACCGTTTCCTCGTACAGAGAATGCGTGGCATCCACCCAATCGCGGTCTGCCGGCTCCTCCGGCAAGGACTCTAAAAGGTCCCGACTGCGACTCAGGATCTCGCCGCCATATATCTTTTCCGAACCCCGGCTCCACTCCTGGAAGATAAACACCGGCGCAGGGGGCTGTTTGCCTTTTCGGTTCACCCGCCCCATCCGTTGTACCAAAGCGTCTACGGGAGCCACCTCGGTGAAGAGAAGGTCGTAAGAAATATCCAGGCTAACTTCTACGATTTGAGTGGCCACAAGAATAGTGCCTGGCTCCGGCCGGGCAAGCTGGTCTTCCTTCCGCTGCCGGTCGCGAAAAGTAAAACGGGAGTGGAGCAAACGAACCCGCTCACCTCCTTGCTCCCGGAGCGCCTGGTAGAAAGATTGAGCGTCGTTTACCGTATTGGCGATAACCAAAACGGTTTTCCCTTCTCTGGCGCAGGCAAGAATTTCACCCAGTGCCCCGGCCAAAGGCCCATTCCGCATCCTCAGGCGGTGGCGCCGGCGCTCCCAAAGCGGCGCTCCCCCCTCTACAAGAGGAGCCTCATCAAAAAGGTTTAACAATGCTTCCGGCAGCGTCGCGCTTGCCAGCGCCAAACGTGCCGGCGGTTCTCGTTTCAAGGCTTCTAAAAGCAGCCCCAGCGTGTATGGTTCATAACTATGAATCTCGTCCAATACAACCGTTGCCCGCCGCGCAAGAGCCAGCCGCTCCTCCCAATGCCGCCCGCGCAGATGAGCCAGCAGATACTGGTCAAGCGTTGCTACTACCACCGGTTTGGCGAATACCGAAGCAAAAAGGCGGAGATCAAGGGGATCCTCCTCTACCTCCTTCCGGAGTATGTAACCCGCTTTGCCGTGGGCTAAACCAACGTTTTCCGCGCCGTAAATCTCGCGCAGGCGACGCCACATGGCGTTAACAGTCGCCTGCGTGGGAAGCAGGTAGAGGAGGCGCTCCGCATTACCCGCCCAAAGAAGAAGTGCCTCTGTCTTGCCCGTCCCTGTGGGCGCACGGAGCCAAAGCCTTTTTCCCCGCTGATCGCTTGCCCTTTGTTGAAAATCCCGGAGCTTGATGTCTTGCTGCCTAACAAATGTATCGATGGCTCCTTTACCGTCGCGCAAGAAAAGACTTTCCGCTGTTTCTCGCCCGCCAGAAACCAGCCAATCAGCAAGATGGAGAACCGCTTTTACGTCGGCAAAATCCTTTGTCGGAAGCTGCTGGAAGCGCCCGCGCAGGCTTTGCGTTTTTTCTCCGAAAGGTAGTGGCGTATCCAACAACCCTGCCGGCGACTCGCGCCGGTGATAGAGGGCCAGACACTCCTGAACCGAAGGCACGCCCTCTACTCCCTGTTCTCTCAGGTATTCCAAAAGAACCTGGAGAAAAGCAGGCAGTTCGGGGTGGTAATCCGGAGACCCGTAACCCTTGTAAACCTCCGGCCCGAGCGGCGAATGGTGGCTAACCACAGCCGCCGCAGCCAGAGGCGGCGGGGCTAACCCGCGCAACTCTGCGGTGAGCACGAAGGGCAGAGAAGCCAAGGCGTGGGGGTAGGCCTTGCCCCTCTGCCCCCGGACATGCTCCTGAAAACTACGCGTAGCCTTACCAAGGTCGTGGAAGGCACACGCCAGCACCACCCGCCTCTCCAGCTCCGGTGAAAGGCCCAAGCGCCGGGCCAACTCGCGACCTTGCTCGGTCGTCTCCCTCAGATGGACAAGGAGAGGGACGTCTGGTTTGGCGAGGAGGGAAGATTCACCCACGTAAAGCTCCTCCCTTCCAGAGCCTCAAAGGTAAATACCAGCTCCCGTCCCGGAAGCTCGATCTCCAGGTCAAGCGAGAGAAACGTAAGGGGCACTGAGGCCACGGGTTGGCGCAGCCCTTTTTCGTCCAGGGTGAAGCCCAGGGGCAGAATTTCCACCACTGGAGGCTCAAAGCGAACCGCCGGGCGTAAGGGCAAACGGAAATGAAGCTGCCGGAAGTCACCAGGAATGATGGTGCCTCGAAAGCGAGCCATTCCCGGCACCGCCTCCGCAAGGCCGATTTCTTCGATGGTTATTAGTTCATCCTCCCGCCCCAAAGAGAGAGGATACACAGGATCGGCAAAGGCTGCCCGCAGATCCTCCAGCAACTTTCGCGGACCACCGTAGAGCAGCACGTACCGAACGAAGAAGAGCAGTTCGCGAAAGTAGGGCGAGCGCTCCGCGATCTTGTTATTCTTAATCTTCATTACCGTCCACATATCTCGCGCTATGCCCGGCTTTTGCAAAGCAAGCGCGGAAAGACGCAACTCCCAAACAGGACTGTGCGTATCCCAGAGTTCCCGGTCAGAAAGACCTAAAGCCGCTCCCGCCAAGCCGAGAAGCGTAGTAGGAGGCGGTAAAAGCAACGTCCGTTGGTAGTTGTGATCCAGCGGCCGGCGAAACGATGCTACCTGTGCCGCAACCTTTACCCAGAGGACGTCCATGATTTTACCGCATCCTCCTTAGCCTGGGTTAACGCCTCGTGAACTGTGAGTACCGGACCATAAGCCTGAAGCCGTTCCCGAACTTCAGCCCCATTGCCCAAAAACCCCGGCTCGAGTCCAAACAGCGTGCATTCCCGGTACCCTTGGAACTTCTCCAGGGCGTTCACCAACGGCTCTGGGTCAAGGTAATAAGCTCCGTCCTCGTAGTGCGCATCCAGAGCCTCCAAAAAGACAGGGTGCTTCACCTTTAGCCGCGCGTACGCAAGGAAGCGCGGCGATAAGTCACTCAGCATGCGGGCTGTGCGCCCCCCGCCCCAGAGAATGCCCAGTGCACCGAAAAGGGCTTGGAGACGCCGCGTTCGCTCTGCCTCGGACAGAACGAGAAACCCGCGGCCGTTTTGCTCGACTTTCGCTGTCCCTTCGGGAGCTTCTGTTACATTTCCTGTCTCCAAATCGCCGAATACGCCCACCCGGTCCAACTCTACCAGCAGGCCGCCCTTGAAGAGATTCGCATACAGTTCCGTCTCGAACATATTGCCCCCGGCTTCCATCGCCTGTCCGAAACGCTCGAAAGAGCGGGTGCCCAGGTCACGGTCGCCTTGGAAGCGGAAAAGCCCGACGGCCGCGGAAACCCGTACGGGAGAAGTCCGCCGCCGGCCACCAGAGGGATCCAGGTACCCGAAAAGGTCCTCGTCCGCAAACTCCCAGGGGCGGACGGGGGGCGTAACCTCTTGGCCGCTTACCTGAGCGAAAGGCTCCGACAAAGGAAAGCCCAACTCCTCCAGCCGGTCGCGCAACATCCTTCGCAGGGCTTGTCCGGAGATGTAGGGGACCGCGCTGCCGTCGGGCAGGGTGACCTTTTTTGTTACCACTACGTTACCTTCTGTGTGCGAAGCATTAACGTTGCCTGCCGAGATCTTCGTCAAATATCCCAAAGCGATGGCTTTACTTGCAAGATGGCCGCTCACGCTGCATCTCCTCCTTGTTCAGTGGGGATTGGGCCTCTCCCAGCCCGGAGATAACTATTCATGGCATAGATAGAGAGTAACGTCTTGACCCTCACCCAGGGACTGCCGGCAATGCGTTCACCCTGTCCAATTTCCAAAAGCTTTTCAGGAACGGTCAACTCCAGCCGGAACTGGATATCGTTCAGCACGCGGAAGAATTCCTCCGGGTTTTTCGCGTTCCGGAGGGCATAGAGGATACCCATCTCGTTCTTCTCGTGGGCAACAGAACCAAGCCGGTGGCCGAAGCCGCTCAATACCTTCAGCAGACCCTCATCCACATTTAGAACCTCCTTAGCGTAATGGTTGAACACGGACTCCGTTCCCCAGGATAACGGAGGCGGGTTCTTCTCCTTGGCCCGGGCTTCAAAGAGAAAAGCCTCCACGTAGGGAAGCGGATCGCCAAACTCCAGAACAGCCCAAGCGATCTTTTCGCGCCACAGCGTGTTGTACTGGTTCCCCTCCTTCGTTTGAAATTGACGGAAAACGCCGGTCAAAGTCTGCTGCGGGTTATCACCTCCCAATTTCTCTATCCAGGTTTCGTAGAGACGATAAAGCGAGTGAAGATGGGAAAACTCGCGGAAAACTTGCATGTTAAAGGCTTGTCCCGGCTTGCCCATAATCGCGTACAGCGTGAGGGGAGCCGGAGGCAGAGCCGCCGTTGCTCCCAAAAGAGAAGCCAGGAATTCCCGTCCCTCGTCAGTTAGACGATCAGAGCGCTGCACATGGGAGAACAACTCCAACAGCAGCCCGAGTGTCGTTTCGTGAAGGTAAGGCCCGTAAAACGGAAGGCGGACATTGCCTCCTTTGCCTCCCTCCAA
This sequence comes from Bacillota bacterium, assembly GCA_040758635.1. Lineage (GTDB taxonomy): Bacteria > Bacillota > Desulfotomaculia > Desulfotomaculales > Ammonificaceae > Yes71-27. Next base: position 22,834 of record JBFLVI010000032.1, on the reverse strand, counting down.
ACGCAACGGCTGAAGCACCTCCCGCTGGAGCCGGGCCGTTTCGCGCAAGTCGCTGTGAAAGAGAAAGAAGTGGAGGGCATCCCTCCCCTGCGCCACCCAGAGCCAGGTCAGATAGCCTGCTGCCCCTGCAACCGCGCAACGGGGACACAAGTTCACCCCTCGCCTCGCCCCCGAGTAAAAGTTACCGAACTTTCCTGGCTCCACCACAAAAGGAAACATCCACATCTTCGCATCAGTCGTAGGAGCCAGTGCCCCGCAAATATCGCAATGTCCCTTTTTCTTCTTGAACTGGAGGCTCAACTCCAAGCGGGGAGGTTGAGTGAAGTACTCCTTGCCGTGGATCTTTTGCTTGGGTGCCCTGCCTACGACTTTAATGAAAAGATTGGTTGGATAAACCCAGTTCACTTTCTCGTATTCCCTTAGTTCCCCCGTGGCCTCATCCAGATACTCGCTTTTGTTACCCGTTTTTTGCACCAAACGCTGCTCCACCTCGTCCAGCACCTGCTCAAGCGGGTGCTCTCCTCCACCCGTCAAATCGCACAAAGCCGCCAAACCGTTGTCCACCCAGAAATTCCCCGTAGGATGCTCCAGGTCAAGCTGGACCTGAATGTTCGACTGTTTCTGGGAAGCATTCTTGCGAGCCATTTGCTCACCTCCCAATTTAGACTACAGGATTTCGTTTACCTCGGAGAGAGCAGCAACTACTGTTATTACTGGTAAAGCGATACTAAAACTAGCAGGGCCACGCAACTACTTCACATTTCGAGCAGCTCCTCCCGGGGGAGTTGGCGGCAGCGCGTTTTTACGCCGAGGGTTGTAAGCATCTGCCGGATAAAGCTTTCCTAAAGAGAAACACCCTAACTCAGAAGCCTCTAAAGGCGTCAACCGCCAGCTTTCAAGAGCCTCAGCCTTTAAGCCATCGCTCAATTTGTCTGTGCCATTCAGTACTCGCGTGGGGTCCCTTATTCCAAAGTTTGTGCTTACGTAGCCATTGCTGCAGCATCTTGGCGCAGCCCCCGCGTTCCACGGGGTCACTTAACTTCTCTATTTGCCCCACAATCTCGGGAACACGACTTACCTCCCCGGCGCCACGTAACCCTTCGATCAACTCCTGAATGGATTCAACAGATACGGCAGAAGACGGCACTTTTCTTCCTTTTAGCGAGTTGGTGCCAGAGATTGTTGGTTGCATTGGCTCGATATCTCCAGTTAATTGCCCGAAGGCAGAGGGGGCAGGCAACACGGGGCGATCCCGGAACTCTTTCAGCTCCATATACCTGGTGTTGGGACGGCCCTCCTTGTGTAAAAATAGCGGGTCACTGGGCACAGGGGGATAGCCGGGCCATTCCATCATCTTCAGTAGCATGGCGATACGCTTAAGCTTATATAAATGGTTGCAGGGTTTGTTTAGATTAAGCCGACCCAATATATGTTCTTCAAACTTACGTGTACGCTGTTCTAAAGTGATGCGGTTGGACAGCAATTCGGCCGATCCGGATAGCCCCGTCTGCCAATTACTGCCGTCGAAGAGCGAACTATAGCGCTTAGTACGATCGGTCAGGTGCAGGGTAGCCTCCAACTTAACTGCGCCCATCCCTAAGGGCTTGCCCATACCAAGTTGGTGGCAGTACTCCTTTTTCGGGTCTCCCAGCGGGTGCAACACCCAGCAGAGGGCACCTAACTCCCGCTCGGAAAGGTTTTTAAAATAAATCCGGAACCTAAACTTGACACCGGGCTTAACGGGTTTAAACTGGGTATGCTGGGTACTGTTCTCAGGTATCTCGCCGTCTTCCCTGATATCCTCTATGCTTCGCTCCCCTTGCAGCCAGTAGCGCTTGTGCCCGCGGATGACCGTCTTTTCTTCGGGTGTTTTACCGTCGTAATGCCTAAGCTTACTTTTTTCGCTGTTCGTCTGGACGAGATAATGCTGAAAAGCCGTCGGTTTGGGCGAGGCGAGAATCTTAGGGACAATCGCATCGTCGGACAGCCAGATGTCAGTTTGTCCTTCCTCAAGGACCGCATCCGTCACAAACACCCGACCGGCATAGGCGCGCCTTTTATCGCCCTGTTTGGGTATTTCCTGAATAACGCCACGTTGCTTCATATCCTCCAGTTCTTTGCGCGTGCGGACAAAGCCAAAAAGCGCCTCCGCGTAGTCAACGTCTTCCGGGCGACGCAGTTTGGCAGGAACCAAGTCAAGGGGCCTACTTATGTATGGAAGCCGAAACATCTGGGCACGTCCGAAAAAGGTGAGTTTGCCATTTTCACGGAGGAAAAAAACAGGTTCGCCATCACGCAGATAGCCATCGCGACTTCGGTATGCGCCTGCGGGTTGTCCGTGGGGAAACGCTGACATTTGCCATTGGGTTATTTGGTCATCATCGTGAAAACGGTCAACGAGTCTTTTATTAATGTCTTCTTCCCCAGGATCATTCGGAACCTCAATGTTATTAGGATTTTTTTTCGGGATAAACATGAATGCTAAATGTTTGGATTCCATATGCCCTGTCAGGACCAACGTACCACGAACTTTTTCGGGACCTGGGGTAATTGAAACGTTTTTGGCACGGCGAAAACGAAGATACAGATCAGGATGACGCAACCTGCCGTTGGAGCGCCGTTTTTCAGGGAAGAAGTAGTCTTTCTCATCAGAGTCTACCTCAGCAGCCCAGATATCCCTGTGCTGATAAATCCATTTGGGAGTCTGATTAGGGTTCCTCTCATTATTTGAATTTAGGTCCCTGCCGTCAAGTTCATAGAGCTCCCTTCGGTGACTCAAACCAAAAACAGACAAAAGCTCGTTAATCTCGACTCGGGCAACATCACATTCTTCAATGGAGTACTTACCGTTGGGGCGAATACGGAAGAAACCGCCTTCGACGCGAGCACGATATCCTGGAGCAGGTGGATTCGGTGGCACATGAAGATTCCCAAGTTCTTCAACCATTCGGCGGTTATAATATTTCCCAACCGCTGTGTCGTCTACTGTCCGGAAGAACAATTGTCTCTCCGTCACCCACTGCACTTTGCCGTAACTGACGACCTCCAGCAAACTCCGGAGCATGCCGCGGAGGCTGCTGCCCGGGATGACAGGTCGATCGGGATCACGCGTGTAAAAGAAGTGCGGGGTATTCTTGACCTGCTGGCGAAAAGGCAGCTTCTCATCGTCACCGCGTTCTTGCCGTAAAAATTCCTCCAGGGTAAAGGGGCAACGGACATAAAGCGGTGATTTGGTGGCGAGCGTTACCTCAAAATAACCCGTATACTTGTCTGGATCATACCGGTCGTGAACCGGAAGATCCTTGGCGCTGTCAACTGCCGTCACGACCACCTCTGGTAGCGGCACGAAGTTATAAGGAGCGCTCGCAGTACGATTCCGTTCTGGATTTCGGTGTTTTGGCCAACTAAGAATCATCTGTTCGCTCATTTAACTCCCTCCAGCCCTTTAAGTTCTAACAGCCGGCTCACGACAATCCGCGTAAAGCCGTCTTCGTCTTCGGCAACATAATGTCTTACCCATAGACGCAAAGGGCGGCTCTCTTCTTTAAAATTTCCCTTCACTTCAACGGGCACAACGTGACGCAATCCCTGAACACCATCAGTCATCAGAGTAAAACCATTAGAAAGAGGTTTTGCATCTGTTCCCCAGAGAATCTGAGATTCATCTACGGCCTCATACCAAGAAGGAGTTTCACTCTGATTGGCATTGCGTATCAGACGAGCACGCCACCGATTCTCTCCATCGCGCCAAAAGAGCAGTTCGCCGTGGGGGGCAAAAAGCCTGGCTTCCAACAACGTCTCAAGGCGCAGGGGTGAAGAGGCTTCTCGGGCGACCTTATCTTTAGCAACTTCGTTCGACGTAACTAATTTACCGTTATCCATGCGACCCCAAATCACCCCGTCGTCAGCGTGGGCCAAGAGCCACTTTAAGCCGTGCTGGGCAGCTTGCCTCCGGAGCCACTCTTTTACATCGTCGCTGATGCCATCAGTGGCCACGGGAACGATTACGGCTGGGTGCGATTCAATTTTGCGTTTCATAATACGCCCCCTTTTTTAGATAATCAGTTAGGGCACTAACGCACCCTTCCAAAAAGTCCCGGTCTCCATCGATCATTAAACCTTGGCCATTGGCTACAAGCCTCCATTCACGAACAGAATCTTGAACGGAGCCATCTCGTTGCCAGATCAGCTTTGCCCCTTCGCCTTTTAACCGTCCCCGTCCAATGCCGGTCTCACCGCCTAACGGCAAATCTCCCGTCCACAAGTCTTTAAGCAAAAGTAAAAGCAGGCCGATTTCGTGCTCTTCCGGCTTCAGCAAGCGCACTTTGACCGTAACCGTGGTCTCATCGCCGCCAAAAGCGGGCTGCTCATTAAAAAGGGCGGTCTCCCTTGCGCTACCGGTGAAGCGGTCGATGCTGACCCGGTTCTGCACCAGGTCTGTCTTCGCGTTTGCTACCACCGTTTCTTCGACGATAACCCGACTGGCCTGAGGTTCAACGCCGGGCTCTATCTCCGGTCCGAACATGGCGTTGATAAGTTTCCGGGGACACTCTCCGTCACCTATAGTGTTAGCTATTTTGAGCGCTCGGGCCCGCAACGCTCCGGCAAGACTTGTGCCAGATAACACAGGCATGACGCTACCATTGGGTTGCCTCGCATGTAAATGAACCGCGTCGGGCCCTTGATCATCCTGTCCGCTGCCCGACCGGATGAGCAGCGAACCATCAAGGGAAAAGGTAGCCTCGAAGCTAAAGAACTGGCGCCTGTCGGGGAGCAACTCACCAACCCCAAGTGCTTCTGCAACGTTTGCGGCCAAGTTTACGTCGGCAAGCGGTTTATCGCCGTCTTCAATCCAGTCGAGAAGGCCTTCGGGAGAAGTCAAGTCGAACTCTTTGACCCGCCAGTTGGACACGCTGACGCGCCCGTAACCGCGCCGTTTGCGCGCGCCCAGCGTGATGCTTCCGTCATTTAAACCCTCGAGCGCCGTCGCCAAAGCCTGCTTGAGTTTGGCTTTGTCGTCTCTTTCCCGGATAACCAGTTCAAAACGCAAAGGAAACTCAGTGCCGGCCTGCCAGAGCTGCAGGTCAAAGAGGCGCTTTTCGCAAGCGGTGCGGCTCTCCGGATCAAGGGCCACTCCCTCACGGATTTCCACGCCAGAGCTTTTGCCCAAGGAATCCTCAATAATCAGCGGGCTTTGCTCACCCTCCTCTGCTGTTTCTTCATTTTCCCTTTTTTTCGGTGCCCCGAACAAAAGAACGCTTGCGGATTCGCTATCAGCACCCCGCTCGTAACCCCGTTCCCGCTCGCGCAGGTAGCTCCGCAGAGCGCCCGCAATAGAAGCGCCCGTTAAAAGTGGCGTCCGACCGTCCAACGGGTCCACCAGGAGTGGCATATCTACCAGTTCATCGGTATCCCCGTTACTAAAGTGCGCCGGGGTTTGCAGGACCAAATCGCCCTCGACGACTACCCGAGAAATTATCCCGCGCGACTTTTTTCCCGCCCACAATGCGCCGGTTGCCATTAACTCCCCTCCTTTTTTCTCTGTTTAGCCGCGTAGGCCAGCACGGCATCTATATACCGAAGGATATAGGCTTTACGCAAGGATTCATCTACAACCGGCCTTACCCCGCCGAGTTCGGGAAAATCATCCTTCTGTAGTCCAAGTAGCCCCTTCCAACCCTCGAGGTCGGTTTTATTTAGGGTTCCTTCTAACCATTCGAGCAAGGACTGGCTCCCTATTCTCGCTCTTTCAAACTGCTTCCGCGCCGGTTTACGGCTTTTAATCTTGCTCAGAAAGTCCAGCACGCGCTGGGGGTCCGGATTTTCTTGCGGGCCTTCTTTGATAAGCTCATTCTGGATTATGCTCCGCAATCTGGATATTTGGGCGTCACTCGGCAGTTTTTCGAGTTTCTTCTTATCGTCAGCCAGATGTGCTACAGTTTTCACGGCCCGAGCGGCGAGTCTATTTTCTAAGCGCCGCTCGAACATGCGGGTCACCATGCGCTCCGCTATCTTCCGGCTCTCCTCACTAACAATAGTGCGTTTCGGGGCCTCTGAAGGAACCGGAGGCTCTACTTCCAAGCTTTCTTTGGTATGCCAGTTAAACGCCAGACGCCCGAAGCCTTCCGCCCGGCGCTCGCCTATCCCTTTGGCTTCCAGTTGTTCTAGAAGATTCGTCACGTCGTAAGAAGAACCACCAATCAACTGGTAAACAAAAACACTCCCCATTTTAATTGCCAGCGCCTGCGGTAAAGGAAGCCCCCACTTCCGGTTAAAACCGCCTACAGCTCCAGCCCGAATGAAAGCCTTCTCCATCTTGAGTTTTACTCCCAGTTTCTCATTCAAGACAGCGCACACCACGTCAGGGTTTGCCGTAAACTGTCCGTTCTCGTCTCGCAACAAAGCATCACTTAAAAGCGTGACGATTAGTTGGCTATGGGACTTAACTGTCAACTCCCCGTCCACTTCGCGCCAACCCTCAGAGACCAATCTTACCCCGTCAATTTTCGCCCGTCCGTAGCCAGCCGTCTGGGAGCCACCGAGAAAGACTTCTCCCTCAAGTAGCGGTAAGAGGAGTTCGGCGTCTTCGCTACGGTCGCAGAGTATCAAAGCCCCAAAAGTTTGCCCTGCGGCCAAGGCCTCATAGCGATACACCGCTCCTGAATCTTCTTCCGCCGCAGCGGAAGATTGCCTCACTGCACGCCCGTAGCGCCGATTGCGGGCGGTATGAATACTCAGCTGGCGTTCGGGGCGTATGAGGCGAACCCCTTCTTTCGTTAGGGTGCAAAACGGCTTCTTTACGCCTTGGGCTTTGTCTATGTCCTTCGGTTGGTCATTAATCGCAAAGTCGTAAATAGGAGCTGGTTTTTCGTCTGTCTGCTTGGACACGGCTTTTTTGTCTTGCTGCCAGGATAGCGGCACGGGCAACGCGCGCTTTCCCTGTCGGTCGAGGGGGTAGCCGTTAAGGTAGCGCGTGGTGCCGTCAAAGAAGAGCCTTCTTACCAGTCCATCCGCAGCATCCAGAGTTTTTAGGTTCTTGGCGCGCGTGAACTTCTTAATCAATGCTCCCCGCAAGACACTACCGGGAACATAGTCAAACGAAACACTCTCGTTCGGGTCACCTTCCAGGGCCGTTAAAAGAGCCAGTTCGAGCAGGGTGACGCGATAGGTGATAACTTTCATGAGGCTTCACCTCTTACTAACTGACAAAAATGTTGGAAACAAGCGGCTGTGACGTCGTTCTTGTTTTCGTCCAGCAGCCGGGCTTGCAGGCGGCCGCGCCCGCGATTGCGTCCGAGGCCGGCGCGGCGCAGCGAAAGCACACAAGCAGCAAGTAACGCTTTTGCCTCTTCGGTCAGGGTATCGTCGAAGTATAGCGAGGCAATAAAGGGACTCTCCCGCAGCACAACCCGCACCGAGCGAAGGCTGCCTTCTTCGGGGGCTCCCGTTGCTTCATTTACCGCCGTCTGGCGGCGGATAGCGGTGAGCGATTCCAGCACCTCCGCCGGGTCAAGCTTCTTACTCTTAACGTGTGCCTCTACCGCCTCGCGGAGTTCATCTGGTAACAGAGCCGGACCCACCCGCATCCGCGCCTCGTCCTCCAGGGTGCTGCCCGGCCGCCCGAAGAGAAAAGCCGCCGCCTCCTGGAACATATCTAAAGCCTTCGCGTCTTGCCTCTGCAGCGCATACAAGATATTTGCACACTCTTCCACCAGCAATCCCTTGAGGGTGCGGCCGCGCAAATAAGGAAGTCCTGTTTTGGGGTCGTGCTCCACTTCTTCGTCCACAAGCCCGGCAACTCCCTCACCGCGTCCGAAGGTAGCATCACTTTTAAGAGCAATGTGAATATGCATTTTCATCGGCCTTCCTCCTCTAACGGAATAAACCAGTCCACCAATTCGATGGCGTCGAAATAACCGCAGTAGCCGCCGTGCCAGCCCTTTTCCGGCCGATCGGTCATTGATGCGTCTACTTCCGGAAGTGGCTTAGTCTCAAACCTCAACCGGAACTGTTCTACCGCTTCACTACCGGAACGCAACGCCTCGCGTAAGGCTTTGATTTTATTGCGGCGCCCAATCCACTCCTTCTCGCGAAACCCTTCGATCCCGTTTTTGACGACTGCCCAAGAGCGGTGGGTTTGCAGCGGGTTTTCATCCAAGGTGACCGGCCGGAGGGTGAGCCACCCTTCTCTTACCTTGTATTCCCGCTCGCGAATTTCTTCGATCGTCCCGGAAAAACCACTCAGGGCAAAGTGCCAGTCCAGGCATGAGCCATCGATACCGTTTTTGCGCCGGTAATTTTTCGCGGACTTGCACAGGTCTTCCGCCAGTTTATACGCCTGGGCAAAAGGGTAATGGGATTTCACAATGGCAATACCCGCACAGGAGGTAACCTTACCCCTGCATTCCGGCCGCCTACCGGTTTCTTCCTCGAAGGCACGCATATAAGCGATAGCCAGCGAAAGTCCTAGCCGACCATCGCAGATAAACGTAACGTCATCTCCACCGTACACAATGGGGAGGATAGGAAGATACCATTTTTCGTTTCCAGCTGGTTTCAATTCGATTTTCGTTATCTCCTTAACAATTCTGCCTTCGTTATCCTTGGAATAAAGAACAATGCGATTTCCGCGATTCTGCTTCAGTCGCTTTACTAACTTATCATTCACGCTTTTTTGCGCCTGTTGGGCAGCTTCTTTAACTCCATCAGAAAAAGCGCGCATAGCTTTAATGTAAGCGCGGTTTTGCTCAGGATTTTCATATTCTCTCCCAATATCCTTTTTCCGCTGCCCCATATCGTTGCCGTCTATATGAACGACGGCAATATGGCTATACTCCCCGCGCGAACGACCTAAGTAGTCCAGGTCCTTGGGATATTTGTAGCCGTCCAGAGGAGGAATAATATCTTCCAATCTCTTACGGGCTGCATCCACATTTTGGAGCTTTGCAAAAACTTCTGCCGACGCAGGATATCCAGGTTCATCGTCGATTGGAGGTATAACTCCGACCGCCGGCAATCCCGTTGAGCGGCACATAACGGTCACGCCTAACCCCAGTAATGGAGCAGACGGTACCCAGGCGCGTTTCTTTTCCTCCAACGTTTCCAGTGCAATCTTGACCTTTTGGGAAAGTGATTCCCCCCACTCGAAAGACTCCCGGACAGCAACAAGCTGCAGGCCCGGAGCGTCGGTCAGCACTTTGCGCGAAAGCTTTCGGATAAAACGCCGGGCAAAGTCTTCATCGCGAAACAATACTACGAAGTTTCCTCCACCCGCATAAAGAACCTCTGCGTCAAGCCCCGCTTTCGGATCTCCGATGCACTTATTGTCTTCCAGCTTCTCCCTGTCCTTTGGATTAATATTATTGCGGGGTGTCACTTCACCAACAATTTCCAACGCCCACCTTTCCGTAGCCTGCGCGACCAGGCATGAAGCTCCGACATTTTCGCGCATGCGGTTACTGCCGAAAATATACGGCTGAATCTGGGAAACCTCTGTGATTACCAACTGCACAGCGCTATCCCTCCCCTCCGCTTTGTTCGCGTATCCAACCTTCTAAATGAGCGGCCAAATCCGCAAGGTGTTTACGCCCGAACACCCGAATGCGTCCTTCACGGTCGAAATCCCGCCGGATTTCCTGCTGTAGACCAGCCGGATCTTCAGCACAGCACACCAGGGCTACCCGCGCCTCGTCGCCCCCAAGTTGCTGGGCACGGACATAGGCTTCAAAAAGCGCCAGTTTAAGCTCACCTTTACCACCCTTTGATTCCTCAGATTTTGCCTTGCAGGAAAAGGCAAAGAGCTGATAACCACGAACAGCAACTACGTCCACTTCAAATTGAACTCCACATGTTTGGATGCTTTGAATCCGTTCATGCAACTGCAAATCTTTAGATAGTCCATTGAGAACATCAAGTACGTAGTGCTCGAGCCACGTACCGGTCAACCACTTAGAAAAATCTTGGTGAGTATTTTGGAAGGTAGGCTGTTTAAGAGTAATATCTCCCTCCGGCTGGCCAAGTTCGGCGCAGAGAGTTCGATAAACTTTTTTGATAGCCGTCTTGAAAGCCTCTTTGCGAGCCTCATCTTTAACGTCTTCAAGTACTTCTTTGAGATTCTCATCTTCCGGTACGCTTAAGCAAGCGGCTTCCTTCCTTATCTCGCTACTAACCCAGCTGTTCCACTTCTTGCAAAAGCCGTCAACTTCCCAACAAAATTTTGATAGGGCTCGAGCAGTCTTAGGAAGCACGGATTCGCAGTTCGGCGTACGGTTTTTGTCGAGTTCCCTGCCGTGCAAAGCCAGGAAATCCTCGAGTCTCAACATCACCTCCCGCCCAACATATACCCTCTGCTCGGTCGAATACCCGTCAGGCGGATCGAAAACCATCCGCAACGTTCGAGCGTCGAGGTAACTGAAGACAGGGGTAATGCCTTTATCTTTGGCCCACTGCTCTACCGCCCGGTAAGCGTGAACCGACATCATCTTTGTGCCACCGGTGTAGTTGAGACCAACGCTTGGAGCCTGGATTTCTTTAAGGCGCTTCCGGATACCGAAATAAATGGACGATGCCTCTGATTCGCTCACCTCTTTCACTTCTACCATAACCTTTTTTTCGTGCTCTTTCTCCAGCCACGCCTTCAATCGCTCCGCAATAGCAAAAGAATCCCTAGAATGCACCAAAGTAATCGTTCCTCCAGGCTCGACGAGAAGCTTCCCGGCCACAGCGTCAGGCAGGGGGTTACTGCCGACTAAGAGAACCAGATGTTGTGTTCTCGATATCTCCATAAATCAACCTTCTTTCTCAACTCCGATTTTCAGCCCGATCGAAGCCGCCTACTTAGTGGCTTCTACGATCTCGCAGCAGCCGTAGCCCTGGGAATTCTTGGACCCGAGGCCGGCGTCGAGAGCCACCTGCAGGAGATCCGGGCTGCCGCGCAGCTCGTACTCGCCCATCCAGCCCTTAACGACGGTACTTTTATAGTAGGTCACCTTGAGGTCCCGGTCCGTCACCCCTACCGGCAGGATGGTGAACCCCGCGGTGTCGGCCGGCCGCCCGTAGATCAGGAGGTGCTTTTTGGCCAGGTTGCCCGCCACCAGTTCCCCGAAGCGCGGCTCGAAGGGCGAGTAGTAATAGGTATAAGAGCGCCCGCCAGCGCTATCCAAGGTGCTGTAGGTGACCAGCGGCGAGAGCATCCGCACCCGCAGGGTATTTTGCCTCACTCGCGGGGCCGCCGTTGCCATCTCCTTTACCTCCAGGTGGGCCTCCCCGAGGCGAACACGCCCCTGACGCAGAAAGCCCGTCCCAAGCTCCTGGAGGATGAAGGGGATGGGGGAGCAGATAACCAGGCGCAGCGGCGGCGTGAGTACGAGCCGGCCAGCAGCCTGGTCGTAGCGCGCCTCCCGGCCCAAAAGCCGCGAGAAGGTGAAAAGCTTAAACCGCCGCTTCTCTAAGGTAAAACCGTGGTCGTGCAGGTAACTCCTGAGCACCGGGTTTTCCATCTGCCGGTAGATCAGCCCTTGCAAGAGGTGCCCGTACTGCACTGGCACGGTCACTGGACCTGGAGCGCTAAAAAAGACCGTAAGCTGCAAGTGTAACTCCTCCCGAAACGTCGTCTTCTAAGCGTCACCCGGTAAGAAATTTGTAATTTTCGCAACCTTCCGGACTCCAAATGCCGCTGGATTATGAGGCAGCATAACTCTTCTCCTCACGCTTCCCCCGTGCCCGTTCGCGGATGGCCTGCAGGTTTAATATCTCGGCTACCTCGAAGCGGGGCACCAGGCTGCCGGGCACAGGGCGCAGGCGCAGCACCGGCGGGAAGTAGCCCATCCGCCCGTGGAGTTGGGCCAGCAGGACGGCGGCGCTGTAGTTCAGCGCGGGCAGGTTGATGAGCAGCGGTGCCGTCTGCCACTCGCTCGCCGTCAAGCCAAGCCCATCTAAGAGCGCCTCGATCTGGGGCGCCAGGGGCTGCTGGGGATCAATCTGTGACGGGACGTCTTTCACCTCCTCCACTTTAACGCCGGTCAAGGCCTCGATCTGCCCAAGGTTCTCTTCCGTCAGCGGGTGGGAGAAGTTTATGATCCGCACATTATCCCTCTTCCTCCGTCAGGCTAAAATAAGGCGCAAACTCGGCGATTAAAACGTTCCGGTCCACGTTGTGCGGCACGTCGCCGAGCCATTCCCTGAGCTTTTCGTAAACATTCCGGAGCTGGTTGGCCACGGTCTGCTCGCTCTTGGATAGCGCTTTAGCGATGGTGGCGTTATCGAGACCCCGGCATGCCAACCGGACCACCTCGCGCTCGGCTGCCGTCAGCCAGCGCCGGACGAACTCCCCTTTCCTTTTCATCCGGGCGTTCCGGCTTAACCGCTCGTACCAGGCCACCACTTCTGCCGGGTCGTTCAGTTCGGCTACGGTCCGCATCAGGGTACCGGCCTCACTCCAGCGTATCACCGGCACTGATACCAGCCAGACTTTTTCCTCCGGCGGCAGGTGGAGCCGGCGTTCTGCGCCTGGTTGCCAGCCTTCAGTCACAAGGTGCCAGACGCGGTCTTCAGAGCCAAAGAGGAGCTGCGCGACCACCATCCCTATGATGCCCATCACCTTGCGGCCGCCGGAAACGCAGAGGTGTACGGTGCGGTCCTGCTGCCGCGCGTGACGCACCTCACTGTACAGAGTGCGCAGAAGCCCGCGTAGGTCCTCCCCTGTACAGAAGTCGTCTACCGGCCCTCGGGACGAAAGGACAGGGGACTGACGCAACAGGATACCCGGATAAACCCTTTTGGCAAATTCAGCGGTGATGGCGCCCAGCGCCCGCTCAACACCGGGAGCCTTCGTATAGACCACTACCAACTCGCTAATCTGCTGCCCCTGGCTGATGAGGATGTCCAGGGCTATGGTGATCACCTGAGGCTCTACACCGAGCGTAGCAATCAAGGTTGCCTTGCGCTTACCGGTCCTTAAGTCACGCATCGCTTCTATTTTCCATCCAGTCTGTGGTTCAAGGTAAGGCCCTCAAATACCATTCTTTGTGGTAACCGTATACCAACTTTGAGTTTTGCTGGTAAATACGGCTTTTGGTATGTGTTTCGACAGAAATGCCCGTAGTTCCTCCTGAAAAACCTCCATTTTAGGATAATCCTGGCTTTAAGTCAAAATGGCTCTCAGAAGTCGAAAAAAGCTCTGCCAAGGCCATTTTAGGCAAGCCGAAATTAGAAGCCCGAAGAACCAAAATGATTGGATGCGCAGCATTAGGTCCTGTCACCAAGGAGAAAGGGGCTGGAGCGTCTCACAGAGCAGGAACCGGAAGTCCCCGTGGAGCGGGCCGCCCCCGTCGTTCGGAAGCTGGGCACCTCCATGGAGCAGAAACCGCCAAGAAGAAAAGGGAAACCAGGACAGACGCGATTTCGCCGGGCGCCCTCTGCAGAAGAACCAGACCGGGCCACCGCTTACGACTGCATCTGCTCCAGAGCCTCTCCCGGCGCCGCCGACTGGTTTTCCGATTTCGCTTCCTCAAAAAAGAAATACTGGTTGCGTCCCAGGTGCTTGGCTTCATAGAGAGCATGGTCCACTACGGACAGGATTCGCTCTACATCCTCGCCGTCCCGCGGAAATGCAGCGATGCCGACGGAGATCGTGAACCGCGGGTTGGCGTAGTTTTGAACGGCGCTTAAAAGCCGCCGGGCTACTTTTGCTGCTTTGTGAATGTCGCTCTGGGGCAGGACCACCGCAAACTCGTCGCCGCCGTAACGCCCGATGACGTCGTTTTGTCGCAGGTTCGTGCGAGCCAGGGCTACCACCTGTTGCAGGCACTGGTCGCCTACCTGGTGCCCCAGGGTGTCGTTGATCTTTTTAAAACCATCAATATCCAGCATCAGCACCGCGAAAGGCTGCCGGCTTATTTTCGCCTGCAGCCAGATTTCCTGTATCTTTTGAAGAAACTGGCGCCGGTTGAGTGCACCCGTGAGAAAATCCGTGGTTGCCGCCTTTCTCAGTTGCTCGTTTACGACCCGCAGGTCGGCCGTCCGGAGCGCGACCAAATTTTCCAGGTTCGCGTTCACCCACCGCAGGTTTTCCTGAACCTGGGAAAGCCGTTCAAAAGGCTCTTTTACCGCAGCTACAAAGAGGGCGTGAAAGAGCAGGCAGAAGGCCGCCAGCTTGTAGAGGTGGTTGATAATCAAGAACGCCTCGCCGGAGCGCCAGCCAAGACTAAAGACCGCCCCGCCGACCAGAATGGCCCCGGAAACCTGCGTCATAACAAGATGGGTGGGATGACGCAGCCGGATATACTTCAGCAGGCAAAAAGCGGCGGCACCTCCTGCAAGTACCAGGGCTGCGGTTTCCAGGTTCGTTCTGATAGGAGCAGGACCGTCCCCGGGAACAAAAGGATACTTCAAAATGATTCCGGCAATCGTTGCCGTGGCCCCCAAAACCAGAAAAAGAAGGATATAGCGCAAACCCTTGCCGCCGCGCTCCGAAACCGATACCAGGCTGCCAACAAATAAACCTCCCGCTGCCACACACGACTCGCCCCACAGGAACAAAAAGGCCTTCTCGGAAGCATCGGGTGACAGGCAGGCCGCTACTTCCGGATGAGACAAGGCGGCATGGAAAAGCCCAAGTATGGCTACCCCCAGAAAAGAGACCGCAATCAGGTAGTATTCCAGGCGTTCGTTCCAGCTTTTGGAATACCAGAGCACCAGAAAGATACCCAGCGCCAGGGATACCGTGAGGATTTCCGCAATGGCGTGAAAGGGTAAAACCGCTACGTGTTCCGCTAAAAAATGTACAAAAATGCCAATAAACGCCAAAAAAATCCAAAAGACAACGGAGGTCCAAATCTCCGGTTTCAGCAGTCTTTCGGCCATACCCGACCACTCACACTATAACTTGTCTTTTTGGGCTTTTTCTACATAAGTTCCTAAAATTCCTCCCCCGAAAATGTAAGGTTTCTGCAGCAGCGACTTTAGGCAGACCGGCTCGCGCCGGATTCCTGCGCTGACCCGTCTGGGCGCTCGTCGCCCAGCACTCAACCTGGTAATTGGTAGGCTCTCTTCAAATGAGGTTATCTTTGACCATGAAGAAAAGAGCTGTTTTTTTGGTTGAGTGCTGGGTTGTGAACGACTCCCCTGAGTGCCGCCTTTCCGTCGTGCGGTCTTTTCCTAAAACCCGTGGCACCAAACCAGGGGCCAAAAAAGAAAAAGGCCTTCGCAGCAGAAGACCAGGCAAAGAAAAGTTCCGGATTATGTTAACTGAGCCGGGATCGGCTCGACCGGCTGGTTACCTGCCGGGAGGCTCAGGCTTTCGTGTACGCCTCATTTCCTCGATTTTTTCCAGCACCTGCGGTGCCAGATCAAGCAGCCGCTCGGCCAGGTGGTTCCCGTCCACGGGGAGAAGCCGCACGCTATCCCCTTTCACGACCAGAAATCCAACCGGTTGAACGGAAACACCGGCGCCGCTCCCGCCGCCAAAAGGGGCTTCGCCGGCGCTTTCCGGTTGCTCCGTCGCAAAGGCGCTCCCGCCCGCAGCGAAGCCGCACGCAACCCGGGAAACCGGGATAATTACCGTTCCATCCGGCGTTTCGACGGGATCGCCGACCACCGTGTTGACGTCCACAATCCCGCGGATATTCTCCATCGCCGTCCTCATCAGGCTTTCGATCGGATGCTCCAAGGGTCCCACCTCGCAGTAGATAGCGATCCCATAGCCACGCTGCACAACCGGCTAAAATAAATATGTCCTCATGCGACCTTAAATATTCGGGATGATATCTCGGTGCAAGGTGGCCGGGCACGACCGGTCCCGGCTTTTGCCGCCGATGAAACGCAACCGCTCCGATTTTTTGCCCGTACTTCTGTCTGTGTCAAATTTGTGGAGCACGGTGCGCATTTGCGGCCTTTCAGACCTCCAGGCTGATGTTGGCCTCGATCAAACCTGCGTCGGTAATAATTTCCACCGCCAGTATCCTGACGTGGCTGAGCAGGGTAATGTTTTCCCCGGTGATCAGGGTAGGCGGTGAAACATTGACCAGAAGACCGCTCCGCTCGAAACTCACTGCCGCTTTTGAAGTAAGCATGTTGGCCAACTCCGCAACCGCACTCTTCGCCATTTCGTCAAATTCTTCCGACGCGGCACCGATCATAAAGGACGCCACGCCCCGGGCGGTCTCCTCGGTCATGCTGTAAGCAATGTTCCCGCGCAGGTCCTGTGACAGCCCGACAAGAACGTTTACGTTCGCCGCCGCCACCAGCTTGTCTTTCAGCGCTAATTTACCCCTACGAAGTTCCTTAAAACCGAAATCCGGTAAAACCTCAAAGAACGATTCTACAAATGGTAAGTACAATTTAGCGTCCACCCGACCTGCCTCCCTTAAACCCTATGGTAACGGTCATTTTACCGACTGGTGTGTCTGCTTCGAAGACTTCCGTTTTGATCTTGTAGCCCGTGATCTTCAACTCGCTCCCTAAAAAGAGGCTCGGGGGAGTCATCTCCAGGTGCAGGCCCTTGTGCGCGTCGTTTATGAGGGTCACCGCGTGGCCGGTGACAATATTGACGAACTCCGCAAGCGTGTGCAGGACGAACTCGTCTTCCAGACTGTAACTCTCGCCGTCAATCAACTCGCACAACCGCCGCGCGCTCTCCTTCCCGATGTCCAGCACAACGAGGCCCTGTCTTTTCCCTGTAATTCCCACGATCACAGCCAGGCCTTTCGAGGAAAAGGTTTCCTGCTGCGGCCGCGTTTCGCCGACTATGCAGTCCAAACCCGCCATCTCGGCCAGATTCTCTTTCAGCGCCGCCCCGAAAAACTCCGTGTAACTACCGGAACCGGGCATAACCGAATCATTCCTTCCTGCATATTTTTTGAATGGCCGTCACCAACTGGCCGGGTTTGAACGGTTTTTGCAGAAAGACGTCTATTCCCAGGTTCTTCGCTGCAGCAACCAGTTCCTCGTCGCCCCGGGCGGTCAACATGATGATTTTAGCTGACGCGTCCGCAGTCAAAATCTCCCTGGCGGCGGCAAGACCGTCAAGGACGGGCATGGTAACATCCATCGTGACGACGTCCGGCGCAAGTTCCGCGTACATCTTGATCCCCTCCCGCCCGTTCTTAGCAACACCGCAGATTTCAAAGAAATCACCGGGCAGCGCCTTGGCTATGGCGCGGTGAGTAAATGGTGCGTCGTCTACCACCAGGACCCGGATTTTTTTCACGCCTATCCCCCTCAAAACCCCCGCTTGCAATCCCGGGAAGTAAAGCCGTGCCGGTGTCTTTCATAGTCACCCCTTATCCGCTCCGCACCGGCGTGCGCGCCGCTTGATTCTCGCGTCTGCTGTTGGAACTCTTTTCCGCCAGCAATTCGCAAATCGCCTCCGGTATCTGCTGCAAGGGCAAGAGATATTCCACCCCGCCGCGTTCGTAAGCCGCCTTGGGCATGCCAAAGACCACCGAGGTGGCTTCATCCTGGGCAATCGTCCTGGCACCGGCCTGCCGCATGGCCAGCATCCCGTCGGCCCCGTCCGTTCCCATGCCGGTCAACATCACCCCGATGGCGTTAGGACCCACATGTTTTGCTACCGACTGGAAGAGCACCTCAACGGAGGGACAGTGACCACAGACCTTTTCACCGGGTTCACACTCCACCTGGTAAATCCCACCGGAACGGCGCACCCGCATGTGGCGGTCGCCCGGAGCGATCAACACCCGCCCGGACAACACCCTGTCCCCGGTCTTCGCCTCCATCACTTCCATCGCACAGATTTCGTTCAAATTGGCCGCAAACTGCCTGGTAAACCCTGGGGGCATGTGCTGCACGATCACTATTCCAGGCATCGTAGGCGGAAAGGCCCGCAAGATCCGGCGGATCGCCTCCGTTCCCCCGGTGGAAGCCCCAATGGCGATGACCTTATCCGTAGATTCGGCCAGCGCCTTACTGCTGACCTTAACCGGTTCAGGAGAAGACTGCCGGTTGACCCTCCAGGCACTCACGTTGGTGGCGGCGGCGATCTTTACTTTCGCCCGCAACTCCCCCAGCATCGCGTTCAACCCGCGCGCGATATCAATGCCGGGCTTGGTTACGACATCCACAGCGCCGGCTTCCAGCGCCGCCAGCGTCAACGCGCCTCCTTTTTTTGTCAAAGCACTGACTACCACCACCGGCAGCGGGTACTGCGGCATTAACCGCCGCAGGAACTCCACGCCGTCCATCCGCGGCATCTCGATGTCGAGGGTAAGCACGTCGGGCTTGAGCTTGATGATCTTGTCCCGGGCTACATAAGGATCGGAAGCTACGCCGACAACTTCTATCTCCGGGTCCTTCGACAATCCCAGAGAAAGAATATCCCTTACCAGTGCTGAGTCGTCAACCACGAGCACCTTGATCTTCTTCAACCTTTTCACCCCGAGAAATCATACTTTTTGGTAGACGGCCGGTCTGACGTACCGGTACAGACCGGCAGACTGGTCCAGCGTTTCGGAATGACCGATGAAGAGGTAGCCGCCCGGTTCGGTGTAACGGTAAAGACGTTCCACCACAGCCTTTTTGGTTGGGTTGTCAAAATAGATCATCACGTTGCGGCAGAAAATCACCTGAAACCGTCCTTTGAACGGATACTCACTGCGCATCAGGTTCAAACGCCGGAAAAGCACCATTCTTTTAAGCTCTTCCTTGACCGCCCAGTTACCCTTGCCGAGAGGATCGAAGTAACGCTGCCGGTAGAGCGGCGGAACCCCCGCAAGCTGCTCCGTCGGGTAAACACCCTGTACGGCCTTTTCCAAGGCACTGACCGAAATGTCCGTGGCCAGGATGCCGACATCTATGCCGGAAAGATTATCATCAAAGAAATCACTTATTACCATCGCCACCGAGTAGGGCTCTTCACCCGAAGCACACCCGGCACACCAGAACCGGAGGTTCTTTTTTTGGCCTCCCTTGATTCCGGCTGCTATCTCGGGCAGGACCACGGTCTTCAAGAAATCGAAGTGTTCTTGCTCCCGGAAGAAATAAGTGTGGTTGGTCGAAATCCGGTCCACCAGCGTGAGCAGGGCCCGGCCGCTGATGTCCTGCACCACGTGCTGGTAATACTCCTTAAAACTATTGAACCCGCCGGAAAGCAGCACCTTCTGCAGACGCCCGATAACCAGGGAGCGCTTGTGGTCGCCCAGATTGATTCCAAAACGCTGGTAGACCAGACTTCTGATTAATTCAAACTCCTCGTCGCTTAGTTGTGCTCCTTGGTGCACCGTCCCGTACCTCCCGGAAACTCCGCAAACGCGACCACAAAGGCGCGGGGCACCAACAGATTTTTTAATTCCCCGCGCCTGCGGCTCTTTCAGTTAAAACTTGCCGAATTCGATATCGTCAAGCGCGATTTGTGTTTCCCGTCTTACCTGGTCCTTTTGCGGTCCATCGCCTGAGGATGACGTCGCAGCCGCTTCACTTGCACCCTTCCAACGCTTCCAGGCTGCACCCTCCCAGTTCTGACCAACAGCCGGACGCAGAACTTGTTGCCCTTCTCTTTTCTTCAGCTTGAACTTGCCGAGCATCTGCTTCAACTGCACGGCCTGCGCGGACAACTCCTGACTTGTGGCCGCCGATTCCTGCGAGTTGGCTGAGTTCTGCTGAATTACCTGGTCCACCTGGCTTAATCCCTGGGTTGCCTGGGAAATCGCCTGCGCCTGCTCCTTTGAAGCCGAGGCGATCTCCCCGATGAGGTCGGTCACCTTTGTCGCGTTCAACACGATCTCTTCCAGCGCCCTGGAGGTTTCTTCAACAATCCGCGATCCTTCCTCCGCCTTCTTGATCGAACCTTCGATCATCTCGGCCGTCTCCCGCGCCGCTTTGGCGCTCCGCTCAGCCAGGTTCCGCACTTCTTCAGCCACCACGGCGAAACCCTTGCCGTGCTTCCCGGCCCGCGCCGCCTCCACCGCCGCGTTCAGGGCCAGCAGGTTAGTCTGGAAGGCAATTTCGTCAATCGCCTTGATGATCTTCGAGATGTTGGCGGCCGACTCGTTGATGTCGTTCATGGCTTTAACCATGGCCGCCATCTGCTCGTTGCCTTTTTCCGCGCTCGCCCTTGCCTGGCTTCCCAGTTGGTTGGCCTGGGTGGCATTTTCTGCGTTCTGCTTGGTTTGGACCGTGATCTCCTGCATCGAAGCGCTCACTTGCTCGATCGAAGCCGCCGATTCCGTGGCGCCCTGCGCCAGCGCCTGGCTGGCGTCGGAAACCTGCTGGGCCCCCGCAGCCACCTGGTCAGCGGCGACGGAGACCTGGGTCAGGAGCTCGTTGATGGCATCGAGCGCCTCATCCAGGCTTTCCTTAATCCGGGCAAAATTCTCGCCGATCGCCCTGGTATCTTCATCGGCGGGCGCAACCGTCAGCTCAACGTTCAGGTCGCCCTTAGCTAATTTCCCGAGGTTGAGCGCGAGCTTCTGCACCTCGTTTTCCTGGTAAGCAGCCTGCTTCTGCATCACCCGGGCGGCTTTCTTGATTTCCGTCTGGTCCACCACGATTTCAAGCACCGCAATGATCTGCCCGTCTGCAGACTTTATCGGCACGCCGGTGTACGCGATATCTAAGTTCATCCCGCGCGGGTGGGCGTCGGTTTCGCGGGTGGCCTTCTGTCCAAGCTGCATGGCCTGCGCGCAGGCGCAGTTGGCCGTGTGGCAGTCCGAAGTCTTGAAGTGGTTGTAGCACTTGGTGCCGATCACCTGCTCCTTGGCCAGGCCCAGCAGGTCCAGGCCCGCCCGGTTCATATACTGGATGTTGAAGTCGCGGTCAAGGATCATCATCGGTGTGGGCACAGCATTGATGTGGGCGGTCAAAGTGTCTAAAACCTCGTTAATCCCCTGTACAACGGGCCGGAATTCAAAATTGGTTCCCGCAGCATCTCCCCGGGCGTCAAGCCGCCCGAATGTCACCGCCTCGACCAAACGCTTGGTTTCCGCAAGCAACTGTCGGATGATGGCCGCGATGTGACGGCTGAAGAAAAGGCCTAACATAACCGACAACAGAACGCCGGCTATCATCGCCACCACCATTATCGTCTTTGAAGACCTTACCGCCCTGCCGGTTTCTTTAAGCGTCATTTCAGCAAACGCGGCGTCTTCTTCCATCAGTTCATCCACTATCATCTCACACCGTTCAAAGGACTCGGCCTCCTCACCCATGCTGTATTCAATCGCCTCGTCCATCTTGCCGGCATTTATTAACTCCATAAACTTTGCCTGTTTCTGCTTCCAATCGTCCCAGGCGACTTGGAAATCCTGCCATAGCTTTTCTCCCCTGGGGCTTTTCTCCACTTTTGAGTAAGTATCCCAGTCCGCCTTTACGCTTTCCCAGTACTCTTTTATTTCGTTAAGAGAGTCCTGCCGCGTTGCCTGGTCCAATCCGGGGATAAGCAGGGTTCGCTCCTGTGCGTTGATTTCCATTTGTGCCAGGTGGATAAATAGCAGGGCCTTGGCGCCTGTCAAGTCTTTCGCCGATTCACCAACTGTACCCATTTTCCAGTAACCTATAACGCCGATCACCAACGCGATCACAAGCACTGCGCCAAGCGCAGCCATTATTTTAGTTGCCAGTCTCAAGTTCTTAAGCATTTTGTTTCCTCCTTTAACCGACGACATTTCAGGTCTCATTCTACCCGGCCTCGTCGTCGTAAATGGACTTGCCGGCGATCCGGCCTTTGGTGAAGGAACATTTCAGGTCTCATTCTACCCGGCCTCGTCGTCGTAAAGCAGCTTGTGGGCGTCGAGCAGGATTTTCACTTCCTCGCCGACCTTGCCCATGCCCTGGATAAACCGGCTCCCCTCGCCCTTCTTCACCGCCGGCGGCGGCTCGATGTCGTCCTTAGGAATGTCCAGAACCTCGGAAACCCGGTCCACGACAAGTCCTACCGCCTGACCGTCGATGTTGATCACCACAATACACGTCCGGTCGTCGTACGGACGCTCCGGCATCCCGAACCGCAGCCGCACGTCCATGACCGGAATCACCTTCCCCCGCAGGTTTATTACCCCCTTGACGTGGGCCGGCATGTCCGGGACCTCCGTAATGCTCTGGATTCCGATTATCTCCGTCACGTGCCTGATCTCGATGCCGTATTCTTCCTCGCCTAAAATGAAGGTCAAAAACTTCCCTTCCTGCGTATCCTCGCCTTCGTCATCCTCGAGGAAAAGATCGGTGTCCAGGTTTTCCTGTAAAGTCACCAAAACTCACCCCTTTAAACAGTTTTAATGTAACTGACCCAGCAAGCTCTCCGCAGCGCTAAACAGGTCCGCGATGTCAAGGATCATACTGATATCGCCGTCACCCAAAATGGCGCATCCCGACACACCCCTTACGTGGCCGAGATAACTGGACAATCCCTTGATCACAATCTGCTGCTGGCCGACCAGCTCGTCCACAAAGAGGCAGTACTTCTGTTCGCTGTTTTCCACCACGATAAGTATCCCTTCGGTCAACTGCTCACAGTGCGGCCGGACCCGGTACAGCTCGTGGAGGCGGATTACCGGCAGCAGTTCCCCGCGGATGCGGACCACTTCCAGGTTGTCCGGCGTGCGCGTAACCTGGTTCGTCCGGGGCTGGAAAGACTCCTTGATGGAACCGATGGGAATCGTGTAACGGTTCGACCCGACCTGAACGACCATGCCTTCGATGATGGCCAGGGTGAGCGGGATCCGGATGATGAACATCGTGCCGCCGCCGGGCCGGCTACGGACGTCAATCTTGCCCCGGATCCGCTCGATATTCCGCTTGACCACGTCCATACCCACACCGCGCCCGGAGACACTGGATACCTTCTCGGCGGTGGAAAAGCCCGGCTCGAAAATCAGCCGCCACA
>JBFLVI010000031.1:0-30318 GCA_040758635.1 Bacillota bacterium | reverse complement strand
AGCTTTAAGGTGCTCCAAGAAAGTGTTGCCAAACAACTTAACCGCCCGAAAATGAGTTCGCCTGCTTTTGGGTGGTTAGATTTGGGAATGGCCTGGAGGCCGCGAAAAACGACCCGGCACTCAACTCAACGTGAAGGAATACAGGATACTCTAACGCCTGTTTGCTTAAGCGCAGGTTGTACCACAGAGTTGAGTGCCGGGCAGGCGAAGTTTAGAAAGCGGTCTCCCAAGAAAGGGCCTGCGAAATTTGAAATTCAGGCCGCGGGGCTGGGGCGGCAACCTGTGTTGACCGGCCTCGCAAATCTGGTGAAACTGGGGAGGCTGCCCAGTAAACGGTCGTCGGCTGTTGGGTGTCAGTGTCGGACTTGCAGAAACGAAATTATTCTTTTCTGAGATCCGACGTCCGATGTCCGGCGTCTGAAATGACGGCGCGGTTAGCGGGCTGTCTCCTGAAGCAGAGGTGGATTGGACGTGAAGGGCATTCTCGGGAAGAAGCTCGGGATGACGCAGTATTTTACCCCGACGGGGGAAGCGGTTCCGGTAACGGTTATCGAGGCCGGGCCGTGCGTCGTGGTCCAGACCAAAACGAAAGCAACAGACGGCTACGAGGCCATTCAGGTAGGGTTCGGCACGAAACCGGAACGGCTGGTGACAAAACCCCTGAGGGGCCACTTTGCTCGGGCCGGAGTGGGCTTTATGCGGTACCTGCGGGAGTTCCGAGTGGATGACGCCGGGATTTATTCTGTGGGCCAGGAAATCAAAGTGGACGTGTTTGCCCCGGGAGAGAAGGTTGACGTCACCGGCGTCAGCAAGGGGCGCGGTTTTGCCGGCGGGATCAAGCGGCACGGTTTTCACCGGGGGCCGATGGGGCACGGTTCCAAGTATCACCGCCGCCCGGGATCCCTGGCGGCGAAAGGGCCCGCCCGGGTTTTTAAGGGCCGGCGCCTCCCGGGACATTACGGGAACGAGCGGGTCACGGTGCAGAACCTGGAAGTGGTTAAGGTGGACCCGGAGCGTAACATCCTGATGGTGAAGGGCGCGGTGCCGGGGCCTCGCGGCGGCCTGCTGATGATCAAAGAAGCCGTGAAGACGGAAGTGAAGTAGAAGTAAAGAATTTCAGAAAGGTGTTAGGAAGCTGGGGATTTAAAAGAGCCTGATTCTGCAAAACGATTGCGAACAGGGCTGGCTAAATTGGTATTGCAGAATAGCGTTTGGAAACAAGCAGGCGTAACGGGGGTCGGATATGGAAGATCGTGGTCAGGATTATCGCGGGGAGTGCAGTGTAGTTCTCCCCTTCCGGCTTCTGACTTCCGGTTTCTGACTTCCGTACAAGGAGGAGATGGGCTTGCCCAAGGTTAGCATATACAACACGGAAGGCACCCCCGTGGGGGAGGTTGAGCTGCGGGAGGATATTTTCGGCGTGGAGCCGCAACCTGCCGTGGTCCACGAGGTGGTGGTGATGCAGTTGGCCAACCGCCGGCGGGGCACGCACGATACGAAGACCCGGGCCGAGGTTGCCGGCGGCGGGCGCAAACCCTGGCGGCAGAAAGGCACCGGACGTGCCCGTCACGGCAGCATCCGTTCGCCGATCTGGCGCGGCGGGGGGATCGTTTTTGGGCCGCACCCGCGGGACTACGGTTACAGAGTGCCGCGAAAAGTCCGGCGTCTGGCGCTGAAGGCGGCCCTGGCGGATAAGGTGCGGGAGGGCAACGTCGTGGTGCTTGACGAGCTGCACCTGCCCGAACCGAAAACCAAAGAGGCCCTGCGTATCCTGTCCCGTTTCGAAGCGGAGAGCGGTGCGTTGCTGGTGGCGGCGGAGCCGGATCCCGTGTTAAAGTCTGCCGTGGCCAACATCCGGGGGGTAAAGTTTCTCCCGGTGGAAAACCTGAATCTTTACGACCTCTTGCGCTACCCAAAGCTCCTTATTACAAGGGCGGCGCTGGCGCGGGTGGAGGAGGTATTACAGTGAAGGACCTGCACGACGTTCTCCGGCGCCCGGTGGTCACGGAAAAGAGCATGGCGCTTTTGTCGGAAAACAAGTACACCTTTATCGTGGACCCGCGGGCGACCAAAAGCGACATCAAAAAAGCGGTGGAGAGCATTTTTAAAGTCAAGGTTCTGAAAGTAAACACGATGTGGGTCAAAGGGAAAACCAAACGGGTCCGGCGTGCGGTGGGTAAGACGCCCAACATCAAGAAGGCGATCGTTACGCTGCGCCCCGAGGACAAGATTGAGATTTTTGAAGGACTGTAACCGTAGAAAGGAGGGTTTCAGGTGCCGGTAAAAAAATACAAACCAACATCACCGGGAAGGCGTTTTGTGAGCGGGGCAACCTTCGAAGAAATCACCGCGACGGAACCTGAACGCTCGTTCTTGAAACCGCTCAAGAAAAGCGGCGGCCGGAACCGGCAGGGCCGGATCACCGTGCGGCACCGGGGCGGTGGGCACAAGCGCCACTACCGGGTAATCGACTTTAAGCGGGACAAGGACGGTGTTCCGGCGAAGGTGGCCACGATCGAGTACGACCCCAATCGCTCGGCGCGGATTGCCCTCCTTCACTACCGGGACGGCGAAAAGCGGTACATCATTGCTCCTGCGGGTCTGAAGGTCGGCCAGGTGGTTGTTTCCGGCCCGGAAGCCGACATTAAGGTCGGCAACGCGCTGCCGCTCAGGAACATCCCGGTTGGCACCACGGTGCACAACCTGGAGCTGAACCCCGGTGAAGGCGGGAAACTGGTGCGTTCCGCGGGCGCGTCAGCGCAGTTGATGGCGAAGGAAGGCGACTATGCCCATATCCGGATGCCTTCCGGCGAAGTGCGGTTGATCCACCTGGACTGCCGGGCCACCATCGGGCAGGTCGGAAACGAGGAACACGAAAACATTAGCATTGGTAAAGCCGGGCGGGCGCGCTGGATGGGTATCCGGCCGACGGTCCGGGGCGTGGTGATGAACCCGGTTGACCACCCGCACGGCGGCGGCGAGGGCAAGTCGCCCATCGGCCGGAAGACTCCCGTGACACCCTGGGGGAAACCGGCTTTGGGAGTGCGTACCCGCAAGCGAAAGCCGAGCGACCGGCTGATTTTGAAGCGACGCAAATAAAAGGGGGATTGGTGATGGGACGTTCCCTCAAGAAGGGACCTTATTGTGACCCGAAACTTTTGAAAAAAATTGAAGAAATGAACGCCACCGGGGGGAAGCGGGTGGTAAAAACATGGTCGCGGCGTTCCACCATTTTTCCCCAGATGATCGGGCATACTATTGCCGTCTATGACGGACGCAAGCACGTGCCGGTTTACATTACCGAGGAGATGGTCGGTCACAAGCTGGGAGAGTTTGCGCCCACACGCACTTTCAGGGGGCACGGGGCGCACACCGAGCGCTCTACGGCGCTGAAGTAGGGGGAATTGATATGTCGGAAGTCAGAGAGGCAAAGGCGACGGCGAAGTATTTGCGGGTCCCGCCGCGGAAGGCCCGGCAGGTGGTTGACCTGATCCGGGGCAAGAGGGTCGGCGAGGCGTTGAGTATCCTTCGCTTTATCCCCCAAAAGGGAGCAAGAATGGTGGAAAAAGTGGTCCGTTCGGCGGTGGCCAACGCGGAACATAACTACGATTTAATCGCGAACGAACTGGTCGTCCTGCGGGCCTACGTGGACCAGGGCCCAACGCTCAAGCGTTACCGGGCGCGGGCCTACGGGCGGGCGAATATCATCCGCCGCCGTACCAGCCACATCACGGTAGTGGTAGGCGAGAGGAAGGAGGGGTGAGATGGGGCAAAAGGTTGATCCGCGGGCGTTGAGACTTGGCATAAACCGCGACTGGAATTCGAAGTGGTTTGCGGACAAGAAGCAGTTTTCTGCGCTGCTCCTGGAAGACGTCAAGATCCGCAACTACATCAAGAAGAAGCTTTATCAGGCGGGTGTGGCCAGTATTCAGATCGAACGGACGGCTAACCGGATAAAGATTACCATCCACACCGCCCGGCCGGGGATCGTTATCGGGCGCGGCGGTGCCGAGGTGGAACAGCTCCGGAAAGAACTGGAGCGATTGACCGGAAAACAGATCAGCGTCAACATCGCGGAGATAAAGGTGCCGGAACTGAACGCGCAGTTGACGGCGGAGAACGTGGCGTCGCAGCTTGAGCGGCGGGTTGCCTTCCGCCGGGCGATGAGGCAGGTGGTTTCCCGCGCGATCCGGATGGGTGCGAAAGGGATTAAGGTGGCGGTGAGCGGCCGGCTGGCCGGGGCGGAAATCGCCCGTACGGAGTGGTACAGCGAGGGCAAGGTTCCGCTGCACACGCTGCGCGCGGACATCGATTACGGTTTTGCCGAAGCCAACACCACCTACGGTAAAATCGGCGTTAAGGTCTGGATTTACAAGGGTGAGGTCCTGCCGGAACGGACTTCAGGCTCAGGGAGGTAAAAGAGATGCTGCAGCCGAAAAGGGTCAAGTTCAGAAAACAACACCGGGGGCGGATGACCGGCAAGGCCAAGGGTGGAACGACGGTGCATTTCGGTGATTATGGTCTTCAAGCCTTAGAGCCTGCCTGGGTGACGGCACGGCAGATTGAGGCGGCCCGGATCGCGATGACGCGCCACGTCCGGCGGGGAGGAAAGGTCTGGATCAGGATTTTCCCTGACAAACCGGTGACGGCAAAGCCGGCCGAGACGCGTATGGGCAGCGGCAAAGGTTCGCCGGAATACTGGGTGGCGGTGGTAAAACCCGGAAGGATTCTCTTCGAGATCGGTGGGATCCCGGAGGATATAGCCCGTGAGGCGATGCGCCTGGCAGCCCACAAGCTGCCGCTGAAAACCAAATTTGTGAAGCGCGAGGAAGCGGGTGACGCCTGTGAAGGCTAAGGAAATCAGGGAGTTGACCAATGAGGAGTTGGCGCGGAAGATTGCCGATTCCAAGGAGGAGTTGTTCCGGCTGCGGTTTCAACTGGCGACCGGACAGCTCAATAACCCGATGAAGATCAAGGAAGTGAAACGCCGGATCGCCCGGTTGAAGACGATCTTGCGGGAAAGGGAACTGGGTATCCAGCAGGCTTAAAGGGTGACTGATATACGTTTAAGCTTTTAAACGGGTTGGAGCCGTATTCGGGCCTGGTTCGTGTAAATTTCCGAACCACCCGGGCAGTTGCGGGCCGGATAAACTTGTCGGGGGGCATTTCCCGACCGGCGCTGCCTGCCCCGGCGTCCGAAAGACGGCGGGCGCGGTTTCGCCCGGACGGTTCTTTAAGGAGGAGGTTGGCCAAATGGAGCGAGGGCTCCGCAAGGTGCGCGTAGGGCGCGTGGTCAGTGACAAGATGGACAAAACCGTTGTGGTGGAGATAATGACCCTGGTGCGGCACCCCTTTTACCAGCGGACCATCAGACGGAGCAGGAAGGTCAAGGCGCACGATGCCGAGAATACCTGTCGTATCGGGGATAAGGTCAGGATTATGGAAACAAGGCCGCTTTCCAAAGACAAGCGCTGGCGGGTGGTGGAAATCATTGAGCGCGGTAAGCGCTTCGAAGATGCTCCTGCGGCCCCGGAAGAAGAATAAAGCTTTAATTCCGGCAGTACCCCGATATTTGACCTCTTGATGGAGGGAGTTTAGATGGTACAGGTTCACACGATGCTCAATGTAGCAGACAATACCGGCGCCAAGAAGTTGATGTGCATCCGAATCCTGGGGAGCCCTTTCCGGCGGTATGCCGGCGTGGGAGACGTTATCGTCTGCTCGGTCAAGGAGGCCTCGCCAGGGGGCGTCGTAAAAAAAGGCGATGTGGTGAAAGCGGTTGTCGTACGGACGAAGAAGGAGATGCGGCGTCCGGACGGTTCTTACATCAAGTTTGACGAAAACGCGGCGGTGATCATTAAAGACGACAAAAGCCCGCGCGGAACACGGATCTTCGGGCCGGTCGCCCGGGAACTGCGCGAGCGGGACTTCATGAAGATCGTCTCGCTTGCCCCGGAGGTTCTGTAAACGTGGCGGGTTCGGGGGGTTTTTCTGGTTATGCCCAAGGTTCACGTGAAAAAAGGAGATACGGTCCTGGTAATCAGGGGAAAAGACGCCGGGAAAAAGGGCAAGGTTATAACGGTTTTCCCGGAGACGCAGCGGCTGGTCGTGGAGAAGGTGAACATCGTAAAGCGCCACTCGCGTCCGACACGGCAGCTTCCCCAAGGGGGGATTATCGAGAAGGAAGCACCGATTCATGCTTCCAACGTAATGCTGGTGTGCGAAAAGTGCCACAAACCAACCCGAGTCGGGCGGCGTCTCCTGGAAGACGGCACCAAGGTCCGCTTCTGCAAGAAGTGTGGCGAAATCGTCAGCTGAGCGGCGGGAGGAGGCAGAGTTAAACGTGTCGCGTCTGAAGGAAAAATACCAGCAGGAAGTTGTGCCGGCACTAATGAAGGAGTTCGGTTACAAGAACGTGATGCAGGTTCCCAAGCTGAAGAAGGTCACGATCAACATCGGGTTGGGTGAAGCCGTGCAAAACCCGAAGGTGATCGATGCAGCGGTGGAGGATCTCAAGACGATCACCGGCCAAAAGCCCGTGGTGACGCGGGCCAAGAAGTCGATCGCCGCCTTCAAGCTCCGGGCCGGAATGCAGATCGGTGCCAAGGTCACCCTGCGGGGACAGCGGATGTATGACTTTGTGGATAAGCTCATCAACGTCGTCCTGCCGCGGGTGCGTGATTTCCGGGGTGTTTCTCCCAAGTCGTTTGACGGGCGGGGCAGCTACACCCTGGGTTTGAAGGAACAAATCATTTTCCCGGAGATCGATTACGATAAAGTGGACAAAGTACGGGGGATGAACATCACCCTGGTGACGACGGCGAAGAGTGACGAAGAAGCCAGGGAGTTGCTGAGACTTTTAGGGATGCCCTTCCGGGCGTCGTAAAGAGACTATGGGGGAGGTACAATGGCTAAAAAGTCGCTGATTGCCAAGGCCCAGCGGCCTCCGAAGTTCAAGGTCCGGGCCTACAACCGGTGCAAGCTGTGCGGTCGTCCTCGGGCTTACATGCGAAAATTCGGCGTTTGCCGGCTTTGCTTCCGGATGCTTTGCTACCGGGGCGAGGTTCCCGGGATTCGCAAGGCAAGTTGGTAAGGAAGGAGGTACGGTGCGGCATGGTTATGACCGACCCGATTGCGGATTTTCTAACACGGATCAGGAATGCGAACATGGTCTACCACAGCACGGCGGAAATCCCGGCTTCCAAAATGAAGGTTGCCCTGGCGCAGATCCTGAAGGAAGAGGGGTTCATTAAGGATTACGAACTCATCGAGGACGGGAAGCAGGGCATCATCCGGATTTACCTGAAGTACGGTGCGAACCGGGAACGGGTGATCACCGGATTGAAGCGAATTTCAAAGCCGGGCCTCCGGGTTTACGCCCGAAAGGACCAGGTGCCGCGGGTGCTCGGCGGCCTTGGTGTGGCGATACTTTCGACTTCGAAAGGGATCATGACCGACAAGCAGGCGCGAAAGATGAAGCTTGGCGGGGAAGTTATCTGCTACATCTGGTAGCGGGGGAGGTGGCTTATGTCGCGGATTGGTAAAAAACCTGTTCCCGTCCCGGACGGGGTGGAAGTGCTGATCGAAGGGAACAGGGTTACGGTAAAAGGCCCGCTTGGCACCCTGGACCGGGAGTTCCCGTCAGCGGTAACCATCAGGAAGGAGGACGGCCAGCTCGTGGTGGAGCGCCGCTCAGACGCGCCGCAGGACAGGGCCCTGCACGGGTTGAGCCGGACGCTGTTGAATAACATGGTCGTCGGGGTCACCAAGGGATTTGCCAAGACGCTCGAAATCGTGGGTGTGGGGTACCGGGCGACCAAACAGGGGCAGAAAGTTACGCTGGCGCTGGGGTACTCGCACCCCGTGGAGATTGAGCCTCCGGCCGGGCTGGAGATCGAGGTGCCGGCGGCGACCAGAATCATCGTTAAGGGTACGGACAAGGAAAAAGTGGGGCAGTTTGCCGCTTACATCAGGAGTTTCCGGGAACCGGAGCCCTATAAAGGCAAAGGTATCAGGTACGAAGGCGAAACCATCCGCCGCAAAGCCGGGAAGGCCGGCGGCAAAGGGAAGAGTTAGGTTGGGGGGATCAAGGCTTGTTACAGAAGGTCAACCGCAAAGAACTCCGGCAGCGGCGCCGGCTGCGGGTGCGCAAGAAGGTTTACGGCACCGCCGAACGGCCGCGGCTGAACGTTTTCCGGAGCCTGAACCACATTTACGCGCAGATTATCGATGACGACCGGGGAATTACGCTGGTTGCGGCATCATCCCTTTCGCCGGAACTCCGGGGGAAAGTAACGGGCGGCAATGTTTCTGGGGCGGCTGCCGTCGGGAAGCTGGTTGCGGAAAAGGCGAAGGCAAAGGGGATCACCAAGGTGGTCTTCGACCGTGCCGGGTACCTTTATCACGGCCGGGTAAAAGCCCTGGCGGAGGCGGCACGCGAGGGCGGACTGGAGTTTTAGGTGCGGGAATCCGCCGGTTTCTGAAACCGGATGGTATTAAGGATTGTGAGAAGTAGAGTGGGTTGGAGAGAGAAGCTGCCGCCCGGCGGGACACTACGGCAACACGGGAGTCCCGGACGGCGGGCACGGAGGAAAGCGGACAGGTTTAATGAAGCGGTTTCAAAGGAGGGAAAAAGTGGAGCAGGTTGACGGTTCCAAAGTAGAACTGACCGAAAAAGTGGTGTCCATCAGACGCTGCGCCAAGGTGGTTAAGGGCGGCCGGCGGTTCAGCTTTTCGGTGCTGGTCATTGTCGGCGACGGACAGGGTCACGTGGGCGCGGGACTCGGCAAGGCCGGTGAAGTTCCGGAAGCCATTCGAAAGGGGATTGAGGATGCGAAAAAGAATCTGGTTAGAGTCCCGATGATCGGTACTACGATCCCTTACGAGGTAATCGGACATTTCGGGGCCGGGAAGGTGATTTTGAAGCCGGCTGCGCCGGGTACGGGGGTGATTGCCGGCGGGGCCGTCCGTGCCGTGCTTGAGTTGGCGGGCATCAGGGACATCCTCACCAAGTCGCTGGGTTCGAACAACCCGCACAACATGACGCGGGCCACCTTTGACGCCCTGAGTAAGCTGAAGCACCCGGAGGAGGTCGCCCGCCTGCGCGGTACGGCT
Organism: Bacillota bacterium; assembly: GCA_040758635.1. Lineage (GTDB taxonomy): Bacteria > Bacillota > Desulfotomaculia > Desulfotomaculales > Ammonificaceae > Yes71-27. The sequence continues at coordinate 21,204 of JBFLVI010000031.1, read as the reverse complement.
GTGGGCGGTTCTGCGCCGGCCAGGGAAAGATAGTGCGGGGCTGCTTCCGGCTGATAGGGAGAAGCAGGAAGCGCTGCGGAGATTGAGCCCGGAGGGCTCGTACTTCCGGTTGTTCGGGAGGTCTTAATTAATCTTGGGAGGCTGCCGGGTTGAGGAACTGCAGTGCGGCTTGCCGGCCGGCCTTCCGGGAAGAGGAGAGTGGGGAAGGATTATGCGGCTTTCAGAGTTGAAACCGGCGCGAGGCGCACGGCGCAAGCCGGTCCGCAAGGGACAGGGGACCGGTTCAGGCCTCGGCAAAACGGCCGGCCGGGGGACCAAGGGCCAGAAGGCCCGGTCGGGTGGAGGCGTGCGCCCTGGTTTTGAGGGCGGGCAGATGCCGCTGGTCCGCCGGATGCCAAAGCGCGGCTTTACGAACATTTTTAAGAAGGAATATGTTGCGGTCAACGTCAGCAAGCTGAACCGGTTTGAGGACGGGGCCGTGGTCACACCGGAGGTCCTGCGCGAAGCCGGGATTGTGAAGAAAAGCGGCGCGGTGAAGATCCTGGGGACCGGAGAACTGAACCGTGCCCTCACCGTGAGGGCGCAGGCCTTCAGCCGGACGGCCGCCCAGAAGATCGAGGCGGCGGGCGGCAAAGCCGAGGTGATTTAAATGCTTGACCGGCTTAAAAGCGCGTTTGACACCCAGGAACTCCGGACGCGGCTCTTCTTTACCCTCGGCCTGCTGCTGGTCTTCCGGCTGGGAGTGCACATCCCCGTGCCAGGAGTCAATCCGGACGTGGTTGCGGAACTGATAAAGACCGGTGCGCTTTTCGGCTTCTTCGACGTAATTTCGGGCGGGGCGTTCAAGAACTTTTCGGTGTTCGCGATGAGCATCACCCCGTACATTAACTCCTCGATCATCATGCAGCTCTTGACGGTGGTCGTTCCGCACCTGGAAAGGCTGTCCAAGGAAGGGGAAGAGGGGCGCAAGAAAATCATCCAGTACACGCGCTACGGAACCGTGATCCTGGCCTTCCTCCAGGCGGTCGGGATGGCGATGTTCTTGCGGCGCGCGCTTTTGCACCCCGGGTTTTTCAGCTACCTGGTGGTGGCGATCAGCCTTACGGCAGGCACGGTGTTCCTGATGTGGCTGGGCGAGCAAATCACCGAGAAAGGGATCGGCAACGGTATTTCGCTCTTGATCTTTGCAGGTATCGTTTCCCGGATCCCCGCCGGCGGCAGCAGGATTTTGGAGTACCTGCAGGCGGGAACCATCAACATCCTGAGCATCATCGTCCTCGTGGTCATCGCCGTGGCGGTGATCGCTGGGATCGTGGCGGTGAACGAGGGGCAGCGGCGAATTCCGGTGCAGTACACGAAGCGGGTCGTCGGGCGTAAAGTTTACGGGGGGCAGAGTACCCACCTGCCGCTCCGGGTAAACATGGCCGGCGTTATTCCGGTGATCTTTGCCTCCTCGCTCCTGATTTTTCCGGAGCAGGTGGCCGGCTGGCTTACGGGGAACGTGGTCGCCGACTGGTACCTCAGGATATTTCACTGGGGGTCGCCGCTGCATACCCTGATTTACGCGTTCTTGATCATCGGATTCACGTACTTTTACACGGCGGTGATCATGAACCCGGTGGACGTGGCGGATAACATTAAGAAGTACGGCGGTTTCATTCCCGGGATCAGACCGGGGAGGCCCACGGCCGAGTACATCAACAAGGTGATTAGCCGGATCACCCTTGCCGGCGCGGTTTTCCTGGCGCTAATCGCCATTTTGCCCAATTTCGTGCTGCTGGCTACCCGGATTCCGAACATCTATTTCGGCGGCACGGCGCTCTTGATCGTGGTAGGCGTGGCCTTGGAAACCATGAAGCAGTTGGAGGCGCACTTGTTGATGCGTAGTTATCAGGGTTTTATCAAGTAGAGCGGGTTTTTGGGGTATGATTTCGCGGAAATCGGAACGGGAACTGCGTTACATGCGGAAGGCCGGGCGGATCGTGGCGCTGACTCTGAAAGAGTTGGGAAAGGCGATTAAGCCCGGGGTTACTACGGGGGAGTTGAGCACGCTGGCCGAGGATTTGATCAGAAGGCAAAAAGCGCGGCCAGCCTTCAAAGGCCTTTACGGATTTCCGGCCAGCATCTGCACCTCGGTTAATGAACAGGTGGTGCACGGGATTCCGGGACCGCGGCGGCTTAAAGCCGGGGACATTATCAGCATCGACGTAGGTGCGGAGGTCCACGGATATTACGGGGATGCCGCGGCCACGTTTCCCGTGGGGGAGATAGACGGCGAAGCGGCGCGGCTGTTGCGGGTGACTGAGGAGGCGCTTTATGAGGGGATAAAGAAAGCGGTGGCCGGGAACCGGCTCACAGACATTTCCCACGCCATCCAGGTATATGTCGAGAAGCACGGCTTTTCCGTGGTGCGCGACTTTGTCGGGCACGGCATCGGCAGCAGGATGCACGAGGATCCCCAGGTGCCGAATTTCGGCCCTCCGGGGCGGGGCCCCCGGCTGGAAGAGGGGATGACGCTGGCGATCGAGCCGATGGTAAACGCAGGTACGTATGAAGTGGCGGTACTTGAGGACAACTGGACCGTTGTTACGAAGGACGGCAAGCTTTCGGCGCATTTTGAACATACCGTGGTGGTCCGGAACGGGGCGGCAGAGATTTTAACCCGTCTTTAGACGGAGGTGCAACCCTTTGGGATCCGATAACAAGGAGCCACAGGTGGGACGGCTGGTGATCTCGAAGGCCGGGCGTGACCGCGGACGGCACTACCTGATCTACCAGGTTGTGTCGGAGCGGCTGGTGAGGGTCGTCGACGGGACTATCCGCCGGATAGAAAATCCGAAGGAAAAGAATGTGAAGCACCTGCAACTGCGGCCGGCGGTAGCCGAAACGGTCGCGGCGAAGCTGGCGCGCGGCGAGCGGGTGACCAACGCCGAGATAAGAGGGGCACTGGCGCAGTTGGTGAAAAAAGAGGGGGAGTAGCTTGTTTTCTGGGAGGAAGATGGTGCTAAGTTTTCTCGGTTCTGAAAAGCGTAAGACGAGAACCGGCGTCCTTTCGCGGGGGGAGGCCCTATGTCGAAGCAGGATGTAATCGAGGTCGAAGGCACCGTCATCGAACCGTTGCCCAACGCGATGTTCAGGGTGGAGCTTGCGAACGGGCACAAGGTTCTGGCGCACGTCTCCGGCAAGATCCGGATGCACTTCATCCGCATCCTGCCCGGTGACAAGGTGATGGTGGAGCTTTCGCCCTACGACCTGACCCGGGGCCGGATTGTTTACCGGTATAAATAGAGGCTGGAATTGCCCGGCATTCAACTCGGCCCTTGAAGGGTTAACCCGGGGTCAAGCTAAACGACCGGAAGAAGCCCCATAACCACCAAGTGTGGGGTTGAGTGCTGGGCGGCTTTCGAATCTCATGAGCGAGGCGAATTTTTGCATTTGGGAGGTTTCGGACGATGAAGGTGAGACCGTCGGTGAAGGTAATTTGCGAGAAGTGCAAGATAATCCGGCGCAAAGGAAAGGTAATGGTGATTTGCGCCAATCCGAAGCACAAACAAAAACAAGGTTAGGAGGTAGTAAGGTTGGCACGGATTGCAGGGGTTGATCTGCCCAAGGACAAGCGCGTAGAGGTAGCGCTGACGTATATTTACGGCATCGGCCGTTCGAATGCCAAGAAAATCCTGGCCAAAACGGGAGTCAACCCGGACACCAGGGTGAAGAACCTTGCGGAAGACGAAGTCTCCCGTTTGCGTGAAGTCATCGACCGGGAGTTTAAGGTTGAAGGCGACCTGCGGCGGGAGACGGCAATGAATATCAAGCGCCTGATGGAGATCGGCTGCTACCGGGGGGTCCGGCACAGGCGCGGATTGCCGGTGCGGGGCCAGCGCACCCGTACCAACGCCCGAACCCGTAAAGGGCCGCGCCGGACGGTCGGCGTAAGAAGGAAGAAATAAGGAGGGTAATGGATGGCGCGACGTGCGCGAACCAGAAAAAAAGAGCGAAAGAATATCGAACAGGGCGTGGCACACATCAAGTCTACGTTCAACAACACGCTGGTTACCATTACGGACGCCAACGGAAACACCGTAGCGTGGGCGAGTGCGGGTACGGTTGGCTTCAAGGGAAGCAGGAAGAGCACGCCCTTCGCGGCCCAGATGGCTGCAGAAAAAGCTGCGCGTGAGGCAATGGAACACGGAATGAAAGAAGTCTCGGTCTTGGTGAAGGGTCCCGGTGCGGGGCGGGAGGCTGCGATCCGCTCCCTGCAGGCGGCAGGCCTTCAGGTGAGCCTCATTAAGGATGTTACCCCCGTGCCCCATAACGGCTGCCGGCCCCCCAAGCGCCGGCGGGTATAGGAGGTGTTGCAGAGAGATGGCACGTTACACGGAAGCACGCTGCCGGCTCTGTCGCCGGGAAGGGGTTAAGCTTTACCTCAAAGGCGACCGGTGCTACAGCAACCGCTGTGCTATCGAGCGGCGGAACTTCCCACCGGGACAGCACGGCCGGGCGCGGCGGAAGTTTACTGAGTATGCGGTACAGCTGCGGGAAAAGCAGAAGGTACGGCGGATTTACGGGGTGCTCGAAGCACAGTTTCGCAATTATTTCGAGAAAGCGGAGCGACAGCGGGGCATCACCGGTGAGAATCTCTTGCGGCTTTTGGAGCGGCGTCTCGATAACGTAGTTTACCGGCTGGGTCTGGCGGCTTCCCGAACCGAAGCGCGGCAACTTGTCCGGCACGGCCACTTCAAAGTGAACGGACGCAAGGTGACGATTCCTTCCTATCTGGTCCGGGTCGGCGATAGGGTCAGCGTGGCGGAAGGGTCGAGGGAGTCGCTGCGGGTCAAGGAATTGATCGAACGGGCGGCACAAACCACACCCCCGGCCTGGCTGAGTTACGATGCGGAAGCGGCCACCGGCGAAGTGGTGGCCTATCCAACCAGGGACCAGATTGACGTTCCTGTAAAGGAGCAGCTCATTGTCGAACTCTACTCGCGTTAGGGAGTGGCAGTAAATCTGGCTTTAAGGGGGCTGTGTATGCTGGAGATTGAAAAGCCGAGGATCAACTGCGAGGCCTTTTCTCCTGCCGGAGATTACGGCCGCTTTGTCGTCGAACCGCTGGAACGGGGATACGGCACCACCATCGGGAATTCTCTGCGGCGAGTCCTGCTGTCCTCCATTCCCGGGGCTGCGGTAACCGCAGTGAAAATAGAAGGAGTGCTGCACGAGTTTTCGGTGATTCCCGGGGTCAGGGAGGATGTGACCGAGTTGGTCCTCAACCTGAAGGGTTTAAAGATCAAGATGCACACCGACGAAGAGCGCACCCTCCGGATCGAGGCCACCGGGGAGAGAGTGGTCCGCGCGTCGGACATCACCACGGACGCTGACGTGGAGATCATCAACCCCGAACATTATATCGCGAGCCTTTCACCCGAAGCCCGCCTCTTCATGGAGATTACGGTCGCCCGGGGAAGGGGATACGTTCCGGTGGAGCGCCAGCGTGCCGAGTATGTGATTGGCGTGATCCCGGTCGATGCTGATTTTTCTCCGGTCAAGCGGGTAAGTTATAACATTGAGAGCATTCGTGTTGGCCAAGTGACCGATTACGATAAACTGGTACTGGATGTTTGGACCAACGGGTGCATCCGGTCGGACGAGGCGGTAAGCCTGGCGGCCCGCATCCTGTGCGAACACTTCCAGCTCTTCATGGGCTTGAGTGATACGGTAAGCAAGATGGAGATCATGGTGGAGAAGGAAGAGGAGAAGAAAAACCGGTTGCTGGAAATGCCGATCGAGGAACTCGACCTTTCGGTACGTTCTTACAACTGCTTGAAGCGGGCCGGAATCAACACCGTGGAAGAATTGATCCAGCGGGACGAGGAGGAAATGATCAAGGTCCGCAACCTGGGGAAGAAGTCGCTGGAAGAGGTCAAGCAAAAGCTGGCGGAACTGGGACTCTCGCTGCGGAAGAACAGTGACTAAAGAGAACGCGTCACCCGCTGCCGGCTGCCGGTTCGGTTGCGTCGGCCGGCGTTAGCCGGAGAGTTTGCGGGCGGTTCCGAAGGGAGGTAAGAACAGTGGGGTATAGAAAGCTCGGTGTCACCACGGGCCACCGGAAGGCAATGCTCAGAAACCTGGTAACCTCGCTCCTGCGGGAGGGTAGAATCACGACCACCGAGTCACGGGCCAAGGAGGTCCGGAGCATTGCGGAACGGATGGTTACCCTGGCGAAGAAGGGCGACCTTTCAGCCCGGCGCCAAGTGTTGCGTTACGTTTACGACGAAGAAGTGGTTCGGAAGCTGTTTGACAGCATTGGGCCGCGCTACGCCGGCCAGCCCGGCGGGTACACCCGCATCCTGAAGCTGGGCCAGCGCCGGGGGGATGCAGCCGAGATGGTGGTTCTGGAACTGGTGTGACGGGTGGCAGGAAAGGACGCCAGGTCGCTTTAAAGATTGCCTACGACGGGACAGGCTTTCACGGTTTTCAAAAGCAGCCGGGGCGCCGGACCGTACAGGGGGTGCTGGAAGAGGCTCTCGAGCACCTGAGCGGGGCTTCCTGCCCGGTAAAGGGTGCCGGCCGGACCGATGCCGGAGTCCACGCGGCCGGCCAGGTGGTTTCCTTCTGGACGGTGGACTGGCCGATTCCCGTCGGGCGCCTGGTGCCGGCGCTGAACGGGAGTCTGCCGGCGGAAATCGCCGTCTTGGCGGCGGCCGAGGTTTCAGCCACGTTCCATCCCCGGTACGACGCCGTAAGTAAAACTTACCGCTACACGATTTTCCGGCGGGCAGCACGCTGCCCGTTTTCGCGTCTCTATTCGCTCCACGTTCCCGGGGCACTGGACGTTGCCCGGATGCAACAGGCTGCCGCCTGTTTGATGGGCACACACGACTTTCGGGCGTTTCAGAATACGGGCCGGTCGGTCAAGTCGGCGGTGCGGACGCTTTACGAGTGCCGGGTCGAGGAAGAAGGGCCGTTCCTGCACCTGCGTTTTACCGCCGACGGATTTCTTTACCAGATGGTCCGGGTAATCGTGGGGACGCTCCTGGAAGTCGGCCGGGGGCGGCTGGCGCCTTCGGTGATCAACCAGGCGCTGGAAGCGGGTGAGCGAAAATTACTCGGGCCCACGGCTCCGCCGCACGGCCTCTGTTTGGAAAGGGTTGTTTACAGGACGGAGCTTTTCGGGGGGTGATGCCGCGGTGACGTTGTGGAAGTGTCCCGGGCAAGACAGGCGGGATTTTCGCCCGGAGGACGTCGTCCTGGCGCCTTGCCCCGCCTGCGGAGCGGAGATCGAGTTTTTCCCCGACGACATCATGATCCGCTGCAAGTGCGGCAGGCTGGCCCGCAACCCTAAATTCAATCCTGCCTGTGCGGCCTGGTGCGCTTACGCGGACAAGTGCGTGGGCGAGGTGGCGGAAGTTTACCGCCGGCAGCCCGAGGTTTTGCGGGAGAAGCTCTTGCTGGAAGTGAGCCGGCGGCTGAAGGACTTCCCGGACTTGCGGCAGACGGCCCTTGCCGCCGCTTCCTTCGCGCTGGAGCTGAGCAGGGAGGAAGGGGGCTCGCCCCTCGTAGTGACGGCGGTTGTTCTGTTGAAAGAAATCGCGCTGGCGACGCAGCCTGGTGGAGGAACTGTCGCGGGGGATTCGCTGGCGGCGGCCCGGGAAATAATGGCGGCGCTGGATTTACCGCCGGAAGTTGGAGACGAAGTGGTAGAGATTCTTGAGGCCCTGCTTGCCGACCGGGCGACGGGACGGCTGAACGAGCGCTTGGCCCGGGATGCCTTGCGTCTTGCGGGATGGAAGGAGGAAATCAAAGGAAAAACCGAGGCGGAAGTGAGTGTGCTGGCCGAGACTTTTCTTTCCGCTGCCGGCAGAAAGCAGGCGCTGCTGCTGGCGTCGCGGCGGATCCCGAACAGGGGTAGTGTACATTTTTAGTAGGTAACCGAGGGGGTAATGAAGAAGGTTGAGTTGACGCTAACGGCCGGGCGAATGTATAATATGGTTGAGGGTCTTTGTAGGGGTGAGAGCCGTGCCGGTGAAGGTAGTGTGTGAAAACCGAAAGGCGCGGCATGATTATTTTATCCTCGAAACCTTCGAGGCCGGGATGGCGCTCACCGGGACCGAAGTGAAATCGCTGCGGGCCGGCCGCGGGAATTTAAGGGACAGTTTCGCCCGCGTGGAAAACGGTGAACTCTGGCTTTACGACATGCACATCAGTCCTTATGAGCAGGGAAACCGTTACAACCACGAGCCGAAGCGGCCGCGGAAACTCCTGATGCACCGCAGCGAGATCGCCCGGCTCTGGGGGCGGACGCGGGAAAAGGGTTTGAGCCTGGTGCCGCTCAAGTGCTACTTCAAGAACGGCCGGGCAAAGGTTGAACTGGCGCTGGTCAAGGGCAAGAAGCTCTACGACCGGCGGGAAGACATCGCGGCCCGCGACGCAAAGCGGGAGATTGAACGGGCGATGCGACACAAGCGGACGGTTTAAAGAGTTGCGAATCACGCGTTGCGAGTTACGGGCTAAGTCGAAAGCCGACGGTCGAAGGTCTTAAATCCGGATCAAAAGAATTGAATACTTGTTCCACGGAGTTAAGCCGGGTTTCTTAGCTTCGAACTTTGAACTATCGAACTTAGAACTTTGAACCGTGAACGGACCTCAAGGGTCCATCCGTCTTAGCTTAAAACGGGGGCGATAGGTTTCGACGGGGGAAGCGGTAACGGGAGAAGCGAGCCGGGGAGGCTACCTGCCCGTAAAAACGGTGGCAAAGCAATAAACGCCAACAGAAACGAACTCGCTCTGGCCGCATAAACCGGCCAGCATCCTCCCTGCCTTTGCCTGCGGGGCAGGACAGGGTGTGACAGCGGCAGGCTTTCCTTAAGGCTCCTCCCGGAAGCCTTAAGGGAGACGAACCGGGATAGCCGTTCTGTCTGCCCGGCTGCGGGCGGCAGTAGGGCGAAGCTGAGTACGCAGCCTGCGCTCGGAGAATCTCCCGGCATCGGTCCTTCGGACGGGGGTTCGATTCCCCCCGCCTCCACCAGCTAAATCCACAGACACCTTGAACACGACTTCAATGGTGTCTTTATTTATTGTGACGCGTTTACCAGGCTCTGGACTGCTTCCTAATTAAGTAAAGCTGGGGTTGCCGGTTTGGTGAGCCTTGTTGTTTTTTTGTGCCGTTCATTATCGGGTATTGCTGAGTCTGTTTCTTAATCTGTCAGCGAGCTTGGATTTGCTAAAGTTTTTGCCCGGTTGAACCGAAAATCTGTTAAAATTTCGGTAGGGGTGCTTTGGGTGGCGGATAAAGAGATTCCGCAGCATAAAGAGTCTGCGCGAAAAGGAACCATTAAGGACTTTTTGGCGACTGGGCAATGGCGCCAGCGGGCAGTAAAGGTACACTGCCTGTTTATTTTGTTTTCGGTCTTGATCGTATTCACCGGGGTGGTCGGTGCCAGGTATGCAGTGGGAACCTCCCGGCAAGCGGTGGAACACGACCTGTTCCTGGAACGGGAATTGCGTAAGCTCCTGGTTTCTTTCACCGCGATGGATATCGAGTTGCAAAACTACCTGCAAACCAGCGACCCTAAGGCAAAGCAGCTTTATTACGCCAGAGAAGCCGCTTTTCAGAAGGGACTTGCCGTGCTGGAGGCCAACAACGAAGAGACGGTCTCGGTTGCCAGTATCCACACCCTCGAACATGCGGGTGAGCTCTACCGGAAGGTCGGTAGGGCGGCCATAACGGCTTGCTCCGCCGGTGACCACCGGCTGGCCGACATGCTTTACCGCCAGGAACTGGTGAAGCACCGGATGGAGGTGCTTCAAGCCTGGGAAAAGATTGCGGAAGATGTGGAAGAAGGTTTAAGAGAATCCAAGTGGCAGGAAATGGCGATGATCTGGTGGCTGGTGGGAGTAGAAGGCTTTCTGGGATTGAGTTTTTTGGTATTCCTGGCCCTTTACCTCTGGCAATTCCGGAATTTCAAGCGCTTTGCCACTGCACTTGAAGAGACGTTTCATAAGCTGGGGCTTTCCGAAGGGGGAACGGGCGGCAAACTCGGACAACTGGTGACCCTTCTGAATACGCGGCTGGAGAAGCTGCACGAAGTGGCAGGAAAACTCTTGGACAAGGCTCAGCACCTTCGGGAGGCGGTGGAGCAACTGGCCGAAGGGGCGGAAGAAACGGCTGAAGCCGTAATGAAGGCCACGTGGGCTGCACTGAAGGTTACCAGCACGGTCGAGGCGGTTTCCACGGGTACGGCGGCGCTGTCGGACGCTACCGCGGCCACGGCCCGGCAGCTCAGCGAGGGGGCGGAGAAGCTGCAAGTCGTGCTTGACGAAGTGGCCAATCTCAAGGTTGCGCTGGAGGGAGGCCACGCGGTCCTGCAACGGCTTGAAAAAACGGTCGGCGCGGAAGGGTGGGCTGAGTTGGCCGATTTCCGGCAAGAACTCAGCAGTCTGATCGCCCTGTTGGACCCTAAAAACGGCGCGTCCGGAGAAATGGTGCGACGCATAAGTGAAAGCCTGATTTCCTGCCGGGACACGCTGGCGGTGGTCCAGCAGTTTGGGGAGGAGTTGAAAGGGCTGACGCAGAACATCCTGGACCTTAAAGAGCAGGTAGTCGACCTGGGAATTATGGCCGAACAGCACACCGCAATGGTAGAAGAGGTGGCTTCTTCTATCTATGTCCTCTCGAAAATGGCCGGGGAACTCGAAGAACTGGCGTCGTGGCTCAAGGAAGGCAAACCTGCCGCCAAAGGCGTTAGAGGTTTCCCGGACTGAAGCCGGAATGCCCACGGCGAAAAAAAAAAGAGGCCCTTCCGGAGAAGGGCCTCTTCAATTGTCCGTGCTATTGGGCCTCGGCCAGCTTCACCCGCTCCAAGGAGTACTCGCCGTCTTTCTTGACAACTTTCCAGACCTCGTAAACGCCGCTGACGCGGTCGCCCTGGCTGTCAAAGGTGATGGTCCCGCTGGCGCCTTCGTAACCCTGGCCGACACTTACCAGTGCCTCCCGGACCTTGGCCGGATCGGCCGAGCCGGCCTTGGCGCAGGCCTCGGCGATCAGTTGCGCGGCGTCGTACACCGTGTCGCAGTAAACCTCCGGTTCACTGTTGTATTCGGCTTTATATGCCTGGCGAAATTTCTCGTACTTGCCGCCTTCCGGTGAAGCCGGTCGGGTTCCCAGGACCGCTTTCGCCATAAACTCGGCTGCAGCCTGGGTAGCAAACATTCCCGTGCCGTAAACACCGTCGCACCCGATCCAGCGTATTTTGTCCAACCCCAGGTTCAGCGCCTGCTTGTAGATGACACGACCGTCGTCGTTGTAGCCGATGTGGAATACGCAGTCGGGATTGAGGTTTTTGATCTGGGTGAGTTCGGTAAGGTAGTCCTTCTTGTTCGGGTCATACTTGATCACCGACAGCACTTCGGCCTTTCCGGCCAGGGCGGATTCGATTACTTCACCCAAACCTACTCCGTAGGGGTTATCCATTGCTAAAATGACCGCTTTTTTAAGCCCTTCGTCCACTGCGAGTTGAGCCATCACCTTGCCCTGGAAGGTGTCGCTCGGGCAGGTCCGGAAGAAGTACTCCCGCCAGGGTTGTCCCGTCAGTTCGGGCGAGGTGGCCGAAGGAGAAACGAGGAGTACCTTGCGTTCAAAAACGTAGGGCCCCGCAGTCTTGGCACCCCCGGAAGTCATGCCGCCGATAATCAGCTTCACGTCGTTGAGTTCCACCAGTTTCTTGACGGCGTTAAGACAGGTGGCCGGGTCGGTGGCATCGTCTTCAAGGTAGAGTTTAATCTGCTTTCCGTTGACCCCGCCCGCCTGGTTAATCTCTTCCACGGCGAGCTTAACGGCGTCGGCCATCTTTTTACCCATCGCCGCCAGATCACCGCTCATCGAAAGGACGCAGCCGAGTTTGATCACTTCTTCTTCGGCCGCAGGCTTGCCGGATTCCTTTTTGGCACAGCCGGTAAAGCTCACGACAAGAGTAAGCGCGGTTAACAGGCACAAGAAACGGTACCACCGGGACCGCCGGTAACGGTTAAACAAAGCGTCCGCCTCCTTTCTGAAGAACGCGCTTGCACAAAGCCGACAAGCGCTTTAAACGTCCTCTAAAACCGCCTTGACAAATCCCCTCTGCTCAACAGGTCTGTTCGCTCCAAGGCTGCACCTTCCCCACAACTGGTTCGCCGAAAGGTTTTGCGTTTTACACCTCCCTTCCCAGACCAAGAAAGCGTTCGCGCAAGGAAGCGTCTTCGAGAAGCACGCTTCCTTTCCCTTCCATGACGCAACGGCCTTCGCTGAGGACATAGGCGTAATCGGCGGCTTTCAGGGCGAGAAAAGTGTTTTGTTCTACGAGGAGAACCCCGATTCCCTTTTCCTTTACGGCCGCCAGTTTTTCCAGGATGAGTGCTGCGGCTTTTGGTGCCAGGAAGGCCAGCGGTTCGTCGAGAAGCAGCATCTGCGGGCGTCCCATCAGTGCCCGCCCGATGGCCAGGAGTTGTCTTTCCCCGCCGCTTAGGGTTTCCGCACGGGTCCGGCGGCGCCTTTGCAGTTCCGGAAATATGGTAAAGATTTCGTTCAGGTCGCCCCGGATTCCTTCTTTATCCCGGCGCGAATACGCACCCATTTCCAGATTTTCGGTAACAGACAGGTTGGGAAAAATGTTCTGGACCTGCGGGACATAGCCAATGCCGGAACGGGTGATTTGCCAGGGTTGGAGGACGGTTATATCCCGGCCCTGGTAAATTACGCTTCCGGCAAAACGGTGCACGAGACCCACAAGGGACTTGAGAAAAGTGGATTTGCCGCTCCCGTTCGGGCCCACTACGGCAACGGTTTGTCCGACATCTACCTGCACCGTGATCTGCTCCACGATGACCGTGTCGCCGTATCCAGCGGTGATCTGCCTTGCTTCTAAGACTGCCACTGACGACTCTCCCCCGCGTAGATCTTGTAGAAAGCCGGATCGGCGAGCACCCTGGCCGGCTCTCCGGCGAGCGCGATCCGGCCGGCGTCCATCAGGTAAACATGCTGGGCATGGTCAAGCAGCATTTCCAAGCGGTGCTCAATGATTAAAAGGGTGAGCCGCTTTTCCCGCCGGAGCCGTTCGAGGGTGGCATAAATTTTTCGCCCGAGTACGGGGTTGACCCCGGCGGCCGGCTCGTCCAGCAGCAGCATTACCGGGTCGGCCATCAGCGCCCGGCCGATTTCCAGGAGCTTGCGCTGCCCGCCCGAAAGTTCGCCGGCCGGTTTAAGCGCCAGCGGCGTGAGCTCGACCAGTTCGAGGACGGCACGGGCCTTTTCGGCTAATTTTATTTCTTCCTCCTGCCAGTGCCGGCGGCGAAAAAGCGCGGTACCGAAGTTTTCGCCGCTCCGGCGCCCTGTGGCCAGCAGAAGGTTGTCGAGGACGGTCAGCCGCGAAAAAAGCCGCGGAAGCTGGAAAGCAAGCGCCAGGCCCTTGCTGTAAACCCGGTAGGCCGGCAGGCAGGTAATCGGCTCGCCCCGGAAGTAGACTTCGCCGGCATCCGGCCGCAGGAGACCGTAAACCACGTGGAAAAAGGTGGTCTTGCCGCTGCCGTTCGGACCCACCAGGCCGGTGATCGTTCCTTCCTTCACCGTCAGGCTGGTTTCGTTTAAAACGCGCAGGCCGCCGAAATTTTTTACGAGCCGGTCGGCAACAAAAAAGTCCACGTTTGCGCCCCCTTTGTCTTAAGCGCTTGGCGCATTTTGAAACATCCTGCGGGCGGCGGTTTTTACCGGGCCTTCCGGAAGCAAGCCCTGCGGTCGGTACAGGAGAATCAGGATGATCAGCAGGCCGAAAAGGATGAACTGCAGGTTGTTCGGATCTACCGGGAGCGTCAGGTAGTCCTTAAGAATCCTGGTGCCCCGGTTGAGAAGCTCCACCAGCAGTGCGCCCACCAGGGCGCCCCAGTTGTTGCCCGGCCCGCCCAGGATGAGCATAATCCAGACGAAAAAGGTGACCAGGGGCAGGAACATGTAAGGGTCGATGAAAGACATATACTGTGCAAAAAGCCCGCCCGCCACCCCGGCGATGGCGGAACCGGCCGTCAGGACGCCGAGCTTGTAGAGTACGGTGTTTTTGCCGAGCGCCTGCACGGCGACGTCGTCTTCCCGGATGCCCCGAAGAATGCGGCCGTATGGGGAATGGGCAAGGAGTTGCGCCAGAAGAAAGGCTGCTGCCAAGCAACAGAGGACGAGCAGGACGTTGGCCACCGCCAAAGACCGCATCGAACCCAGGGGAGCAAAGGCGGACGGCACCCAGATCCCCCGTACCCCGCCGGCGATTCCCTCCTCGGCCTTGATGATGATGCGCAGAATCTCGCCGAAGGAAAGGGTGACGATCGCCAGGTAATCCTCCCGCAGGCGCAGGGCGGGGAAAGTGACCAGGATTCCGGTGATTCCCGCCACCGCCGCTCCACCGGTGAGGCAGAGGTAGAACGGAAGCTGCTGGTTGGCCAGCAGGGCGTAGGTGTAAGCACCGGCCATGAAAAAGGCCACTTTACCGAAGTTCCCGAGCCCGGTAAAACCGTATTCCAGGTTCAGGCTGACGGTGAGCAGGGCAAAGATACCTACGAAAACCAGGGTGTCAAAGACGTAAAAGAGCGGGTCCAAGCCTTCACCTCGCCAATCCCTTCGGTCGGACGATCAGAACCAGAATCAGCACCAAGAACGCAATGGCCATCCGGTACTCGGTGGACAACCCCACGGCCTGGAGCAAAACCACGCCGAAGTTCTCCACCAGTCCCAAAATAAAAGCGGCCGCAATCAGGCCGTAAAAGCTGCCGATGCCACCCAGAATAACGGCGGCAAACACTATCAGCAGGATGTCCCACCCAAGCATCGGAAAGAGCTGGGTGTCGGCTGCCCGGAAGACTCCGGCCACCCCGGCCAGGGCGGCGCCGGTGAACCAGGTGAAGAGTATCACCCGGTCGGAATTAATCCCGGAAACCAGTGCCAGTTCAGGGTTGCTGGCAATGGCCCTGATGGCTTTCCCGGTTTTGGTGTGGGTCAAGAGGAAGTGGAGGCTGGTTCCGGTAAGCAGGGCGGCGCCGACGAGGTAGAGCCAGAGGGCCGTTACGCGGATCTCGGCGAGTTCGAACGCGGACCAGACCGGTTGGTAGGAGAGGGCCGACCAGGACCACACCTCGCCGATGGCATAACGGATGACGTATCCGAGAGCGATGGAGGCGATCATCAGAGGAATAAGCGCCGCTTTCCGGTCAATCAGCGGGCGAAAGCAGAAGCGATAGCTCACGACGCTCAGGATGCCGGAAGCGAAAAAAGCCGTTATCAAGGCGACCGGCAGGCTGCCGTCGGCCCGCTGGAGAAAGAGGTAGCCGATGTAGCCTCCAAAGGTGATAAACTCGGCGTACGCAAAATTGGGGAACCGTGAAAGCCCGTACGTGAGGGTCAGGCCTGTTCCGGCGAGAAGATAGAGACTACCGGTAACGGCGGCATTGAAGAAGATTTGACCGGTGTCGAACATCTTCCGCTCCTATCAGCTTTTTTTCTGACTCTGACGGTTCCCTGGTGCGGATTGATATCTCTGTCAGGATAACATAAAAAGAGAGATTTGCAAAGAGGCTGCACGGGGTGGATGCCGGTGTTGATG
This sequence comes from Bacillota bacterium, assembly GCA_040758635.1. Taxonomy (GTDB): domain Bacteria; phylum Bacillota; class Desulfotomaculia; order Desulfotomaculales; family Ammonificaceae; genus Yes71-27. The sequence goes on along the minus strand of JBFLVI010000031.1, from coordinate 5,587 downwards.
ATTTTTTACCGCACGGTACTGATTTATTTTGTTTTATTGCTCGTGATGCGGTTGATGGGCAAACGGGAAATCGGGCAGCTTTCCGCCTTTGACTTCGTCGTGGCGATAGTCATCGCCGAGGTGGCCGCGCTGCCGATGCTGCAGCCGGAAATCCCGCTGCTGCGGGGTCTTTTGCCGCTCGTTACCCTGGTGGTGCTGGAAATCGCCTTTTCCTATGCGGCGCTGTACAACCGCCGGTTCAGGTGCCTGATGTGCGGCGAGCCGCAACTGGTGATTCGGAACGGGCAAATTTTGCACCGGGAAATGCGGCGCGCGCGGTACAACCTGGATGACCTGCTGAGCCAGCTTCGGGAGAAGGGGTATCCCGACCCGGCGGAGGTAGTGTGCGCGGTTCTGGAAAACTCGGGGCGGCTCAGTGTGGTGCCGCGCGGGGAAAACAGACCGGTGACCCGGGGGGACTTGGGGCTGGCGGGGGGCGCCGCCGGTTTGTCCCGCATTCTCGTCGCGGACGGGGAGGTGCTGGAACGGAATCTTGCGGCTGCGGGCCGGGACCGGACCTGGCTGGAAAACGAACTCAAGAGGCGCGGTCTGAGTTTGCCCCGGGTTTTTCTGGCCAGCCTTTCCCCTGACGGGACGCTTTTTGTAAGTCCCCGGGAAGGATTTGATAGGGGAGCGGCGAAAAAGAACGAAATGACGTAGAAGGGAGCTGAACCATGCATCTTGGGCGGCGCGAGCAGTTGCTCCTTTTGCTCTTTGCGCTGGCGGTGGTTTTTGGGCTGGGGGCGAAGTATGCGCTTACCCGCCAGGTGCCGGTGGAGGAGCCGGCGGTCGTGGAGGAGGAAAAGCCGCCGGAGATTTGCGTTCACGTGGCGGGGGCCGTCTATCACCCCGGCGTTTACCGGCTGCCTTACGGAAGCCGGGTGCTGGACGCGGTGCAGAAGGCCGGGCTGCGCCCAGAGGCGGATATGGATGTTTTGAACCTGGCCCAGGTGCTTGAGGACGGGCGGAAGGTGGTGGTCCCGCCCAGAACTCCGCCGGCCGAACCGGGCGCAGCGGCCTCCGGCAACCCCTTTGCGGTGGCGGCGGGGGGAGCGACGGCCTCCGGGAGTGGGGCGGCTGCCGGAGAAAAAGTAAATCTGAACACTGCCGACAGCAGGGCTTTGGAAGAACTGCCGGGCATCGGACCGGCGCTGGCACGGCGGATAATCGAGTACCGTACGGCCAACGGGCCGTTTTCTTCAGTTGACGAACTGTTAAACGTTTCGGGAATCGGGGAGAAGAAGCTCGCCCAGTTGCGGGACCACGTTACCGTACACTGAGCGCCGCCGGGCGGGCGGAAGGAGCGCCATGGCCGAGGACGCCGGACTGGTCAGAGAGTGCCCGCCGGGGGAGAAGGGGTTCAACGTACCGCCGCTGGTGCTGCTCGCGGCTTTGTATGCCGGGGGGTGCTTCGCGGCGCGTTACTTTCCGCTTCCGGGAAGCGCGGCGTTATTGGCTGCGCTTTTCACGATTTTGGTGGCCGTTATCGGCTATTTTTACGCCCGCCAGCGCACTCACCGCCTGATTTATTTCCTTTTCTTCATCCTCGGGATAGTGGGGGCCCGCTTTGCGGTGGCTGAAGCGGCCTGTCCCCTCGCCGGTTACGCGGACCGGTACGTTACACTCTCCGGTACGGTGGTGGCCGAGCCGGACGTACGTAAGCAGGACGTGCGCTATGTCCTGCGTGTGGCCGAGGCCCGGGTGGGAGAGAAAGTCTTCAAGGGCGGGAAGGTGCTTTTGGTTGTCCGGGAGCCGGAGAAGGTTTTCGGCTACGGCGACCTGCTCCGGGTGAAGGGAATGCTTGTCAAGCCAGCGCCGCCGGGAAACCCGGGGGAGTTCGACTACGCGGCTTACCTGGCCCGGCGCGGTATCGGGGTGCTGGTTTACGCCCGGCCGGAAGGAATCACGCGGCTCGGCCGCGGAGTGCCGAACCCGCTGGTGGTGCCGGCGCTGTGGCTCAAGGCACGACTTTTTGCCGTGCTCGATGCTCTTTTTTCCCCGGAGCAGAGCGCCTTGATCAAAGGAATCGCCTTCGGCACGCGGACGGCGATTGACCCGGCGATAAACGAGGCGTTCATCGAAACCGGCGTGGTCCACATCCTGAGCGTGAGCGGGCTGCACGTGGGACTGGTGCTGGGTTTTGTACTGGGTTTGGCACGGCTGGTGCGGTTGCGTCCGGGCGCAACCCTTTTGTTTGCCGTGCTCGCCCTTTTGTTTTACGACCTGATGGTGGGCGCTGATCCCCCGGTGGTGCGGGCGACGGTGATGGCGGTACTGCTGCTCTGGGCGAAATGCCTGGGACGGGAACGGGACTGGCCTACGGCGCTGGCGGTAGCGGCCCTGATTATTTTGCTTGCCAACCCGTTGGCAGGGGAGGATCCGGGGTTTCAGCTTTCCTTTGCCGCTACCTGGGGAATCCTGTATCTCGGTCCGGTGCTGGTGGACTTGCTGGGGCGTGCCGGCACACGGTGGGGCCTGACGATCAAGCCGGCCCTTGCCTGGGGGCTGGCGGTGCCGCTCGGCGCGCAACTGGGAACACTGCCGCTGGTGGCGCTCCATTACGGTCTGGTCTCGCCGGTGGCGCTCCTGGCAAATATTGTGGCGGTACCCCTGACCGGTTTCATCCTTCTCTTCGGCATCCTGGCGGCGGTATTTGGGCTTCTGTTTCTGCCCCTGGGTGAAATTCTGGCGGCGCCGGCCGCTTTCGGCCTGGATCTGTTTCTCTATCTGGTACGCTTCTTCCAAAGCCTGCCCGGCGCAGTGCTTTACGTGCCTGCTTTCCCGTGGACACTGGTTCTTCTCTGGTACGGTCTTCTTTACCTGTTGGTGCGGAAGGCGACCGGCAAACCGTTGACACCTGCAGGGTCTGCACCGGCCGGCCTGGGGTCCTGGCTGGCGCGGGCGGCGGTCTTCGCGCTGGTGGTTCTGGCCTGGATGGGCCTCTTTCGCTGGCTGGACGCCGGGGAACGCACGCTGCGCGTGGATTTCATTGACGTCGGGCAGGGGGATAGCGCCCTGGTCCGGACACCGGGTGGGGGCACGCTGTTAGTGGATGCGGGCGGCTGGCCGGGCGAGCTTACCGGGGAACGGGCCGAGGGTGCGGGAATGCGGGTGGTAAGGTACCTCCGGCGGGAAGGGGTACGGCGGATTGATGTCCTGGTGCTGACCCACCCCCACGAGGACCACTGCGGCGGGGCGCGGGCGATAGTGGAGCGGATGCCGGTGCGGCTGGTGGTGGTGCCCCCGCTCGAACCGGGGGTGGACGACGCCTTCGACCGGCTCTTGGCTTTTCTTCGGGAAAAGGAGGTACCGGTGAGCACGGCCAAAGCGGGAGACAGCATCCGGCTGGATCCGGCGGTAAAAATAGCGGTTTTGGCTCCCTTCCCCCCGCTTGGCCGGGATCCCGCGGCTTTCAATGACGCGTCGCTGGTGCTCCGGGTGAACTATAAGGGAAAGCGCTTCCTCTTCGCGGGCGACGTCGAGGAGGAAGGGCAGCGGCGGCTTTTGCGGTACGGCGCGGCGCTGAAAAGCGATGTGGTGAAGGTACCCCACCACGGCTCGGCGAGATTTTTACCGGCCTTTTTCAAAGTGGTTCATCCCGAAGTCGCCGTGATTTCAGTAGGCGCACGGAACCGCTTCGGCCAGCCCTCGCTGGAAGCCATCCGGGAGCTTGAGCGCCTGGGAGCAAAGGTTTACCGCACCGATAGGGATGGCGCGATTCTGCTTAAAACCGACGGCACAAAGATTGAAGTCAAAACCAGCCGCCGGGCGCTTGAGCCCGCGGCTTGATTTTGTGCTGCCTGTGATTGTAATAAAAAAGTAGTAAGGAGTGGGGCTGTTGAATACAGGGAAGGTTTTTATCGAACAAATTGTCTATCCGGCAATGGAAAAGTTTAAGGGAAATAGAATCCGCCCATAACTCTGTAAGCCGGACCTTGTAGAAGGCCCCAGATAGAAAGACCAGACCGGTCCCTATTCTGGCTGCAACGATCAGGGTTTTTGGGGTTACTGCTCACTCTCGGACTTTGAATTGGTTTTGTGTGTGAAACCGTACTCACCCCTGGTGATGTACAGCGGCCGTCGCTTGACCTCGTTGTAAATGCGTCCGATGTACTCGCCGAGAATCCCTATTGTGAAAAGTTGCACTCCGCCCAGAAAGAGGATCACTGTAATCAGCGAAGGATAACCAGGCACATCCCTCCCGAATAACACGGTGCGGACAACTATAAATAGCGCATAAAGAAAAGCGAAAGCTGCAACGGACAGCCCGAAGTAAGTGGCAAACTGCAATGGTATGTAGCTAAATGACGTGATACCTTCCAAGGCGAAGTTCCACAGCCTCCAGTAATTCCATTTCGTTTTGCCGGCGTTCCGCGCTTGTCTGTGATAGAAAACAGCCGTCTGGCGAAAGCCGATCCACGAGAACAGGCCTTTCATAAAGCGGTTTCGCTCGCGCAGCCTTTTGAGGGCATCAACCGCCGGCCGGCTCAGCAGTCTGAAGTCACCCGTATCCTTTGGGATATCGATTGCGGTGATCCTTCTGATAATGCGGTAAAACAGGCTCGCTGTCCAGCGCTTAAGCCAGCTCTCGCCATCCCTTTTGAGGCGTGTTGCATAGACTACGTCGTATCCCTCCCGCCATTTGGCGACGAGTTCAGGAATCAGCTCGGGGGGGTCCTGGAGGTCCGCATCAATTGGAATTACAGCTTCTCCAGAAGCGTAATCGATCCCGGCGGTGAGGGCGATTTCTTTGCCAAAGTTGCGGGAGAGGTCAACGATTTTAACCTTCGGGTTTTTTTCTGCCAGCACGAGCAAACGGTCAAGTGTATCGTCTTTGCTCCCGTCGTTTACAAAAACGATCTCGTAGGGTTCGCCCAGTCTAACCATTACCTTGGTTACCCGGTCGTAAAAAGCCGCCACATTGGGGGCCTCGTTGTATACAGGAACGACGATTGAAATAACACAACCTCTTTCCGGCATCAGTAAACCCCCCTATGTTTTCGCAACTACCCGGGAGTGGCTCTAAACGGTCATGTGTACTATTCCGGCCACCGGGTGGGCTACCAGAGCGCTTTTTCGAGTAAATGTAAGAATTTCGCCTAAAGGAAAACGAACCTATTCAACATCATCTTAAGCCCAAGACCAGCAAATAACGAAAACACGGGCATTATTGGGAAGCGGTAACGATCCATCGCAGGAAAGACAAAATGAACAGCGGTAAAATACGCAATGACGATAATTGCGGCATAGAAAATAAACCGGTTATCAACATACTTTTTTCCGAGGAAACAGGCTGCCGCTCCGAATATTGATATCAACATAAAAATCTGGTAATAACGATTTGCTATACTGGTAATTTTAAATTTTATTTCCTCGGAAAGTCGCGGATAAGTAGGATTTAAACTAAAGGAAAGGGCACTGGTATCTTCTTTGTAGTAGTAATAGAGCTTTACTAAACCAAGTTTTAAAAACTTATCCGGATTGTTACATATAAAGTCCAAGGCCAACTTTCTCGCTATTTGATCTCGTTTAACTTCGTCGTTAAGAT
>JBFLVI010000030.1:0-31674 GCA_040758635.1 Bacillota bacterium | reverse complement strand
GTAGTGAGCCATCCTTTCTCCCTCCTGGTGGTTGAGATTTGTGTTGTTTCTTATCTACCAGAGGGAGGGGTGGCTCTCCTGCTTCAAGCCCTCACCAATTTTACACCATCATAATGGACACAACTCGCGGGTCGAAAGGGAGGTTTAAGATGCGCGACCGCCTCTACATTGAAAAAAAACACCGGGAATTATACGAGAAATTAGACCAAGAGGAAATCCTCAGGTTCACAGGTGGGAGAAGAAACAGGTTGGAGCAGTTTTTATTTACAGTGGCGCTAGGCTACAAGAATGAATGCCGCAAGTCCTTGTCTTCAAGAGAGGGTTTTATCCTTCTTAAGGATGTACCCTCAGATGTTCGGGCGTTGCTATCAGCTGTGGCTATAGCCTCTTCAGATTCTATAGAAGTAGTGGCAGATGAAGATCGGCTATACACGATCATAGAAGAATACGCATCTGGGGGGTTTGAGATTTTAATGGACAGGTTAGACCAACCGTTAGGTACTTTTGAAAAAGAGCTCGAAAAGGAGCTAGTAGATCTACACCACAAACTGGGTATAGGAAACGATGAGGGGCAAAAGAATATTACTTATTGAACCTTATTTTCCGATACCTTCTAAAAGTACTAAAGATTTCTTCCCTGTAGGCCTACTCAAAATCGGAGCTCACCTGAGAGCGATCGGCGCAGAAGTCAGACTCCTAAGACGATTTCCCCGAAATAAGCCTCAAGGAATAGAATATTTTGCTCCTCACGAGGTTTGGATTACCTCCCTTTTTACATACTGGGCAGAGTATGTTAGAGACGCAGTTACAGCGTCCAGGATGCTCTTTTCAACCGCAAAGATTATTGTCGGCGGGATTTATGCTTCACTCCTGCCACCTGAACAGGTGAAGGCCTTTACGGGGTGTGATGAGGTGTACCAAGGAGTTCTTGAGGAGGCAGAAAGCTTTAATCCGGCCTTTGATCTTTTAGGGGAAGAAGCTAAGTCTATTGATTATCAAATATTACATACATCAAGGGGATGTCCAAGAGGATGCTCTTACTGTGGGGTTTGGAAAATAGAACCACATTTTACATATAAAAGCAGTATCAAGGCGGAAATCGTGAAAAAAAAGCTTATATTCTATGACAACAACCTTCTAATGAACCCAGATATCGAAACCATTCTCCGCGAACTAATTGACTTAAAACAACAGGGAAAACTGCTTTACTGCGAGAGTCAAAGCGGGTTTGATGGCCGTATTTTACTCAAAAAGCCTTATCTGGCACAGATGATTAGGGCCGCAGGTTTTCGTTATCCACGGATTGCTTGGGATGGCCCATACAGCGAATACCCGGTAGTCGAAAAACAATTGACGGTGTTGACTAATGCAGGATACAAAAGTCGGGATATTGGCATCTTTATGCTTTACAATTGGGACCTGCCGTTTAACGAAATGGAGAAAAAACGGCTGAAATGTTGGGAATGGCAGGTCCAGATAGCAGATTGCCGCTACCGTCCCTTAAATCAATTGTACGATAGATATAACTTTCAAAAGAAGCAAAGCCAAAAAGACTATTATATCCACGAGGAAAAGGGTTGGACAGATGCTCTTGTTAAGCAGTTTAGAAAAAACGTAAGGGAGCAGAATATTTGTGTTAGACACCGGTTTCCTTTTTATTCTTCTACACTTGAAAAAAAGAGGGTCAGCGTAAAAGATTTAAAGTCTATAAAAGGATTCCAAAACATCGGGGAAAAAGTAAAGCTTCTGGAGAGCCTCGGGGTAGATTACTGGTTTCCTGGTTCCGTAAGATACCCAAACCAAAAGGAGGATGAGCAATGCGCGGATATATCGAGAAGCGTGGAGATAGTTACCGGATAACCGTCTCTCTCGGGTTCAATTTGCTTCTTCACTTCCACCCCGGGTCCTACAGTAAAGTTGCAGTAAAATCGCCCAATGGAAAAAGCTCCCAAACCCTGGGAGCCTTGATTTTTCTGGAGCGGAAGACGGGATTCGAACCCGCGACCCTCGCCTTGGCAAGGCGATGCTCTACCGCTGAGCCACTTCCGCATAACAGATATTAGACGCCAGAACTCTGATGTAAGAACCATTTTCTAAACTGGTTTCCAATTCCCTCTCTCTTTCCAACCTCTGGCCTCCAACCTCCAAACTGGTGCCGCGGGACGGAATCGAACCGCCGACACGAGGATTTTCAGTCCTCTGCTCTACCAACTGAGCTACCGCGGCAGCAAATCTGGCGGAGCCGACGGGATTTGAACCCGCGCTCTCTGGCTTGACAGGCCAGTATGTTAAACCCGGCTACACCACGGCTCCGTAAGATAACCAAGTTCAGTATACCGAAACCGCCGTTCAAAGTCAAGAGCCCGCAATCACTCACTTAAAATCTTACCCAGCGGAACCCGGCCCACTCATGGCAAAAGCTTACCGGCCGCTCTGAAGTTTATTTCAACGTGGGCAACTCCGCCGCGAACTCATACCACCCTTCGATCTCCGGGACGGCATCCTTCCCCTTTTCCAGGTACTGCTGGCTTAAAGCCGTATCCCCTTGCTTTTCCGCCAGCAGCGCCCGCCAGAGACAGGCCTCCGCGTACATCTGCTTCTCCTGGTCGCTGACACCTTCCCGCTCGATTTCCTTCAGCGCGCCGTCGAGCATCTTTTCCGCTTCCGCAAAGCGGCCCATGAAGTAACAGGCTCCGCCCGCACTTATCTCCACCGCGGGCGTCGGCTCCATCAGCGGCGCCACGACCCAGAGCTGCCGTTCCCGCGGCGTAACCGTTGCCATCCGGTCCCTGATCGCTTTCGGCACCGCTACCGCCTGCTCAAAGGAACGCCGTGCCTGATCCGTATTCTCGGCATTCAGCTCCATGTAGCCCGACGCAAAGGCGACACGCGAGAGGTTTTCGTACCAGTGGATCTGGAACGGCGCCAGAGACACCGCTTTACGGGCGCAATCAACGGCGGCGCCGTGTTTTCCGGCCGCCTGGTAAGCCGAGGCTAACTCCGCATAGCGAACGGCGCTGTACTTGCTCTTCGCCACCGCGGCTTCCACTGCTTTTACGCCTGCCTCCATATTCCCCTGCGCCAGGTAGATCCGGCTCAACACGGCGTCGTACTCGGCCTCGAAAGGATTCAACGTCCTGGCCACCTCGAGGTGATCCGCCGCCCGCCCGAGGTCGCCCGTCCGGAGGGCTAAATCAGCCGCGCGCGCCCGGTTGCCGGCCACCGCAAGGCAAAGGCCGCCGGCCACCAGGACCACCACGGCGGCGGTTACCACCGCGAGAGGGCCGGCGGGTAACGGGCGGCTAATCTTCCGGCGCTTCTTTTCCTTCTTTTCTATTTTTTCTTCCTTCGGAAGGGCCAGGCCGAGAACCATTCCGAAAATGGCGAACAGCACCAGCGCCAGCGCCGAGAGCGAAAGGTTAAAGTCAATCGCGGAATGGATACCCACGCTGAGCGCAGCGACCGTCAGCATCCAGACCAGGAGGCGCCGGGGATCGTCTTCCGGACAGCCGTGGTAGAGCCGGTGGGCCGTCCGCAGAAAAAGGAACCAGATGCCGGCAACGACCAGCAGGCCGATGATTCCCGTCTCCACGCCAACCTGGAAGTAGTAGCCGTGAACCTGGGTGGAGTTGTAAAGGTAGTGCTGAAAGGCCCGGTAAGCCTCCTGCCAGCCGCCGCCGCCCCAGCCGAGAACCGGCCGTGCCGCGATCATTTCCAGGGCGTCCCGGTAAAAGTAAAGCCGCTCCACGGCGTTGCGGTAGTGAATCACCGCCAGGAACTTCTGCCACAGATCGGGACGGGCGGCAAGCGCCACCGCAACGCCGGCCGCCAAAACCCCACCCGCCCCGGCCGGGACCCACAGCGGGATCTTCACTCGCCCGCTGAGCTTCTCCCGGAGCACCAGGTCGTAGAGCACCTGCAGGCCGACGACGACCAGGAGACCGGCAAAGACCCAAAGCCAGGCCAGATCAAACTTTTGGGCCAGGGCGCTCCTGATAAATACCAGCGCCACGAAAAGCCCGGAGACACCTACCTGCAGGGCATGCAGTAAAAGCGGCCGGCGCTTCGACCTGGGAAGACCGAGAAAAAGGAGCGGGGCGATTACGAGCAAAGTCAGAATGCCGCCGTTGGACTTCGCCCCCCAGAAAACCGTGGCCAGCAGAAAGTTCCCCGCGGCGAAGAGGTACGCCACCGGGTCCAGGCGGTCGAACCAGGCCGGCCGGGACGGCCAGAGGTTTTTTAAGGTTAAGGAACCCCGGCCTAAGGCGTGCAACCACAAATATCCGCCCAGGATCAGCACGCACAGCAGGTAGTTGGCCAAGGCGTTGGGGTACTGAAACGTGGAATAGATCCGTCCGCCCAGGAAACCGTCGCGAATGAAAATGATACCGGTTGCCGTCGCCAACCCGGCCAGGGCGACCAGAACGCCGCTCGCCCAGATAATACCCAGGGTGCGCCGGACAAACTCCTCGCCGGTTACCAGCCGGGAAACGGCCCAAAAAACCGCAAAATAAAGGGAGGTTTTGACGATTTCGTTTACGGCCAGCCCCTTGTTGACCGCAACAAAAGAACTGACTAAATAGACCACGGGCAAACCGAGCATGCAGAAGTCCAACGGGTGTTCGAAAAACCGGGTTCTGTGCCGTATCCAACGTCCGAAATAGACGAGCCAGAAGGCCAAAGCACCCACAATGAGCGCCCGTTCCTGTTCCGGCGGAAAGAAAAGGCCCCTGAAAAAGGGCGAAAAAAACAGCAGGCCCGCTATCCCCCAAAAAGCCGCAGCGTGTGACAGTGGAAGCGGCACCTCCTGCAGCGCCGTACCTGCATTCTTCCTGACCTGCGTTTTAGCCACTATCAATCCGCCCACCTTATCAAAAAAGCGCCACCCGGCGCCTGCCTGTACTTTATTTATCTTAATTTGACCCGCGGAAACTGTCAATAAAAACGTCGCGAAACACCGCAAAAACCGCGGCCATAGAAAGAATCCCTACCGCCGGCCCCGCTTTTTTCCGGCTCCACCTTTTCCTAACTCTGTATTCTGCCTGAATTCGATGTTCTGATTCCTGGCCTCTACCCCACGTCTACTTCCCCAGATACTGAATCCGCTCCTGAGGGGTGATGATACTGGTGATCTGCACCCCGAAATTCTCGTTCACCACGACCACTTCACCCCTGGCTACAGGCGTGCCGTTGACCAGAATCTCCACCGGCTCGTCGGCCAGCGCCGCGAGTTCCACGATGCTGCCGGGACCCAAGGACAGGATTTCCTTGATCGGTCGCCGCGTTCTGCCTAAGACCACTGTAACCTTCAACGGGATATCGAGAATCAGGTCCAGCTTCGACGGATCAACAGCGGAAGGCGCGGTGGCCGCCCGCAAACCGGCCGCGGACGCCGCCGGGGCGGAAGGAGAAGCGGCGGGTGGCGGAGGTGTTTCCGCGGTGGTTTCGGCTTCTGCCGCGGCGGATGCCGCATCCTTCTCCACAACAACACCCTGCCAGAGCAGGCTGGCCTTTTCCTTCGCCGTACCGATTTCCAGCAACTCCATGATTTCGGTGTCCAGAAGCTCCCCGACCGTCATCCGGAAGGAAATCACCACGATCGGATCTGCAACCCCTAAGTCTAACTCCTCAACCCCTTCCTCGCGGTGGAAAATCGAGGCTTCAGGCGGCGAAATGTGCACCGTGCGGTTAAAAACGTTGGCCACCGCTGTAGCCGCGGCGCCCATCATCTGGTTCATTGCTTCGGCCGCCGCGCTTATCTCCAGTTCGCCCAGTTCTTCAGCCGGGTTGGAACCGTCGCCGCCCATCATCAGGTCGGCGATGACCGCCGCGTCACTGGTCTTGATCACCAGCACGCTTGTACCCTCGAGTCCCTGAGTATACTGGACCTTAATGATCATGTAAGGCACGCTGAAACTCTGAATCAGTTCCTTCTTGGTCGTCAAACTGACCCGCGGGCTGGTGATGGTGACCTTCTGGTTCAAGATTTCCGACAGCGACGTCGCTGCGGAACCCATCGAAATGTTTCCGATTTCTCCAAGGGCATCCTTTTCAGCGTCGGACAGACCATCACCGCCAGCCGACTCCCCGGCGCCGGACGCCTCTGCCGGGGCCTCCCGCTCCGGAGAATCCGTCTCCTGCGCTGCAGTATCTGCTTCCTGTTGCTGGTTCATACTTAAAAGCGCATCGATTTCCTCCTGCATCAACAACCGGTCAGCCAACAAACTCACCCCCTTCGGCCAGCGAAGTTATCTGAACCGCAAGATGCCGCCCGACCGTCCCCGCCTGGGCCTTATACCTTAACTGACCGCTGACGTAAACGTCAAGATCCGCATTGATACCGCGGTCAAGCGGTAAAACATCCCCCACTTGCAGGTTTAGAAATTCCCGCACCGCGATTTCGGTTCCCCCGGCCACTACCGCCAGGTCTACCGGCACCTGGTTGACCCAGTACTCCAGTTCTTTCTCGGCCGAACCCTCCTGTAAACCGGCAGGAGTCGTGTGGTAGTAGCTTGAAAGCTGTACCAGAACCGGTTCAAGGGTGACGTGGGGCAGGCACAGGTTTATGTAACCGCGGGCTCCGGTCCCGACCACGGTGGAAAAAGTGATAACAACAACCACTTCACTCGGAGAAATTACCTGCTGGAACCGCGGGTTTGTTTCCACCGCCTCGATTTCGGGGGTAACCGAAAAAACGTCCGACCAGGCGAAGCTTAGGTTCTCTAAAATCTTGGCGTTGATTTTTCTGGCCACCGAAATTTCGATGCTGGTCAGCTCCCGCACCTTCTTGGGCACGTCACCCGGGCCGCCGAACAGGAGGTCAATCACCGGGAAGAGAAAGTGCGGGTTGGTCTCCATCACCGCCATCCCTTTGAGCGGGCTCAGGCTGAAGATCGTAAGAAGCGTGGGCATCGGCAGGGAGCGGCTGAAATCGTCGAAAGTGAACTGCTCGACCGCACTGACCGCGATGCTGACGTTGGTGCGGAGATAACCGGAAAGAAAACCAGAGAGGATCCGGGCCAGGTTTTCGTGCAGGAACTGCAACGTCCGCAACTGGTCTTTCGTAAACTTGTTCGGCCGGCGAAAGTCGTACCTTTTCAATGCTTGAACCGCCGGCAGCGCTGCCGCCTCTTCCGGTTTGATCTGACCGGTGGAGACCGCCGTCAACAGCGCGTCTATCTCGGCTTGTGACAAGACTTCCGGCATTTTAACCCCTTCCTTGACCTGCTTATCCCGATCTCGCCAGTACCCGCTCCATGGCCTGTAAGATTCGCTCCTGTTGGAACGGTTTCACGATAAAGTCCTTCGCTCCTGCCTGGATCGCCTCCATCACCATCGCCTGCTGCCCCATCGCGCTGACCATAATGATGCTCGCGTTCGGGTCAATGGCCTTGATCGCCTTAACACCGGCAATCCCGTCCATTTCGGGCATTGTGATGTCCATTGTTACCAGGTCGGGCTTTAACTCCTTATAGAGTTCGACGGCGGCGGCGGCGTTTTCCGCCTCGCCCACAACCTCGTACCCGCTCTTGGTAATAATGTTTTTGATCATCATCCGCATAAAGGCCGCGTCGTCCACGATCAGGACCTTCTTCCCCAAGCTTCACTCCTCCTTTCTACACGGTCTGGCCGTCCAACCCCAGCGCCCGGAGCAGAGCCGCCAGTGAGCCGGGATCGAAAAAGAGAAAAAAGTCGCCGGCCACCGTATACCCTTCCTCGAAAAGGACAGTCTCGATCAACAATACCTGGTCTTCGACCATGCCCGAACCCGAAAGCGCTCCGCTGATCACCGAACCCAACATATCGAACGCCAGCATTGGAACCGCCGGAATGAAAGTTAGCTGGGTCATCGCGCTGATGGCGTTCAAAAACGACCCGGCAAGGACGTTTCCAACCTCCATAAGTACCGATTGTCCCATTTCGTCAACCTCTTGAATCGTGTCGTACCTGGTGCCCAGTAACTGCACCACCAGTTCCAGGGCACTGGCTTCCGGAAAAACGAACAGGATCGTGCCGTTGATACCCCCCTCCACCCGGAGGACCACGGCGACCACCAGGTCCTCAACCTTTCCAACCACTGTAAAAACCTCTTCGATAGGTACAAAGGTAGCCCGCGGCACGGTCACGTTAATCCTGGTGCGGAGGATATCGGCCAGTGCCGTGGCCGCGTTGCCGATACCGATGTTCCCGATCTCCTGCAGTGCGTCAACGTACTGTTCCAACCAGACAACCTCCCTTGCCGCCGCTATTCCCTATCTTTCGATAAAACGAAGGTGCGCCTTTTTCCAGGCACAGTTCCCGGTAGTTCAGGATCGTCTCGCTCGACCCGACGAAAAGAACTCCTCCCGGTCTCAGGGCTTCGCTGAACTGCTTGTTGATCCGGTGCTGTGCCTCCTTCGTAAAGTATATCTGCACGTTCCGGCACATAATTAAGTCGTACCCCTTACCGTAAGGGTCCTTCAGCAGGTCGTGGCAGCTGAACACCACCCGTTTTTTCAATTTCTCGCTCAGGACGTACAAACCGTCCACTTCCCGGAAGTACTTTGCCCGCCGTGCCGGAGAAACGTTGCGGAGCAGGTCCGGGGCGTAAACGCCGCGCCGCGCCACCCCGAGAATCTTCTGGTCAATGTCCGTAGCCTCAATGCGGTGGTGCCGTCCGGGCGTCAGGTCTTCCAAAATCATGGCCACCGAATAGGGTTCGGCACCGTTTGAGCAGGCCGCGCTCCAGATCTTGAGGAGCGAACGCTCCCGCAAAAGCTCCGGCAATACCTTTTCTTCCAAAATCTTAAACATCGCGGGGTCACGGAAAAACTCCGTGACGTTAATCGTCAGGTAATCCACAAACTCCTGAAACAGCCTGTCGTCCTGCTTCAAAAGCTGGTAATAGGCCAGGTAACCGGCTATCTCGTTACGGGCCATCAGGTTCTCGATCCGGCGTTTAAGCTGCGTTTCCTTGTAGTTGCTGAGGTCCATCTTAAATGTTGTGTAAACCTTCTGCTTGAAGGTGGCAAAATCAATATCAAACCTGGGCCGCGTGTTGCGGTCGAAATCCATGGTATCCTATATCTCCTTTATATGGCTACCCGGTACCCGCACCATCACCCGGCCGGTCGTCGTATCCAGCACCATCGTCCGGCCTCGACTGCCCCCGACGTCTTCCGCCGCGATCCTGATCCCCAAATTCTTCAGTGTCTCCCGCACCACCGCAATGTTCCGCTCCCCGATGTTCAGTTTGAACTTCTGGTCGGCACCGGTGAACATCTGGGCGCCGCCCGCTATCTTAGCCTCAAGCAGGCGGCGGTTGGCGCCCAACTTCAGGACTTCCTCAAGTAACAGGGGAATACCCGTGTCGGCAAACTTCGCCGGTTTGTTAACCCTTTTCTCGAATTCCGCCATCCTGGGAAGCATTATGTGAATGAGACCGCCCACCTTCTGAACCGCGTCGTAGAGCGAAACGCCCACGCAGGAACCAAGTCCCAACGTTATTAGCACCGACGGGTTTCTGCCGACCTTGAAGTCGGCGATGCCAACCTGTATTTCCTCTACGTCGTCTCCAGGAAACAATTCTTTCGACGTCTGAAACAACGCATAACCTCCTAAGCCGCCAGCAGTTTTGTTCTCCTGCCGCTGAACCGGCAAAAGGGCTCGGGAACCCCGTGGCGGTTAACCAGGCCGATAACCTGTTCCATCTCGGTTTTCACCGGCGCCCCCGGAACCAAACTCCGGCCAACTGGCCGTCCAACCCGGGAAGGAGTTTAATCCGTTTTCCCCACCTGATTCACCGCCCGGTCCAGGAGTGCGTCGTGAGTCCGCAGTGCCCGCTGGCAAAGCTGGTAGGCCCGCACCCCCTCTATAAGCCGGACCATTTCGTCGGTCAGTTCCACGTTGGAGCCTTCAAGAACCCCCTGCCGGACCTTCGCCGCCACAGCCGGATCAGGCTGAATTCCCGGCGCTGAGAAGTAACCGGCTCCCTCCTTTACCAGCGCGTTCTGGTCCTGGAAGGTAACCACCCGGAGTCTGTCTACCGGATTTTGGCCTGAAACCACCGTTCCGTCGGCAAAGATTTTGAACTCGCCGCCTTCGATCCTCACCGGTCCGTTTTCTCCCAGGACCTGGTGCCCGCCGCTGGTCACCAGGTAACCTTCCTGGTCAACGAAAAGGGTCCCGGTCCGGAAATAGCGTTCCCCGTCCGGGGTGGCGGCCACCAGGAAGCCGTCCCCCTCTAAGGCTACATCCCTCAAGTTGCCGGTGTTCTCGAGCGGCCCTTGTTCAAAGCTGGTCTCGATACTCGAAACCTGAACGCCGTAACACGTCTGTCCGACCGGTGTAAGCTGCGTCTCCCTTTCCAGGCGTATTAAAAGCACCGCCGGAAAACTGCCGGCGCTCAGCCGGTCCTGCTTGAACCCGGGAGTCTGAAAATTCGCGATGTTGTTTCCCGCCACGTCCAGACCCGCCTGCTGTACATTCAATCCCGAAGCTGCGGTGTAGATTCCCCGGAGCATCCTAACCCCCCTTGTTACTATTCAGGCTTCCCGTCGGGCGCGGCGATAAACGGCGCAGGTTCAAAATCAGTTCGATTTCGCCCTTGCCCCGCCCGAACTCCTGGGCCAGCTCCGTCACCCTTTTCCCCTGGTCGAAAGCCTTGTAAACCGCTTCATATGCCGTAAGCTGGCCATTGGACCGTACCTGGCGACTCAGGATGGTCTCGGCCTGTTTTTCGACCAACCGTAACCGCTCCTTGAGTTCCAGGCAAATGGCGGTCAGCGTCTCAATTTTATTCTCAATATTAATTAATCGGCTTTCCAGATCGAGTTCTTCAACGGTGACCCCTTTTACCTGGGAAGCGAAATCCTGCTGGCGCTTGAAGCGCAGAAGGAACCACAAGAAGCCGACGCAAAAGACCACCAGCAGTGCCAGAACGAGACCCACCAGTAGAATCAGCATCAGCGCCCGCTCCCTACCTGAGTCATTGTCGACAGGATTTCCCGCAGCTTCCTGATCGCTTTGGCGTGCAACTGGCACACGCGGGATTCGGAAACTTTGAGCACCTGCCCGATCTCCTTCAGGGTTAGCTTCTCCTGGTAATAGAGTGCCAGCACCAGCTTCAACTTTTCGTCAAGCCGGGTGATCGCCTCTTCCAGCAGCCGGTGATCCTCAGCCTGGCTTAGCATTTCCAGCGGATCTGGGCTCAACGGGTCCTCAATCAAATCACCCCAGGAAAGCTGGCTCCCGTTACTGGTATTCACCGTTTCTTCCAGTGAGGTAGGGGACAGCGCCTGAAAGTAACTGGAAATTCTTGCCAGCTCATTGGTGGAAATACCCAATCTACCCGCCAGTTCTTCGTTTGTCGGCCGCTGGCCGCTCTTCTTTTCCAGCTCTTCCCTGACGGCGTTCACCTCCTGCATCCGCTGCCACAGGCTTCGCGGCAACCAGGTCAGCCGCCGGACCTCGTCCAGCATCGCCCCCCTTACCCGCCGGTAGGCGTACGCCTCAAAATCCGTCCCGTGGTCCGGGTCGAACCGCTCGATCGCCGCCATCAGACCGAAGACACCCGCGCTTTCCAGGTCTTCCTGGCTGATCCACGGAGGCAAACGCACCGCAAGACGCCCTGCCAGTTGTTTGACCAGCGGCAGGTACTTCAGAATCAACTCCTGCCGTACGGCGTCCGACTTGCCGTTTTTATATTCCCGCCACGCTTCCTCTACAACCATCGGACTTCCTCCCCCCTACAGTAGTGGAGTCGCCGGACGTCGGTCGTCAGAACCCAGAGGACTCTGACAATAGCTTGTCAGTTTCGACTTCGAACTTTGAACGTCGAACGGACCCCAAATCCTCTCCCTGCTTCACAACCGTTGAACCTCTTACCGGAGCCGGTTTTGCTCCATCATTTTCCAGAAAATATAACTGAAGATCTTGTCCTTCTGGCTCTGCGGCAAATCCAGGAACTCAATACCCAGGTGGTAGAGCCGCCGCTTCTCGAAAACTACCGGCTCCTGCCTGATAACGCGGGCTCTCGTCACCGTTTCGATGAAGTTATTCCGCACCGGCAAGCGGAACTTGACGATCAACTGGGTCCCGGGAGGATACGCTTCCTCGGTGACCAGGCGCAGCCCACCGGCGCTGATGTCAAGGGCTTTGGTTTCTTTGAAGACCGGTGAGGTATCTCCTTCAGGTAGTTCGGCGTAAAACACGTTCAGCAGCACGGGCAGCCGCACGTCACGCCGGCGCTGGATGCGTTTAATCTCCTCGGGGAAGGCCAAGCTGTAAAGCAGCACCCCCTCTTCCCGGCGACCGGTAACCGTGGTTTTGAAGGAGAAGCACTCGCCCGTCCCGGGCAACTGAACCTTTACGCGGTCTCCCGGCGAGAGAACCAGGGGCATTTGCTGCCGGTAGGGCACCGCGATGAACACCGCGTCGGCCGTGATGTCCTCCACCGAGGAAACGTAGTACTCGTCGCTGTTCTCCAGCGCCACCTGAATCCGCTGGTTGATCGAGAATCCGACCTGTTCCATGGTGAGCAAACCTATCCCTCCTTTCATCCGAATAATCTCAACAGGCGGTCCAGAAACCGTTCCGCGGCCTTTGGGGCAGGCTCCTTCCCGTCAATCAAACACCGGGCGATCTGACTCAGGCTCCGGGCCGCCGTGGAATACGGCTGGGAAAGCACGAACGGACGTTGCTCTTTGACCGCTTCCCTGACCACGTAGTCCTCAACAATCGTCCCCAGGTAGCCGAGCCGGAAGCCCAGGAACTTGTCGCAAACCAACTGGAGTTTGTGGGCGGCCTGGCGGGCGTCTTTCTCGTCCCGCGCCCGGTTGACCACCAGCTTGGCCTCAGAATGCACCTTGAAGCGGGCCAGGATTTTGAGCAAGCCGTAGGCGTCGGTTAGGGAGGTGGGTTCGGGCGTGATAACCACGATTACTTCCTCGGCAGCGGCGACAAAACCGAGAACGGTCCTGGAAATGCCCGCGCCGGTATCAACCAGCAGGAAATCGGTCCTGGTCCGGAGGTAGGGCAACAACTCCAGGACACGCTGCCGCTGGTTAGGATCAAGGTTCGCCAACTCCTGCATCCCGGAACCGCCGGAAATGATTTGCAGCCCGTACGGACCCGGACAAACGATCTCCTCGATTCCCTTCCTCCCGTACAAAAACTCGTACAGGGTGTAGGGCGGCGTGATTCCCAGCAGCACTTCGATGTTCGCCAGACCCAGGTCGGCGTCAAACAGCAGCACCCGCCGTGCCTGGCGGGCAAGAACCAGCCCCAGGTTGACCACGAGACTCGTCTTGCCCACGCCGCCTTTGCCGCTCGTCACCGCGATTATCCGCGGTCCCGCCGTCCGGAAAGCCGGCTGGTGACAGGTATTCTTAATGAGGGTTCGCAACCTGTGCGCTTGATCCGGCACCGCGCTCCCCCCCTTTCAACAGCATTTTGGCCAATTTCTTCGGGTAGAGCGTGTCGATGTCGTCGGGCACGCTTTGCCCGTCCGTAACATAGGCGACCGACACGCCCAGCCGGTATACGAGGTTAAGAATCGCCCCGAAGGTCTCCGTTTCGTCAAGCTTGGTAAAAATAAGCTTGTTAAAGTGCAACCGGCCGAAATCCTCCACCACTCGCAGCAGGTCGCGGTACTTGGTATTGCAGCTCAAGACCAGGTAAACGTCGCACGGCTTGGGGATAACTTCGATGAATCCCCGGAGTTCCAGTACCTGCTGGAGATTCCGCGACGGCCGCCCGGCGGTGTCGATCAGGATGTGGTCGGCCGAGGCGTAGTTGTGCAAGGCCTGCCTTAACTCTACCGGAGTGTTCACCACTTCCAGGGGCACGCCGATGATTTCGGCGTAGGTCTTGAGCTGTTCCACCGCCCCGATCCGGTAGGTGTCGATGGTGACCAGCACCACCTCTTTCTGGTAAAACAGCCGGAACTGCGCCGCCAGCTTGGCCAGCGTGGTGGTCTTGCCCACGCCGGTCGGCCCCACGAAGGCGATCACCCGTGCAGTGCCGCTGTCGGCGTAAGCCGGCTCCACCAGCCGCGCAATCTTCTTCAGTAAAACCACCTCCGCCGCCTGGTCGCGGTGCGGGTGGTCCGGCGGCACCTCTTTTTCCAGCGCCGTTAGTAACTCGTTGACCAGTTCTTCTTCGATCTCCATCCCGGCCAGGAACCAGCGCCATCGCGACAGGAAGAGGTCTTCGTCCTCCGCCTGCCTGTAATCGGAAAGACGGTACAGCAAGGTTTTAACTTCGGATAGTTCCCGGTGAAGCAGGCTTTTCTGCTCGAGTGCCGCCGCTTCTCCGTTCCCGGGAATGGAGGCGGGGCGCCGCGGCTCTTCCTTTGCCTCCGGATCCGCGCCTGCAGCCGGGAATTGAACCGGGGGCGTTTTATCCGCCTGCCGCTCATCCAGCGCCGCCGTCACCTCAAGCTGGGGGGTCAGGAAACCGAATAACCCCCTCCCCCGTACCCGGCGGCTGGAAATGATTACGGCCTCCGGCCCCAGGTCACGCTTGATCAGCGCCACGGCCTCCTGCATATCCCGCGCCACGTACCTCTTAATCCTCATCCCAGATCACCGTTCCAATGGCCTCAACTTCAACATCCGCCGCAATTTCGTTCAAGGAAAGCACCGCCAACTGGGGAAACTGCCTTTCGACCAGCCGCCGCAACGGCAGGCGCGCCCCCGGCGAACACAGGACGACCGGCAGCACCCCCTGGCGCGCCGCCCGCTCCATCGCTTCCTTTACCCGCTCCATAACCCGCTGCGCCTTCCGGGGCTCCAGTACGGGAATGCCACCCTGCGGGGTCTGGCTTGAAACTGCTTCGATCAAGAGCTGCTCCAAGCGCGGGTGGACCGTGATCACGGACAGGCGCCCGTCCACCGCGTACTGGCGCGTGATGGTCCTGGCCAGCGCCGCCCGCGCCCGTTCGGTGATAAAATCGGTGTCGCGGCTGATTACCGCTGCGTCGGCAACGGCCTCGAGAATCCCGACCAGGTCGCGAATCGAAATCCTTTCCCGCAGGAGATTCTGCAAAATCTTCTGCACCTCACCCAGGCTCAACAGGTTGGGCACCAGTTCGTCCACCAGCGCCGGATGTTTTTCCCTGACCGCGTCGAGAAGCTCCTTGACTTCCTGGCGCCCGAGAAGCTCCGCCGCGTTGCGCTTGATAAATTCTGAAAGGTGGGTCACGAGCACGGTGCTCACATCAACCACCGTATAACCGGCCGCTTCCGCCGTTTCCCTTTCGGCCTCGCTGATCCACCAGGCCTCCAGGCCGAAGGTGGGTTCACGGGTGGGTATCCCCTTTAACTGGGCTTCACCGCCGGCAGGATTCATCGCCAGGTAGTATCCCGGCATCAACTCGCCGAAGGCGGCTTCAACCCCCCGCAACCGGAAGACGTAAGCGTTTGGTTTCAGCTGCAGGTTGTCCCGGATCCGGATCGGGCGGACGTAGATCCCGAGTTCCGCCGCACACTGCCGCCGCACAGCCGCCACCCGGGGGAGGAGGTCGCCCCCCTGGTCCTCCTGGGTAAGCGGTACCAGGTTGTAACCGATTTCAATCTCCAACGGGTCAACCTGAAAGTAAGTCAGAACGTTCTCCGGTTCCTTCCGCGTTTCCCTTACCCTCCGGGCCCGTTGCTCTTCCTCCTTTACCCGCCGGCGTTTTTCTTCTTGAACCAGGCTTTGTCCCAAAAAGGCAGTCGCCCCGGCCATACTCAGGAACAGAACGTTTGGCATCGCCGGAATCAAACCCAGCACCAGAAAGATTCCGGCGGTCACGAATAACACCCGGGGGTAGGCGGTCAGCTGCTGGGAAACCTGTTGTCCGAAACTGGCCTCGGCACCCGCCCGCGTCACCAAAACACCGGTAGCAGTTGACACCAGCAGTGCCGGTATCTGGGTTACCAGCCCGTCACCGATGGTTAAAATGGTGTAAGTCCGCAGCGCTTCCAGCAGATCGAACCGCATAATGACCAGCCCGATAATCAAACCCCCGATGATGTTCACCGCAGTGATCACCAGACCGGCGATGACGTCGCCGCGGATGAACTTGGTCGCACCGTCCATCGCGCCGAAGAAATCCGCCTCGCGCTGAAGCTGCCGCCGCCGTTCCTTCGCCTCGGCCTCCGTAATCAACCCCGAGTTGAAATC
This sequence comes from Bacillota bacterium, assembly GCA_040758635.1. Lineage (GTDB taxonomy): Bacteria > Bacillota > Desulfotomaculia > Desulfotomaculales > Ammonificaceae > Yes71-27. Next base: position 15,528 of record JBFLVI010000030.1, on the reverse strand, counting down.
GCCGTCAATGGCCATCTGCTTCCCGGGCATCGCGTCGAGGGTAAAGCGCGCCGCTACTTCGGCCACGCGGTTGGAGCCGTTCACGATGACCACAAACTGGATCACGGTGATGATCAAGAAAACGATAAAGCCGATGATGTAACTCCCGCCGACCACAAACTCCCCGAAGGCGGCGATCACCTTCCCGGCGGCCGCCTGCCCTAAAATGAGCCGGGTTGAACAGATGTTGAGCGCCAGGCGGTACAGGGTCAGCACCAGCAAAAGCGTCGGAAAGACCGACATCTCCGTAGCCTCGGTAGTAAAAAGCGTTACCAAAAAGACCAGGAGCGAAAGCGCCAGGCTCAAAACGAGCAGCACGTCCAGCACGGCGGGGGGAATCGGGACGATGATCAGCAGCACCACCCCGATCACCAAACCGGCGATGATCAGGTCCCCGTACCGTTTGAAACTGCTCGCTCGCGCCACCTCAGCCTGCATCTACCCTTGAACCTCCCTAAAGGCCGTCCGGCAACTTCACTGTCCGGGACTCAACCCAACGGCAAGAAACAGCAGTTTGGCTGCGTTTGTCATTCCGGTACAGGCTTCACCCATGATACGCCACATGGAATGCCGGGCCGGCACACTACCCTACCTGCCGCTTCTTGAGCCGGTAGACCAGGGCGATGATTTCGGCCACCGCCTGGTACAGGGCCGGTGGGACTTCTTCCCCCACCTCAACCTTCTGGTAAAGAAAACGGGCAACGGCGGGGTTTTCAACCACCGGAACGTTATGCTCGGCCGCTATCTCACGGATGCGCAGCGCCAGGTATTCCGCTCCTTTAGCCACCACCCGCGGCGCGTTCATGCCCTCTTCGTACTTGAGCGCCACGGCAACGTGCGTGGGGTTGGTCACCACCACCGTCGCTTTAGGTACTTCCTGCCGGATGCGGTTGAGCATCACCTGGCGCAGCTTCCGCCTGAGCCACCCCTTGAGCAACGGGTCTCCTTCCGTTTGCCGGTATTCCTCTTTGACTTCCACTTTGGTCATCATCAACTCTTTCTGGTAGGAACGCCGCTGGAAGAGGTAATCCAGAACCGCCAGAGCCAGGTAGGCTGCCCCGGCAGTCGCCGCGAGCCGGAAAGTAAAGTCGGCTACGATGCTCAACCCCTTGGCCGGCGCGGCGCTCTGCAGGAGCAAGAGTTTTTCAAAGTCCCGGCGCACCATCCAGACCATCAGGCCGCCGATCACGCAAACCTTAAACACCGCCTTGAGAAACTCAACCGCCGCCCTGACGGAAAACAAGCGGGCCAGTCCCGCGGTGATGCTTAGGCGCTCCAGCCGGGGCACGAGCGCCTGAGGCGCGAAAATGAACCCCACCTGCATCAGGTTTACCGCGGCCGCCGCGATGAAGGCCACCAGAAAAACCGGCGCCAGAAGCCGGAGGCCGAAAAGGCCCACGGACCAAAGGAGCGCCGTTACGTTGGCCGGGGTCAGCTCCCACCCGGCAAAGTTTTCAAGATACCCCGCCCAAAAGCGCGTGATGCTGTAAAAAAACCAGTCTTTCAGCAGGTAGCAGAGAAAAATTAGGCACAAAAGCACCACCGCCGCCGCCAGTTCCGGCGAGCGGGCTACCTGACCCCTGCGCCTTGCCTCCTGCAAGCGTCTTGGCGTTGCGGGTTCGGTTTTTTCCTGTCCCGGCCCGAAAAGCGCCATTTACGCCAACCCCCGCAGCAAGATCAGGATGTCCCCCACCATCTGGTCAAAGACCTTTTTCAGGGCCACGCCCAGAACCGGGAGCAGCCCCGCCAGGATCACCAGCCCCGCGGCGACCTTGAGGGGGAAGCCCAGCATAAAGACGTTGATCTGCGGCACCATCCGCATCATCAACCCCAGGCACAGGTCAACCACCACCATTACCGCCAGGACCGGCACCGCTAACTTGAACGCCGTAGCGAACATACCACCGATGAAATGCGCCACCATCAGCATTACACTCCCCTTAACGGCACCCCCGGTGAGGGGGATCAGCTCGAAACTTTTCACCAGCGCGCTCAAAACCGCGTGGTGGCCGTCAATGCTGAAGAAAAAAACCACGCTCAAAAAGAAGAGGAGTTCCGCCACCACCGTGTTCTGCACACCCGAGAGATCGAGTAGCTCCGCCACCGCAAAACCGATCTGGATGCCCATCAACTGGCCTGCGACCCGCACCGCGTAGAAGACCATTCCCGCCGTCAACCCCAACGCCAGACCGAGAAGAGCCTCACCGGCCAGGTCGAGCACGTAACCCCAAGAAGACGCCGCATGCACCCCTGTACCCAGCACCACTGGGGTTACCACCAGCGCCAGGATGAACCCCAGCCCCACCTTGGCCAGCGCCGGGATGCTGGTGAAGGCGAAAACCGGAAAAACAGCCACAAAGGCCGTCAGCCGTACGAACACCAGCAGGAACACCGCCAGATAACCGAAGTCCAACCCCAAATCCCCCTGCCCCCTTAACCACCTAACGCATAATCACCGGGAACTGTTCAAAAACCGTGTTGGCAAAACCGGTGAGCAACCGGACGAACAACGGAAAGAACAGGATCAGGGTCAGGAACACGGCTAAGATCTTCGGTACAAAAGAAAGCATCTGGTCCTGGATCTGCGTCGTGGCTTGAATGATGCTGATCACCAGCCCCACCAGCATGCTCACGATCAGGGCGGGTCCCGCCACGCAAAGCACCAGGAAGAGCGCCTGATTAACCAGATTGATTGCCAGAGACTGCGGCATCCTCCCTCCCCTTTCACCGGAAACTTTCCACCAGCGATTTAACCACCAGGTACCAGCCGTCCACCAATACGAAAAGCAGGAGCTTGAACGGCAGCGAAATCATTACCGGCGGCAGCATGAACATACCCATGGACATCAGGATGCTGGCCACCGCCATGTCAATCACCAAAAACGGCAAATAGAGCAGAAAACCCATCGCAAAAGCCGTTTTGAGCTCACTGGTGATGAAGGCCGGAATCACAACCGTCAGGGGCAGATCGTCCCGCTCCCGGGGCACGGGCGTCCGGGAAAGTTTGATGAAGAGCGCCAGGTCCTTCTCCCGCGTCTGCTTCAACATGAAATCCCGGAGGGGTTCCGCCCCTCTCGCCTGCGCTTCCTCCTGTGTTATCCGGTTGTCAAGGAACGGTTGAATCGCCTCGCGATTTATCCGCTCGTAAACCGGCGCCATCACGAACGCGGTCAGGAAAAGCGCCAGTCCGATCAGCACCTGGTTCGGCGGCGTCTGGTGCGTACCGAGGGCGTTTCGTAAGAGCGAAAGGACAATGACAATCCGGGTAAAAGAGGTCATCATCACCAGAATGGCCGGTACCAGGGCCAAAATGGTCAGGAGTATCAAAAGTTTGACGTTGCCTACCACCTGCGCCGGGGTGGTAGCCTGTCCTACGGAGAGGTTTATTGACGGCACTTCAACCGGCTGGGCCAGAGCGGCAGAACTGAAAGCCAGCAACCCGAACGCAAGAAAAGGCAAACACCACCTACCCCGCACTTTTCTCTACGCCCCCATTTGCCTAGTAAATATTTTTCATTACCGGCCGATACGAAACTCCCTGAACCGCTCAACGGCGCTGCACTATTCGCCGAATTTTGGAAGCAATCGCTCTGTCAAACTCCGGTAAAGAAGGAGTTGTTTCCTCCGGGAAATCCCCCTCAAGCTCCTCGAGAATGGCCACCGTTTTTTCCCCGTGTCCGACGAGATAGAACTTGCTCCCCACCCGCAGGAGGCTCACCACCGTCTTTGGGCCCAGGGGCACCTGTTCAATCACCTTGATGTGCCGGCCGGGCCTGACGCCCAGGAACTGGCGGGGGAGCCCGTAGCGCAGGACCAGGTAAATAAGCCCTACCACCAGGGGCAGGCAGATTAGGAGCCGGACCACCGCCCAGAAGTAATCGCTACCCATTTTTCTTCCCCTCGCCTGGGAGCCTCCGGGGTGAATGAATTGCGCTCACCCGGATGGCGAAAATCTCGTTGAGGACCAGCACCTCGCCCCGCGCGAACTTCTGGTTGTTCAGCAACAGGTCGATGGCGTCCCCTGCCGGCCGGTCCAGCTCAATCACCGAACCTTCTTTCAGCTCCAGCACGTCCCGCACCTTGACGGTCGCCTCCCCGAGTTCCGCCACCAAGTCCACCTTAATATCCTCGAGAAACGAAAGCCCGGTCTTGACCGCGGAGGCACCTGCCGGACCGGCGTCAAGAGCCGGAAACTGCACCTTGGTAACCGGCGGCGCCGCTTCCCGGTCCAGGTTGGATAGAAACCGGCGAATCTCTTCCTCCGTCATCCTTCCATCCCACCTACTGCACCAGAAATTCCGACAGGTAAACGTCAGTGATTTCGTGCTTGTCCAGGTGACGGTTAATCTCCCGGATGATTTCCTCCTTCAGCTTCTCGGTGCAGTCCGGCGTGCTGACTTCGGCGTAGTGCTTTGTCCGGAGGAGCTGGATGATCCGGTCCCGAAGCTCAAACTCCTTTTCCGCGATCTCTTCGGCCGTCTTTTCGTCACCCGGAAAAGCCAAAACCACCGTGATCCGGAGGTAGTGGTTCGCGTCCTGATCGGCGAGGTTCACGACGATGCTTTCCAGTTTCAGCGTCTCCATCTTCACCGGCTTGGGTGCGGCAGCCTGGGAAGCCGGCTTCTTATTGAAAAGGAGGATCTTGGCCGCGGCCCCTCCCGCGGCCAAGACTATCACCACGACTGCAATAATGATGATGAGCTTCAGCTTGCCGCCCTTTTTCGGCTCCTTGATGACTTCGCCTTCGGCGGCAGAGTCGTTTCTCGCCACTGAAATCACCCTTATACTAAAGCTTTAACGCTTCAGGTCAATCAGCTCCCGCAGCATCTCGTCCGAGGTGGTGATCACCCGGGCGTTCGCCTGGTAACCGCGCTCGGTAATAATCATGTTCGTGAACTCCAGCGAAAGGTCCACGTTGGACATCTCCAGGAACCCGGCCTCGATCGTGCCGCGCCCTTCGGTTCCCGCTTCACCGGAACTGGGTGTGGCCGTGTTCGGGGAAGCGGCGTACAGGTTCTGCCCCTCCCGCAACAGGCTCTCCGGGTTCTGGATATAGGTGATCCCGATTTTGTTGGGCAGGGTGTTGACCGACCCGTCAAGCATGGTGTAGCTGATGGTCCCGTCCCGCGCAACCTGGATCGAGGCGATCTGGTCGGTAATCTGGATTGTGGCACCCTCCGTGTCCAGAACGTAATACCCTTGCGAGTTCACCAGGTAGCCCTCCGTGTTCAGAAAGAAAGAGCCTTCCCGCGTGTAGTAAACAGCGGTATCGGACAAATCCTTCTGAATCGCGAAGAAGCCGTTGCCCTGGATCGCCAGGTCGAGCGCCCGCCCGGTAACCTGGAGCGCCCCCTGGATAAAGACCGTATCAATGCTGGCGATGTTGATTCCGCTCCCCACCTGGAGCGGCGCAACGTTGCTGGTCCCGGTGGACGACGTGGATTTAAGCGTCTGGTACAGGTTGTCCTGGAAGCTGGCCCGCGCCGCCTTGTAGCCGGTGGTGTTCACGTTGGCAATGTTGTTGGCCACCACGTCCATCCGGAGCTGGTGGTTCCGCATACCGGTAACACCGGAGTATAGTGAACGTAACATTGCTTTTTCCCTCCTCAAATGGTTGTCGGTCGTCCTTGGACGCAGATTCCGTCCGGTTGCTGACTGCCCGACTACCGAGCGCCGACTTCGGGTTCCGGGTCGCTTCCGTCATTCCGCAACCCGCAGGCCCCCCTTTCGAGACCGGCCTGTTTCGGATGTCAGACGTCGGACGTCAGATTTGTTGTGATGTCGCGCGCATTTCATTTACTTAACGATTACGGCACCGTCAATGTTGGTAAAGATCCGTCCTTCCTCCCGGGTCACGGCGGTGACCACCGTCCTGTTGGCCGTGCTGGCGATAAGGGAAAGGTCGCCGTAAAGGAGGAGCACCTCCCGCGTCCCTTTGGTCGCCGCACTCTCCACCGCCTTCCCGAGCTGCAAAAGGTCGTTGGCGGTCAAAGTGATGTTCCTCTCGCGCAGCCGCTTCTCCGCATGGGCGGAAAGCTTAAGCTTGAGGGATCCCGCGAGTTCCCGCTGCAGCAAAGCCTGGAATTCTCCGGCCTTGCCCCTGGGAGCCGCCGGCCGGGGAACTGTCGCCAGTGCCTGGTTTTCTGTGACTTTGCCGACCATCATTTAACCTCCACCAGACTCGCCGCGTCATACGACGCGCCGTTTATCACCAGCATCACCTTCTCCTTCCCCAGCACCACTTTCTCCACAATCCCGGTAACGCTTTCGCCGCTGTCGGCCACCATCACCTCGCGCCCGATCAACCCCGCCGCTTGGTTCAGGGCCTCGAGCCGGTAAACGGCTTCCATGCGCGCGCTCAGGTTCATTAATTGTTCCAGCAGGGCGATCTGAGCCATTTCTGTGACGAAGGCTCCCGGGTCTTGCGGAGCGAAGGGATCGGGATGACTCATCTGGGCAACGAGAATCTTTAAGAATGCATCCTTGCTGAGCATCCCGGACAGCCCGGTACTTGCCTCTTTCGGTGTAGTAGCGCCGACAGGTTCGAGATATAGACTTACTGGCATCAATTTCACCCCTTAAACCAGGAAGTTGACTCCTTCCGCCAACAGCGTCGCTTCCGCCGTGTGCCCCCCGCCGCCGCTCGCCCGGTAAGAGCCGCCCCAGCGCGGCGGCGGTTGTGATTCCTCGTTTTGCTCCTGCCCGACGGAAACAGAAGCCTCGCCGAGATGGAAGCCCGCCCGGCCGAGGTCCACTTTCAGCTCCGGGAGCGTGGCCAGAAGGATCTCCCTGACCGCCGCGTCGGCAGTGAAAAAGTGGGCCTTAAGCTCGTCTCCGGTGACCAGGAGCCGGACTCCGACGCTCCCCAGTTCAGGCGGGTCGAGACGGAGTTCCACCCGGACCACACCCTGGTGGCCGCTGAAAGCAGTAATCCGGCGGACGATTTCCGGGGCAAGCTGCCGGGGCAGGTCCTTGAGGGAAACCCGCCTGGTCTGGCCGGAGAGCCATACCGCCTGGCTTGCTTCTGCTGCCGGAGGTTCAAAGACCCGTTCCGCGCCTTGAACGGAAGGGGGCATCCGCTTACTGCCCGAAAAGACTTCCGCCGCCGGGGTTTCGCCCGCACGGCCGGGTGCGGCTGGGGTGAAAAACCCCTGCGCGACGCCTGAACCGTTTGCTGCCGGGTATTCCTGATTCAGCATCTTCGGTACCGGGTTCCCGCCGTCACTTTGCTGCATCGTTTCAGGTAAGGGCGGTGCAGCATACGCCACCGCTCGATTCCCGGAGCCGGTTTGCTGCCCCGCTTCCAGAAGCCCCGGACCGGGATTCGCCAGCGGCACATCGGTCCTTCCCGCACCTTCATGGTCCGCCGCAGCCGTTCGGACCGGAACCGTGACCTGCACCTGCCCATTCCGGGACTGCACCGCTGCCTTAAGAAGAAGCGGGACAGACTGGTCGCCCTCTACTTCCGGCGGAAGGCCGGGGAACGCCGCACCGGAGGGAGCCGGAGATTCCTGATTCCCGCCGGTTTCCCCGCCGGCCACTGTACCGGGAGGCCCGGTCACCGGCGGTAACACCGCCTCAACCCCCAGTATTGCCGGCTCCGGGACCGCAACCGGATCGGGCATGGATATGTTATGCCCGGGCACACCGGCAGACGCCGCCGCGGTCCCTGCGCTGGTTCCTTCGGGTGGCACTGTTGTACCCTCCCAGGTATAGACCGCACGCAGTACAACGGGGGCTTTGATACGAGCACAACTCGCCGTTGCAGCTTCAGTTACAGCCACCTCCCCGGCAGGTTGCCCCAAGGCTTCCGGCCCACCCGGCGCACAAAGGTCGGGAGGCACCGGGCTCAAAACCGGCGCCGGTAATTCCCAACCGCCAAACCAGGGTGGCACCGGCTGCTCCAGGCCGCCGGAGGCGATACCATGGGGAGCGCCTTCTCCGTCAGCCTTTACCAGGTTTTCCGGATCCGCGCCCGGTTGCACCGGTACGAAAACCGGCGGTGCCGCAGCCACTACGGTCGGTTGCGGTGCATCCGAGGCCGGTAGAGGTTGCACCGGTACGAAAACCGGCCGTGCCGCAGCCACACCCACGGCGTCCGGATTTTCCGGCACCGTCGGGGTCCGGTCCACCAGGGACGCCGCCACCAATGCAGCCGGAACATTTCCGTTCGGAACCGCGCCGTAACCCAGAAGACCGGTCAGGACACTCGCGAAACTGATGCTTTCGCCCCCGGTTCGGGCCTTTGGGCCCGGATTGCCCGCCAACCCGTCACCGGCAGCAGCCACAATGAAGGGACATATCTCCAACACTATTCACCCCCTTTCCGGGAAGCCGTTTCAAAAATGCGCCTGCCGCCCTGAACCCATCAATTTAATCCTGCTTCAAATGTCTTCTCAGGCTCCGTTGGGTGCAAATGTTTTTGAACGGCTTCCAGATTTTCCCACCAAATCTTACCGCCGATTGCCTCGGTCGCCACTTTCTCCGTAACGGTTTTTATAAACTAATCCCTACTTGTGTCTTATCCGGTTTTGAAAGGCGAGCTGTGAAAGCTCATCGTAATGGCGCCGTTCTTTGCCGGCTTCTTCCGCCTGAAAAATCGCGTAACGCCGCTCCTTTACCTTTTCCACAACCAACCTGTCTTGCCGGGCGGAGAGCAACGCCGCGCGGCACCGGTCCACCTCTGCCACCGCTTCCTGCAGTTCCGCGATCCGCATCTTCACCCGCCGCCGCAAAAGGTCGCGGTAAACCGCCCACTGTTCAAGCTCCCAAAGCGTTTCCCCGTTTTGCTCCAGGCTTTCCCCATACTCCTCCGCCGCAATCCTGAGCGTCTCCTCCAGTTTTTCCTTGTCGCGCTGCGCCTGGGCCAGAGCCTGAACCTCCTGTTCCTCTTTCACCGTCCGGCACTTCAAGACGGGTTCCAGGCGAAAGTAAAACCGCCCCATCCGTTACACCTCCCCTTCCAGGCCAAGTAACTGTTCCACGCAGTCATCGAAGGCGGTAAACTCCTCCGGCCCCTGGCGGAGAAAGGCATTTATCGCGCCGTGAACGGCGATTGCCTGGTCAATCGTCGGGTTGGAGCCGGCAACGTAGGCACCGATATTGATCAGATCTTCCGCCTGGCGGTAGGCGGCAAGCAATTCCCGCTGCCTGCCGGCGGCCTGCCGGTGCTCCGGTGTCGCCACGTCCGGCATCAGCCGGCTCACACTGGCCAGAACGTCAATGGCCGGATAGTGGTTGGCCACCGCCAGTTCCCGGCGCAGGTTGATGTGCCCGTCGATAATGCTCCGCACCGCATCCGCTACCGGCTCGTTCATGTCGTCGCCCTCCACCAGCACGGTATAGAAACCCGTAATTGAACCGCGCTCGGCATTGCCGGCCCGTTCCAGGAGCCGTGGCAGGAGTGCAAAAACCGACGGTGGGTAACCCCGTGTCGTCGGCGGCTCACCGACCGCCAGCCCCACTTCCCGCTGGGCAAGTGCAAAGCGGGTTATTGAATCCATCAGAAGTAGCACGTCGCGCCCGGTATCGCGGAAATACTCGGCGATGGTTGTGGCCACAAACGCCGCCCTCAGCCTGAGCAGCGCCGGCTCATCGGATGTCGCCACCACCACGACCGACTTTTTCAGTCCTTCCGGCCCGAGGTCCTTTTCGATAAACTCCAGCACCTCGCGGCCGCGCTCGCCTACCAGGGCGATTACGTTGACGTCCGCGCTGCCGAACCGGGCGATCATTCCCAGCAGCACGCTCTTACCCACGCCGCTGCCCGCGAAGATACCCACCCGCTGGCCGCGCCCGCAGGTAATGAACCCGTCAATGGCCCGGACCCCGGTGGCAAAAACCTTCTCGATTCGCCGCCGGGCAAGAGGCGACGGAGGCCGGTTGTTGACCGGCATCGGAATTCCACGCGGCAGGGGATGCCCGTCAATCGGCCCCCCCAGACCGTTTAAAACCCGCCCCAACAGGTGCTCACCGACCCGTACCGTAAAGGCCCGGCGCCGGGGCTCGACCCGGCAACCCGGGCAGACCCCGGACAGTTCCCCAAACGGCATCAGCAGGACGACGTCCTCGCGGAAACCCACCACTTCCGCCACGATGGGCTGTCCGCCCGGAACGTCGACCATGCAGACCTCCCCCACAAAGGATTTCAGCCCCTGCACCTCGAGGGTGAGGCCCACCACCTTCGTTACCACGCCGATCTGGCGCAGCAGGTCTGCCTGCCGCACGCGCTGCCGGTAAGCAGCCAGGTCAATCGCTGTCATTCATCATCCCTATCCTTTAAGCGTCTCCAGGAGGGCTGCCAGCCGGGAACTGAGCGTGGCGTCAACCATTCCCTTCCCCGTATCGACCATACACCCGCCCCGGTCCACCTGCGGATCGGGTAGAATACGCAGGACGGCGCCTTCGGCCAGTAATGCTTCAAACTGCTGGCGCGCCTGCTGGCAGACGGGCAGGTCGTCCGGATGCACCAGGAGGATCAGATAAGGCCGGTCCCGCACCAGCGTGAACGCCTCCCGGGCGACCGCCAGAACCACTTCCGGGTTCACCTTGAGTTCCGCCGCCACTACCCGCGCGGCGATCTCCTGCGCGAGTTCCACCACTTCCCGTTCCAACTGGTTAAAGATTGCCACCCGCTCGGCTTCCGCCGTATGCAACGCTTCCTGCGCCCTGGCCAGCATCTCCCGGGTTGCTTCTTCGGCCCGGGCGTGCCCCTCCTGGAAACCCTGCTCGAAGCCCTCCCGGTAAGCTTTCTCCCGGATAAGCGCAGCCTGCTCTTCGGCCTGCTTGATCATCCGGGCGGCCGCCAGTTCGGCATCCGCCACCGTGAGTTCCGCCCCCCGTTCCTGTTCCGCATGCCGTTTAAGGTCAAGTTCACGCAACGGGAGGCGCCGCGGCGCCAAGCCGCCGAAATCCACACCACGCAGGATTCGCCGCTTAGAGGATGAGAGCATCTTCGCCACCCCGTGCGATGATGATCTCGCCCGCCTCCTCCAGCGCGCGGATGATCTTCACGATCTTTTGCTGCGCCTCTTCCACCTGGCGCAGGCGTACCGGCCCCATGAACTCCAGCTCGTCCTTGAGCATCTTGCCGGCACGCTGAGACATATTCTTGAAGATGCGGTTTTTGACTTCTTCAGCAGCTCCGCGAAGCGCCACGGCCAAGTCCTTGGTGTTGACCTCGCGCAGGATCCGCTGGATAGAAACGTCATCCAGCTTGACAATGTCCTCGAACATGAACATCCGCCGGCGGACCTCGTCCGCCAGGGCCGGGTCCTCGTTCTCCAGTTCTTCCAGAATGCTCTTCTCCGTAGCCCGGTCCACCATGTTAAGGATCGCCACCAGCGACTCCACCCCGCCGGCCTGGGTCTGCTCCACCGTGACCACCGTCATCATCTTGTGCTCCAGGACGCGCTGGATTTCGTGGACGATCTCGGGCGAGGTCCGCTCCATCGTCGCGATCCGCCTGGCGATTTCCGTCTGGAGCTCCTGCGGCAACGCCGAAAGAATCGCCGCCGCCTGTGAGGGATCAAGGTACGAGAGGATGAGCGCAATCGTCTGCGGGTGCTCGTCCCGGATGAAGCTTAACAGGTGCTTGGGATCAGTTTTCCTGAGCGCGCTGAACGGGATTATCGCTGCCGTTTGGGTCAAGCGCCGGATGATTTCGTCCGCCTTGTGGTGCCCCACCGCCTTTTCCAGAATCTCCTTGGCGTGTTTGACGCCGCCCTGGATGATGTGCGACCGCACCTGTTGCAGTTCAAGAAACTCGTCAATGACGCTGTCCCGTACCTCCTGGGGAACCCGTCCCAAATTGGAAATAGTGTAGGTAAGGCGCTCGATCTCGGACTCTGGAAAATGGTGTTTCAGGACTTTCGCTGACGTATCCGGCCCCAAAGTCAACAGTAAAACCGCCGCCTTTTGCAGTCCTTTTAGCCTTGGTTGCGCCATCCTTCCCACCCCACCGGGAAATTGTTTTAAGACTTTCCTTTCTGCGCCATGCTTGTTTGCCTCGGGTTCTATCCGCCCCTATGGTTCAGGTTGAGCTGTTCCGGCAAGACTTTTTGCAGCCTCTAATTAGAAGACCGGTGTTTACTCCTCGGTCAACCACACCCTAAGGACATCCGCTACCTCTTCCGGCTGTTTTTCCGCCGTCTGTTTCACCTGGACGAAACGCTCGTCAACCTTCGGCGGTGGCTGCTGCGCACTCACCTGAACCGGAACCACCTCTTCGATCGAGGGACTCGCCGGTTTCAACCGCCTGAACCACCGGACGAAAAGCAGCAGCGCCACCAGACCGGCTACCCCGATGACTGCCTGCTTCACAAGCGTGATGATCTGCTCGCGCCGCGCCTCCGCCTTGGCTCTGGCTTCTGCTGCCGCCATTTCCGCTTCGAGCTTTTTCTGGTAGCTCTTGTCAAAGGCAATGCTAGCTACCTGGATCTGGTCGCCCCGCTCGGAGTCGTAGCCGATAGCTCCCGCCACCACGTCCTGGACCTGCTGGACGATGGCCTCGTTTAAGCTGGCGTCAACTACCACCGACGTGGCCAAGCGGCGTAGCCGGCCGGGAACCTGAATAACCCTCTCCTCCCGCTGGCCAACCTGGTAGTTCCGCGTTACTTCCTGCCTTGAGTATCCTTCGCCGCCCGCCGTTCCGGCGGGATAGGTGGGTACCAGGTTGGAATCGGTGCCGGGAACCCCCGCCGCGATTCCGGAAGCATTTTGCTCGGTGACGGTATGTTCGCTAATCACTGTCGGGGCGCCGTAGGCAATCGTGGTTACGGTTTCCTTCTGGCTGAAGTCAAAGTCGGCGTTCACCATGGCCACCGCTTTGCCCGGGCCGAAGATTCTTTCCAGCACGTGCATCACGCGTCTTTCAAGCTCCTGTTCGTAAGCCCGCTCGAGGTCCTGCTGGCTTTTGAGCGTCCGGGCCTGACCGGTACTGGCCAAAACGTCGCTCAGCACGTTGCCCGACATATCAATAACGTGCACGTCTTCCGGCTTTAAACCCTCCACCGCTCCGCAAACCAGCGCCACAATCCCCTCCACCTGCTCGGGCTGCAAGCGCTCCAGAGGCTTCAACTTGAGCGCCACGGAGGCGGAAGGTTTCTGCTGCTCCTCGATGAAGACGGTCTTCTGGGGGATGACCAGGTGCACGCGCGCCTGTTCCACTTCACCAAGCTGAACGATTGTCCGGCGCAGTTCCTCCTGCAATGCCCGCTGGTAATTCACCTGCTGTTCGAAGTCGGTAATCCCCAGTTTGGTCTTGTCAAAGAGCTCGAACCCTATTCCGCCGCCGGCCAGGGCCCCGCCCGCCGCAAGGTTGGCCCGGATCTTGTACATCTCTTTCTTCGGAACGAGCACCGTACCCCCGCCGTCCGTCAGCCGGTAGTTTACCTTCATCTCGTCGAGCTTCTGGACAATCGCGCCCGCATCCTCCGGGCTCAAACCCCGGAAAAGCGGGGCGTAATTCAACTGGGTAATCAGCGAATTCAGGTAAAAGAGCGCGGCTACCAGACCGATACCGGCCAGCATGACAGAGGCTTTCTGCGTCGCGCTGAAAGCCTGCCAGCGTTTTTTTAATTCGGCCAGCAGGGCACGCAGGTCCATCCTACCACCTACTCCCTACAAAGTCGTCCGGACACGGCGTGAAGAGATAAATTAACGCCGTGCAACCGGCGACGGATCCCGAACAACGGGCATTTTTTAGAGCTGCATGCGTGCTATTTCCTGGTACGCCTCAACCACCTTATTGCGCACCTGGACCGCAAGCTCCAGCATCAACCTGGCTTCCTCGGTTGCAAGCACCACTTGGTGGAGGTCCTTGATTTCACCAGACAGGAAGCCTTTAATGGCTTCGTCTGCCCTCACCTGGGCGGCGTTGACCTCCTTAACCATCCGGTTCAACACTTCACCAAACGATTCCGAGCCGGCTGCTTGCTCTTTCTTTATTTCCGCCGCCACGGAAGCGGAACCAATCCGGCCGACCTCCATCCTTCAACCCCGCCTTTCCTAAGAGACCGCTTTATAAACTTCGCCTGCCAAAATGGAAGTGAGAGGTGAGAAGTTAGAGGTTAGAATTTATTGTAGGAATTCGCTATAGGCGAATTCCCTCAAGAATTTTCACTTCCAACCTCCTACCTCTAACCTCTAAAATGCTGGGTCGTTTTTCGCGGCCTCCGGGCTTTCTACCAAAGTTCGCCACCTGTGAGCAGATAGGGCCTGCTTTCGAAAAATCAGAGTTTTGCAACACTCTCCTAACCGCGTCCGATTTCCAGCGCCTTCTGGGCCATGTTTTTCGCCGCCTCGAAGACGGTGGCGTTTGCCTCGTAGGCCCGCGTAGCCGCGATCATGTCCACCATCTCGTTCGCCACGTTTATTGCGGGAAACCGTACGTACCCCTGTTCGTCAGCGTCCGGATGGCCTGGATTGAACACAAGCTGCGGCGGACTCTGGTCCTCCAGGATCTGCGAGACCACAACCCCCGCGCCGCTGAAGCCATTCCGGGCGGCTTCCAGCCGCTGGGCGAAAACCGGAACCTGGCGCCGGTACGGCCCGCCCGCGGGCGTGCGCGTGGTGTGAACGTTGGCGAGATTGTTGGCAACAAGGTCAAGCCGCAGCCTTTGGGCCGTCAAACCCGAACCGCTTATGGCGAAGGTACGGAAAAGCTGCACCCCCATTCACCTACCTTCCACCCGAAATAACGTAACGGAGCGAACCGAGCTTGCCGCTGACAAACCTGACCGCTGCCTGATAGGTGAGGTTGCTGGTTACCAGGTTGATCATCTCTTCCTCGACGTCGACGTTGTTACCGTCCGTCCGGAGGGTCGTGGTTTTGACCTGCTCCACCCGCGGGGTCACCGAAGCGAAAGGGTCGGCCCCGATGTGCCGCGGGTCGGTGGTTCTCAAAGGGAGGTTATCGCCCTTCAAGGCCCGGCGCAGAGCGTCTTCAAACCGCACAACCGACTTCTTGAAACCGGGTGTGTCAGCGTTGGCAATATTATCCGCGATGACCCGTTGTCGCAAAGCGGTTGCATCCAGGGTTTTGGTCAGACCGTTCTTTACCGGATCATTAAAAATACTCATTTGCGCTTCCACTCCAATTATCCCCTGATAATTTTCGACATGTTTTTATGTTTTTCACTCTATATTATACATAGTTTGACTAATTCCTGCATAGATTAGAAAATTTTTTGTCGAAATATAAATTTTAATCTGAAAAGGTGTCGCGCTGGAACCACCTCTAATTAACGGTAATTGTTCCTGTCACTGGCGTAAGCCTTAATCCGTTAAGATCAATGGCCGAAATCCGGTACTCGTAAGTTCCGGCGGAGACGAACTTTCCGCTGGCGTTTCGCCCGTCCCAAGCCACGCTTACCGGGCCGCAGCGGACCGTGCTGGAAAGCAGGGTGTTCACCAGCCGCCCCGAGGAATCAAGGACCTGCACCGTAACCCGGCAGGGTTTGCTCAGAACGCAGGGGATATTGAGGTAGT
>JBFLVI010000029.1:0-31696 GCA_040758635.1 Bacillota bacterium | reverse complement strand
ATAGAGACCTCACCTCTCTTGAGTGGTTGTTTTATCAACTGCTCGTCCGTTGCAAGGACGGTGAGGTCTCTCTTCTTTCTCCCCTTCCTCAGCTCCTGCAAAATCCCTACAGTAACTTTACACTAACCCCCGCCGCCCCCGGAAGACAAGTTCGCTTTAAAAAGAATCCCATACCGAAGCAGGATTTCTAAAGTTAATGGCGAAAAATAACGAATCAATTGGTGTATAAATTTGCATAACACTATAATTAACGAAAATTATGACATATATTACCAGCAACAAACAGACTGCTGCAGCAAAAACCCAAATTCAAAAAGCTTTCAGGAGCACTTTTGGCTACTGATGAATCACCTATCATAAGCTGCACCAGGGTGTCTGTTACGACCAAAACTGCCCGGAAGGGGAAAAATTCGTCTTTTCCCTGACAGGAGGTCAGGCCAGTGCCCAGAATCGGCGTTTATATCTGCCATTGCGGTGAAAACATCGCCCGCATCGTTAACGTCGAGGAGGTCCGCAAGTACGCCGCCAGCCTGCCGGGCGTCACCGTCGCCAAGGATTACTTTTTCATGTGCTCGGCCCCCGGCCATGACCTGATCAAGCAGGACGTAAAGGCAAACCTCACCGACAGGGTGGTGGTGGCCGCCTGCACGCCCAAGATGTACGAGCCGATCTTCCGCAAGGGACTGGAAGACTCCGGCCTCAACAAGTACCTTTTAGAAATGGCCAACCTGCGGGAGCAGGTGAGTTGGGTACACTGGCGCGATGCAAAGGGAGCCACGGCCAAAGCCAAAAGGCTGATCGCCAGTGCGGTAGCCAAGGCTGCGCTGCTTGAGCCCCGCGAAGACAAGTATACCGAAGTGACCAAGTCGGTTCTTGTTATCGGTGCCGGAATTGCCGGGATGTCTGCAGCGATCAACATCGCCGACATGGGTTTCCAGGTTTACCTGGTCGAGCGCAAACCGACCATCGGCGGCAATATGGCCAAGCTTGACAAGACTTTCCCCGCCAACGACTGCGCCGCCTGTATCCTGACTCCGGTAATGGTTGAGGTTAGCACGCACCCTAATATCCAGGTGCTTACCTATGCGGAAATCGAATCCGTCGAAGGCTCCATCGGGAACTTCCAGGTCACCGTCAGAAAGAAACAAACTTATGTGGACTGGGAAAAGTGTACCGGGTGCGGCAGTTGCACCGAAGCCTGCCCCGCCAAAATACCCGATGAGTTCAACGAAGGGCTGACCAAGCGCAGGGCGATTTACATCGAGTTCCCACAGGCACTGCCGCGGAAGGCCGTACTCGACCGCGACCATTGTCTGAACTGCGCCGAAAGAATCATCGGGACCCCACCCAAGATCCATCCCAAGATTGGCGAGTTAATCCTTGCGCCCTGCGAAAAGGCCTGCCCGCAAGGAGCCTGCGACCGGTCGGTTGCTTACGACCCCGCCGGCACCGTGGTGGAACTCAACGTGGGAGCGATTATCGTGGCCACCGGGTTCAAGATGATGGATAAAACGCCCTTCAAGGAATATGCACCGCGGTCGCCCAATGTGGTCACCGGGCTGCAGCTGGAACGCATTCTCTCGGCAACCGGTCCCACCGAGGGAGAACTCCAGCGCCCTTCGGACGGTAAAAAACCCAGGACCGTGGCCTTTATTTCCTGCGTCGGCAGTAGAAGCAAGGACCACCATCCCTATTGCTCCAATATCTGCTGCATGTACATGCTCAAACAGGCCCGCTTGATTAGGGAAAAGTACCGGGACGTCAACGTCTATATCTTCTTCACAGATGTAAGAACCGGCGGAAAAGACTTCGAGGAGTACTACACTTACTGCCGCCAGTTGGGAATTAAGATTATCCGCGGCTCCGTGGGTTGTTTAGAAGAACTGAGCAGGGACAGGTTGCGGGTGCGCGCCTACGACATCGACATCGGCGCCCCGGTGGAACTGGAGTCCGATCTGGTGGTTCTGGCCACCGCCGTTGAGCCGGCCCCGGGGTTAGACCAACTGAGCCGCAAATTAGGTATCACCCGCGGCAACGAAGGATTTCTCAAAGAACTCCACACGAAGCTTTACCCGGTGGAGACACCCATCCGGGGTATTTACATCGCCGGTTGCGTCCAGGGGCCGAAAGATATAGCCGATTCGGTCGCTCAGGCCCGGGCGGCTTCGGCCGCGGCTACGATACCCCTTGCCGCGGGCAAGGTGGCCGTCGAACCGCTGACCGCCGAAGTCAACCCCGCGCGGTGCAGCGGATGCGGCATTTGTGTACCCCTCTGCCCTTATTCGGCCATCACCATGGCGAAAGGCGGAGAAAAACTCCAGGCCACCGTGGAGGAAATGCTCTGCGTCGGCTGCGGCGTTTGCACGGCAGCGTGTCCACCCCGGGCGATCAGGCTGCACGGGTTCACCAGCACCCAGATCGAAGCGCAAATCGAAGCCATCACCCTCGGGATCGGAGGTGGGGCTGGTGCTTAAGTCTGCAGAAACGTTTGAAATCATCAACCTTTCCAAGAGTGAAGCCGGTTTCGCCGAAGAAATCAAGAAGATGGGCGGGGAAAGAATCCTCGAATGCATCCAGTGCGGCAAGTGTGCCGCCACCTGCCCTTTAGCGCTGGCCGGGTTCTCGTTCTTCAACAAGCGTGTCATTCACGCCATCTTGAACGGCTTGAAGGAAGTGCTCCTGAACGACATCTCCATCTGGGCCTGCCAGTCCTGTAACCGCTGTACCGAAACCTGTCCCAGACGGGTCGATCCCTTTGAAATAATGATGGCCATGCGCCGGGTGGCCGTACGGAAGTACGCCCTGCCGGCCACGGCCATCAAGGGAATCAAGTCGCTTTACGACGTCGGCCACGCGGTGTATCTCTCCGAGGCGGGTGAACCGCGCAAGAAGCTCGGTCTGCCCGAAAAGCCGCCGACGACCGTCGCCGACCCCGAAGCCCTGGCGGAAGTACAGGCGATACTCCGCAAAACCTCTCTCGCCACCCTGGGGATCATCCCAATGGGCGAGTTTGGTATTTTCGGCATCTGAGGAGAACCTAATGAAAGTAGGATTTTTCATCGGCTGCAACATCGCATTCAACCGGCCTGACCTGGAGCAGGCGGTGCGGTACGCGTTCCCGGCGCTGGGCGTGGAGCTGGACGACCTCGAAGGACAGTCCTGCTGTCCGACGTGGGGGACGATGCCCTCCATTGACCCGGTGGGCTGGTACGCCGTCGGCGCCAGAAACTTTGCCATCGCGGAAGAAAAAGGGGTTGAAATGATTACGGTTTGCAGCACCTGTTACGGGAGCCTGGCCAAAACTACCCACAAGCTGCAAACCCACCGCGAGACCAGGAACCGGGTAAACCGGCTCCTGAAAAGCATCGGAAAAGAATACCGGGGAACCAGCCGGATCAGGCATGCCGTATACTACCTGTACGACGAAATCGGCCCCGAAAAAATCAAGGCCTTGATCAAGCACGGCCTGGAGCGGTTGAGCGTCGCGGTCCAGCCCGGCTGCCTCTCCCTTTGGCCCAGCGAAATTCACCCCGAAAAGGAAGCCGACATATTTCACCCCAAAATCCTGCAGGAGTTGTGCGAGCTCTTGGGCGCTTCGGCCCCGCCCTACAGCCGGTTCCTCGATTGTTGCGGCATGGGCGGGATGCGGAGCACCGATATGGAGAAATCCTTCAAACTGGTCGAGCGGAAACTGGTCGCGATGAAAAAGGAGCTCAACCCGGACCTGATTGTGACGGGATGCAGTTCCTGCCTGATTCAGTTCGACACCGCCCAGGAATTCTTGCAGAACAAGGGCAAGATCAACTTCGCGATCCCGGTGCTCCATTACGTACAACTGCTGGCGGTCTGTCTGGGTGCCGAGCCGCAACAGGTTGCCGGATTGGCGAGGACACCGGTGCTTCATGTTCTGAACAAGATCCGGGAGGGGTAGTGATGGGCGACTGGAAGCCGAAAATAGTGGTTTTCGCCTGCAACTGGTGCAGCTACCAGGGAGCCGACCTTGCGGGAAATCTCCGCTACGAATACCCGTCCAGCATCAACATCATCAGGGTGCCCTGCAGCGGACGGGTGGAGCCGGAATTCATCGTCACCGCCTTCAAAAACGGTGCCGACGGCGTTTTTGTCAGCGGGTGCCGCCCCGGGGACTGCCACTACAAAGAAGGCAACCACAAGGCGGCGCTTCGGTTCCACCTCCTGAAACGGGTGTTGGCAGACGTGGGCATCGAGTCGGAAAGGCTGGGGATGGCCTGGATCTCCGGTTCGGAAGGCAAACGCTTCGCCGAAATCATGACCGAATTCGATAAAACCATCAGAGAACTCGGACCGAACACCATCAAAGGTTCACCTTCACACTCGCCGGAAGTATCCGGATGGTAAGATTCTGTTGGAAGGGGTAACAATGCCTGAAAAGTTGAAAATCGCCTTCTTTCTCGGCGGCGGATGCGGCGGCTGCGACATGGCAGCGATGGACGCTGCCCAGGCGATCCTGGATCTTCAGCGGTTGGAGATAGCCTTCTGGTCGCCCATCGTCACCGACAACAAGTACGAAGACCTCGATGCTATACCGGACGGGGCAATTGACGTCGGTTTTTATTCCGGGATGGTCCAGCTCAGCGACCAGGAACTGGCGGCGAAAACGATGCGGCGGAAGTGCAAGACCCTGATCGCTTACGGTACCTGCGCCGCCCTGGGCGGCATTCCGGGCCTGGGCAACTTTCACACCCGGAAGGAAATACTCCATACCGTTTATTTCGATACCTGTTCCACCGAAAACCCGGCCGGCATCACGCCGCAAACCGAATGCGCGGAAGGCGAGTGTGAACTTACGCTGCCCGAGTTTTACGGGGAGGTCCGCCCCCTGAAAGCTGTGGTGGAGGTTGACCATTTTCTCGGCGGATGTCCGCCGCACTACTCTCTTGTAGCGCAAATCATTCGCAATATCCTGGAAAAAGGGTTGGAGCCGCCGGGTCCCTGGATTACCGAAGGCAAGACCGTATGCGAGGCCTGTGCGCGGAACCCGGTGGCGAAGGGAGAGCAGCGAAAAGTGGTCGGTGCGGTCAAGCGGCTCACCGACGGAATCCCGGATGGGGAGCAGTGTCTTCTGGAGCAGGGTTATTTCTGCCTGGGACCGCTTACGCAGGGAAGTTGCGGAGGGCTCTGTCCCCGGGTGAACGTCCCCTGCGCGGGATGCGGCGGGCCGATCCCGGGTGTCAGGGATTTCGGCCTCCGCGCCGTCAGCGCCGTCGCCTCCCTGCTGGAAAACGAGGAACTGGTCGCGCAAATCCCCGGCCCGGCCAAGCTCTTTTACCGGTACACGCTGCCCGCCTCAATATTCGGCAAGAAGGTGAAGTGAGGGGTGGAATTGTGGCGCTGAAGAAAATCGAAATCTCCCCGCTGACCCGGCTCGAAGGACACGGCAAGGTCGCTATTTTTCTGGATAAACAGGGAAACGTGGCCGACGTTTTTTTCCAGGTGACGGAGTTGCGCGGGTACGAACGATTCCTCACAGGAATTCCCATCGAGGAAGTGCCGCGCATAGTCTCCACCGTCTGCGGCGTCTGCCGGTGTGTGCACTTCACCGCCGCCTTAAAGGCCGCCGACGCCGTTTACGACGTCCTGCCCACCCCGACCGCGAGAAAAATCCGGGAACTGGTGCTAAACACCCATTTCGTTGAAGACCACGCGGCCGTGCTTTATGCCCTCGGCCTTCCGGACTTCGTGGTCGGTCCCACCGCCGATCCGGGGGAAAGAAACCTGGCCGGCCTGCTGCGGGCCATAGGTGCAGAAACCAGCAGGGCGGTGCTCAAGAAGCGCCACGCCGCGGTGCAGGTAATTGAAATGCTGGCCGGCAAACCGGCCCATCCGGTGGCCGCCGTTCCCGGCGGCTGGTCCAAACAGGTGACCGAAGAAGAACGGCGGGAGATCCTGGCCCGCGCCAAAGAGATGGTTGAACTCGGCCGGCTGACCCTGAAGATTTTCGAAGAAAACGTCCTCAAGAACAGAGAATACATGGACCTGGTCAAGGGTGACGTGTACAAGGTGGCGTGCAACTATATGGGCACGGTGGACACGAAAAACCGGGTCCAGCTTTACGAAGGCACTCAGCGGGTCGTTGATCCTGAAGGCAAAGAGATCGCCCGCTTCACGGGCATGGAATACCTTGACCACCTGGCGGAGAGAGTGTTGCCGTGGAGCTACGCGAAACTCCCCTACCTCAAGACGATCGGCTGGAAGGGAATCAGCGACGGCAGAGGCACGAGCCTCTACTGCGTCGGGCCGCTGGCCAGGTTCAACGCCGCCGACGGCCTGGATACGCCGCTTGCCCACGAAGCCTACGAAAAAATGTACGACGTTCTGGGTGCAAAACCGGTGCAGAACATTCTCGCCTACCACTGGGCGCGCGCAATCGAGCTCCTGCACGCCGCCGAGAAGGTCCAGCAGCTTGCGTCCGACGAAAGCATCACCGGCCCCGACATTTTCACCGCGCTGGAAAAACCTGCCGAAGGTGTGGGCATCATTGAGGCCTGCCGCGGCACCCTGATCCACCACTACCGGACCGACGACCAGGGCATCGTTGAGGAAGCAAACCTGGTCGTGGCCACCACCCACAACAAGGGCCCGCTCAACGTGGCCGTCAAGAAGGCCGCCCAGCGTTTTATCAAGGACGGCAAGGTGGACCAGGGCGTCCTGAACCTGATTGAAATGGCCCACCGATCCTACGACCCCTGCCTGGCCTGCGCCACCCACGTCCTTCCCGGCCGCCTGCCCATCCATGTGGATATCTACGACCATACCGGCGAGCTGTACCAGAGCTTGCGGAATTACTAAGCGGTTGCACAATAACCTCGCTTTCAGGCGGCTTCACACGGCCGTTCCTGCACCCGGCCGACCACAAGATGCCAGAAACCTTTTGCGCCCAACCCAACCTTAGAATCCGCTAAGATCACGTCACACCCCCGTTACAGGCACCCGTGTCCCGGTTGTTTGTTCGCCCTCCCGCCGGGCTGTAACTTTTTTTTGAGAAGCTCTGTCCTTTCCGCCGCAGCTTTCAGGCGGACAGGAGAAAATTTAATACGCTTTCGGGGCAGGATAACCCGGCCTGAAAGGCAAAGTAAACCTGATAAGGTTCGAATAATGCGGGCGAAACGGAACAGGCTGGTGCCCGCAGTAAACTCAAACTGACTATTCGGGGAGGGATTTCATGGCGGACAACTACACGCGCCAGGTTTACGACGATTGGAGCGACGAATACGACGCTTACCTGGGTGACGAACAGAAGTTCAGAACCGAGGCGGAGTTTTTCGGCGATCTTTTTCGGAAGGCTGGTGCCGCGACGATTCTCGACTGCGGTTGCGGCACGGGCAGGCACGCCGTTTATCTCGCCGGAATGGGCTTTAAGGTAACCGGCTCGGACCTCAGCGAGGGAATGCTGAAACAAGCACGGGAAAGGGCGTGCCGGCACGGGGTGGAAATAGCATTCGTCCAATCGGCCTTCGAAGAGTTGCAGGCGAAGGTGGCCCAAACCTTTGACGCCATCCTGTGCGCGGGGTCAGGGATTGCGCACCTAATTGACGACGGAGTGCTGAGACAGGGGATCGAAAACATAGGCCTGTCGTTGAACCCCGGCGGGGTTGTAGTGTTTGAGAACAGGAACTTCGACCAGCTTGAAAACAAGGACCTGGTGGTGGGTCCCCTCGCCACGGGCAAAGATAAACAGGGGTCGGAACGGCTCTACCTGAGGGTCCTCGATTTTTCGCCGCGCACCCTCAAGTACAACCTGGTTACCCTGGACCGTGCCTCAGGAGAGTGGCGCTTTCATGTCCGGTCTTTCGACCTCCGGCGCAACATAACGCAGGATTTGGAGACGCTCTTGCCACAAACAGGTCTTGAGGTGCTCGATATCTTCCGGGGATGCAGCTTTGGAGTTGGTGACCACGGCACCACGGACATCGTGGTCGCCAGACGGCCATGAAAAGCTTGGCTTACCGGTTACTAGCGCCAGCAACCAAAAAGATGATGAAGTTTTCACTTCGGGCACCAAATCTTCGAAAAACCGGGACGATTCCACCTAAAATTGCACTAATTCATCAAAAATTAAAGGCCCCCGGATTCCCGGAAGCCTTGATTTTTCTGGTGAGCCACGCTGGATTCGAACCAGCGACACCCTGATTAAAAGTCAGGTGCTCTGCCAGGCTGAGCTAGTGGCTCATTGCGGATGTCGGACGTCAGAAGTCAGATGTCGGACTTCTTGTCGGAATCCGCTTCGCGAATTCCCTCCTCTTCTCCGACCTCTGACCTCCTGCCTCCGACCTCTGTTCTGGCTGGGGCGGCTGGATTCGAACCAACGAATGGCGGATCCAAAGTCCGCTGCCTTACCGCTTGGCTACGCCCCAAATTAGATGTGAGAGGTGGGAGGTTAGATGTTGGACTTTTTGTAGGAATTCGCTCTGCGAATTCCTTCCTCTTCTCCGACCTCTTGCTTCCAACCTCCAAATACGGTCGGTAAAAGCCCACCCCACTTCTATTCAACTTCGAACCTTGAACTTCGAACGGACCCCTAAATCCTTCCCCTCAAGACTGAACGTAAAATGGGGTGGATGATGGGATTCGAACCCACAGCCTCCAGATCCACAGTCTGGCGCTCTAACCGGTTGAGCTACACCCACCATCCCGCAAGGTTTATCTTAGCAAATGGCACCCCCGTTGTCAAGATACCGCACCGCGCACGCCTTTTCAACCAAGTATCTCCAGGAAAGCATCCACCCGCACCCGCGTCCGTGCGTCGAGCGGCCCCGGCCGGTCGCCCTCAATGGTAAGCACGGGTACCTTCAGCACCCGCCGGATGATCAGGTCTTCGATCTGGCGGAAGCAAAAGCTCTGGGCGTAATGGATGACCCCGGCAATCCTCCGGCGTTCTATTTCGCGCGTGATGTCCTTCAAACGATAAAAGATGCCGTAAGGATAGGTGTAAAGCAGGTACTGCTCGACCAGGTCCGGGGTGGCGTACGGCATCGCAAACTGGCGCTGGGTTTCGTTGTAAACGACGCGCGCCCCGCGTTCTTCCAGGTAAGCGTAGAGGTCGGTGAAAATCGGCGGCACGCCGATGTAGCCCAGGCGCAGCCGCGCCGGCCGGGGCGGGCGCTCCTTCACCTCGGCGAGGAAGGTGTCCACCCTGTGCGCATAAGCCTCCACGTCCCCTTGGAAGTCGCTGCAGCACACCTGGTAGTAATGGTTTTCCTCCCCGCTGACCTTATCCGCACCGTAGGTCAAACGGTCAATCTCCTGGACCTTCGCCCGCACCGCATCCAGCCCGGCTTTCGCCGCCTTCACTTCCGGCCAGCCCACCCCGAAATGCTCCATCAGGCGTTCGATCTGCGCCTCCAGGAGTTTCCGGTCCCGGTCGTAGGGGTAGGCGAAGGGGATCACTTCTACCCCCTCAAATTCGAGGGTTTCCATCAGGGCGTGGGTGTTGCTGCAGTCCCCCTGGGTTACCGCCACCACCCGGCGCAGTTCCGGATCCCTCAACACCGCGCCGTAAATCCCCTTAATCCAGGCGCAGACGTTGCGCGGGTAACCGGCCCGTTCCGCCACCTCCACCAACTCTCCCGGCGCCGGGTCGTTGATGAAAACGTTGTTCAGGTCCACCGGGACCGCGCCGGCGGCAAAAAGAACCTCTACCGGAATGGTGGTGGTAAGACCGACCTTTACCAAGACTGGACCACCTGCCGCACTACCTCGTTCTAAGAGACCGCTGCAAAACCCAGCACTCAATTCTGTGGTACAACCTGCACTCAAGCAAACAGGCGGTAGAGTATCTCGTATTCTTTCACATTAAGTTGAGTGCTGGGTCGTTTTTCGCGGCCTCTGGGCCATTCCCAAATTTGACCGCCCAAAAGCAGGCGAACTCATTTTTGGCGGTTAAGTAGTTTTGGGCAACACTCTCCTAAAAACTGCTCCTGACCTTTAAAGCTCCACCTTCTCCGCCGGCGGCAACCGGCGGCAAGAAAAAAGCACCGCCAGCCGGTCGAACTCCCCCGGATCGCCGCTGACATAGAATTCGTAACGGGCGCCTCCCGGATTGGCCAGCATGCCCTCTTCGGCCAGGATTCGCCGCGCCTCTTCCACCGTCGCCACCGCCGGGTCAACCAGAACCACTTCGGCACCCAGAATGCGGGAAATCAGCGGGGTAAAGAAAGGGTAATGGGTGCAGCCCAGGATTAATGTATCTACACCCGCCTTTTTCAACGGTTCGAGATATTCCGTAAGTGCGGCTTCGGCCTCCGGCGTATCCGTTTTGCCCGCCTCGACCAGCGGCACAAGCAGCGGCGCTGCCTGGCTGAACACCGTGATTTCGGGATCGAGCCCGGCCATGGCCCGCGGGTAGGACCCGCTTTTGACCGTGGCCTCGGTTGCCAGGAGCCCGACACGCTTGTTCCTGGTGGCCGCCGCTGCCATCCGCACCCCGGGTTCCACGAGGCCGACCATCGGTACCGCATACTTCTCCCGCAGGAATCCGATGGAAACGGAAGAACTGGTATTGCACGCGAAAATCACGCACTTGACGTTTTTCTGCAACAAGAACCGGATGATCCGGTCGCCAAAACGCACCAGCTCCTCCACCGGCCGGCCGCCGTAGGGAACGTTGGCCGTATCACCGAAGTAAACGACCGACTCGTCCGGCAGAATACTTGTCACCCGTTCAAAAACGGTCAGTCCCCCGATGCCGGAATCGAAAAGCCCGACCGGCCGTTTATCGCCCATTTACCCGACCCCCAAAAAATAAAAGCACCCCTTACCCCCAAAGAGCGTGTGGTGAAACTTCTTACAGCGTTTCCTTAAGGAAATTTTAAGACTTTCAACCGCAAATAATACCGGAAATCTCAGGTGCAAACGAAAACACTATTCAACGTTTTCGCGGGAAATCCTTCCGGCCCCGGCATTTTCAGCTTTAGCAGCCACAGGCAGTTTAACCAAAAAACGCGTTCCCTTCCCTTCCTCGCTTTGAACCTCGATCTTCCCCCCGTGGTCTTCGACGAGGCGGTAACTGATTGCCAGGCCCAGCCCCGTGCCGTCCTCCTTCGTGGTGAAAAAGGCCTCACCTAGCCGGGAAAAGTGCTCTGCCGGTATGCCGACCCCGGTGTCGGCCACCTCCAAAACCACCCACTCCTCCGAAGAGTCCGGGTAAAGGCGAACCGTGAGCTCTCCCCCGTAAGGCATCGCCTGAAAAGCGTTCTGAATAAGGTTCAGCAACACCTGTTTGATCTGTTCGGTGTCCACCGAAACCTCCGGCGTCCGGGGATCGAAATCGGTGTTGAGCCTGATTTCTTTTAGAACCGCCTGGCTCTCCACGACCAGCAGGATGTCCTTCACCACCGGGTCGAGCTTTGTGACCACCGGGCGAAATCCCCCGACGCGCGTTAAATACAGGAAGTTACGAATGATCTCGTTTACCCGGTCAATCTCGGACAGGACCACGTCCAGGTATTCCCGCTCCCGGTCACCCGGCGTTTTTTTCTCGGCCAGCAACTGGATGAAGCCCCGGACGGAGGTGAGGGGATTCCGGATTTCGTGAATGAGACCGGCAGCAAGTTTTCCCATTGCGGCCAGCTTTTCGGCTTTTTCCAGCGCCGCCGGCAGACCCCGGCTGTTGGCCTCGTAGACCCGCTCAAGCTGACGGCAGGCACCGGCGCGGACGAACTCCTGGTAGGCGACGTTGTATGCGTAGGAGGCTTCCCGCAAGAGGTAATCCGCAGCGGAGTCGATCAACTGGCGGGCAGCAAGACGCTCGGTCTTCTGCATTTGGGCCCGCGCAATTCCCGCTCTTTCCCGCAGCAGCGGAATGCTGATCCTGAGCCGCTGCCCTATTCTTACCAGTTCTCTGTCGAACGGCACGTCGCCCACGCCGACTACAAGCGCTCCCAAAGGGTAAGAAACCCGGAAAAACTCCAGGTTAACCGGACAGGCGTAAAGCGTGAGGCCGCCGGGACAGGAAAGCGTAACGGGCCGGTGTTCGACAACCGCCCGCATCCCCGCCAGCCAGTGGGAATAACGACAGGGAGAAACGCCGCCGATGCGCACCGGCGACCCGGCCACCGTCTGGCAATAAAGGCTTCCGACAGACTCAATCGGTGCCGTCTGAGATTCCTCGGCAAGATACGGCAAGGAACTCACGGGGATAAAACTGGCGGTAGTACCGAGCAGGTTGGTCAACAACCGGACGAAATTCTCTACCGTTCCCGAATCAAAGGCATTTACACCCGTGACCCGGAAAGGAGGCAGCAAACCGTCATCGGGGGTGAAGAAGCGCTCCCAAACCTGACCGCTTGCCTGGTCGTCTTTGTTTTGACGCTCGAAATAGCAGGCATTGGCTTCGGCAATCCGCAAGAGATTTTCGAGGCGTAAAACGGACTCTTCACCCGACGCGGTGTCAAGCAGGTCGTCTACCCATTCCGTTTTGACCGGCGGGGCCAGTGCCTCTTCCTGGATGACGGCGATCAGAGCCCGGGACTCCGTTCTGACGGTCCGGCACAGCGCCCAGTCCTCTTCCTGGGCCTCCTTTTTCCCCAGCACCACCACGGCAGGGTCTCTGGCGGACAATGTGTCCTGAAACCCTTCCCGGTTCACAAAAAAGACCGGCAGCTTTGAACTCAAGAGTTCCCGCCACGCTTCATCAGTGGTAATTGCCAGGATTTCCTGCCTCAAAAACGTCAAATCCCCCCGTAACTCTATCCAGCCTGCTGAAAGTAATCCTCCAATCCCTCTACGAGGGCCCTGGCTGCCGCCTGCCGGAACCAGTCGGCGCGCATCAGTCCCTCTTCTTCCGGGTTGGAGACAAAGGCCACTTCAACAAGAGCGGCAGGCATTGTCGCCGTCCGCAGTACTACGAAATTCGCGGTAAAAAGTCCCAAATCCTTCCTGCCGAGCTTATCTACCAGAGATTTTTGTAAACACCGCGCCAGCAGCTCCCTTTTCCCTCTCTGGAAGCCAAGCACGGGGTCGTCGGCCGGAGCATACCAGTAAGTGCTGGTGCCGGCCTTCAGGGAAGCCAGTCGGGGACTTTCGGCGGCGTTGCCGTGAATCGAAACGAAGACCGCCGCCCCCAAAGAATTCGCTTTCGCCGTCCGCGCATAAAGGTCCACGTACTGATCCGCTTCGCGGGTTAAGAAGACCTGCGCCCCGCGGCCCCGGAGTTCCTCGGCCGTGAGCAAAGCGACCTCAAGGTTGAAATCTTTTTCCTGTAATCCGGTGGGGCCGAGCGCTCCCGGGTCCGAGCCCCCGTGCCCGGGGTCAAGCACGATAACTCTGCCGCTTACCGCGTAAAGCGGGCCCGCTGCCAACCGCAGCTTTAAAACCCGCTTGTCCGGCGAAGAAAGTGTTTGGTAGCTAACGGCCCCCGAAGACTTTAAATCAAGGACCACCCGGGCCACCGGCGGTTCCTCCCGGACCCATTCTGCGTACACCCGTGAAACAATCCCGGAGTCGAAGTCCCAACCTTTCCCGAGTTCTCCGGACGGCAATCCAGCAACCTCCACCACCAGGCGCGGGGGAACCGCAGACAGAGAAACCTGCGTATCCACCGGGCGGACGAAGGTGAAGGTCACTTCCGTCACCGGGCCGCTTTCCCTGGCCTCGAAACCGATCAAACCGTCTTCGTCCCTGGTCCGGCTGACCGGCACCTGGAATACGGCCCCACTGACCGGCCTTGTCGAAGACTTAGCAATCCACATCTCCGAACCGGTCTGCAGCCGCACTTTGTACCAGTCACCCGATTGCTCGATTACCGCCAGTTGCGTGCCCGGAGACGCTTCTCCCACCTTGGCGTAGCTGGTACCCGGACCGCTGTAAAGGTCCGCGTAACCCCCACTGACCGCCACCCAGCACTCAGATGTCTGATTACTGGGCAGGCTCCCCGCGCGGCTCGTCCCGCTCCCGGACGAGACCGCCACCGGCTTCACCAGCCACCCCGCGATCCACGCTAAAGCGCCGCTTCCCAGCCGCACCCTGTACCAGCCGCCCGACTGGCCGACCACCGTTAGCTGCGTCCCCCGGGATACCTCCCCGATCTTGCTGTAACCCGTCCCCGGACCGCTCCGCAGGTTCACGATATCCCCCGTGACCGCCACCGCCGCCGGCACGCTCCCCGCGCGGCTCGTCTCACTCCCGGACGAGACCGCCACCGGCTTCACCAGCCACCCCGCGATCCACGCTAAAGCGCCGCTTCCCAGCCGCACCCTGTACCAGCCGCCCGACTGGCCGACCACCGTTAGCTGTGTCCCCCGGGATACCTCCCCGATCTTGCTGTAACCCGTCCCCGGACCGCTCCGCAGGTTCACGATATCCCCCGTGACCGCCACCGCCGCCGGCACGCTCCCCGCGCGGCTCGTCTCACTCCCGGACGAGACCGCCACCGGCTTCACCAGCCACCCCGCGATCCACGCCAGCGTGCCGGTTTGCAGCCGCACCCTGTACCAGCCGCCAGACTGGCCGACCACCGTTAGCTGCGTCCCCCGGGATACTTCCCCGATCTTGCTGTAACCCGTCCCCGGACCGCTCCGCAGGTTCACGATATCCCCCGTGACCGCCACCGTTGCCGCCTCCGCCCGGCAGATCCCGAAAAAGGCCGCTCCAAGGAAAAAGACGACCAGAAACCCTGCCCGAAGATACCAGTGCTTTAAATACAAAGGAAACACTCCCACAAAAGGTTACCGGATACTTAATCTGTCTTATTCGCCACAATTCGTCAAAACCCTTTTCAAAGCCCCTTGTTAAATATTGTTAACGCTTGACGTTCCACCCTAAAATTACCCCGAATCCCCTAATCCGGAAGCGGAAACTCTATCTTAGGAAGAAAGGGCAACCGCCTGGACCCCAACCGGCTTGCGGTCTGGTCCTGGAGCCGCCAAGAGCCTTCCCGGCCCAAATTTCGATATGGTTGGAGATAAAGAACAATCACCTTTTTCGACAACGACCAGGGAGGTTGTTTTTCGTGCTCGTCATTCTCGTTCTTTTTTTATGCTTTGTTCTGCCGTCCCCGGCTGCGGCCGCCACTCAAGCCGTACCGGTCCTTGAACCCGCACCGGATGCGCTGATAAGCCGTTTCCACCCGCTTTTTTATGCCCTCACCGGCCAATGGCTGCCGGCAGCCGCCGAACGGCGCGATCCTGAATCAATGACCATCGTCATCGACACCAACCGCTGCCGGTTGATGCTTTTCTCCGGCCGGAAACTCGTTTTCTCCCGGCCGGTGGCCGTGGGAAAACCCGAAACGCCCACACCGGTCGGCAACTGGCGGATCAAGCGCAAGGCGATGAACTGGGGAAGCGGCTTCGGCACCCGCTGGCTGGGATTGACCGTGCCCTGGGGGATATACGGCATCCACGGAACGAATAAACCATACTCCATCGGCGGTTACGAGAGTCACGGCTGCATCAGGATGTTCAACCGCGACGTGGAAAAACTCTACCCCCTGGTGCAGGCGGGTACGCCGGTGGTTATAGTCGGAAAGCTTTTGAGGGGGCCGCGCGTCATGCGGCAGGGCGACTGCGGGTCTGACGTGATGGAAGTGCAGCGCGTTCTTAAACGCCAGGGTTTCTATACGGGTCCGCTCGACGGAAACTTCGGCTGGGGTACGCGCACGGCGGTTCAGCGTTTCCGGGAAGCCCACGGCCTGCCGCCTGACGACGCCGTGGACGACCCGGTCTACCGCCTGCTCGGCCTGTAGGAAACCGCTTTACAAACTTCGCCTGCCAAAATGGAAGTGAGAGGTGAGAAGTTAGAGGTTAGAATTTATGGTGGAATTCGCTATAGGCGAATTCCCTCAAGAATTCCCACTTCCAACCTCTTACCTCTAACCTCCAAAAATGCCGGGTCGTTTTTCGCGGCCTTCGGGCTTTCTACCAAGGTTGCCACCTGTGAGCGGATAGGATCTGCTTTCGAAAAATCAGAGTTTTGCGACACCCGTCCCAAACGCGACCGGGGCCTCCCGCAGGCCCCGGCGTTCAGTTGAGCACCCTGATGGACGGTTTTAAGCCAACCTTTTCAATCAGGTCCAGATAATCCCGTGGGGTGGCCTCTCCCCACTTTTTGCCCAGCAAAGCCAGGAAAACAGCCTCCATTACGTTCGTCCCGAACGACCGCCCCGCGAGTTCAGGGGTGGTGGTGACGAGCATCCTGGCCCCCCGCTCCCTGAGCAACGCCTCGTCCTGTTTGGTGGTGGTGTTGGTGAGGACTATTTTTCCAGAGATCGCGGGCGGAAGGTACCTTTTGATATAGTGGAAGTCGCCGGCGATGACCTCCGCCCATTCGTAATAACGCCCGTACTTGGGTTTTTCCTTCTCCTGCTTCTTGCCCGTGGGATAGAGGATTTTGAAGGAAAGCCGTCCGAGAACAGGGAGGATAAGCGCAGCCAAAAAGGAAACCGTCGTGAGGCTCCGCAACGGTACGGGAATCCCCAGGGCGAAAATCAGGTCCCCGAAAACAACGTCGGCCCCGTTCTCGGCCAGGGCCTCGGCCATGCCGAAACGGTCAACGGCGCTGACCAGCAACACCCGCTGGCCTTTACGCAAAATGCCCTCCCGGAAGAGTTGGTTGACCACCTGCCGCTCCAGAGTGTTCTTCAGCCCCGAACCGTCACACGCCGGTGTAGTTTTTAAAGCCTTCAGGAGTTTCAACCCGTCTTTCACGGGATACCGGCGGTTGCGGGCCACCAGGTAAACGTCAATCCCGCCTAAGCCCACGGCGTCAACCTTGCCGTCCAGCTCCCGGAGAAGCGCCACGGCCTTCTCGAAATCGCCGTCAACCCCGCGGCGGGAGATCTCGAAGGTCTCGCCGAGAATGTCCACCGTGACCGTATGGTCGCGCTTCGAAGAGCCGAGGCTGACGCTTACAACTCGTTTCAAAGTAATACCTCCGCATCCAAGAACTTCGCTAACATTTTAGCCCACCGCCACCCGGAAACATAAGCTCGGCAACAGGGTACGGGCAGATCTCAGCACTTACAAAAGGCTCCGCTCCTTGGGCCTGCCGACCAGCCGCAGGGCGCAGCGGCGGGCGTTGTCCAGCACCGCGTCCACGTCCACCCGGAGCAGCTTCCCGTTTTCCACCACCACTTCGCCGTCAACGATAACCGTGTCCACGTCGCCGGCGCGGGCCGCGTAAACGACGTGCGCCACCACGTCGTGCGGCGGCCAAAGATGCGGCTGCCGCAGGTTTAAAAGGATGATGTCGGCGCGCTTGCCCGCCTCGAGGGTACCGATTTCGTCCCCGAGACCGAGTGCCCTTGCCCCGCCGATGGTAGCCATCTCGAGGACGGCATAGGCTGGCAGCGCTTCCGGGTTATCATTGGCAACTTTTTGCAGCAGCGCCGCGGCACGCATCTCTTCAAACATATCCAGGTTGTTGTTGCTTGCCGCCCCGTCCGTGCCAAGGCCAACCGTGACCCCGGCCTCGAGAAGCTGCACCACCGGCGCGATCCCGCTGGCCAGCTTCATGTTGCTTTCCGGGTTGTGAGCCACCCTCGCCTTCTTCTCGGCAAGAACGGCAACGTCCTCGGAGGACAGGTGCACGCAGTGGGCCGCCAAAACGGGAAGGTCCAAGAGCCCCGTCCCGGCGACGAGGGCCACCGGGGAACAGCCGTATTTCTTCTGGATCTCTTCGATTTCCTGACGGGTCTCGGCCAGATGAATGTGCACACCGACGCCCAGCTCTTCAGCCAATTTGATCACCTTTTTCAGGTACTCCGGGGGACAGGTGTACGGGGCGTGCGGGCCGAGCATACAGGTGATCCGGCCGCTTGCTCCGCCGTGCCAGTCCCGCACGAACCGCCGGCTTTCCTTGAGGGCCTTGTCCGCCCCGGGCGCCACGCCGATCAAGCCCCGGGAAAGCGAAGCCCGAATGCCGCTCTCGGCCGCCGCCTCCGCCACCTCGTCCATGAAAAAGTACATGTCGGCGAAGGTGGTGGTCCCGCCCAGCAGCATTTCGCTGCAGGCCAGCAGCGTTCCCCAGTAAACGTCTTCGGCCTTGAGCTTGGCCTCCAGCGGCCAGATGGCGTCCTGCAGCCACCGCATCAGCGGGAGGTCGTCGGCGTAGCTCCGGAAGAGGGTCATCGCCGCGTGGGTGTGCGCGTTTACCAGCCCGGGCAGGGCCACCATTTCCGGCCCGCCGATGACCCTGTCCGCCTCGAAACCGCCGGGAAGCCGGGCCGACGGGCCGACGTAAACAATTTCGCCGCCGTCCACCGCCACCGCCCCGTCCCGGATAACGTCCGCCGGGCTGGTTACAGGAACTACCGTGACGCCACTGATCAGGATCCTCACCGCGGCCGCCCTCCTTCTGCCTGCTTCTGCCCGTAGCTGGTAATATACTCCCGGCGCAAGGTTGCAATCTGGGTCTCGTCCAGCGCCACCGGTGTACCCGCAAGGCTGGCCCAGAGGTAAACCTGCGCGGCCTTTTCAACTATCTGGCACACACTGAAGGCTTCCTCAAGGTCCGCACCGACGCCGACCAGGCCGTGGTTAGCCAGCAGCACCGCGTTGCGCTGCCCGAGTGCCGCCACGGCCTTTTCCGCCAGCTCCCGCGAGCCGGCCGGGGCGTAGTCCGCCACCGGCACCGCGCCGCCGACAATCTGCGCCACGTCCTCCACGACCGCAGGTATCGGCAACCGTGCCACCGCCATCGCGCTGGCGAAGACGCTGTGGGTATGCATAACCGCCCGTACGTCCGGGCGGGCGTGGTAAATAGCAAGGTGAAGCCCCAATTCCATTGACGGGCGCCGTTCACCGTCCACCACGTTGCCTTTCAGGTCCACTACCACGATGTCCGGCGGCTGCAGCGAATCGTAAGGCATCCCGCTCGGGGTGATCACCACCAGGTCCTCGCGGGAAACCCTGGAAGAAACGTTTCCCCAGGTGCCGACCACCAGCCCGGCCTGGGCCATTTTCACCCCCGCCCGGGCGACCTGTTCCCTTAACCGCTCCGCCAGCAGGATCATTTAAACCTCTCCCTCCCAAGAACGAAGGTAAGCCTCCTGTTCGGGCGTCAGCCGGTCTATCTCTATGCCCAGCGAGCTCAGCTTCAGCTCGGCCACGCGGACATCAACCGCCGCAGGGACAGGATAAACGCGGCGTTCGAGGCCCCGGCCCTCCCGCAAAACATACCGTGCCGACAGCGCCTGCAGGGCAAAAGAAAGGTCCATGATCTCCGCCGGATGACCGTCTCCCGCCGCAAGGTTAACCAACCGCCCCTCGGCCAGAAGGTAGAGCCGGCGCCCGTCGGGAAGCCGGAACTCCTCAATGTTCGCCCGGACCGGCCGGCGTGATGCGGCCACCCGCTCGAGGTCCGGCAGGGAAATCTCGACGTTGAAGTGCCCGGCGTTGGCCAGAAGCGCCCGGTCCTTCATCCGCGAAAAATGCTCCGCCCGCAGGACGTCCCGGCAGCCGGTGGTGGTGATAAAGATATCGCCGCGCTCGGCCGCGGCAAGGGAGGGCAGCACTTCAAAGCCGTCCATCACGGCTTCGATCGCCTTGACCGGGTCCGTCTCGCAGACGATTACCTTGGCCCCCAACCCCTTGGCCCTGAGGCTCACGCCCTTGCCGCACCAGCCGTAACCGAAAACCACCACGGTTTTTCCGGCAACCAGCAGGTTCGTCGTCCGCATGATCCCCGCCCAGACCGACTCGCCGGTGCCGTAGCGGTTGTCGAAAAGGTACTTGGTCCGGGCGTTGTTCACCGCCACCATCGGGAAGAGCAGCCGCCCCGCACGCTCCAGGGCCTGGAGGCGCAGCACCCCCGTGGTGGTCTCTTCGCACCCGCCGATGACCCCGCCGCTCAACTCGCGGAGGTCGGTGTGCAAAAGGTGGACGAGGTCGCCGCCGTCGTCGATCACGATGTGGGGGCTTATCCTGAGCGTTTCCACCAGGTGCCGGTGGTATTCCTCGGGCGTCGGGTTGTACCAGGCGCAAACCCGCACCCCGGCCGCCGCCAGGGCAGCAGCGATATCGTCCCTGGTTGACAAGGGATTGGAGCCCGTGGCCGCCACCTCGGCCCCGCCGTCCTTGAGCACCAGCGCCAGGTAAGCCGTTTTGGCCTCGAGATGAATGCTCAACGCAATCCGGACGCCCTCGAAAGGCCGCTCCCGCAAAAAATCCTCCCGGATGGCGTTCAAAACCGGCATGTGGGCCGCCACCCACTCAATTTTCTGCTGTCCCTCCGGCGCCAGTTTCGGGTTTCGAATAAGACTTTGAGCCAACAAGAAGACCTCCTGTTGTCAGAATGCATAATTCAGGAGTCAGAATTCAAGAATTAAAATGGTTATCGCCTTCTGACTTCTGCCTTCTAAGACCTGGTCCCGGATTCTGGCCTCTGGATTCTGACCCCGTATTTAATCCCTGAAGTTATACGGCGGATAATAAACCCCTCTCTCGGTGATTATCGCCGTCACCAAGTTATGCGGCGTGACGTCGAAAGCAGGGTTCCAAACCGCCGTCCCCGCCGGGGCCACGGGAACCCCGCCCAGGTGTGTGACTTCGCCCGGATCCCGCTCCTCGATGGGTATACCCGTTCCGTCCGGCGTTTCCGGGTCCACCGTGGAAAAAGGAGCGGCCACGTAAAACGGTACCCCGTGATGCCGCGCCAGGACGGCCAGGGAATAGGTGCCGATCTTGTTCGCCACGTCCCCGTTCGCCGCGATCCGGTCCGCGCCCACGATGACCGCGTCCAGACCCTTTTTCGCCATCAGGTACCCGGCCATTGAATCGGTAATTAACGTTACCGGAATCCCCTCCTGCCTGAGCTCGAAAACCGTGAGCCGCGCGCCCTGCAAGAGCGGCCGCGTCTCGTCCGCATAAACCACCTTTATTTTGCCCGCCGCGTGCGCCGCCCGGATCACGCCGAGCGCCGTCCCGTAGCCGCAGGTGGCGAGGGCGCCGGCGTTGCAATGGGTCAGTACCCGCGCCTCCCTGGGCAAGAGCGCGGCGCCGTAAGCACCCATCGCCCGGTTGGCGGCGACGTCCGCTTCAAAAATCGCCGCCGCTTCCCGGACCAGCTCCGCAACCACCTTCTCCGGCGGCTCTCCCGCCAGCCGTTCCACGACGGCGAGTTGCCGCGCTACCGCCCAGCGCAGGTTCACCGCCGTCGGCCGGGCGGCCCCGACCTCTTCCGCCGCTTTCTGCAGTCGTGCCGCGAAATCCTCCGCACCCCCCTGCGCCGCCTCCATCGCCGCAAGGACCACCGCCCAAGCCGCCGCCGCCCCGATCGCGGGAGCTCCCCGGACGGAAAGCCGCCCGATCGCCCGAATCACTTCCCGGTAGTCCTTCAGGGCCAGGTAGCTTACCTTATGCGGCAGAAGCGTTTGGTCGAGCAAGCGGAGGGTGCCGTTTTCCCAGCGCAGCGTTTCCACCGGCTAAACCTCCACAGGCCCGGAGACCGCGTGCTGGCAGGCACACGTCCGGTCGGTGCCGATCCATTCCACTGCCTCCATCAGCAACTGCCGGATGTTTTCGCTCTGCACCTTCATCATTTCCACCACTTCCTGGTGGCTCAACCGGTAACCGGCGATACCGGCGGCGAAATTGGTCACCATTGCCACCGTGGCGTAGCAGATCTCCGCCTCCCGCGCCAGAACCACCTCCGGCACGCCGGTCATCCCCACCAGGTCGCCGCCGAGGTGTCGCAGCATTTTAATCTCCGCCGGTGTTTCAAAACGGGGCCCTTCGGTGCAAGCATAGGTGCCGCCGCCGTGCGCCGAAAGGTGAAGCGCCTGCGCCGCCCGGACGAGTATCTCCCGTAGCTCCGGGCAGTAAGGCTCCGTGAGGTCAACGTGTACCACTCCTTCCGGCCCGCCCTCGAAAAAGGTCTGCTGGCGTCCCTTGGTAAAATCCAAAAACTGGTCCACAAAGACAAAATCCCCCGGTTTCATCCGGGGATTGAGCGACCCCACCGCCGCCGTGGCCAGGATCGAACGTACCCCGATTTTTTTTAGCGCCATGATGTTCGCCCGGTAATTCACCAGGTGCGGCGGCACCGAATGGCCCGCACCGTGACGCGAAAGAAAGGCCACCTCTTTGCCCCGGTACGTGCCGCAGGCCACGACAGCCACCCCGTAATCCGTGGCCACCGTTTCCTCGGTGACGCCTTCCAGGAGCTCCGGGTCGTAAACCCCGGTTCCGCCGATGATCGCAACTGCCGGCACAGCCCTCACCCACCTACACCTGCTTAGTTTAATCAAAAATGGCCGCCACAAACTCCTCCGGGTTAAACGGCATAATGTCGTCGATTTTTTCGCCGGTGCCCACGAATTTCACCGGAATGCCGAGTTCCTTTTTGATCGCCACCACCACGCCGCCCTTGGCAGTGCCGTCGAGCTTGGTCAGGACGATCCCGGTCACCCCGGTGGCTTCCCCGAAAAGCTTCGCCTGGTTGACGGCGTTCTGGCCGGTGGTGGCGTCAACCACCAGGAGCACCTCGTGCGGCGCGCCGGGTATAAGCCGCTGGGCCACCCGGTGCAGCTTCTTCAATTCTTCCATCAGGTTGGCCTTGGTGTGCAACCTGCCGGCGGTATCCACCAGCACCACGTCCGCGCGGCGCGCTTTCGCCGCCTGAAGCGCATCGTAAACCACCGCCGCCGGGTCGGATCCTTCGCGCTGCTTGATGATGTCGGCACCGGCCCGCCCCGCCCAGATCTCCAACTGGTCAATTGCCGCCGCCCGAAAGGTATCCGCCGCTGCAAGCAGCACTTTTTTTCCCTGTTCCCGGAAATACCAGGCCAGTTTCCCGATGGTGGTGGTCTTCCCCGTCCCGTTCACCCCAACCACCAGGACCACGGCGGGCGGCTCTGCCGGCAGGGCCAGGGGAGCAGTCTCCGTACCCAGGATGCGCAGGACCTCTTCCTTGAAAAGCTGCTTCAACTGTGCCGCGTCGTCGAGGCGGAGCTCCTTCACCCTCGCCCGAACCCGCGCCATTATCTCCGTAGTCGCGGCCACGCCCGTATCCGCCAGGATAAGGATGTCCTCCAACTCCTCGTAAAGCCCCTCGTCAATCTCCCGCCGTCTGGAGATCACGTTTTCGATTTTCGCGACCAGATTCTGCCGCGCCTTGGTAAGGCTTTCCCGGAGCCGGCCAAAGAGCCCCACGGCTTACCCTCCCTTAAAAAGCCTTTCCAGCGCCTCCCGCGCCGCCTGTTGCTCGGCCTCCTTCTTCGAACGCCCTTCCCCCCGGCCGAGACACTTTCCCTGAAAGAAAACGCCTGCGGTGAACCGTTTTGCGTGGTCAGGCCCTTCCTCCTTCAGGATCGCGTAAGATACGTTTTCGGGAAAGCGCTTCTGGATGAACTCCTGCAGCTCCGTCTTGTAGTCCCATTCCTGGCGGCCTTCAAGCACGTCCTCGATCTCCGGCCTGAGCCGCTTAAGGGCGAATTCCGCCGCGACCGCCAGCCCCTGATCCAGATACAAAGCCCCCAAAACCGCTTCAAAGGCGTCGGCCAGGATAGAAGGCCGTTCCCGCCCGCCCGAATGTGCCTCTCCCCGGCCGATGAAGAGGGCCTGGCCGATGCCGAGTTCCCGGGCCACGCGTGCCAGAGAAGGTTCGCAAACGACCGCCGCCCGCAGCCTGGTTAACTCACCTTCCGTTTTGTTGGGAAAGGTCCGGTAAAGATAGTCGCTGACGACCAGCGAAAGAACGGCGTCGCCCAGGAACTCCAGGCGCTGGTTGCTCACCGCCCCCGGGTGCTCATACGCGTATGAACCGTGTGTGAGGGCCTGACGGAGAAGCGATTCATCGTTCCAGTTGATGCCGATCTTTCCCGCCAGCGCGTTGAACCCGTCGTGCAACAGGACGTCCCACCCTATTCGACATAGCGTTTGAAAACAAGTGTGGCGTTGTGGCCCCCGAACCCCAGTCCGTTGGAGAGCGCCACCTCAACCCGCGCGGCCCGTGCTTTGTTGGGTACGTAATCGAGGTCACACTCGGGGTCGGGATGCTCGTAATTAATCGTCGGCGGCACCACGCCGTGCACGATGCTCAAAACCGACGCCGCGGCCTCGATGCCGCCGGCAGCACCCAGGAGGTGCCCGGTCATCGACTTGGTAGAACTGACGGGGATGCGGTAGGCGAACTCGCCGAAAACCTTTTTGATGGCCATCGTCTCCACTTTGTCGTTCAGGGGAGTGGAAGTACCGTGGGCGTTGATGTAGCTTACTTCTTCCGGCTTCAAACCGGCGTCTTTAAGAGCCCGGGCCATCGCTTTGGCCGCACCCGACCCGTCGGGGTCAGGCGCAGTAATGTGGTAAGCGTCGCAACTCTGGCCGTAACCGGCCACCTCCGCGTAAATGCGCGCCCCCCGCGCCAGCGCGTGCTCCAGCCTTTCCAGAACCAGGATCACCGCTCCCTCGCCGATCACAAAGCCGTCCCGCGCAGCA
Organism: Bacillota bacterium; assembly: GCA_040758635.1. Classification (GTDB taxonomy): domain Bacteria; phylum Bacillota; class Desulfotomaculia; order Desulfotomaculales; family Ammonificaceae; genus Yes71-27. Next base: position 7,286 of record JBFLVI010000029.1, on the reverse strand, counting down.
TCGAAAGGCCGGCAGGCCCGCTCCGGCTCCTCGTTCCGGGTAGACATCGCTTTCATGGAGCAAAACCCCGCGATCGCCGAAGGAACGATCGCCGCTTCGGAACCGCCGCCCAACACCACGTCGGCCTCGTCCCGCTGAATGAGCCGCAGGGCTTCACCGATGGCGTGGTTCGAGGAGGCACAGGCGGTAACCACCGTGCTGTTGGGGCCGTAAAACTTATGGATGATTGCGATATACCCGGCCGCCATGTTGCTGATCATCATCGGCACGAAAAAGGGGCTCACCCGGTCCGGTCCTCTGGCTTTGAGGATCCCTACCTGTTCTTCAAACGTCTCGATGCCGCCGATGCCGCAGCCCAGAACCACCCCGACCCGGTCCGGGTCCGCTTGCCCCGGGGCCAATCCGGCGTCTTCCAGTGCCAGACGAGCTGCAGCAACCGCAAACTGAGTGCAGCGGTCCATCCGCCGGGCTTCTTTCTTGTCCATGTAGGCTTCGGGGTCGAAATCAAGCACCTCGGCGGCGATCCGGGTTTTAAAACCCGAAGCGTCGAACCGGCTGATCGGCCGGACACCGGATTTACCCTGTACCAGCGCCTCCCAAAACTTGTCCTTCGTCATACCGAGCGGCGAAATGATCCCCAACCCGGTAATCACAGCGCGCAGGGACAAAAACATACCTCCTAAAACAGAAGTCGGAAATTGGAGGCTGGACGTTGGAAAACGGTTAGAATTTATTCCGCAAATCTCCTCCCCCCATTCCAACTTCTAACCTCTAACTTCTAACCTCTTTAGAGCCGCTCCTGAATATACTTCACCGCGTGACCCACCGTACGGATCTTCTCCGCGTCCTCGTCCGGGATTTCGGTCTCAAACTCCTCCTCAAAGGCCATCACCAACTCGACCAGGTCAAGCGAGTCCGCTCCGAGGTCGTCAACGAAGGAAGCGTCCATGGTTACTTCATCCTCTTCTACCCCGAGTTGCTGGACGATGATCTGCTTGACCTTTTCAAAAACTGAAGCAGACATCTTTGCTGCCCCACCTCCTTTCCGCTCCCTCTTACAGCGCCATCCCGCCGTCTATAACTATCACCTGGCCGGTGATGTACCCTGCCAGATCACTGGCCAAAAAGACCACCAGGTTTGCCACTTCCTCCGGCTCTCCGAGCCGTCCGAGTACGATCCTTTCCTGTAATTGCTTTTTGACGGCCTCCGGGAGGCCGGCCGTCATTTCCGTCCGGATGTACCCGGGCGCCACCGCATTCACCGTAACGTTCCGGGAACCCAGTTCCCGGGCTACGGCCTTGGTGAACCCGACCAGACCCGCCTTGGCCGCAGCGTAATTCGCCTGGCCCGCGTTTCCTACCAGTCCCACAATTGAGCTGATGTTAATAATTCGGCCCCAGCGCGCCTTCATCATTATCCTGGCCGCCGCTCGGGCGCAGTTGAAGGCCCCCTTCAGGTTGACCCCGATGACCGCGTCCCAGTCCTCATCCTTCATCCGGAGGAGCAGGCTGTCCCGGGTTATTCCGGCGTTGTTGACCAGAATGTCCAGGCGGCCGAATGCGGAGACCGCAAAATCAACCAGCGCCGCCGCCTGATCCGGACGGGAAACGTCGGCCTGAAAGACCTCCGCGCGCCCGCCGCAGTCTCTGATCCCGGCCGCCACCGCCAGGGCGTCTTCGGCACGGGAAGCGTAGTTCAACACCACACCGGCCCCGGCCCGGGCCAGCGCTTCCGCCACCGCCCGGCCTATCCCCCGGGAAGCACCGGTAATAACTGCTATCCTGTCATTAAGATTCATTTTAGCCGACTCCCTTCCGCGAAGCAAGAAGCTTTCCCTGCCCCGGGTGCACTCACAGAAGACCCGCCTTCTTCAGCACCTGTAGCGTGGCATTTAAGGAAGCCCGGTCATCCACGTTGCAGCAGGTGACATCCGGCACAATCCGCTTGATCAGCCCCGAAAGCACCTTGCCCGGTCCCACCTCCACGAAGACCCTCACCCCGTCACGGACCAGCCGCCTGACGCCCTCTTCCCAGAGTACCGGGCTGGAGATCTGACGCGCCAGAGCGTGCCGTACCTCCGCCGCGGTCGTCAGGTAGCCTGCGTTGACGTTGGCCACCACCGGAAAAACCGGTTTTTTCACCGTCACCTTCTCTAATTCCAGTGCGAAAAGCTCCCCGGCCCGCCGCATGAGCGAGGAGTGAAAAGGGCCGCTTACCGGGAGAATCACGCATTTCTTGGCGCCGGCTCCCTTGGCCGCCACCACCGCCGCTTCGAGGGCGGGCGTCTCGCCGGCGAGAACCACCTGGCCCGGCGCATTGAAATTGGCCGCCTCGATTACGCCGTGCACCCGCGCCGCCTGGACCACCGCCTCCACCTCTTTCCGACCCAGGCCCAGGACGGCCACCATTCCCCCGCTTCCCAACGGCACCGCCTCCTGCATCAACTGCCCGCGGCGGCGGGTGAGCGTCACGGCAGTTACAAAATCGAGGGCCTGTGCCGCCACCAGTGCCGTGTACTCGCCCAAACTGTGGCCGGCGGCTGCCGCGGCTTCCACCCCGGACAGGCGCAAGACCGCCAGGCAGGCGATGCTCGTCACCAGCACCGCCGGCTGGGTGTTGATCGTCTTTTGCAGCTCTTCCTTGGGTCCTTCGAAACAGAGGGTGCTGAGGGGAAAATCCAACGCCGCATCCGCCGCAGCGAAAACTTCCCTTACCTCGGGGTACTCTTCGTAAAACTCCCGGCCCATTCCCGGATACTGCGATCCTTGTCCCGGAAAGACAAAAGCCAATTTCACCGGCGTCCCTCCTTTCAGTACCGCAGCACCAACGCACCCCAGGTCAAACCGGCCCCGAAGGCGACCGCGAGCACCAGGCTTTCCCCCGGCTTGACCTTGCCCGCGGAAACGGCTTCATGCAGAGCAAGGGGAATGGAAGCCGCAGAGGTGTTGCCGTACCGGTCTACGTTGACCACTACCTTATCCGGCGGGAGAGAGAGCCTTTTGGCCAGGGCGTCAATGATCCGGATATTTGCCTGGTGCGGGATGAAGCAGTCAACCTCCTCCTGCCTGATGCCCGCCCGGCGCAAGGCCTCCACCGCCGCCTCGCCCATCGCCCGCACGGCGAACTTGAAGATTTCCCTACCGTTCATCGCCAGGTAATGCAGGTCTGCCCGGACGGTCTCCACCGAAGCGGGAAGACGGGTTCCCCCCGCCGGCATCTTTAAGAGGTCGGCCCCGGAGCCGTCCGCCCGCAGGTAAATCGAAAGGATTCCCCGGGGGGGTTCGACGGGTTGCAAAACAACAGCTCCGGCACCGTCCCCGAAAAGCACACAGGTTGTCCGGTCCTTCCAGTTTGTGATCTTTGAAAGCGTATCCGCCCCTACCACCAGGACGTTCTTGTAAGTGCCCGTCCGGATGAACTGGGCCCCCACCGCCAAACCGTAAATGAAACCGCTGCAGCCGGCCTGCAGGTCAAAAGCCGCAGCCTGTCTGGCCCCGAGTCGGTCCTGTACGAGGCAGGCCGTCGCCGGAAAGAGCATGTCCGGCGTGGCCGTAGCCACGATGATCAGCTCCACGGCGCCGGCGGGTAAACCCGCCGCGTCGAGCGCCTCCCTGGCCGCCTTCACGGCCAGGTCGGACGTGCATTCGTCGGGGGCCGCCAGGCGCCTCTCCCTGATCCCGGTCCGTTCAATGATCCAGGCGTCACTGGTGTCCACCATCCGCTCCAGGTCGTAATTCGTCAATACCCGCTCCGGGACGTGAATTCCCAAACCGGTGATCCCGGGCACAAGTCCGGCTTCATCCATTAATTATTTCTACTCCCTTCGGATTGCGCCCGGTAATTCCCGCCCGGATCGTTTCCACCAGCCCGTTTCGTACCGATTCGACCGCGACCCGAACGGCGTTCTTTATCGCGCGCGCCTTCGAACTCCCGTGGGCCGCGACCACCACACCGTTGACGCCCAAAAGCGGTGCCCCCCCATATTCGGCGTAATCCAGGCGCCGCCGGACCCCTTTCAGAAAGAAAAAACCCGTACCCAGCGCCACCTTGGCCGGGAAACTTCGCGATACCTCCTGGCGGATCATCTCCTCCAGGGCCTGGGCAAGTCCTTCCCCGGCTTTCAACAGGACGTTGCCGACAAAGCCGTCGCAAACCACCACGTCAGCCCGGCCGTTAAAAACGTCCCGCCCCTCGACGTTGCCGATGAAGTTCAACGGCTCCTTTTTCAGCAAGGGCAAGGCGCTCTGGGTGAGCTCGTTCCCCTTGGTCTCTTCCTCGCCGATACTCAGAATTCCCACCCGGGGAACCGTAATCTTCAGCACGCTCGAAGCATAAGCCGATCCCATAATCGCGAACTGGACCAGATGCTCCGGCCGGACGTCCACGTTGGCGCCGACGTCGAGCAGCACGGTGACCCCCTGGGGATTCGGCATCAAGGCCATTAAAGCGGGGCGGTCAACGCCCCGGATTCGCCCGAGCGCCAGGATCGCCGCCGCCATTACCGCGCCGGTGTTGCCGGCCGAAACCATCGCCGCCGCCCGGCCTTCCTTGACCAACTGCACCGCCCGAACGAGAGAAGAATCCCTTTTCCGCCGGACGGCCTGAACCGGCTGTTCCTCCATGCCGATAACCTCGCTGGCCGGAACAACCGTCATCTTTTCCCCGGCCTCACCCCTCAATTCCGCTTTGATCCGTGCCTCGTCCCCGACCAGCAAAACGTGGACCCCGTACTCCGCAACCGCGAGCCTTGCTCCCGCTATAACCTCCGCCGGAGCATAATCACCACCCATCGCATCCACCGCGATTTGCAAAGCAGACCCTCCCAACTGAGGCACCCCGGCAAACACGCCGGATTAACCAAAAAATAAGGCTCCGGCAAAAGACCAGAATCCGGAGCAAAGCATCTTTTTACTTTGCCTCCTCCTTTGCCAGAACCTTACGCCCTTTATACTGACCGCAACTCGGGCAAACACTATGGGGTTTTTTCAGCGTCTTGCAATGCGGGCAGGCCACCAGACCCGGCACCTCGATTTTCAGTTGGGCGCGGCGCAGGCGCTTCCGTTGCTTGGATACCTTACGTTTTTGTACTCCCACCACTGCCACCTCCCTTTGGTTGCTCAAAAAACCCGGCCAAAATCCGAAACCGCGGATCCCCGCTTTCCTCAGGGCAGGTACACTTCCCGGTGTTCAGGTCCCGGCCGCAGTTGGGACACAAACCTAAACAATCTTCCGCACAAAGCGGTTTCATCGGCAGGGAGAGGATGAGGCTCTCAATCACGTGGCCCGTAAAGTCAAGCTCGTCTGCGGCCACAGGAATCTCCTCGCCCTCCTCCACAACCGCTTCGCCGCGCAACCGGTACTTCTCCTCGAACCGCCCCTGAAGATTCTGGGTGAACTCCTTCAGGCACCGGCTGCAGGCAAGCCGTGCAGCGGCCTTCACCTCCCCCACCGCCCAGAGGAAATCACCGGCATTGGTAATGGTCAGCGCAAGCTCGACCGGTGAAACCACCGGTATCGGTTCCCCGTCTGCGCCGGGAAGCGACGCAATCTCGGCGGTGAGGTGGTGCCGGCGCTGTTCTGCCGGCGCCTTTTTCAATCTTGCAACACTTATGGTAAACAAATCCCCACCCCAATCAAGTCCTGATTATAACCGCCCCTCTCCGGGGTGTCAAGTAAAAGGAGTCGAAGGTATCAGAACCCGTCCTCCCTCATAAAAAATAGCGAGGTGAGACCGTGCGCCCGCACCCCCGGAAAACGTTTCTGGCCTTTAGTGTCGCCGCCTTTTTCGTCCTGATGATTACCTATCCCGCAGCGATATACCGCGGCGCCACCGGCGGGCTCGGGATCTGGTGGCAGATCGTCTTTCCCTCGCTCCTGCCGTTCTTCATCGCTACCGAGCTTCTGTTAGCCCTCGGCGTGATCCAGTTTCTGGGAGCGCTGCTCGAGCCCCTCACCCAAAAAATCTTTCGCCTTCCGGGAACCGCGGCTTTCGCCCTCGCCGCCGGCTACACTTCCGGCTACCCGATGGGTGCCGCTGTGGCCGCCCGCCTCAAGTCCCAGAAGCTCCTCTCCGCCTCGGAAGCGGCCCGCCTGGCCGCCTTCACCAACAACGCCAGCCCCCTTTTCGTCCTCGTCGCCGTGGCGGTGGGCATGTACCAGAACCCGGGTTTAGGGCCGTTCCTCGCCGGCATCCACTACCTGAGCAACGTCCTCACCGGAATCATCCTTGCCCTCTTCGCACGTCCGAGCGCGCACCCGGTACACAACCCCTGGCGGCAGGCCGTCGAGGCCCTCTCCCGGGTGCAGCGAAGCGACCCCCGGAACATCGGCCAGCTTATGGGCGAAGCCGTCCGGACCGCGGTAAACAATCTTTTCACCATCGGGGGGTTTATCTGCCTTTTCGCGGTGCTGCTCCAGTTGTTCCACGAAGTCCCCTTCCTGCGAGCTACCCTCCGTCTCACCGGCGGCCTGTTAGAGAAAATGGGGCTTCCTCCCGCACTGTGGCCCGCACTCGGCGCCGGGTTCTTCGAGGTCACCCTGGGGACCAAGACCGCCGCCGCCGCGAACGCGCCGCTCCTCGAAAAGATCCTCGTCACCCAGATCATCCTCTCCTGGAACGGCCTCTCTGCCGTCATGCAGGCACTCAGCTTCCTGGCGGCGGCAAAAGTCCCGGGTACGTTCTTTCTCCTGGGACGGCTGATGCAGGCGCTCCTTGCCTGCACCCTCACCTACATCCTCTTTCCGCTCTTCGCCCCGCGCCTCTACCAGGCCGCGGCGGCCGTACCCGCCGTTGCGCCATCCTTCACCGCCACCGTTGCCGGCGCCACCGTCCTCTGCGTGGCGGCCAACCTGTCGCTGGCGGCGCTGGCACTCGTTGTAGGGCTCTCTTCTCACCGGAAAGGCTACCGGCAACGGTATCACTGATGCTTTCCCCAAAAAATTCACCCCGAAAAGAAGCTCAAAGCTATGGCTTGCGATAGAAGACGCGTGTAAAACTGCCGCCCCATCCCCGCATATCGCGATCCCTGGCTCGGAAAGACAAGAGCTAATTTCACCAAGCGTCCCCCCCCTTAGTACCGCAACGCCAGCGCACCCCAGGTCAAACCAGCCCCAAAAGCCACCATCAGTACCAGGCTTTTGCCGGGCTTGATCTTTCCTTCGGAAACGGCTTCATACAGGGCAATCGGAATAGAGGCCGCGGCAGTATTACCGTAACGGTCAACATTGATAACTACCTTTTCCGATGGAAGACAAAGTCTTTTGGCCAAAGCCTCGATGATCCGGG
>JBFLVI010000028.1:0-31839 GCA_040758635.1 Bacillota bacterium | reverse complement strand
TAGTGAGCCATCCTTTCTCCCTCCTGGTGGTTGAGATTTGTGTTGTTTCTTATCTACCAGAGGGAGGGGTGGCTCTCCTGCTTCAAGCCCTCACCAATTTTACACCATCATAATGGACACAACTCTGTCTTTTTAATAGGAACATCAATCGCAGCCAACCCGCTGCGCGATACGAAAGCAACTGCAATTCTAATGTCGTTGGATTGCTCGACAATCGGCGATAGGACTGATACCACTTTTTCAGATACGTTATCTATAATTTTCAGTTTCATTCACACTTCGCCCACCCATACCCGGATAAATTCCCAAACATCCTAAACGATTTTTGATTCGCCAATCGTTACCAATTTTCCTGCCTAATTAATTGCAGTTGTAGCCTCCGCGCTTTAGGAATGATTTGCCCGGCCTTGCTTCTTTTTCGGACCTTCCTCTCCGAAAGAATTCCCAAAAACTTTAAACGGGTTCTCCTGCTCGCTCGCGAATTAAAACGGTATGAAAGAAAAGATCATACCCCTGTTGCGGGCGGCAAACCGGGACAGGCTGGCGGCTCTGACACGCGCCAAGCCACGCGTTTTGGCCTGCTTGATCCGGGCTCTTTACCGTTATGACAAGCTTGTGGCCTGGCGAGCGGCGGAAGGGTTCGGCCGCGCAGTGGCGGTGCTTGCCGGCGTTTACGAAGAGTTTTGCCAGGATAGGATGCGGCGTTTTTTGGGCGCTGTACGACGAGTCGGAGACCAGCGGGCGGTTTGCCGTCCCCGCCGTCGGCGAAGCCGTTGGCCGCGCACCAGCAGTTTTCGGCGAGACCACGCTGATCCTGCTGAACGTCCTTCACGAGCCCTATCTTCAGGCGGGCGTAGACTGGGCCTTCGGGTGGACCGGGAGCGTCAGGCCCCGACAGCCCGGGCCTGTGCCTTTTCCCGCGCCCGCCACCGGAAGGCCAGGCCGCAGGTGAAGAGCAGGGCGACGGTGGCTCCCGTCCCAAAGGCTGCCGGGGCGCCCCAGAGGTGGGCCAGCGAGCCGCTGATCAGGTTGCCGACCGGCACCATACCCATGAAGACCAGCGTGAAAACGCTCATCACCCGCCCGCGGAAGCGGTCGTCGGCCGCCAGTTGCATTATGCTGTTCACGGTGGCAGCGAAGATGATCATGGACCAGCCGGCGGCTGCCAGCAAGACCATCGCCAGGTAGTACGACTGGAAGAGCGCAAGCCCCAACTCGGCCAGGCAGAGGCAGACGGCACCGCGGAGCAGCAACACCCGGCGGGGGCCGCCGTGGCTCAGCCAGGCCAGCGTCAGCGCCCCGGACAGCGCGCCGACGCCGTTGGCGGCCAGCAAAAAGCCCAGGCCTTCCGCGCCCTGCCGCAGTGTTTCCCGCGCGAGTACCGGCACCAGGACGTTGAAGTTGATGGCAAAAACGCTCACTACAGCCAGCAGCAGCACGGGCATGAAAATGGCTGGGGTCCGGCGTACGTACCGGAGACCCTCCAGCACTTCCCCCAATACCCGGCCGCTTCGCGCCGGGCGCCGGCCGGGCACCCGGACGCGGAAGAGCTGTACCAGCACGGCCACGAAGCTGACAGCGTTCACCAGGAAGCAAGCGGCCAAGCCGAAGCGGGCGATCACGAGCCCGCCCAGCGCCGGGCCGACCACCCGGGCCGCGTTGAACAGCGAAGAGTGCAGGGCGATCCCGTTCATCAGGTCCTGCTTACCGACCAGTTCGATAATGAAGGACTGGCGCGCCGGCATGTCAACGGCGTTAAGCGTGCCCATCAGCGCGGCGAAAACCAGCACGTGCCAGTAGCGCACCGCCTCCGTGAGCACGAGCAGGCCCAGCGCCAGGGCCAGGATCATCATCCCCGCCTGGGTGGTGATAATCAGGCTCCGCTTGGGCACCCGGTCGGCAATCGCCCCGCCGAAAAGCGTGAACAGCAGAATCGGCGCAAACTGCGCCGCGCCTACCAGCCCGAGCAGGAACGCGGAGCGGGTCAACTCCAGGACCAGCCAAGCCTGCGCCACGTTCTGCATCCAGGTGCCGATAAAGGAAACGCACTGGCCCGTCCAGTAAAGGCGGTAGTTGCGGTGCTGCAGCGCCGCCAGCATGCGGAGCCTGAAATACGGCTTTTTTCCGTTGCCGGTCGCCACATCCTCCAGGGTAACCTGTCTCACGGTCAATTTTCCAACCCCCAATAATCAAATCATAACACACCGTCCGGTTCTCGTTAAGGCTTCCCACGGGGCACGAAACTGCTGACTTACGGTGTCGCAGGCAAACCGGGACGCCCGGACCGGGTGGCCGCCGCCTGGTTGGGGCACAGCCGGTGGGGCCACCCTGCTTTTCCGCGGTTTGGCCGGGAGCAATTCGCAGACCTTCAAACACCGGCCGGCGTTGTTGTTTGGAACGCCTCAAAGAAATCTTCAGCTAAAGAGGGTTCTGCCGCCGGGCCGCGAATTTAAACAGTATGAAAACGGAAATCGAATCCATCCTGCGCACAGGGGACTGGCGGCGGCTCGAAGCCGAAGCCCGGGTCAACCCGCGGGTTCTGGGCGGGCTTATCCGGGCGCTTTACCTGCCGGAAGAGGACCTGGCGTGGCGGGCCGTGGAAGGGTTTGGCCGCGCCGTCGCCGCGCTGGCCGGCATAGAAGAGGAGCTGTGCCGGGACCGGATGCGCTGGCTCTTCTGGGCGCTCAACGACGAGTCGGGAACGAGCGGGCGGTTCGTGGCGCCCGCCGTTGGCGAAGCCGTCGCCCGCGCACCGGAGGTTTTCGGGGAAAACGCGCTGATTCTGATGAACGTTCTGGACGAGCCTTACCTGCAGGCGGGTGTGGCCTGGGCCTTCGGCCGGATCGGGAGCATCAGGCCCGACCTGGTGCGGGAAGCGGTGCCGGAAATCCTCCCCCTGCTGCGGAGCGCGGACCCGGCGGTGCGGGGACACGCGGCCTGGGCTCTGGGAGAAATCGGCGCGGCGGAAGCCGTTGCGGACCTGAAAGCGCTTGCGGACGATGCCGGGAGCGTTAAAATATACATAAACGGGCAGATGATCGAGACTACGGTGGGCAAATTAGCGGCTGCCGCAGCAGCAAAATTGGAGGAAGCCTGAACCCGCCGCACGGTACTTTGGAAATGCGGGAACTGTTGCTCGAGATCTACCAGCGGCTCTACGACCATTTCGGCCCCCGGCACTGGTGGCCGGCCGAGACGCCGTTTGAAATGATCGTCGGCGCCATCCTCACCCAGAACGTCGCCTGGAAGGGTGCGGCCCAGGCCATCGCCAACCTCAAGGACCGGGGCTGGCTCGAAGCGGAGCGGCTCCTCGAAGCACCGGAGGAAGAACTCGCGGCAGTCCTGCGCCCGGCACGTTATCACTTCCAGAAAGCGCAGAAGCTCAAGGATTTTTGCCGGGTGCTGGTCGAGGAGTTCGGTGGAAATCTGTCCCTTTTCCTGGCGCAGGAAACCGGGCCTTTGCGCGAACGGCTGCTGGCAATCCGCGGCATCGGGCCGGAGACTGCCGACTGCATTATTCTTTACGCGGCGGAGAAACCCATTTTCGTAATCGACGCCTACACCCACCGCATCTTTCACCGGCTGGGAGTCTTTCCCGAACGGGCGCGGTACGCCGAGATGCAGGCGTTTTTCATGCGGCACCTCCCGCACGAAACGGAACTCTTCAACGAGTACCACGCCCAGCTTGACGCCCTCGGACACCACGTTTGCCTGAAGCGGGCGCCGCAGTGCAGGACCTGCCCGGTTTTATCCTTTTGCAAAGCAGCCACGCAGGCAGACATTAGGATAGCCAAAAGCAAGACCTGAAAAGAAACGTCCAAAAAGCTTAATGCTTCCTGGCTCCTGAATTCTGAATTCTGATTCTGGACCCTGAATTTTATACCTGAGAGGTGATACTATGCCCCTACTCGGCGCCCACATGTCCATCGCCGGCGGCGTGGACCAGGCGATCTGGCGCGGAAAAAGCATCGGCTGCGAGACCGTCCAGATCTTCACCAAAAGCGCCCGCCAGTGGCGGGTCAGGCCGCTCACCGCCGAAGAAATATCGCGCTTCAAGCGCGCCCGGGAGGAAAGCGGCATCAGTCCCGTATTCGCGCATACCTCTTACCTGATCAACCTCGGCGCGTCCGACGACGACCTCTGGGCCAAGTCAACCGCAAGCTTCATCGAGGAAATGGAACGGTGCGCCGCCCTGGAACTCCCCTACCTGGTGACCCACCCGGGGGCCGGCGCGGACGAGGAAGAAGGGCTCGACCGGATCCGGGCGGCGCTCGACGAGATCCTCAAGCGGACCGAAGATTCCGGGGTGATGATCCTGCTCGAAACCACTGCGGGCCAGGGTGCAACCCTGGGACACCGCTTCGAACACCTGGCCTGGCTGATTGAAAACTGCGCCCAACCGGAGCGGCTCGGCGTGTGCTACGACACCTGCCACACCTTCGCCGCCGGCTACGACATCCGGACGCCGGAGGCCTTTGCCGCAACTTTCGAAGCCTTCAATAAAATCATCGGGATCGACCGCCTCAAAGCAGTCCACCTGAACGACTCCCGGGGCAGCCTGGGCAGTCGCGTTGACCGGCACGAGCACATCGGGAAAGGCAGGCTCGGTCTCGAGGCCTTTCGCCTCCTGCTGAACGACCCCCGTTTCCGGAAGCTGCCGATGGTGCTGGAAACCCCGAAAGGCCCGGATATGAAAGAGGACGTGGAAAACCTAAAAGTGCTGCGAAACTTACTGAAAGACAAGAAAAAGCAATCTTAGGTAACCGCCGTTTGTCAAGGCCGAATCTGCGTTGGGGTCCAATTCCGCTGTTTTACAGGGGTTTCAAAGCTCGAAGTTTCTGATACGGTGCGTTTCCCGGACAAAAGAATGCGCTTCCGGGAGCGAGATACGGAAGGAAAAAACCCCCTCCGCCGCTGCTGGCCGGGAAACAGCCCGGGGTCGGCAAGCGAAACAATCGCTTGCGCCGTTGTGACACCGTAAAGAAGGTTGTTCCATAACGCAGAAAAATGAGTTTTTGCCATATGGGGTTTTACAGACAAGATCCCGAGATTAGGTCCCACAGCATATAAAGCCTCCCATAACAGCAAGCCCAACCCCGCTCCCTTAAGCAAATGATTGTCTTTTCCCGTTTTCTTGAACAACAAGACTATAGGAACACCTAATATCGCTCCAATCACCATATCTACCACTTGTCCAGCTACGAAATGACCTTTTTCACGCACCTCTTCCGGTGCGGAAATCATTGATGCTGCATAGTGTCCGTAAAGCAGTTCGGTCTTGCCCGCCCGGTAGATCAGAAAATTGGAGAGATCCTTCGCAGCATTTCCTATCAACCCGCCAACTAAACCCAGGACAATTGTATCGCGCATGACCGGTTTCACCTCTTGACTTAGGGTGCCCCGCACCAGCTTATTTGATTAATGCATTCGGTCCTGTTTTAGGCGTGCGGAACTCAGCACCAACCGGTTGGCGCTATTCAGGCATTTCCCAACTCGGCCGCAAAGCGCTTCCGGTAGAGCTCGAGCAGCCGCCGGAAGCGCTCGGGCTCCAGCTGGCCGCTTCCCGAAGGAGTCTCGAAATAGCGCTTCGGAATCCGGACGCTCTCCAGGCTGTACCCGAAGCGCCGTTTCACCTCCCACTTCAAGCGGAAAACTTCCCGCCCCAAATTCTTCAGCTCTTCCGGCGACAGAGTCAGACCGATGGAGTTAAGCGCCCGGGCGGTGACTTCCGGAGTGTAGACCCCGCGGGCAAAGAGGCAGACGACGAGCGAGTTCAACACGTTGCGCCACTCCTCCTCGCCGATCAGGTACTCGACCAGTTCCGCGTCGGCGAAGCCGGCGCCGTGCTTCTGGTCGAACGCGTAACCGGCGTTGCAGAGGTGCGAGTGGCGCGCTCCGACGCTGTGCCCGAGCAGGAAGCCGTAGCCGGTATGGTACCCCGCCATCTCGTGTCCCCCGAGGACCAGGGCGTAGTCCTCGCCGCCGTAGCGGGACGCGGCGAAGGACAGCCCCTTTCCCAAATCGCGGTAGAACTCGTTCGGCGGGGAGGCGAGATGGTGCGCCGCCGCGACGTAACCCGTCTCCTCGCCGAAGCGCAGCGGCACCAGGGTTTCTTTCTCGGTGACAATGCCCCGCGCCAGGGCTTCCGTCGCCCAAGCCAGCGCCACGCCCGTGGAAATGACGTCCAGGCCGAGGGCCTCCACTGCCTCCAGGAGGGCGTAAACCTTCGCGGTCGAGTCTAATCCCAGCATCGGGCCCACCGCGTAAATCGGCTCGTAGTCATAAGCCAGCGTGGTGGAGATATACCCGAAACCCTCGGGGTGGCGCCGCCGGTAAATCCCGACGTGGATGCACCCTACGGGACAGCCGGTGCACGAAAGAATCCGGGTGAGCGAAGTCTCGCCGAAGGTCTCCCCGCTGATCTCCCGGGCGGCGGCAAACCGGCCCGACTGCAGGTTAAGCGTGGGCAGGCTGCCCGTATTGTCGAGCCGCATAATATTCTCCGCCGTGCCGACCTGGTGGTACTTGGCCAGGGCCGGCGTACCGACCACTTCGCGGTAGATGGCTTGGTAGGCGGCGTTATAGGCCTTGGAGTCGCGGATCGGGTAGCTCTTCGTTCCGTCCACCACCACCGCCTTCAGGTTCTTGCTCCCGAAAACCGCGCCGAGTCCCAGGCGGCCGAAATGCCGGAAGGTGTCCACGTTCAGCCCGGCGAAGCAAACCAGGTTCTCGCCCGCCGGTCCTATCCGCCACGCGCTCCGGTGGCCCCGGCCGGGTTCGAACTCCCGCAGCAGCCGGCCGGTTTCTTCCACGTCCAGGCCCCACAGGCCCCTGGCGTCCTGGAAAAGAACACCGTCCCGGTCGATCCGGAGATAGGTCGGCCGGGCCGCCCGCCCTCTTATGACCACCGCGTCGTAGCCCGCAAAGCGCAGGGTCAGCGCCGCCCGCATCCCGGCGTAGCTTTCGCCCCACTCGCCGGTAAGCGGCGAGCGAAACACCGCCGCTACTTTAGTGGCCAGCGGGAAAATGCCCGAAAGCGGTCCGACGGCAAAAATGACCGGCTGTGCCGGGTCGAGCGGGTCTTTGTCCCAGGCGGCGTTCTCCAGCATCAGGCTGGCTGCGGCGCCGACCCCGCCCAAAAGCGGTTTCAGGTCTAGCCGCTCGGCGACCGAAAAGGTGCCGTCCGTCAGGTCAACGTTCAGGACGCGCAGGGAATCGCTTTCAAACACTTTCTCGCTCCTCCATCACCAGGACATCCTGCGGGCAGAACCGCGCACAGCTGCCGCACTGGATACAGACGATCGGAAATCCTTCTTCGTCCAGCCGGATCACCCGGACGATACAGGCATCGACACAGGCGCCGCATTGGGAGCACTTGTCCCGTTTAAAAATGACGCCTCCGCCGGGGCGGGGCCTGAGTGCCCCCGTAGGACAGGGTTCGGCACACGGGGCGTCGGGACAGCCCCGGCAGATATCGGCACCCCACTTGCTTTGCAGGCCGCCGCGCGTACGCACCAGGACGGCGCTCTTCACAACGGAATGGCTCTTGAAAACGACGCGCGCGCAGGCAAGCATGCAGGAGTAGCAGCCGATGCAGCGGTCAATATCTTTGACTCTGAGTATTTTCATTAATGTTTCCCCGCCGGTGATTTTACAGAGGTTAGCTTCTCAACATCCACATAAAAGATTCACTCTTAAAAATAAAAGCCGCTCGAAGCGGCAGGCAAACCTTTAGAAAAGCGACAAATCCTTTCTTTGGCGCTTTATTCCGGGTTTTGGACGGTCTCTTCCTGCTGCTGCAGAACCTCCGGCCTGATTTCAAGCGCGTTCTTGTCCGACATTCCGAACTTTAGCCACAGGAACGCGAGCCGTGCCAGCTCCTCGTCATCGGTCTTGACCTTTTCGATTATCGGTGGCGCAATGTTGAAAATCTTGAGGAAGCGGCTCTCGAAGACGAACCGCCGGAAGGCGTCCAGGTCGTAGGCGGCCATGTAAACCATCCGGGAAATCTGGCTGTTCAGGATCTTGTCCTTTGGAAACTCAAGCCGGCCCAGCGCGTCGTTGAAAAGGCGGTCTATCTCCCGCTGGTAGAGCACCCCCTGGTCCGCCAGCCAGTCCTCGAGATACCACTCCTGGTCCTCCTTGAAACCGAGGCAGGTCTCCTGATCCGCAATAATGCTGTACGTCTCGTCTTCCGTATTCAGGCTGAAGGGGTACATCCGGCAGGACCAGGGACGGTCGCTGTAAATGGAGCAGCCCTGGGGCGTCAAAAAGTGGCACTCCTTATTGTCGTCCCGCATCTTCAGGAGCACCACCGGAAGCCCGGTCGCCTTCGAGATAAACATCAGGGTGTATTTTTCGAGAAACTCGGTCGAGGTCATGTTGAGGCGCTGCTTCATCCGGTAAACATCGTTCGGCGTGAGGAAAATGTTCACGTCCCGGCAGCAGGTATTGAAGCACTTGACCCCCGGGCGGCACGCAAACCGGATCTTGCTGCCTAAATTCAAACGGCTCGGGTCCTCTTTGAGCGTTGCCATAGCTGTTCCTCTCTTTCAGACAGAATTTAGCGGACTAAATAATTATAACCCGCCCCCGGACGGAACGCAACCCGATAAATAAAAATGGAACCGGCCGCCGGCGGAGGGTTCCCGCCGGCCCCAGCCTGTGTTATGATGAGAAATGGTGAGCGCCTTGGAGAAAATTCGGTTCGGACAAAAACTCGCCGCCTGGCTCCTTTTAGCGGCAGGCCTGCTGTTGCTTGCAGCAGGAATCGCCCGGGGTGAAGCACTGGCGGTCCTGCAAAAGGCGGCACGGCTCTGCCTGGAGTGCATCGGTATTGGCTGAGGCGGCGAATTCCCTAAAAAAACTGAAGCGGCTGCGCCGGGCCGTCCAGCTCCTCGCCCTGTTCGCCGCCAACGGCTACTGGCCGGGGTTCGCGCGGGCCGCAATTTACACCGGACCGGCGAAGGCCGTCTGCGTTCCCTTCTTAAACTGCTACTCCTGCCCGGCGGCGCTTTTTGCCTGCCCGGTGGGCTCCCTGCAGGCGTTCCTGGCCGCCACGCAATCGGTCCCGCTGTACGTCGGCGGCTTGCTGGTAACGGCGGGCGCCGCAGCCGGCCGCCTCTTCTGCGGCTGGCTCTGCCCTTTCGGGCTTCTGCAGGAGGCGCTTTCCCTCCCCCGCTCCCGGCAGGTGCGCCTCCCCCGGGGCCTGCAGTCGCTGAAGTACGTCGTGCTCGCCCTCACCCTGCTGCTCCCGGTTGCCTGGGTGGACGGCGCGGGTTTGGGAGCGCCGTACTTCTGCAAGTTTCTCTGCCCGGCGGGGACGCTCGAAGCCGGGCTGCCTCTGGTTCTCGGCCGTCCCGAGCTGCGGGCGCTGACCGGGTGGCTTTTCACCTGGAAGGTGGCGGTACTGGCGTTTTTCCTGGCGCTGATGCCTTTTGTTTTCCGGGTTTTCTGCCGCACCGCCTGCCCCCTGGGCGCCTTTTACAGCCTTTTCAACCCGCTGAGCCTCTGGCGGCTGGAGCGCGACGGCGGCAGGTGCACCGGCTGCGGCACGTGCGGTGAAGTGTGCCCGGTGGGGGCCCCGGTAATGCAGAACCCCAACCATCCCGAATGCGTGCGCTGCCTTGAATGTACCAGGGCCTGCCCTTCCGGAGCGCTTGTGTTCCGGTTCGCGCAAAACAAAGCAGGGTGGGCTCCGCCCACCGGCGCACCGTTAAGAAAATAGGCTGAGCGTTGCTTGCCGACCTCCGCCTTCTCAATCCTTAGGGCGGGCTGTGCCCGCCATGACAAGGAGGAGCAAAATGAAACGGTTTGCGGCCCTGTTCTTCGGTTTGCTGTTGCTGATCGCCGGCGGTTGCAGGCTCGCGGGCGGCCCGGAAGCCCCGGAACTGCAGGGCGAGAAGGCGCCGGCCTTCGCCCTCCCCGACCTGGCGGGAGAAAAGACGGTCCGTTTCCCGGACGATTTTCAAAGACAGCCGGTGATGCTGATCTTCTTTAGTCCCACCTGACCGCCATGCGTGCAAGAAGTGCTGCAGTTGCAGCCTTACTTTCCGGAATGGCGGAACAAGGGCGTCCAGGTGCTGCTTATCGCCCAGGAGCAAGAACCGGCAGCCCGTTTTCTGGCGCAGCACGACCTGGATCTTGTCGCGCTGCTTGACGCCCGGGGAGAGGCCGCCGCGGCATACAACGCCTATGCCGTCCCGCAAACTGTCTGGGTGGACAAAGCCGGAATCGTCCGGCACGTGAGTATCGGCTGGGGGGAAAGAAAACTTGCCGAGTTCGCAGACCTCGCCGAAACGTTGTCACGGTAGCCCGGGCAAATCGGGACCCGTTATATACCGAGAATAGAGCAAATGAGCGGGCCCTTTTGAAAACCGCGTATTTCTGAGGGGTGGCAAATATGAGCTGGATTTATTTAGTACTGGCCATAGTTCTGGAAGTCTCGGGCACCACCTGTATGAAGCTTTCCCAGGGATTTACCAGGTTTTTGCCGTCCGTCTTGATGTTCCTCCTGTACGGGCTCAGTCTTGGTTCACTGACGCTCGCCCTCAAAAAGATCGACGTCAGCCTTGCTTACGCGGTGTGGTCCGGCCTGGGAACAGCGCTCATAGCGGCAGTAGGAATCCTCTGGTTCAAGGAACCGGCGGGCGCCCCAAAGGTTTTTTGCCTCGGACTGATCATAATCGGTGTGGCCGGTCTGCATTTGACCGAAGGTATATGAGACAGGAGGCGCAGGAGCGGTTCGTGCCGTCACTAATGCAGGCCGCCGGAAATTGTTCGAGGAGGGAAACTGATGCAAAAACCGGCCAACTTGGAAATCAAGGTAGTAGCGGTCAAAGGAAACTGTCCGGTCTACCGGGAAGGAGACGCTTTTTCCATTATCGAGGGGTTTAAACTTGTCGCGGAAAAACCCCTCTGCCTGCACGCCCTGACCGCACTCCTCCCCTACTACATCGCGCTCAGCCGGGGCGTCTCACCTGTGTCGCTCGGCCTGGCACGCGAAGGAGAGTCCGCCTTCGTACAGTGCCCCGACCCCTGCGAATGGACCGGTGGCGGCACAGTGGTCTTTAAGATAACCCCGGCCAGATCCGGATAACAAACCGCCCCGCGCTGCCGTGCCCAGTCCTCCCGGGTTCGCCCGGACAAAAAAAGCGGCCCCCGTGTGCGTTTTTCAAGCAACTAAAGCGAACCATCCGGGTATGCAAATGACTTGGCCGGCGGTTTCATTTTTTCCTCGAAATGACCCAGACACAAGCTGCTGCGAAGGGTCTTCTGTTACAAATACGCCTATTCGCCGCGGATCAGCCGGTTCAGCGGCGGGTAGGTGTCCTCGGATATTAGGGTACGCTCCGATTGTCCCTCTCGGGTCACCCGGCGGTAGACGGCTACGCGCAGGCCGGGCGCCCCACGGGTGACCATGCGCCAAGTCATTTCCGGACCGGTGCCGCTCGCCCTGACCACCTCTCCCGGGGGGGATGACCTCCCTGATCTCCCTTTCGACGGTTATGTCGCCGTCCGGCAGCTTCCGGGAAATAATGCGGCAGATGAGCCACTTCCCCCGGACCTCCGCTTCTATCCTGACCGGCCGGTCATAGGGGTTGCGGAAACGCAGGTCGATGTTGTACTGCGCTACGGCGGCGTCCTGCCCCGGCGGCGCGTAGCGCGGCGGAAACTGGTGGCGGTGCCGTTCGAGGATCTCGAGCCCGGCGAGGAGGGCGGCGTTGTAAAGGGTGGTGGAGGCCTGGCAGACGCCTCCGCCCCAACTCGGGATCAGCTCACCCTCATAGCTTACCGGCGCTTTGACGTAACCCCGGTCCGCCGACCAGGAGCCGACCGTCTTGTTGAACGAGAACTCCCCGCCCGGCGGCAGGAGCCTGCCGTCGATCGCCTGCACCGCCAGCCGGGCGTTGTGAATCTGCGCCGGCGTCCGGTCGTCGAGGCCGGTGCGGTACGCCGCAATGACGTGCCACCGCCCCGGCTGCGCGGCCGCCCACGTCCCGAGCAGGACGACGGCCGCAAGCGCAACAGCGGTTAAGACAACCTTTTGGCGCCTGCCGGAGAGCAAGGGATTGCCCGGTTTCATCGGACGCTCACCTTTTGCTCAACACCGTGTGCGGCTACGTCTGGTTGATACATGGCCTCGACAAGCGGCGGTCTGGCGCGGTAGGTTCCGGGGATTCCCGCGCGCATCTCGTACTCGAGCACGCTTTCGCCCTTCGGCAGCGTTTCGATGTAGAAGGTCACCCAGTCGTCGCGCACGTCCCGGTCAACCCACCAGTAGTCCCACTCCCAGAGCTCCATCCTGCCGCGGTCGAACGCCTCGAACCCGGCGGGCAGGTAATCCTCCACGATCAGGTGCCGGTACAGGCGCGGGGAATTGACGGTGAGCCGCACGCGCACCACGTCGCCGTTCTTAAAATCGGTGGCGGCGAACCTTGCGGGCTGAAGGCTGACGGTGCCGGACTTCTCGTCCCGGCGCGAGACAAGCTTCCTGTATTCGCGCTTGACGGTGATTCCGGAACGGGGAGCGCCCGGCGGCGAATCCTCTAAAAACTGCTTCAGCTCGACCGTGTAGTAAAGCATACCCCGTCCGTACACCGTAAACTCAACGCTGTTTTCCCCCGGACGGATCTTTCCGGGATCGACCTTTATCTCCTGCTCCGGTGAGAACAGCGAATCCTTGCCGAACCGCACCGTCTCAATCTCCTCCCCGTTGCAGAAGACGGCGGCCGTAAAGTCCGCATCGGCCTCCCGGGTCAGCTTCAGGTAGTCCGACAGGGCGTATAGGACCAGCGCGGTATCGCGCGTCGAAACCCAGTGGTTGAACCGGCGCTGCCGGGTAAGCCAGCGCACTATCCTGGACGTCCGTTCGTCGGCGGGCGTGAGCTTGATCACCGCCGTCAGCGCGAGCGCGGTGGTCTCCGTCGATGCCTCTAAGTATTCGCCGGTCTTGTTCTCCCAATATATCTCGCTTGGGGTGATGTTCGCCTGCCCCCAGAGAAGCTCGAGGTATTTCCGGGAACGTTCCGTTTCACCGGTGTTATTCAGGGTCAGGGTGACCAGCGCGGTCTCGCGCGGACCCAAGGAGGTTTTGCCGTTCAAAACCGGTTCAAGGCCGGCTTTTACCTTTTCCTTTTGTCCGCCGAGCGAAAGGACGTAAAGGCCGTAAATCTTTTTGTCCACGTCTTTCTTTTCCGCCGCGATTGCCTGTTCAAGCGCCGCAAGGGACAGCACATTCTCGTTTACCGCGAACCCGGCCTCCCGTGCCGTCAAAAGCCCGAAGACGACATAGGACGTCATCCACAGGTCGTTTTGACCGTACTCGCACCAGCCCCAGCCGCCGCTGTCACTGCGCTGGAAGTCGTAGAGCCGGTTCAGGCCCTTGCCCACCATATCCGGAAGCTGCTTCTCTAACTCGGGGTTGCGGATGCCGAGCGACTTCATCGTGCGCCAGATCACCACGTCCGGCAAAAACGCGCTCATCGTCTGCTCCGTGCAGCCGTACGGATACCGGGCCAGGTATTCGAGGCCGCCCAGCATGGTCGCGGCCAGCGACGGCGCCAGGCGCACCCGGATTTCACTCGCTCCCGGGAACGCCTCGCTGCGGACGGTGAGTTTCTCCGTTACGCTCCCGGCGGCCAGCGTACCGGTGCGCGTTTCGACTACCCGCGTGCCGGGCGGGTGGACCGGGAGGGTCAGCCGCATCGCGTCGTCCGCCGCCGGGCAGCTCGCGTAGACCGTCAGCGAAACCATCCCTAACTTCGCCGCTGTTGCCGGCCACGCAACCTGTTCAACCCCGCCGCCCCGAACCCTCACCGTTTGGGGTGACGGGCTTTGGAGCTTGAGGTCCGGGGCTTCGAGCGCGACCGTAACCTCCTGCTCCTCCGGCAGGTAGTTGTGGACCATCGCGGAGATCAGCGCTTCGTCGCCCGCCGTTAAAAAGCGCGGCGTCTGGAGCCGGACAAGAAAATCCTTTGCGGCAACAATGCTCGCGGTACATTCCCCCACGGCGGTGTCAAGCGTGCAGCCCCGCGCGGTAAAACGCCACGTGGTGAGGTTGTCGGGCAGCTTGAAGGAGATCCGGGCCTCGCCCTTTTCATCCGTAACCACAGCCGGCAGCCAGCAGGCAGTATCCGCGAAGTCCTCGCGCACTTCCCCGGTAGGGGCGGTCTTGTCGCCGCTCAGGTATATGTCCGGGAAAGAATAGTTCGTGGCGACCATGTTGCCCTGGTAGGAGTAAAAATAGTCGAGTATCGGCCTGGTATCGTCCCTGCGGATGGCATAGATGGCCTCGTCGATGACGCCGAGCGAGACCTCGGCCCGGACGGGCCTGCCTTCCGCGTCCGCCGTCTTGACGGTACAGCTCACCTCGTCCCCGGGCCCGTACTTCTTCTTTTCGGGGGTGACGGTCAGTTTGAGCGTCTGCTGCTTCAGCGACACCCTGGCCTCGGCAGTCTGCGTTACGTACCTTTTCCCCTTTACGTAGCAAACCGAAACGTAAAAGTTCGGCCGGTATTCGGAGCGCACGGGTATTTCCACCAGCGTCGACCTGCTGTTCAGCTCCACCAACCTGTGCTCGTACAAGTTCCGGCCCTCAACGGTGAGCAGCGCCGCCGCCCCTTCTTCCCCTGCGTTGATTAACACCTTTGCGGTGTCGCCGGGTTCGTACGCGGTTTTGTCCATGAAAATCTCCAGGTCGGGGTATCGGTAACCGCGGTACTCGCCCTCTCCCGCAACCCAGAGCCAGGTCGCCGAAGTGATCCGGTTGCCCCGGTCGTCCTGCCCGTTCGCTTTTATGACATACGAGCCCGGTTCCGGCGGGGTGAACGCGAATTCGGCGCGCCCCTCATTGTCCGTACGCAACTTTTTGTTGACAACGGCGGTCGTGATTTCCTTCCCGCTGTCCCACCGGACCCGGCTGGCCGCGACGTTAAGTGCAACACCCCGCTGGGGCTTCCCGTCGTAGTCGAACGCCGTCAGTTTGAACCGGGCGCTCTCTCCCGGCGTCACGACCCACCGCGCGGGCTCCACGCCGATATTGAACTCCCCCTGCGTGGCGATGATGGTCCCCTCACCGGTGGCTGAGCGGCCGTCCTTTTCCGTGACGGTGACTGCAACCGTAAACCGCTGGTCAACCGGCTGGTGAGTCTCGGGCGGCAGTTTCCAATCGGTCAAAAACTGGACTGCCAGTTCGCCGCTCGCGTCCGTCCGCGCTGTTCCTTCGGAAACCACCTCGCCGTGGTTCCCGTACTCCTCGTACCCCCCGTAAAACTCATCCCGGCCCGGCCAGAACCAGTAGTCGGCGCGGAAAACCGTGTAGTGGACTTCCGCCCCGGCTACCGGAGCGCCGAAGTAGTATTCCGCTTTGATTTTCGCTTTGACCTTTTCCCCGCGCACGCATTGTTTGTCGGGCATATTTACGGATACGGCAAACTCGGGCTTGCGGTATTCGGCCACGGTGAAGAAGGCCGTTTCCGTGTGTCCCCCGAACGTGCACGTGATGTAATACGGGCCGGTGGGCGCGTACTCGGGCAGGGTGAACTGCCCGAAGAACGAACCGAAGCGGGTGAGCGAAAACGACCCGGAATACACTAGGGTGTCCCGCCGGTCCCTGACCTGAACGCGCGCTTGCCCCTGCTGCGGCACCCGGTAGAGCTCGTTTAAAAACTCGCGCACTATCCCCTTGAAATGGACCTCCTGCCCCGGCCGGTAGACGGGCCGGTCGGTGTACGCATAGATTTTCAGCGAGTCGCTCCGCGGGGTTTCCCAGTAAGTGGTAACGAAGGCGGGCGATTCGCCTTTGCGGGCGATTACGAGCCTCCCTGCCGGCCCGCTCCGGTCCGACTTAACGGGACCGCGCCACATTCCGTCCGCGCCGGTTTCACAGGAGTGGATTATTCTGCTTCCTTGAAAAACTTTGATCTCCGCGTCCGGAACCGGCCTACCGCTCTCGAGTTCCACCACGTAGGCCAGCAAATCCACCGCCGCTTTCTTTGGTGACCAGACCGACATCGCCCACAGCAAACCAACTGGTCCTCTGCATACCCGCGGTGGAAACGATGACGACGTATATTCCCGGCTGCTGCCGCCCTAATTCCACCTGCTGGTGGTACACGCCCTCGTTGTCGCGCGCGGTGATTTTTACCTCAAGCGATTTGCACGCTTCTATCGCCGGCTCTTTAGCCGGATCTTTGACGGCGATTTCGCCCCACGGGTTCATCAAAAGTTGATATATGAAACCGGCCCTGCCGGCGAAAACCTTATCGGTGTTCACCCGGTAAACGTCAACCACCGCATAGTCGCCGGGAGTGAAGCCGTCGAGCACGACTTGCGGTTTTTCCCGGCTCAAGAACGTATGCTGGGGGTTGTAGAGGTTGAAGTAGTACGGACCGGGTGTAAGGGCCAGGTCGAGGTGCTTTAATTCTCCTTCGCGCAGCGCAATCTTTGCCGGCGAGTAGCTGTGAATCCGGCTGCACGCTTCTATCTTATAATCTCCCGCCGGGACGGCGTCAAACCGGAAGCGGCCTTCTTCGTCGGTCTGCACGCGCTTGATTTCGTTCTCAGGCACCGGGGACTTGGCGGGCACCAGCGAGACCAGCGTGCCGGGAATCGCCCGGCCGGTGTCGGCAGCGGTAACGCGCCCTTCAATCGTCCCCACCGGAGTCTCGTGCGCTATCGCAAAGCTCAAGACCGCCAGGCACCAGAAAACGGCGAGGAGGACCGCCCACCGGTTCAACGCACCCCGACTAAAGAGTCTCATTATTATTCCTCCTCGATAGCGCTGCGGTTGAGGACGGACCAGACCTTTACCAGGAGCAGCCCGGCCGCCGCCGCGGCGACTAAAACAATCACCTTTGTCAGACGCGGCCCCTGAGCTATTTCTTTGAACAGTCCGGAGAACTGGACCGCCGAGACCTGGGCGGCCAGCGTTAACAGCGCCGGTTCGACGAAGCGCGGGCTTATCACACCCAGAGAGCCCGTACCGGCGAAAAGCACGAACGCACCCGCCGCGACCGAGCCGGCGAGAAATCCGAGCGCCGCCTTGAACCCCCAGACGGTCAGGAGCACCAGGGGTGTCGAAACAGCGAGCACCCACAGAAGAACGCCCCCGGTAAGCCGCCGGGCGAGCGGCCGGGGTGCGGGTGCGGGCGGAAAGAGCGACGACAGCGCTACCGGAAAAACGGCCCCGAACACAAGGGCCACAAAGGTATAGTGCGGGTAAAGGTCCAGCCCGTGCAGTTCACCGGCGTAAATCTCAAGGAACAGCCGGTAAAGGAGTACGCCGCAGCCGATAAAGACCGCGTAGCTCAGCGCGCGGGTTGCTCCCGCGCCCTCGCCGGGTTCCGGCCCCGCCCGAAGGAGGGGCGCCGTCAGCGACATCAATAGAGGCCAGGCAGCAAGCAATCCGATCCCGACGCCGAAACCGCCGAGCAGCCGGAACCCTACCGCTGCATAGGCGACCACTATCAGGGCCGCGATGGCCGCCGCCTGGGTGCTGACGGTTCGTGCTGCCGAAAGCCAGGCCGCCAGCGCGAAAGTGCCTGCTCCCGCGGCGGCTACCCAGAGCAGGTCCCAGTCCGGGAAGACGCGCCAGGCAAACAAGGCGACCAAACCGAGGGTAATGCACGAAGCGATCAGCGCCGGCAGCGCAAACCCCTTGCCTTCCCGCGCCGCAGTCGCCCCGACGACCTGGGCGACCACCGCCGCCGCAAGCACCATCAGCGGTGCGCGCCACCAGAGGAAATCCGTTGCGGCGTCGAAGCGGAACGCCGATAGCATCAGCGTCGCGCCGGCGGTTGCCGCCGTAAGCGCCCACAGTTCCACGCCGGCAGCCGCCGGCAGCGCCAGGCGGAATAGGACCGCGGCGAGCACCGCACCGGCCAAGAAGCCGCCGAGCACCGGCAGTGACTCCGCGCCGAAGAGCAGGAGAATGAGGCCGCCGCCGAGCAGGGCGAGGGAAGGCGGCGCCGCTGCCGCCAGGACGGCCCTCCAGGCTGTTTTTTCGGATGCGCGCCCGGCCGTTATTCCCGCCGCAGCACCGAGAAGGCCCCCGATCAGAATCCCGTACCCCGTGTTCACCCCGGGCGAGTAAGGCGATTTGATTAATGTCAACGCAAATAAAAATACCGTAGCTACAGCTACGGTAACCGCAACCTTCCAAACGCCGGGCTCCTCCCGCGCCGCCGGCGACCGCCCGCCCCCGGCAACAATCCCTGCCGCCGCCCCGGCAGCACCTATCCCCACGGCTATCCAGTCCGGCATCATATCTTTCCGCTCTCCCCTAAAATATCAGTTGAATACAGTCGCTAATTAGATTCTGCTGAAAAAAGAGGTTTTGTGATTACTTCTCGGCACCATCGATCTTTGACAATTGATCATGGTTTGGTGTTGCTACCCAGCTTAGGCCAGTTGGGCAATCCGGTTCAGATTGTATCCCCAGATGGCTCCGCCCACCCAGCATCGGCAGCCGCCCAGTAGCCGGTACAGCGTTCGGTCGAGTCCATAGCGACGTTTCAGCACACTGATCGTGCCTTCCTGACCTGCTCGCCAGCGCTGAAGGCGTCGGAACCAGGATTGGCGTTCGTGCTCAGTGCGACTGCGACTACGTTTACCCTTATAAGGTAGACTGATTTTTCGTATGCCCATTTCCTCTAAAGCGTGTTCATTGCCTGGGTCCCAAAACCCACGGTCGGTGACGATGCGTTCCGGCACCCGGCTGGTGCGGCGGATATGTTCCTTAACCCCTGGGATGAGTAATTCCTTGTCTGCCGGATTACCTTTCATAACGCTATATTCAGTCACCAGCCGCTCCGCACTTTCGGTCAGGCGTACTTTATAGCCGAACTCATTTTCTCGGTGCGCTTTGCCGCGTCGGATGGGCCGTGCCTCCGGATCAAAAATGCTCACCACGCGCTCCGGAAGCTTTAGCTGGCCAGCGCATACCTGACGTGCTTGTTTTAGTACCAATTCTCCTATATCCAAGACTTTCTCCAACTGTGTAGTGAGGCGCTGTTGCTTGGCTTGAACTGTATCGGAAAGGTTCTGGACGTGCTGGCGCAGGTGTTGGGCTGCTTTCCGGCCGGCATGCAGGGTCTTTTCCGCGATGTCGGCCATCTCTGTGGTAATCCGGCGCACTTCCTGTACTGCTTCACCGGTGCGCCGCTTCAGCACCTTGGTGACCTGGAGCACCCGTTTCTTGGGATGCTACGCGTACGGTTCCGAATAGCTGCCCCGGCCTCCCCAGTAGCGGCCTGAACGTGTTTCGCGAGGCGCGTCACCACCCGTACTGTGTCTGCGATTAGATGAGCGTCGGTAGGATGATGGACGTTGGCCTCTATCACCGTAGTGTCTATGCGGACCTTCCGGCTCTTCAGCAGTCCCTGTTCCCGCGCTTTCCGGACCAAGTGGGCATTTAGTAAGGCCATGTGGTCGCTCCCGTCGGAGTCCAGCCGCTGCCGAATCTTTGTTAGGCTGCTGGGATGGGGCACCGGCTCGGTCCAGGCAATCCGACAAAACCGGCGCCAACTGATCCGGTCGTTTACCAGGGCACAAGCCTCCCGGTCACTGAGTCCGTACTGGTGTTTGAGAGCGATCATCCGCAAATAGGTCTCCGCCGGCACGGAGGGCCGCCCTAATCGCTGGTGGTATTTGTCCCGAAACGGTGCAAAGAACCGCTCATCATCCAACCAGGCGTCCAACTTGGCCAAATCTTCTGGAAGCTCACCTACCTCGGGCGGTAACAGGTGGTCCAGCAACGACAGTTGCCTGCTCTTTTCCTGCCGGAGGCGCAACATTAATTCTCACCTCCGCAGGGATTTGAGTTTGCATGTTGAACCATGATCATCATAGGGATTCCCTCCTGGCATTGTTTGGGTTTAGTCACTTAGAACAATTCGCTACGGAGACCGGAATCCCTTGATTTATCTGCGTTTTTCAAGGATCTTTATGACTGAGTTTTTCAGCAAAATCTATTTAGTATTCGGGCTTTTATTATATGAAATTGTTATCAAGTCATTATTCCTTCCGACCGCAGGCAGTTGTGAGGAACTTGCTCGTAGCTGAAGGCACGAGGATGTTGTCTTGGCCTCGTAGGGAACCAGATAAGCCGCACTGGTAAGTTGTATCCGAGCAGCAGCGGGAGCGTCAAAAAGCGCCCGGTATCCGGAGAAGCGGCGGATTCTCGCTGCGGCCCCCAAAGAGGCGGCCTTCGAAGAATTAGTTTCTCGGCGTGGAGGAGGTGGTCGGGCAGCCAAAATTTCCTAAAAAGAGAGCGCTCCAAAAAACCAAGCGGTTAGGAGGAAGAAAATGGCGCGACGGATTACTACGGTGCTGCTGGCGGTGGTGTTGGCAGTCTTTTTGTTAGTACCGGCGGCGCTGGCTGCCGGCCCGGTGGCGGCGGACGATCTGCTGGCCGTTCTGCCGCAACCGCCAGCGGCAGGAGAGCTGGCGACGCGGGCTGACTTTGCGGCGATGCTGGTGAAAGCGGCCGCGATCCCGCAAAGCCCGGTGAAGGGGCTGGTGGCAAAGGATGTAGCCCCTGACGCCTGGTACGCCGGAGCGGTGGCTACGCTGAAAGAGAAAGGCATTATTACCGGCTACCCCGACGGCACCCTGCAACCGGAAAGGCCGGTAACGCGCACCGAAGCGGTGGTGCTCGTGGCGCGGACCTTCGGCCTCTTCACCACCATCAGTTCCACTGAGAGGGGTCCCCTGCCCCAAGGTCACTGGGCGGCTTCGCTTTACAACTGGATGTATAGCCAGGGAATCGCCCCGGCAGCGGCCGCGCCGGAGGAAAGGCTTACCGTTGCTGAGGCGGCCAGTTTCCTGAGCCGGGTCTTCGGCAGCGACCCGGAGGCGTTAGCGATTGTAGAAAAGAACGCGGCGGCTATGGCCAAGGTGACCGCCTTTCGGGGCAAAACGATCATGGATATCGCCACGCGGCTGCGCTCCGGTGCAAGCGGCACCGGAGGGGAAACAGGGCACATGGAGATGACCACCACCTTCCAGGCGCCGGGAAACGTGGCGACGACGAGCCGGATTGATACGGTGATAGAAGGTAGGCCGGTGGTACTCACCGCCGACTTTTTCGTGGTTGACGGCAACGTTTACTCCGGGTTTACCGACCCGCAGACCGGAGAGAAGGTCTGGCAGCGGTGGCCGCGGGAGTTCGGGCAGGGTTTAACCGAGTACTTGACGAACACGCGCAACCAGGTTTTGCCGCCGGAGCTGAGACCTTACCTCCACTACCAGTTGCTCGGGGCGACAAAGTTCGGTGACCGGGAGATTTACGAGATCGGCGCTTACGGCCGGGTGGACGACCCCGCCCTCCTTCTGAAGGCATTGGACAAGGGCAGCGAAGAATTGCAGAAGGTGATGCCGACGGCCGACTTTTTCCCGGCCATCTCCTACTGGGGGCGGCTCTACATCGGCAAGGACGACCTTCTCCTCTACGGCGGCGACCTCAAAACGGTAGCCGTGTATAAAGAGATGATGGGCGGGCAGCCGAACCCGCTGGAGGCGGTCGAGACGGTGATGCACTTCACGGATTACGAGTACGGCAGCGGGATAACAGTGGTCTTGCCGCCGGAGGCGGCAAACGCACCGGAGATAACGCTTCCCCCGGTAGGGGAAGAAAGTGCGCCGGAGTAAAAGTAAACAGAACCGCGGGCCCCACTTGAGAAGGTGGGGCCTGATAATTTTCAGGTTTTTTCTATATCCCTCCCTGATTTTTTCAACGGCTCGGTACTGCGAACCGGTATCCAGTATGGTAAATTAGGGTTGACGGATATTTAGATGTTTTACTAAATATCAAAGTAATTACCGATCATTCACAACATGCCGCGAAACAAACGGGGGTGAGACTGGTAGAAGCAGGGTTTTCAGGTCGCTGTGGCTGCAAAAGTGAGTTATATCATAGAAAGGAAGGGACCTCATGAAAAAGGTTTTGCTGTTAGCCACCTGCTTCTTACTTGTACTGGGTGGCTGTTCCAGGAAAGCCGACGTTTCCGTAGACCAGCAAAGCGTCCTGCCGTATGCAGACCCAATTGCTGACAACCTGCTCGAAGGCTTTAACGAAGGGAATTACACCAAGTTTTCCAGAGATTTTGACGAGCAGATGAAAAACGGTTTGCCCGAACCGGTTTTTAACCAGATGCGCCAGCAGATCGTATCGAAGGTCGGCCTCTACAAGTCGAGAACGGTTTCCAAAGTCCTGAAGCAGGGACCGGCCACGATTGTCATTTACGATGCAGAGTTTGAAAAAGAAAAAGGGGTCGAGGTCAAGGTAGTTTTCCAGAAGTACGAAGAAAAGAACCTTGTTTCCGGACTATGGTTCAATTCGCCAAAGCTGCGTGAATAGAATCTGTCGGCAGACCCGGGAACTCCCGTTCCCGTTGCGGCTAACGGGTTAGGCAGAGGAATTGTCTCCCCTGCCGCCCCTGTTCCGTTTCACAGCAAGCGAAACAGGTGCCGTTCCGGGAAGAAATTATGGAAGGGGGGTAGGTGCTATCATGGATGTCATGCCAGGCATAGCACCGGTGGAACTTTTTCTCGTGGTCATTCCCTGGCTGCTGATGCTGGCCGGTTATCTTGTTCTCTTGGTTGCGGCGTGGCGGTTAATGAAAGCGCACGAGGCGATCGCCGCCGTCCTGAAGGAGATCGCCGAAAATCTTAAAGGCAGACGTGATAACGATTTTTGCTGACGCCCGTTTGGGTTTAATGCTGACGGCCGGCCGCTATACAAGCAAGAACGGTCAGTGGAGGGTGAAGAAGTGTCGTTAGGCCTGGTTTTCAAGGCGCTGGCAGACGAGACGCGGCGGGAGATCCTGCGGCTCCTGCGGGATGGGGACCTGACGGCGGGAGAGATTGCCGCCCGGTTTAAGGTCTCCTGGCCGACTATTTCGCACCACCTGAACGTGCTCAAGCAGGCGAACTTAGTGCAGGACTACCGGAAGGGCCAGCATATCTATTACTCGCTGAACACGACCGTTTTCCAGGAGGCGACGGCCTGGTTCCTTGCGGTTTCGGGCGAGAGGTCTCAAAAGGAAGCGGGTGAGGCGGCTACAAATAGCAAAGGCGGCGGAGAGAAAAGGGGTGGTGGCAGGTCGTGCCGGAAGAAAATAAAAGCGAAGGCTATTCCCTCACCTGGGAGACCCTGAAGCCGGACTGGCCGCTGTGGGTAATCATCGCCGGGCTGTTCACCGGGGCAATCGTCGTCCATCTGAGACTTCCGGAAGAGATGCCTCTTAGCTGGGCCCTCTTTGAACCGGTGATGATCTTGGGCCTTTACCTTTTGATGCTCCTGGTACCTTTGATTGACCCGTGGCGCAAGAATTACGCCCGTTTCGGCGGTGTCTACCGGCTGCTACGCTTGGTAACGGTCATTTTATGGCCGGCACCTTCACCATTTCTAAGGCGGAGGCCGTCGGTTACAACATAGACACAGAGTTGATTGTTAACGGGGGTATCGCTCTCCTTTTTGTCATCACCGGCAACGTAATGGGGCAGATACGACCAAACTTCTTTGTAGGCATACGAGTACCCTGGACCCTGGCCAACGAGGAGGTCTGGCGGCGTACCCACCGGCTGGCATCGAAAGTTTGGGTTATCGGGGGCTTAATCTGCCTTGCGCTGGCGCCGGTCCGGGCACCCTGGGGTACCCAGGCATTTGTCGCCTGCTTAGCCGTGATGGCGATAGTGCCGCTCGTCTTTTCGTACCTCATTTACCGGAAGGTTGCTCACGAAAGTAAGGCGCTGGAGTTACCCCAAGGTAAGCGAAAATAACCGAGCATACGGGAATAAGCTTCGCGAACACAGGCCGCTAAAGGAAAAAGAAAGCTTTATCGGCTGGAAGGGAGAGAAGATGAGTTACCAGATTGATTATCTCGATGCACTGAGGGCACTTTTTCTCCCACTGGATCCCTTAATGATTGTCCTGGTCTTTCTCGTTCCTCTTGTATTACTTATCCCGATGCCGTGGGCGCTAAAAGCGGCGGGCAAATGGCCGAGGTACTGGTGGCTTTTACCTGGGATCATAGCTTTACTTATTGTTATCTTTCTGGGTGTGTTCTTGACTGAGGTAGGTGCAGGCTGGCGACTGACTGACGGAGAGTTTAAACTCCGGGCCTGGCCGGTCGCCACCACGCTGGATGTTCCGGCGATGCGGGTGGCGCTTGCGGAAAGTTCGAGCCCGTGGCAGCCGGTAATGCGGACTAACGGTTACGGCACACCGGGGCTCACCACCGGATGGTGCAAGCTCGCCAACGGCAAGAAGGCGGTGGTCTTCCGGCATCTGCGCTCGGAGAAGATGGTGGTACTCGAAGCCGGGGGGCGCTACTATATTCTAATACACCCGGGGGTAGAAGGGCTCTATGAAGCGCTGATCGCGCGGGGAGCGAAGCGGTGGGAAACCAACACCGGGGAGGGAAAATAGGACGGATACCGGACGTTGAAAAGCTCAGGAATCCACGTTCGAAATGAAGGAGAAGGATGTATCGAAATCAAAATTGATTAAGTAATTTAATTAATTTTAAGAGGATTAAGAGAAAACATGACGAATGGACTTTTAGAGAACTTTTACGTCGGAGGTTGGGGAAGATGAGCGAAAACGGCGGGGCGCGTTCCGGCCCGGGCTTCTGGCAGGTGCTGGTGGGCCCCGGAAAAGCTTTTGCGGAAATAGTTGCCGAGCCGTCCTTTCTGAAACCCGGGCTGATCCTCTGCGGTTTGAACGTACTGGCCGGAATCGTTCTGATTCGCAAAATCCAGGCCGTTACGGCGTGGCTGCTGACCAACAATCCGGCCCAGTTGCCGCCGGAACAACTGGAGCAGACGCTGGCGATAGCGCCCAAAGCGGCAGCAGTGGCCAGCGTGGCTTCCGCCGCCGCGGCTCCCTGGGTCGTCTGGCTGGTTATCGCCGCTTTACTAAAGCTGTACGCCGTGTTTTCCACCCGGGAAACCCCGTTTAAAACACTTTTCACGGTGGCGGTTTACGGGTACCTCCCCGTTTTTCTGGGCGGCGTCGTAAAAACGGCCCTCCTCCTGTCCGCTCCGGTGGAAAACTTTTACCGTGTGAGTCTCAGCCTGGCGGCCTTTTCACCCGCCCAAGGGGGTTTTCTGTACTTCTTCTTAAGCCAGTGCAACCCCTTCACCTGGTGGGGCCTTATTCTCTGGGGCATCGGTGGCGCGGCGGCCATGAAGACCCGTCCCGGCGGCCCGATCGCTTACCTCTTCGCCCTGTGGGCGGCCGGGGCTCTACTGACGGCTACGTTGGCCGCCATAAAAACGCCGGCCGGGATGATGTAGGAAAGGAGAAGGAACTTGACGCGCGGCACAAGACTCTGGCTCATTGTGGGCGGCATCATTCTCACGGCGGCGGTGATAGCCGCCGCTGCTGTTCGCGGGTTCGGCACGGCGGCGCTGGAGGTAAAGGTTGCCGCAGCCGAGGAAAAGCTTTTTGAAGACAAGGTGCTGGCCACCGGGAAGGTCGAGACCCTGTACCAGGCGGAAGTGGTCGCCCCCTTCGCGGCCAGGCTCGTGCGCCTGAAGGTGAAAGAAGGCGACCGGGTTGCCGCCGGAGAGGTGCTGGCGGAACTCGACACGAGCGACGTGGAAGACCGGGTGAAGGAAGCCGAAGCGGCACTCGCCGCGGCCGAAACGGAACTATCGGCGGCGCTGGCCCCGGCCAGGCCGGAGGAAATAGCGCAGGCGGAAGCCGCGCTTGAAGCCGCAGAGGCAGCCGCCGAAGCGGCGGAAAAGAAACTGGAACGTTACCGCTTCCTCTTCGAACAGGAGGCGGTGTCGGAAGCCGAACTCGAAGCGGCGGAGATCGGGTATACGCAGGCAAAGGCGGAGGCGACCGCCGCCGAAGTACGGTTGGCGGCGCTGAAAGAGAAGGACCCGAAACAAATCGAGGTGTACCGGGCCCGCGTCAACCAGGCCCGTGTAGCAGTTGAAAACGCCCGCCGCGCAGCAGCGAAAGGGCGGCTTACCTCGCCCATCACCGGGGTGGTGCTCCAAAGGACGGCAAAACAAGGAGACTACCTGCAACCGGGCCTTCCGGTCTTGACCGTCGGCGACCCTGAACGGCTTCAGGTTGTGGCGGACCTCAGCGAGCAGGATGTCCGCGGCGTGCGCGCCGGGCAGGATGCGGAGATCAACTGGATCGGGCGTCCCGACAAGACCTGGCGGGCAAAGGTGGCCCGGGTTTCCCCGGCCGTAACCCGGAAAACCGAACTGGAAACCGAAAAAGCGGTCCGGGTGTACATCGCGTTAGACGAACCCGGTTTGCTCCCGGGAGCCACGGTGGACGTGATCATCCACCGCGTCAGACCCCGGAAGGCGGTCCTCGTCCCGACCGAAGCTGTGGTTGAAAAGGGCAAGGAAAAGGCCGTGTTTGCCGTGGACAAGGGCGTGGCCCGCAAGCGGACGGTTGACGTCGGCGGCAGCAACGAGCTCTACTCCGAAATCCGGGCCGGCCTCAAGGCTGGCACGCGGGTGATCCTCAACCCCCCGGCAGACCTCCGGGACGGCCAACCGGTGCGCGTATCCGGCGGTGTAAAGCAGTGATCAGGGTGGAAGGGCTGACTAAAATTTACGGCCACGGACCCGCCGCCGTAACGGCTCTGAACAACGTCTCCCTTGAAATTAAGACCGGGGAATTTGTAGCGGTAATGGGGCCGTCGGGTTCCGGCAAGTCCACTTTTTTAAATGTTCTGGGCTGTCTTGAGCGGGCCACCGCCGGACGCTATTATCTCAACGAGCGCGAGGTGTCCGCGCTTGACGAAGACGAACTCGCCGGCCTGCGAAACCAGCAGTTCGGTTTCGTTTTTCAGACCTTTAACCTTCTGCCCCGCCACAACATTTTGCGAAATGTGGAACTGCCGCTCATTTACGCCGGTACCCCCGGCAAGGAACGCCGGGAACGCGCGGCGGCACTGCTGGCCCGCGTGGGACTCGGGCACCGTCTGAAACACAAGCCGCCGGCCCTTTCCGGCGGGGAGCAGCAGCGGGTGGCCATCGCCCGGGCTCTGATAAACAATCCGGCAGTAATCCTCGCCGACGAACCCACGGGAAACCTCGACAGCAAGACCAGCTATGAAATCATGGCCCTCTTCAAGGAACTGCACGCGGAGGGGCGGACGATCGTGATGGTTACCCACGAACCGGACATCGCCCGCTACGCCGAACGCATCATGCACTTCCTGGACGGCGCGGTCGTCCGCGAGGAGGTGTCCTCCGCATGAAAGCCGCCGACCTCATCCGGCTCACCGGTGAGAACCTCCTCGCCCACCGCCTGCGGGCCATACTCACCACCCTGGGCATCGCCATCGGCATCGCGGCCGTGATCGCCGTGGTCGCCATCGGCCAGGGCGGGGAGGCCGTTCTGCTTTCTGAAATCGAAAAATTGGGCAGCAGCCGCAGCTTTAACATCTCTGTGGACTGGATGCGGGGGGAAGCCCCCACCGTCGACACCTTTAAACTCGAAGACGTCGCCATAATAAAGGAACTCTCCCCGGCGGTGGACAAGTTGGCCCCTGTCACCTCGGGGATGATGATCGCCATCCGGCGGCCGCAGAGCCAGGCTAAACCCGTTCTGTCACAACTTATCGGGACGACGCCCGACCTGACGGCCGTGATGAACCTGCCCCTTGCCTCCGGACGATTCTTTTCCCAGACGGACGTGGCGGCACACAGCCGGGTGGTGGTGCTGGACGGCGCCCTGGCGGAAATGCTCTTCCCAAGGGGCGACGCACTGGGGAAAAAGGTGTTCGTCCAGGACGTCCCGGCCACGGTAATCGGGGTGACGGAAAAACAGACGTCCCAACTCCTGGGCGCGATGAGTATGAACAGGTACGCTTTTGCCCCGATCACCTTCGTCCAGGAACTCCTTAACACCCGGGTGATCCACGAACTGGACGGGGTCGCAGTAACCGAAGAAGCCGTTCCCCAGGCCATCGCGGACTGCATCAAAATCCTCGAAAAAAGACATCCGGGAACCGGCGTCCACTACACCGGGATGTCGATGAAAGAGGGGCTCGCCCTCATCGAAAAGGCCACCGGGGTGATGACGCTGATCATCGGCGCCGTGGCGGCAATCGCCCTTTTGGTCGGCGGCGTGGGGGTAATGAACATCATGCTGGTGGCCGTCACAGAACGCACGCGGGAGATCGGGCTCCTAATGGCCATCGGTGCCCGCCGCCGGGATATCCTGCAGCAGTTCCTGGCGGAAGCGGTTGCGCTCTGTTTAGTGGGCGGCTTTTTCGGCGTGCTCCTCGGCGCGGGCGGCGCCTGGGCGATCGCCCACTTCGCCAAGTGGCCGCCCCTGATCTCCGTGTGGACGATCCTTCTCGCCTTCGGCTTTGCTTCCTTTGTAGGTT
This sequence comes from Bacillota bacterium, assembly GCA_040758635.1. Taxonomy (GTDB): domain Bacteria; phylum Bacillota; class Desulfotomaculia; order Desulfotomaculales; family Ammonificaceae; genus Yes71-27. The sequence continues at coordinate 3,463 of JBFLVI010000028.1, read as the reverse complement.
TGGTCTTCGGGCTGTATCCCGCCGGCCGCGCGGCTTCCTTCAGCCCCGCCGAGGCGCTGCGGTACCACTAAAGGTTAATAATTGTTTGCAGGAATTCGCCGCAGTGAATTCCCACATCAATACCGACGACCGACGACTGACGACAGACGACTAAATACTACCGGCTTGTTCTTCCCACTTTTTAACCATAAAGAATTTATACCCGGGATCACCCCGGGATTTTTATTTCCGTTTGACGGCACAATAGATACGGAGGCGTTTTTTTATGCGACCGATCTGGAAGGGCGCCGTCACCTTCGGTCTCGTTTACATCCCGGTCAAGGTCTACGCGGCGATCGAGGAGAAGGACGTGAAGTTCCACCTGCTTCACTCCGTCTGCCGGACACCGGTGCGGTACCGGCGCTACTGCCCCGTCTGTGAACGGGACGTCGGCCTGGACGAAGTGGTACGCGGCTACGAATACGAAAAGGGGCGCTACGTGGTGCTGACGGAGGAGGACCTGGAAAACCTGCCCGGGCTGGAGGCCCGGAACGTCGCCCTGCTCGACTTCGTGGGGCAAAACGAGGTCAGCCCGCTTTACTACGCGAAGAACTATTACTTGGCGCCGGCAGAAGGCGGCGAGCGCGTTTATGAACTGCTGCGCCAGGCGATGGAAAGGACGAACAAGGCCGCGGTGGGCCGGGTTGCGGTCCGAACGAAGCAGTCGCCGGCGCTTTTGTGGCCGAGCGGGCGGGCGCTGGTACTCAGCACCCTGCACTATCCCGACGAGGTCCGGTCTGCCGCCGCCCTCCCGGAACTCAACTACAGCGTCCAGGTCCACGAAAACGAACTAAAAATGGCCGAGAGCCTGATCGCGAGCCTGACCGCTCCCTTCGACCCCGGAAAATACCGGGATGAATACCGCGAGGCGCTCCTCGGTACAATTGGCAGGAAGATGGCGGGCGAAGAGGTCGTCGCGCCGCCGCCGCGTGCGGAAAAGGTGGTGGACCTGATGGAAGCGTTGAAACAGAGCATCGAACTGGCAAAAAAGGAGCGGGAAGCCAAGCGCCGGGGGGCGCGGGGATGACGCTGCCGCTGTTACGCCCGATGCTGGCGGTGAATGCCGAACCCTTCTCCGACGGCGCTTATTTTTTCGAAATCAAGTGGGACGGGTACCGCTGCCTCGCTTACCTGGAGGACGGTACGGTGCTCCGCTCGCGGAATCTCCACGACCTGACGCCCGCCTTCCCCGAACTGCAAAAGCTTCACGAACGGGTCGCGGACCTCCCGGTCGTCCTGGACGGCGAAATCGTTGTTTTCACCAACGGGCAATCCGACTTCGGGGCGCTGCAGGCCCGCGGGCGGCTGCTCGACCGGCGGCGGGCCCTGGCGGCTGCCCTTGCGCACCCAGCGGTTTTCGTCGCCTTCGACCTGCTTTACCGGCAGGGAAAACCGGTGCTCAACGAACCGCTCGAGCGGCGGCGCCGGCTCCTGCAAGAACTCGTCCGGCCCGAGCCGGAGGTGGTGGTAGCCGATTACGTCCCGGAAGAGGGCGAGGCGTTTTTTGCCGCCTGCAGGGCAAAAGGCTTGGAGGGAATGATCGCCAAACGGCGCGACAGCCCCTACCTCCCCGGACGGCGCTCACCGTTCTGGAAGAAGATCCGGGCGTGGAAAACCGCCGACCTGGTCATCTGCGGCTGGGAGCCGGGCGGCGGCGCGCGGGGACTGGGAGCGCTGATCCTGGGCGGCTACCGGAACGGAAAACTCGCTTTCGCCGGAAAGGTGGGCACCGGCTTTGATGCCGGCACCGCCCGGGAACTTCTGGCCCTGCTCGCCGGCGCAGTTAGAAACCGGCCTGTTTTCGAGTTGCCGCCGGCCCACCGGCGGGGCGAGACCCGGTGGGTGGAACCGGTCCTTGTCTGCACGGTGGACTTCACCGAGGTGACCAGAGAGGGTTACCTGCGGCACCCCGTCTTCCGGGCCTTGCGACCGGACAAGCGCCCGCGGGAGTGTACCTGGCCGCAATAGGAGTTATTTTTTCAGGGAGGAGTCGTTCACGACGATTCATCGTCGCCACCGGGAATGAAAATGGTTCAATTGCTTATGCTCTGATCTTTTTATCAACGTTGAAAGCCGAACAGACCCCAAAGGTCTGTTAAGTCAAGATTAAACGTCTATTTTCGGGAAAGGTCTACGGATGCCCAAGGTGGTAGTTGAAGGAAAAGTGCTGGAGCTTAAAAACCTGGGGAAGCGCTTCTGGCCGGAGGGCTACACCAAGGGAGACCTCGTCCGCTACTACGACACCGTCGCCCCCTACCTCCTCCCCTACCTCAAGGACAGGCCCCTGGTGCTCAACCGTTTCCCCGACGGGATCGAGGGCGAAAGCTTCTACCAGAAAGAGTGTCCGGACTACGCCCCGGATTGGGTCGAGACGGTGCCGGTCGAACACCGGGACGCCGGCAAAGTGGTCAACTACATCGTCTGCAACGACAAACCGACGCTTCTCTGGGTGGTCCAGCAGGGGGCGATCGAGATGCACGCCTGGCTCGCTGCCCGGGAGGCGCTTGACAAACCAGATGTCGCCGTGCTCGACCTCGACCCGATGCCGGGCGCGTCTTTCCCGCAGGTCGTAGAGGCCGCCCTCCTGCTGCGGGCGGCGCTTGCCGAGTTCGGCCTGAAAGGCTACCCCAAAACCTCCGGCGCCGAAGGGCTGCACATTTTCATTCCCGTCGCGCCGGAATACACCCACCACGAAGTCGCGCGGGCGATGGGCTACGTAGCACAGTTCGTCGCCAGGGTCTTCCCAAAGGCCACGACAGAGCGGGTGGTCGAAAAAAGGGGCTCCCGTGTCTACCTCGATTACTTGCAAAACGGCTACGGCAAAACGATGGCCTTCCCTTACAGCGTGCGACCCTTGCCCGGCGCGCCGGTCTCCACGCCTCTCGACTGGGGAGAACTCGAACGCCGGGACCGGCAGCCGAAGGACTTCAACATCAATACCCTCCCGTCACGGCTCAAAGCCCGGGACGAGGTCTGGCAGGGCTTCGACCGGGAGCGTCAGAACCTAAAGGCCCTGGTAGAAGCCGCCCACGCGAAGGGCAAATAGGCGGTAAGAAGTCAAATCGCTTTAAGCTTCGGGGCCGACCCTCCGGCAGCAACCCCGCGAGTGAGTAAACAAAGCACACCCCCCATCCTGCTTTGCTTCCACAACGCCACCATTCACAGCCCGGTGCGGCATCAACCCGGATTTTTACCCGGTGCGGCCTTGACAGAAAACCGGCGGGCGAAGAGAATAAAACCAGCGTATAAGCAGCCAATGGCAAGAAAAACCTATAGGAGAACGGCAGGAGAAAATGGTGTTCCGGTTCGAAATCGTGAAAGAAGACGGTGCAGCGCGGTGCGGCAGGCTGCTCACGCCCCACGGGGTGGTGGACACCCCCGTTTTCATGCCGGTGGGGACCCAGGGAACCGTCAAGGCGATGAC
>JBFLVI010000027.1:0-32528 GCA_040758635.1 Bacillota bacterium | reverse complement strand
CTAAGCGGGCCGTTTGCCAGCCGGCCTTTTGTGAAGTATGTGTTGCGTGAACTTGTTTCGCTACGGCGTTCTTATACAGGGTTTTAAAATTCTGCGGGAGTTTACCTACTAAACCTTGACACGGTCGGGCTGCTTTTATCCCTTGACGTCTCCGCCCGCCGGGATATAATAAATTGGTAACGGTGCTTACCGCGGAGAGGAGTAAACCTGTTGAAGAAGCAAATTCCTGAACTCGACGAACGGGCCATTTCCCGGGCGATTATCACCCGCTACCACCAGGACCTGCTTTCCCTGCTTGAGTTCGACGTGGCGGTGGTCGGTGCCGGGCCCTCCGGACTGTCGGCCGCGTTCTACCTGGCACGGGACGGGTTTAAGACTGTGGTTTTCGAGCGGCGGCTGAGCGTGGGGGGCGGGATGTGGGGCGGCGCGATGATGTTTAACCGGATCGTCTTTCAGGAACCGGCCCGGGGGGTTTTTGAAGAGGTCGGAATCCGGTTCGAGGAGTTTGAGCCCGGTTACTATACCGCGCACGCGGTGGAAGCAGTGGCGGGGTTCGCTTACGCCGCCTGCCGGGCCGGGGCACTGATAATGAACTTGGTTACGGTGGAAGACGTGGTCCTGCGTGAAGAAGTGGTAGCGGGGCTGGTGCTGAACTGGACCGCGGTGGGGATGGCCGGGCTCCACATTGATCCGCTGGCCGTCCGGTGCCGCTGTGTGCTGGACGCCACCGGGCATGACGCGCAGGTGGTGCGCATCCTGGCGGAGAAAGACGGCGTTGCGCTCAGGGTCCCCGGCGGGGTGATCCGCGGCGAGAAGTCCCTTTGGGCCGAGGTCGGCGAAAGGCAGATCCTGGAGTACACCGGTAAAGTCTATCCCGGACTTTACGTCGCCGGGATGGCGGCCAACGCGGTGGCGGGCGGCTACCGGATGGGCCCTGTTTTCGGGGGGATGGTCCTTTCCGGCAGAAAGGTGGCCGGGCTAATCGCCGAAGCGCTCCGGACGGTTTAAAAAAGACACCGGCTTATTGACTTAAAGGGTTGCGCGTGGTAAAAAGAGATAAGAAAGGCCGTGAAGGGGAAGAAGGATGGCTGTGCCTCCCCAGCGAGCCGGGGAGAGTGGAAGCCCGGCGGAAGGACGTCATCCGTGCCGCCCCGGAGCCGGGAGCGGAAAGGCGGGCGACCTGCTCGTCGAGTATGTTTCCCCGGGTCCCGCCGTTACCGGGCCAAGAGGGGGCGTTCTGCTTTGCCGACGCCAATTAAGGTGGTACCGCGAGGGTAAAACCTCGTCCTTAGACGGGACGGGGTTTTCATTTTAAAAGGAGGGGTTTGAAATGGACGAAAAGAACCGGAGACCGGAAATCCTGGAACTCCTGGAAGCCGACGCCCGGTACACGCCGCAGGAACTTGCTGCGATGCTCAACATGGAACCGGGGGCGGTCGAAGAAATCATCAGGGAGATGGAACGGGAAGGGCTCATTCTCGGTTATCGGACCTTAATTAACTGGAGTAAGATTGGAATAGAGAGAGTGAACGCCTTGATCGAGGTCAAGGTTACCCCCCAGCGCGACGTGGGTTTCGACGCCGTGGCGGAACGGATCGCCCGTTTTCCCGAAGTCAAAGCAATGCGGCTGATGTCGGGGACCTACGACCTGGCGGTCGAAGTCCAGGGCAAGACGATGCAGGAGGTAGCCTTCTTTGTAGCCACCCGGCTGGCGCCGATCGAGGGGGTGGTGAGCACAACTACCCATTTCGTCTTAAAGAGCTACAAGGAGAACGGCATCCTTTTTGAAAGCAAAGAAGAATCTGCGTCAAGGTTGGTGGTTTCACCGTGAAGTCCTGGGAAGAATGTGTGAACCCGGTAGTGCGTGCCATTCCGCCTTCGGGGATCCGCCGGTTCTTTGACCTGGCAGCGGAGATGAAAGGGGTCATCTCCCTCGGCGTGGGCGAACCGGATTTCGTGACGCCCTGGCGGATCCGCGAGGCCTGCATCTACGCCCTGGAAAAGGGTTACACTATGTATACCTCCAACCAGGGGCTCAAGGAACTGCGGGAGGAGATCGCCCGCTACCTACACCAGGCGTTCCAGCTCCGCTACGACGCTGCAAAGGAAATCTTAATCACCGTAGGCGTCAGCGAGGCGCTTGACCTGGCACTCCGGGCACTGGTGGCGCCGGGTGACGAGGTGCTGATTCCGGAGCCGACTTACGTTTCGTATATTCCCTGCACCGTTATGGCGGGCGGCGTACCCGTCCCCCTGCCGACAAAGATGGAGAGCGGGTTCCGGATCACCGCGGCGCAGGTGGAAGGTGCGATAACCCCGAAGAGCAAGGTTTTGCTGTTGGCTTACCCGAACAACCCCACCGGTGCGACCCTGCGCCGGGCGGAGCTGGAGGATATCGCCGCCGTGGTGCGGGAGCACGACCTGTTGGTGATCTCGGATGAGATTTACGCTCAGCTCACATACGACGGCGAACACGTTTCCATCGCCCGGCTACCGGGGATGCGCGACCGGACCGTGGTTCTGCAGGGTTTCTCGAAGGCCTTTGCAATGACGGGTTGGCGGTTGGGTTATGCGGCCGGAAACGAGGCCTTTATCGGGGCGATGACGAAAATCCACCAGTACACCATGCTCTGCGCCCCGATCACCGCCCAGATGGCGGCAATGGAGGCGCTTAAAAACGGTTTGAAGGAGATGCGCCAGATGGTGGCGCAGTATAGCTACAGGCGCCGGCTGGTGATGAACGCTTTCAAAGAAATAGGGTTGCCCTGTCACGAACCGGGGGGTGCCTTTTACGTTTTCCCGTCCATCCGCGACACCGGTCTCGGCTCCGAGGATTTTTGCGAGCGGCTGCTCATGGAGGAGCGCGTTGCCGTGGTTCCGGGTACGGCCTTCGGCCCGAGCGGCGAGGGCTTTGTCCGCTGTTCCTATGCGGCTTCTGTGGCGAATCTGACCGAGGCCTTCAAGCGGATGGGGAATTTCCTCCGGCGCGTGCGTCCCAAGAGGCAGGCTGCCGCTTCTTCCGGCCTGCGGCAGGTTACGCCGCGCGAGTGAGGATTTTGGGAGGCGCGGCAGGAAAGTCGGATTCAATGTAGAAATTTTTCTGGAACCGAAATCTTTTAAGGGATACGGGAACTTTGTTCCGCCCTTTTTGTTTAGTGCTCCGGGTAATTCCGGTGTCCCTTGGTGGGGAAGGTTTCTGGCAACGCCCGAGCCAAAAGCCGCGGGCACCGGGACCCCGGAAATAAGTTTGCTGAAATTACAGAGACCGCCTGGGAAAACCGGCGCGGAGCAAATCCCGGACGTTGAATGCCCTGTGCCTCCGGTCCGTAGTTCCCTGAAAAACCCGGGGCGGTCTCCTGGAGAATTGGGGTGGGTGATGAGGAAGGAAGTTCTGGTGACGGTCAAAGGAACGCTTACCGACGAGCGGGGGGAAAAGGAGACGATTGAGCTGGTGACCCGGGGGAGTTATTTCTGCCGGGAGACGGACTTTTACATCGTTTACAGCGAGTCCGAGGTTTCGGGGATGGCGGGGACGACGACCACGCTCAAGGCGGAGCCGCGGCGCGTCACCCTGAACCGCATGGGGTCCCAGGAATGGCGCCAGGTTTTTGAAGAAGGGGTCCCCAACCGGGGGAACTACGTCACCCCTTACGGAAGCATGTTCTGCGACGTCTTCCCGTACAAGGTTGAGGTGGACCTGACGGAGGTCGGCGGGAGCATTAATTTAGAGTATGATTTGGCCCTGGATCGCCAGCGGATCGGCTCCCAGGCGCTGGAGATTACCGTCCGGGAGGTCTGAGATGGTTCCCATAAAGGCTGAGATCCGGGCGGCGATCACGCAGGCGCTTCACCGGGCGGGACTGGCCTCCCGGGTGCCGCTTGGCCTGGCGGAAGAGGTCGACATCCCTGAGTTTATGGTCAGTTCACCCCGGGAAGAAAAGTTCGGTGATTTTGCCGCCAACATCGCCATGCAACTGGCGAAGCCTGCCCGTCGTCCCCCGCGGGACGTGGCCGCCGTAATTCTGAAGCATTTCGATTACGGAGCGTGCCCTTGGGTAGAACGGATCGAAGTTGCGGGGCCGGGCTTTCTCAATTTCTACCTCCGGCCGCAGTGGCTTCAGGAGGCCCTCCGCCAGGTGATTGAACAGGGGGAACGTTTCGGCCGGTCGCTGGTAGGCGCCGGGCGGAAGGTGAACGTTGAATTCGTAAGTGCCAATCCCACCGGCCTGCTGCATATGGGGAACGCCCGGGGGGCAGCGCTTGGGGACAGTATCGCTGCCCTCCTGGATTTTTGCGGCTTTGACGTGACCAGGGAGTTCTACATCAACGACACCGGACTCCAGATCGAACGCTTCGCCGCCTCGCTGGAAGCCCTCTACCTTCAGGAGTTCGGGGAGGACGTCCCCGTGCCGGAGGACGGTTACCACGGGGCGGACCTGGCGGCGACGGTGAAACGCTTCATTGCGGAAACCGGCGAGACTTACCGGCATGCCCCGCCGGGAGAGCGCCGGGAGGCGCTGGCGCGTTTTGCCGTGGCCGAGAAGGTTGCCGCCATCCGGGATTCTCTTGAGAAGTTCGGTGTGCGCTACGACGTCTGGTTTTCGGAGCAGGAGCTGCACTTAAGCGGTGCGGTGGAGAGGGTGATCCGGGAACTCACGGCCCGGGGGGAGACTTACGAGCGCGAGGGCGCGCTGTGGTTCAAGGCCGAAAAGCACGGCGTGGAAAAGGACGAGGTGCTTGTGCGCTCGACCGGTGCGGCGACGTACTTTGCCGCGGACGTCGCCTACCACGCGAACAAGTTTGACCGCGGGTTCGCCTGGTTGATAAACGTGTGGGGAGCGGACCACCACGGGCACGTCCCCAGGGTGAAAGCGGCGCTCCGGGCGCTCGGTTACGACGCGGACCGCCTGGACGTGATCATCATGCAGTTGGTGCGGCTCTTCCGGGGCGGGGAGATCGTGCGGATGTCCAAGCGTACGGGCGAGTTCGTGACGCTGGATGAGCTGCTGGAAGAAGTAGGCCGGGACGCCGCTCGCTACTTTTTTGTGCTCCGTAGCGCCGACAGCCACCTTGATTTCGACCTGGACCTGGCGCGGGCCCAAAGCATGGAAAACCCCGTCTACTACGTACAGTACGCGCACGCCCGGATTGCCAGCCTTTTCCGCCAACTGAGCCTCAAAGGGAAGGCGTTACCCGAGATCGGGGCGGTTGACTTGAGCGTGTTGACCTCCGAAGAGGAAGAGCGGTTGCTCAGGAAGCTGGCCGATTTCCCGGATGAGGTGGTGGATGCCGCCCTCGACCTGGCGCCACACCGGCTGACGGGTTATATTTACGAGCTTGCAGGGCTTTTTCACGCCTTTTACAACGTCCACCGGGTGATCGGCAGTGAGCCCGGCATCGAGGAGGCGCGCCTGTTGCTGGTACAAGCTGTGGGAATAGTCCTGCGGCAGGGCCTGAGACTTTTGGGAATCGGTGCGCCGGAAAGGATGTAGCCGGGGTTTGCCGGCACCTGCTCGGAGAGACCCGGCCGGCAAGCCTGACGCAGTAATGCGAAGCTCATCGCCGCGCCCCACGGAAGAAGAACGCATTTTGGAGGAGAGTATGGCGAAGTATATCTTTGTTACCGGCGGCGTGGTTTCTTCTCTCGGTAAAGGAATTACCGCGGCTTCGATCGGGCGGCTTTTAAAAAGCCGGGGTTTCAGCGTCACCATTCAGAAGCTCGATCCGTACATTAACGTGGACCCCGGGACCATGAGCCCGTTCCAGCACGGCGAGGTGTTTGTGACCGAAGACGGTGCGGAAACCGACCTGGACCTGGGTCACTACGAACGCTTCATTGATACCAACTTGAACCACCTGTGCAACGTCACCACGGGAAGCATTTACTGGTCAGTTATCGCGAAAGAGCGCCGCGGCGATTACCTGGGCGGGACGGTGCAGGTTATTCCCCACATCACCAACGAGATCAAGGAGCGGATTCTCATCCTGGGGAAGGAAACCGCGGCCGACGTCGTGGTGGTGGAAATCGGGGGTACGGTCGGCGACATCGAGTCTCTGCCGTTTCTTGAGGCCATCCGCCAGCTCCGGATTGATCTCGGGCGGGAAAACACCCTCTACGTGCACGTTACGCTGGTTCCCTACCTGCGGGCGGCGAAAGAACTGAAAACCAAGCCCACGCAGCACAGCGTGAAGGAACTGCGGGGGATCGGTATTCAGCCCGACGTCATCGTTTGCCGCTCGGAGATGCCGCTTTCCCCGGAAATGAAGCGGAAAATCGCCCTTTTCTGCGATGTCGAGCCGCGGGCGGTGATCGAGGCCGTGGACGCGGAAACCATATACGAGGTACCGCTGCTCCTGGAAGCCCAGGGACTCGGGGATTTCGTCGCCGAGCGGCTGGGTCTGCGCGGGGTCTTTTTCGACCTGGCGGAGTGGAGGGAAATGGTGGACCGCTTGAAAAACCCGCGTTCCGCCGTGACCATTGCCCTGGTCGGGAAGTACGTGGGGTTGAAGGACTCTTACTTCAGTATCAACGAGGCGCTCTGCCACGCGGGAATCGCGCACAACGCAAGGGTGGAGATAAAACTGGTCAACGCGGAGGACGTTGAACGGCAGGAACCAGGTACGCTCCTGGAAGGGGTCGGCGGGATTCTGGTGCCGGGGGGATTTGGCGAGCGGGGGACGGAAGGAAAAATCCGGGCGATCCGTTACGCCCGCGAAAACCGGGTGCCCTATCTCGGCATCTGTCTGGGGATGCAACTGGCGGTGGTGGAATTCGGCCGCGCCGTGCTCGGGTTGGAAAACGCTAACAGCGCCGAACTGGACCCGGCGACGCCGCACCCGGTCATCGCTCTTTTGCCGGACCAGCAGGGAATCACGGAGCTCGGCGGTACGATGCGTCTCGGGCGCTACCCCTGCCGTATTGTACCGGAGACGCTGGCCCACCGCGCGTACGGCGTGAACGAAGTTTGGGAGCGGCACCGCCACCGTTACGAATTCAATAACGCTTACCGTGAAGCGTTCACCCGGGCGGGTTTCCGCTTCAGCGGCATTTCCCCGGACGGCAGGCTGGTTGAAATCGTGGAACTGGCGGCGCACCCGTGGTTTGTGGCCACGCAGTTCCACCCGGAATTCAAGTCGCGGCCTTTGAAGCCACACCCGCTTTTCAGGGATTTTGTCGGTGCGGCCCTGGTGGCGGAGAAGACGGGCTGACCGTTTATTTGGCATCTTTTGGATTCTAATTTCCGACGCCTGAAGACGCGGCGACCGATGTGGAGGTGGTTCAGCGGTGAAAAAGGTGATCGGTGCGCTTGTTCTCGGGTTGCTGATCGTTTCGGTGATTGTCGCGGCTGCGGTGGGCGGCAAAGGACCGGGGAAAAGGGCCTTGCCGGGCGGGGAGCAGGTGGGCGTGGTTTACATTCAGGGGATGATTACCGCCGCGGACGGCGGGCCTTTCGGCGGTACGGCCGGAACCGGCGGGGTGCTCGAAGCCCTTCGCCGGGCGGAGGAAGACCCGGGCATCAAGGCGGTGGTTTTACGCCTGGACAGTCCGGGCGGCACTGCGGCAGCCTCCCAGGAGATTGCCGAGGCGGTGAAAAGGCTGAAAAAAGCCGGCAAAAAGGTGGTGGCCTCGATGGGTGATGTGGCGGCTTCGGGGGCTTACTGGGTTGCGGCCGGGAGCGACCGGATTTTCGCCAACCCGGCGACGATAACCGGAAGCATCGGCGTTTTGATCGAAACCGTTGAGGTGACCGGCCTTTACGGCAAAATAGGCGTTTCCAAGGAAACGATTAAAAGCGGGCCGTACAAGGATATGGGTTCGGAGAGCCGGCCGATGACGCCCCAGGAGCGCGCTATTTTTCAGGGGATGGTGGACGATATTTACGACCAGTTTGTGGACTGGGTGGCCGAGGGGCGGAAGATGGAGCGGGAAGAGGTTTTGCGCCTCGCGGACGGCCGGATTTTCACCGGGCGGCAGGCGAAAGCCGTGGGGCTGGTGGACGAACTCGGTGACTTCCGCGATGCCGTGCGGTGTGCCGGGCGCCTTGCCGGGATAGAGGGTGAGCCGAAGGTGGTGGACCTCGGGCCGCCCCGCTTTTTCTGGGAGCGGCTGTTGGGAGGCGCGACCGGGAGGCCGCTGCTTCCGGAGTTGTTGCCGGCGTGGCTCCTTTGTCTTCCCGTGATTCAACGGTAGGGAGGTTTAGCCATGGAAACTCCGGAAAACGGCGGCGCGGTTGTGCGCCCGGGTTTCCTCGACCTAATTTACGGGGTTCTTTTCAACCCCGTACCCACCTTCAAGAAGATAAAAGAAGGCCCTCCTTTATGTTACGCGGCCCTGCTGTTTTTTCTTCTGGCAGTTAGCAACGCAATCGTGAGCTTTTCCTTCTTCCGTTCCGCCATCGCCGATTTCCCCGATGATGCGGACCTGGCGTCTATTGGGCAGGTACTTTCCGGGTTGTTGCCTTTCATTATTTTCTTTGCGCTTGTTTTTGCGGGGTTGAGGTGGTTCCTGTACGGCGCCGTCCTGCACCTGGTGGCGGAAATCTGGGGCGGGAAGGGGAGCCCGAGAGGAACCCTCACGGTGTATGCCCTGGCGGCGCTGCCGGGAATTTTCCTGATTGCGGTGGAGTTGCTGTTGAGACTTCTACGGGTGCCGGACATCGCCGCCGCTGCTTTAAGCGGCATCATCGGCCTCGGCGTGCTGGTCTGGGGGGTTGTGCTGCTGGTTCTCGGCCTGCGGGAGGTCCACGGTTTCTCCACCGGGGTTGCCGCACTGACGGTGCTCACGCCGGTAGCTGCCCTCATCGTACTGGGAATGGTCTTCGTTGCCGCGGTGATAGTACTGGTGGGCACACTCTTCCCGCTGCTCGGAGTTCCGTAGGGAGTTGAGGAAAACAAAATGTCGTATGTCCTGATCGTAGATGATGAGCAGTACATCTGCTGGCTGGTTGAGGAAACCCTGGCACCGTTGGGCTACATGGTTCGGACAGCCACCAACCGGGAAAAGGCGCTATCGCTGATCAGGCAGGAACCTCCCGGATTGATCCTGCTTGATTTAAAACTTCCCCAGGTCAGCGGGACGGCGTTGCTTGAAGAAATCAGGCATTTGGCACCGGAAGTGCCCGTCGTGTTAATGACGGGAGAAATGGAAGCGGAGGAAAACCTGCCGGTTGCCGGAAGACTGGCGAAGCCTTTTGACCTTCAGGATTTGCGCCGGCTGGTGGAAACCCTGTTGCCTTTTTTGCCAGAGAGGCCATAAATTAACTTATACCAGACGCCATAAAAGTATTTTTCGCAGGAGGAGTTCCGCTCCTCGTGGCGAAGTAACACCAAAAAGCGAAAAAGGGTTTCCTTTTGTGGGGTCAGGTACGAAAAGAGGAGGTTAGCCGGAATTGCAACAGGCCCCCGGCGGGTAGTTGCCGAGCCGTCACGGGATGCCTTGAGGAGGTTTTAGGGTATATGCTTATTCCAACAGATATCGTAATCGCCCTTCGCTGTCCTGACTGCGGGCGGTTGGAGCTCTTCCATCTTTCGCGCTTCGCCGTGTCGAAGCAGAAGCCTGGAAGGGTAATCTGCTCCTGCGGGATCGAAAAAGCGGTGGTTTCGACTAAGGACCATACGGCGTATACCTTCGATGTCAGCTGCACCGTTTGCGACCTACACCACACCTACCGTCTGTCCGGGAAAAAGCTCTGGTCGTCCGAATTAACAACGCTCTTGTGCCTGGAGACGGGCCTGGAACTTGGAAATGTGGGGCCCCGGGACAAGGTGCGCGCCACCATCCAGACTTACCAGGAAGAGCTTGAATCCCTGATCGAGGATCTCGGGGGACCGAGTTACTTTTCGAATCCTGACGTGATGTTTGAGGTGTTGAACTATTTACAGGAGATGGCGGACGAGGGCAGTGTCTTCTGCCCGTGCGGGAAGAACAAGATCGAACTCGAGGTCCTGCCCGAGCGTCTGGAGTTGCGCTGCAAGAACTGCGACCGGATGACTACCATTTATGCCGAAACCGAAGAGGATTTTCTCCAGTTGCAAGAATTTCCGGCGATTGAACTTTCCCGGCGAAGCTTCTACGGTTTTGACCGGGCCGTCCGGGGTAAGAAAAAGGGTATCAAGAGGGATAATAAATAATAATAGAATTTAGAATCCAGAAGAAAAAGGAAGGGTTAAATCAAGCCGAAATAGCATAAGGGTTGGCTGACCGTCCCACTATTTGATATTTCGATGTAAGACGTTCAAGCTTTTTTAATATTCTGACTTCTGACTTCTGAATACTGACTTCTGAATTCTGACCCCGAACTCCTGCTTGGAGGAAGATATGCCTTTAGTTACTACGGCGCGTCTGCTGCGGGCGGCGGCAGCGGGCGGTTATGCCGTTGGAGCTTTTAATTGCAACAACATGGAGATTGTTCAGGCGATCCTGGCCGCGGCCGAGGCCGAGAATGCGCCGGTGATTCTGCAGGCGAGCCAGGGGGCGATTAAGTATGCCGGGCTGGAGTATATCTCCGCCCTGGCGAAGACCGCCATTTCCCTGACCCGGCTGCCGGTTGCACTGCACCTCGACCACGGCACCAGCTTCGAACAGGTCGTGCGGTGCATCGCGGCCGGTTTCAGTTCGGTGATGATCGACGGTTCGCACCTGCCCTTCGCGGAGAACGTGGCTTTAACCCGCCAGGTGGTGCACGTCGCCCGGGCGGTTGGCGTTTCGGTGGAGGCGGAACTCGGTCGGATCGGGGGGACGGAGGACGAGCTCTCGGTTTCTGAGAGGGAGGCCTTCTTCACCGACCCGGACGAAGCGGTGCGTTTCGTGTCCGAGACCGGGGTGGACGCACTTGCTGTGGCCATCGGCACCGCGCACGGCCGTTATAAAGGTGAACCGCGGCTTGACTTCGATCGGCTGAGCCGCATCGCGGCGGGCGTCAACGTGCCGCTGGTGCTGCACGGCTCCTCGGGAGTCCCAGCGGAAGCCATCCGGGAAGCCGTGAAGCGGGGCATCCGGAAGGTGAACATCGACACCGACATCCGGGAGACTTTTACGGGTGCGGTGCGGCGGGTGCTGGATGCCGATCCGGACGAGATCGACCCGCGGAAGGTCCTGGGGCCGGCGCGGGAAGCGGCGGTGGCAATAATCAGGGAAAAAATTCGCCTTTTTGGTAGCGCAAACAGGGCAAATGAAGTATAATTTACTGGTGGGCGGACTACTGAAAGATCAGGGATACCGCTGGCGGTTCTCGAAACAACCCCCGGTCTTCTGCTGCCAAAGGTGACCGGTTGTTCTTTCCCTGGGAGTCGTTCACGACGATAAAGTCGCGCCACCGGGAATGAAAATGTATGTAGGACCTGCGGCAAGACCGGAGCCGCGCCGTATGACGAGCTGCGAACCGCACTTGGCGAGGCGACGGCTCGGAGTCCGGATGCCGGCACGGATGCCGGCAAGCGCAACCGAGGCAGGGACGCCGAGTTTGCGCGGTGCCGGACGGAGAGCCGGCGACGAGCGATAGTGCGGTCAGCGCAGGAATCCGGCGCGAGCCGGTCTGCCGAGGGCTGCTGCAGGAACCTTACATTCTCGGAGGAGAGTGTTGCAAAACTCTAATTTGTCGAAGAGTAAGTTTACCTATCCACAATACGGCAAGTTTTAGTAGGAAACCCGGAGGCCGCGAAAAACGACCCAGCATTTTGGAGGTTAGAGGTGGGAGGTTGGAAGTGAGAATTCTTGAGGGAATTTGTCTATAGCGAATTCCTACCATAAATTCTAACCTCTAACTTCTCACCTCTCACTTCCATTTTGGCAGGCGAAGTTTTGCAGCGGTCTCCTCGGAAACGATTGTTTCTTTGCGGCGTCGGGTTGGGTGTCGGCCGGCGGGTTTTATATTAAGTGAGGTGAGGGGCCATCAAGCTCTTTCTCGACACGGCCAATATCGAGGAGATACGCGAGGCGGCAGCCCTCGGGGTGATCTCCGGGGTTACCACCAATCCTTCGCTGATCGCCAGGGAGGGGCGCGATTTCAAAGCGGTGGTGCGGGAGATAACCGCCCTCGTTGACGGGCCGGTCAGCGCGGAGGTTTTAAGCCTGGAAGCCGGGGGGATGGTGGCGGAGGCCGAGGAGTTGGCCGCGATCCATCCCAACGTCGTGATTAAAATCCCGGTCACCGCAGAGGGTTTGAAGGCGGTAAAGAGCCTGTACGCAAAGGGCATCAGGACCAACGTTACGCTTGTTTTTTCTGCCAACCAGGCACTTCTGGCGGCCCTGGCCGGGGCCAGTTTTGTAAGTCCTTTTGTGGGGCGGCTCGATGATGTGGGACACGACGGAATGGCGGTAGTTTCGGATATAGCGGAAATTTTCGCCTATTACGATCTTCCTGCCGAGATCATTGCGGCCAGCATTCGTCATCCCCTACACGTGTTGGCGGCTGCCCGCGCGGGAGCGCATATCGCTACGATTCCCTACAAGGTTTTAGTGCAGATGCTGAAGCACCCGCAGACCGACGCGGGGATCGCGCAGTTTTTGGCTGATTGGAACAGATCGGGCAAGAGGTGAAGTTCAAAGAAAGACGTGTTTTTCCACTAGTGCATCTGGTATAATTTTCAATGGGGCGGGTTATAATAAAGCCGTTGGAGCCGCAGGCAGCAAGTTTTTCCCCCTTGCATTTCCTCGAAAATCTTGGGTTGAAGTTCCGCTTCAAACATTACGATTAGAGTTATATAAGTTGGGGAAAAGAAGCATTCCGCGAGGCCTCCTTTGTTTCTGTAAAATTTTTACAAACTGCGTTTCCTGTTATGACTTTAAAACATTTAATATTGAGGAGTGAAGAGTTTTGTTTGCTGGGAACGACCTGGAAGCAAAGACCGTAGCCGAGTTATACAAGATCGCCAGAGAACTGGATATCCCCGGTTATTACCGGTTGCGCAAACAGGAGCTGATTTACGAAATCAAAAAGATGCGCCTCCAGAAGGAGGGATTGATGTACGCCCAGGGGGTCCTGGAAATCCTGCCCGACGGTTACGGCTTCCTGCGACCCTTCAAGTACCTCCCTTCGGGCGATGACATTTACGTTTCCGCTTCGCAAATCCGCAAGTTTGACCTGCGCACCGGCGATCTCGTGGCGGGGCAGGTACGCCGGCCGAAAGAGACCGAAAAGTATCTGGCCCTGCTCCGGGTAGAGAAGGTAAACGACGAAGACCCGGCCGCGCTTGCAGAACGGATTCATTTCGACAGCCTGACGCCGCTCTATCCCCACGAACGCATCCGCCTGGAAACAACCTCGAACAGGCTTTCCACCCGGATCATTGACCTCATCTCCCCTTTGGGCAAGGGCCAGCGGGGTTTGATCGTGGCGCCGCCGAAGGCCGGGAAAACCACGCTTTTGAAGGAAATCGCCAACAGCATCACCGCCAACCACCCGGAAATCTACCTGATCGTACTCCTCATTGACGAGCGTCCGGAAGAAGTCACCGACATCGAACGCTCCGTTCAGGGCGAGGTAGTGAGTTCCACCTTCGACGAGCCGCCCGACAACCACGTCAAGGTGGCGGAAATGGTCCTGGAACGGGCGAAACGGCTGGTGGAACACAAGCGTGACGTGGCCATCCTGCTCGACAGCATCACGCGCCTGGCGCGGGCGCATAACCTGGTAGTTCCGCCGAGCGGGCGAACCCTTTCCGGGGGCGTCGACCCGGCCGCACTGCACAAACCGAAGCGGTTCTTCGGCGCGGCGCGGAAGCTTGAAGAAGGCGGCAGTCTCACGATCCTGGCGACGGCGCTGATTGAAACCGGGAGCCGGATGGACGAAGTAATCTTCGAGGAGTTTAAGGGGACCGGCAACATGGAGCTGGTGCTGGACCGGCGGCTCGCGGAGCGGCGCATTTTCCCGGCCATCGACGTCCAGCGTTCCGGAACCCGCAAGGAGGAGTTACTCTTCTCCCGCGAGGAACTGGAGTTGGTCTGGTACTTCCGGAGGGCCACCAACCAGATGACGCCCTGGGAAGCGATGGAGCATCTCTTAGAAGAGATACGGCGGACAAAAACGAACCTGGATCTGGTCCGGAACTTCCAGGTTTTCAAGCAGGCGAGCGGGGACAAGGTGGAGATCCAGTACCCCCCGCCGCGGCGCGGGGCGAACCTCGGTAGCTGATCCGCGGGAAGCCGCTGTCTCTTACGCGCAAGAACGGTTCTGAAAAGGCCGTTCTTATTATTTTTGGCCGGGGGTTGGACAAGGAGCGGGCGTTTCGAGGGGCCGGGTGCATAAAAAATTGGCTGGCAGGCAAGAATACTTACGTGATTTTCCAAATCATGGAGGTTGCCATGAGGTACCGGGTTTTGATAACGGTGGTGCTGCTCGTTTTAACCGTGTCACTGGTCGGGCTGGTCGGCGGACCGGCGGAGGCCCGGCCGGACGAGCAGCTCTTTGGGGATCCCTGTCCGCCGGCGGTGAATAGCCAGTATTTGCCAACTTATTATCTGGTCAGCGACGGGGATACCCTGTGGAGCATCGCACGGCGCTACGGCGTCCGTCCGGAAGTGATCGCCCAGGCGAACGGCGTGTCGTGCTACGACGTCATCTACGCGGGGGACTACCTGGTGATACCTGCGGGCGGGCTGACCCACCGGGTGGTTGAAGGCGACACCCTGTGGGACATTGCCCTCCGCTACGGCGTTGCGCTGGAAGAACTCCTGAGCGCCAACGGCCTTTCCGCCGACGAGCCCCTCTTTGTGGGGTCGGTGTTGTTGATACCGGTGCCTTCCGAAGAAATGGTTCCGGCGGACGACCGTGGCGGCCGCGGCCTGTTCAACTGGCCGGTTGAAGGTCCCGTCACCTCGCCCTTTGGGTTCCGGGACGGGAAGCCGCACGAAGGGCTGGATATCGCTGCCGACACCGGAACCCCGGTCAGGGCGGCGGCGGCGGGCCGGGTGGTTTACGCCGGCCCGGCGGGGACTTACGGCCTCCTGGTGATCCTGTCCCATGCCGGCGGGTGGGCTACGTATTACGCCCACTGCGACGGATTTGAGGCTGCCGTGGGTGAGGAGGTCGCGGCAGGCGAGGTTATCGCCACGGTCGGGAACACCGGGCATTCCACCGGGCCGCACCTCCATTTCGAGGTGCGGTTGGAGGGGGTGCCCTACGACCCGGCGGCCTTTCTACCTTAAAGGGCCGGTTTTAGGAGTCAGAAGCCGGAATACAGAAGCCGGAATACAGAGTTCAGAAGAAGAGGAATTTCAAATTCTTTCTCTTCCCTTCTGGCTTTTGGCTCCTGAATTCTGAATTCTTGGCCTATTCTAGTTCCTGCCTCCTGATTACTAAGACTCCTGTTTCCGGTGGGTGAGGGCGAGTCGCGCCGGGTCGGGGTCGAAATACTTCCGGCTGAACTCTTTGATAAAACGATCGTTCACGACATATCCGGCATCCAGGGTAGCGTCAATAGTAACCCAGCGTCCGTTAATCAGGACCTCGTTCCAGGCGTGGTTCGGCTCTGCCGGCCAGGGCTCGCCTTCATTACGGAGGTACCCGCGAACAACGACCGCCGGGATGCCGTTGGCCCGGCAGAGGGCGGCCATCAGCCGGCTGAAGTGCTCACAGACCCCGGTGCGGGACCGCAGCACCGCCGAGGCACGTTTCTGGGGGATCCATTGTTGCCGGGAGGCGGCAACGTCGTAAGTAATGTTTTCGGCTATCCAGTCGTGGATGGCGGTAACCGTGGCCAGCGTGTCGCTCCGTTTGAGCTGGCGGGCAAGCGCAAGAATCTCGGGGTGGTGCCAGTCGATCCAATCCACCGGCGCCAGGGTTCGGAAGTCCTGACGGCCAACGTTGCGTACTTTGAAACCGGCCAGTCCGGCCAGTTCGTTCCTTTGGGGCGGGTTGCAGATGGTGACGGTGTACTCCCCCGGACCGAAGGGCAGCCAGACCTGGCCGGCAATGGTACCGTTTTCAACGTCCAGCGGCTGGTTGCTGCGTTCAGGTCCCTTTTCCACGACCGCCACCACTTCAGTGGCGCCGTTTTGGATTGTTCTCCGGAGGTTGACCCTGGTATCGGCTTCCACGTAACCCGCTGCCGGCTGGGTAAGCTTGATCCCGGCCTGGACCCCGTCCCGGTAAAGGGTGATTGTGCTCTTGGTGAGGGGCCGGGTCTGGCCCGGGAGGTGCAGGAGGTCTTCGCTGAGGTAGGCGGTGCGGGTTACCGGTTCCCATGCCACGTAAACGCCCAGTGCTTCACTGAGAAAGCGGAGCGGTACCAGCGTGCGCCCGGCGGACAACCGGGGCGGGGCTTCAAGGAGGACCGTACGGTCGCCGACTCGGGCCCAGGGGGTGTCCGGAGTGAGGGTGACGGTCACGCCTCTTCCGGTCACCGTTATCTGTCTGATGGCCGGATCGTAATACACCGCCGCGCTCAACGCTTCGGCGGCCGCCCGCAGGGGGGCCAGCACGCGCCCGTTTTCTATCGCCGGGGGCACATCAAGCTCGAGCTGCCGGCCGTTCACCACAAGCCGGGGGCCGGCCCGCGGTGCCGGTTCTGCCGCAGCCGGGGCGGCGAGCAGCAGGTTAAGGATCAACAGCAGGAAGCAGAAAAACCGCCTGGAGAACAAGTGTTTTTCCCCCGTCCGTGGTTTTTCGATTTGTTATTTCGGCCGCCGGTTCGGGGTTTTGAGGGTCACGCGGTTTAGAACTCCGGCGCCCAGGTCAGAAGCGGCACCTCGAACGGGTCCACCAGGTCGGGGTGCGTGGGCCGGACGCGAACGGTGAAGCCGAGCGCTCCCTGGGTTAAGGTCAGGGTTCCGGTGTACCGGTAAGTGTTTTCTTCTACCGACTCCGCAAGCGCCAGCGGGAAACTTTCCGGCTCTATCAGGAAGCGGTCCTTTACTTTTCCGAGGTAAACTTCCACCGCCACGTCCCGGGGTTGAATCGGACCGAGTTTCACCACCGCGGTGACGGCAAGGGTATCGCCGGCCGTGGGAATCGGGGGTTTGTCCGCTGTTACCGTTAGAATCTCGACCGCCGGCCAGTTCTGGACGACGTATCGCTTAAAGTCGGAGAGCCGCCGCGCGACCTCGAAATTGTTTTCGATAAGGCGGGTGCTTCGTTCCATCAACGGTACATAGAACTGTCTGGCGTACTCCTTGACCATGCGGCCGGTGTTAAAGAGGTGGGGCACAGAGCGCCAGCCGTTCTTAATGATTTCAATCCAATCCCGCGGCACGCCGTGCGTGCGGCGGTAGTAAGCCGGCACCACCACGTCTTCGAGGACTTCGTAAAGCGCCAGGCTGTCGTAGTAGTCCTGGAGTTCTTCGTCGGGGAATACCTCGCCCCGGCCGATGGCGAAGCCGTTTCCGCCGTTATAAGCCTCCGGCCACCACCCGTCGAGGATGCTCAGGTGAACCGTGCCGTTGAGTACCGCCTTCTGCCCGCTGGTGCCGCAGGCCTCGAGCGGCCGCCGCGGCGTGTTGAGCCACACATCGGCCCCCTGAACAAGGCAGCGCGCCGTTTGGATGTCGTACTCTTCAACAAAGATGATCTTTCCCTTGAAGGGTTCTGTCTGCCCGAGGTCATAGATCTGCTTGATGATTTCCTGGCCGCCGCGGTCGGCGGGATGGGCCTTGCCGGCGAAAATGAACTGCACCGGCTGCTCCGGATCATTAACCAGGCGGGCGAGCCGTTCTTTGTCGCGCAGCAGCAGGTTGGCGCGCTTGTAAGTGGCGAAGCGGCGTGCGAAAACCACGGTTAAAACATCCGGCGGGAGGTAGGTTTCGATTTCCTCCTGCTGGGTCGGCGAAGCATAGTACCGCTGGCGCTGCTGCAAGAGGCGGGCGCGGCACCGGTCGATCATTTTTGCCTTCAGCTCTTTGCGTACGCTCCAGATCTCGGCGGCGGACATCTGGGCGATTTTTTCCCAGGCCTCCGGATTGTTTTGCGGCGTACGCCAGCCGTTGCCCGCAAGGCGGTTGAAGCGTTCCACCCATTCCGGCGCCAGCCAGGTTTCGATGTGCACTCCGTTGGTCACGGTTTTGACCGGGATTTCGCGGGCCGGGATACCGGGATAAACCTGGAAAAACATCCTTCTGGTCGTTTCGCCGTGAAGCCGGCTCACCGCGTTTGTGTAGGCGGCGTGTTTGTGCGCGAGCAGCGTCATGTTAAAGCCGTTGCGGCCCGGGTCGTAAGCGGTCCTGAGAAAGGCCTCCCAGTTGAGGCCGAGCTCCGGACAGCATTTGTCAAAGTAGCAGGAAAGAAGCTCGGCCTGGAAAATGTCGTGTCCGGCAGGCACAGGCGTGTGCGTGGTGAAAATGGTGGAGGCCCGCACTACCTCTCGCGCCGTTTCCAGGTCCAGCCCCTGGGAGACCAGTTCGCGCATCCGTTCGAGAACGGAAAAAGCGGCGTGTCCCTCATTAATGTGCCAGACGGCGGGCGCAATCCCCAGAGCCCGCAGCGCCCGGACGCCGCCGATCCCCAGGAGCACTTCCTGGACGAGGCGCATTTCATGGTCACCGCCGTAAAGGCTTCCCGTAAGCTGCCGGTCCTCCACCCGGTTGCGGGTGGTATCTGAGTCAAGAAGGTAGAGGCGCACCCTGCCGACCCGCGCTTCCCAGATTCTCAAGAAAACCGTCCAGCACAGGGTCCGGCTGGAGAGTTCGACCGGTACCTCAATTTCCCGCCCGTCGCTGCCGGTAACCGGGGTAATAGGCATTTTGTGAAAGTTCAGCAGGGGGTAGCGTGCTTCCTGCCAGCCTTCCGGATTGATCTCCTGGTTAAAGTAGCCGAACTTGTACAGCAGCCCGACCGCTACCAGCGGCAGGCCGAGGTCGCTCGCTGCTTTCAGGTGGTCTCCCGCCAGGAGTCCCAGACCCCCCGAGTAGATCGGCAGGCACTCGTGGACACCGAATTCGGCCGACAGATAGGCGATGACCCGGTCCTGTTTGTCCGGAAAGGTTCGGCTGAACCAGGTCGGTTGGCTGAGGTACTCTTCAAACCGCCGGCGGTATTCGTTATAAATTTCCAGGTATTCCGGGTTCTGCGCGGCGGCGGTGAGTTTTTCCTGGGGCAGCGCCAGCAGGAGGGCCACCGGGTTGTGGTGCAGGTTCTCCCACAGCTCTTCGTCCAGCCAGCGAAAAACGGCGTCCGCCCCCGGTTCCCAGGACCACCAGAAGTTTTTGGCCATGGCCGGGAGCGCGTTAAGGGCGGGTGGCAACGGCGGCAAAACGGTCAGCGGACGGAAAAAGTACATCCCGCATCTCCTAATTCGACAAATTTCTACCGTAAATCTTCGCTAACCGCAGGGGAAATCCTCCTCGCGCTCCTAATTTTTTCAGTTTCGGGAGCTGATTATTCCCATTAGTCCCCGGTTGCCTGGGCGGATAAAGCGTGCTATCCTTAATACCGAAAATTTAGTTAGGAGAGCTTTTCTCGGGCGGCAATAATATTGCTCTTAAAACACCGCTTCGTTTGGGGGAGCGATGATCGGCATGCAGTTGAAACTCACGCCAAACGACATAGACTTTCTGGTCCGTACCGTGGCCACCCGCCGCCGGGATTACGACAACATCACAGAGATCGTGCGGGATAAGCCGGATTTGCTTGAGATAATGCTTGACGACCCCAAGCTGTTCCAGCGGGTGATGAACGAGGAGGAGGCGTTCCTGAAGATCTCGCCCTACCTCCTGTTCGAGATCCTGTTGCGCCAAGCCAGGCGGGAGTTGCAGGCCAGGACGTACACCTACGAGAAAACCGCCATCAACAAGAAAATACCGGTGTTCGATGGATTGCAGGTCGGGGACCTGCTTGCCAGCAGCGCGGTCAGGACCTACCTGGCCGAGATGCTTGCCTCCTTCACCAGGACGCACACGGCCACCGTCTACTACCGGGCGGGAAGCAGATTTTACCGGCGGCGCTACTCGGACATGAGCGTTGACGACCTTTACGACCTGGCGCAGGTGGTTGACGCCGAATACCGTTTTCCTTTACACAAGCGGATCGGCGACGTTTGCCTGTTTCTGACCGCCATTTTCCCCGACTATATCGAGCAGGCGCTTCGATACCCTTTCACCAGGGCGCCGCGTCCGGTCCTGTTTTCGCGGAAGCAGCGGGACCTTGAGGACTACATAGAAGAAGGGCGCAAGTGCTACCGCCTGGCGGCCGAAGACCGGAAGGTGAGCCGGCCGGAACTGCGCGCGGTGTTGCAGACCCTGGCGGAAAGCTTTCCCCTGGCCCGGAAACCCCTGATGCACATTGCCGACCGGTACCTGTGCTTCAAGCGGTTCGATTTGTTCTCCGCGTAGCAGTCTTACCTGCTGCGGCGCCGTAAGATTAATTCGGGGCTGCCCGTCCGGCGGCCCCGGCCGTTTCAAGCGCTGAACTTGCCCAGGCGCCCGGCGTGGGCCAGCAGGAAGTTCATGGTGTAAAGGAGCGGGAAGTGCCCCAGGGTTCCGGCGGCGCAGGCGTGCTCGGTGAAACCGGTGGCATCGCGGGCGGGACGCACCCAGCGCGAGTGCAGGAGGAAGGGCACCGGGTGCCAGCTGTGCCCCTTGTAAACGGCGGGGGTGCTGTGGTCCCCGGTGACGGCCAGCGCGGCAGGGCCGAGTTCCAGCAGCGCCGGGAGGTGCCGGTCGAACTCCTCGATCACCCTGATTTTGCCTTCTGCATCCCCGTCCTCCCCCCGGGAGTCGGTGGCCTTGACGTGGAAAAAGAAGAAATCGTATTGCTCCCAGTGCGCCTTCAAAGTCTCGACTTCGGCGGCGATGGATTCACCCGGCACCGGCAGGAGGTCCATGCCCGCCAGGGAGGCCAGACCCCGGTACATCGGGTAAACCGCCACCGCCCCTGCGCGAACCTTGAAACGCTCGGAAAAAAGGGTGAGTCCGGGCTGCCGGGAAAAACCGCGCAGGAGCGCGAAGTTTGTGGCCGGCTCGTCCCGGAGCAGGGCGGCGATTCGTTCGAGCAGCTTCGCGGCGACAGCCGCAGTGCGCCCGGCTTCCGGAGCCAGCGGCCGGGGCGCAAGCGGCGGCACCTCCACCGCCTGCGGGTCGGTGTCGGCCACGCGTTCGTCCAGCCCTTCGCCGCGGAAAACGACCACGAAGCGGTGTTCTTTGACGGGGCGGATGAAAACGCGCACGCCGTCAATCTCCGGCACGGCCTCCTGCAGGCGGGCGCAGATTTTTTCCGTATGCGCGGTGGCCGGGCGGCCGGCCCGCCGGTCAGCCAAGGTCATCCCCTGGGGTTCGCGGCGGACGGTGGCGAAGTTGGCCCGGACGGCCACGTCCTGCGGTTCCAGGGGGAAGCCGATTCCCAGGGCCTCGAGCACTCCCCGGCCGATAACGTAGCGCAGCGGGTCGTAGCCGAACAGCGCCAGGTGTCCCGCGCTGGAACCTGGGGTGATGCCGGGAAGGACCGGGTGGGCGAGGCCCAGCTCCGACCGGCGCGCCAGCGCGTCCAGGTTCGGGGTGCAGGCAGCCTCGAGTTCGGTTGCGCCGTTTCGCTCCGGGACCGGCAAGCCGCCGATCCCGTCCAGCACCACTAACAGCATTTTCGTCTCTGCCGGGTGCGCCAGTTCCTGAAGCAGTTTTTCCAGATCCATACCTCACCCTCCGCATATTTATTCTCCCCGCAATCCCGTTCTTTATTTTTCGTCTTTCTGCGTCAAAAACCTCCCGCAAGTTGCCTGTGCCGAGAAACTTTTCCTGTGGAACTGCTTCCGGTTTCTCCTTAGAATTGTTATGATTAGAATTGTTATGAAAGGATTTTTTGGAGGGCGTTATGAAACCGCACCCGTCTTTCACCCGCCGGGCGGCGTGGAGCGGGACCCTGGTCCTGCTGCTGTTGGTTGTTGTTGCCCTGCTTGCGGGCTGTGTCCCGCGGGGGCAGTTGACGGTCGAGTCTTCGCCCGGCAGGGCGGAGGTGCAGATCAACGGAGAACATAAGGGCAAAACCCCGCTGGTCCTTAAAGGCCTCAAACCCGGCGTTTACAATGTTTCCGTGACTCTCCGGGGATACGAGCCTTACCGGCAGAAGGTCGAAGTAAAAGACGGCCCGGTGGCCGTGAACGCCGAACTCGTCGCGCTGCCGGTTAAACTGCGCGTGGCGACCGAACCCGCGGACGCGTTCCTGTACCTCAACGGCAGGGCTGCCGGCTACCGGCAGCGGACCTTCGAGGGGCTCGCTCCGGGCCCGCTGGTCCTGCGGGTGGAAAAAGAGGGCTACGAAACCTGGGAGAAGACCGTCAGGCTCGAACCGGGGGATAACGCGGTCCGGGTGGTCCTCGAAAAGGGAAACCGGGGCCGGCTGGGCGTTGCCTCGGACCGGGACGGAGACCGGGTCTACCTGGACGGCGTACTGATCGGCCGGACGCCCCTGCAGTCTTACAAGGTTGCTCCCGGCAGGCATGTGGTGAAGGTGGTCCGGGACGGCAAGTCGTGGGAAGGGATCGTTTGGGGCTTCAGCGCGGGGCGCGGGGATATGGTTCCCACCGACCTGACCGTGGTCCGGACCAACCTCGCCGCAGGCTGGACGCTCCGGGGATACCCTTTTTCCAGGCTCGCGGCACAGTACGGCGGGGCCTGGGGCTGGACGCCGGACGGCGCGCGGGCCGTTTTCAACGGCCGCGGGATCCAGTTTTTAAACCTGGATACCTTTGAAGTCCGGAAAACGGACGTAATGGCCTGGGACCTGGCCGGGTGGTCGCCTGACGGCAGGCTCCTCGCCTTCACCGGCGACGGTCTGGTGGGAACGCTGAAACCGGACGGGACGGAAGTAAAGACCTACGAATACGACCGCGCCGGGATTCCGGAAGCCGACGGGTACCGGGTGTTGTGGCATCCCGACGGCCGCCATCTGCTCGTGGAGGCGGCCGGTGAGTGGGAAAGCGTCTACTGGCTGCTGGATTTGGAGAGCGGCAAGGCCCGGCCCTTTATTGACGGCCTGCAGGAAAAATTTCCCGGCCGGCGGGTCACCGTGTGCGGTTTCCTGCCCGGCGGCGAAGTCCTTGCGGAAGTGCGTTCTTACATCCGCAGGGACGGGACGTCCGCCTACACCGAGGCGGGGTACTTTGCGGACGTGGGCGTCTGCGACCCGGAAGCGGGCGCGATCACCTTTCTCACCGAAGCCGCCGAAGGGCAGTACTACCACCCCCTCGGCGTGAGTCCCGACGGTCAGCGGGCCTACTTCGAACTCTTCGAGCGGAAGAGCCCCTACGACGAGCAGGTGCGGACGGCGCTCGGATTCGTGAATACCGACCGCAGCGGGGTGCAGGTAGCCGTCAGAGGGGAAAGGCTGGGTTCCGGCAGTTGGTCCCCGGACGGGAAGCAACTCCTGTACGTCAGCGGAGGCGCGCGGTTGACCCTCGCGGATGCCGGCGGGGAGAACGCACGCGCCCTTTTCACCGTGCCCAACACCGGTTGGCAGCCGGGCTTCAGTATTGATAGGATCGTATGGTCCCAGGACGGTTCAAAGATCTGGCTTTTCGGCAGCGACGGCACCGCCTGGTTCGCCGTCAAAGATTAGCCGGCGGCGCACATCCCGGCCGCTGCAGATCAAATAGATCCGCATGGAATCCCCCTGCCCCCGGTATGGCAGGAAAAAACAGGGGAGATGTCTAATAGTGTGACCGGTACGGGTTCACGAGCCCGGATAGCCACTCTCACGGAGGTTGGCTGTTTCAACATGCCCGTGCCCGTTTTCGTTTACGGTACTTTGATGCGGGACCGGAGCAACCACGGCCTGCTCCGCGGCCGCCGTTTCCTCGGCCGGGCCGTCGCCTGCGGCGTCGGCCTTTACGCCGTGACGCCCCGTTTCCCCGGGGCGGTGCGTGAACCCGGAAGCATCGTGCGCGGCGAGGTCTACGCGGTGGACGCCTCGACCCTGCGGGACCTCGACGAACTGGAGGACAACGGAAGACTCTACCGGCGGGAGCTCCTGCCGGTCGTGCTGGAGGAAACAGGGGAAACCCTGACGGCTTGGGTGTATCTCTGGCTCCGCGGGGTGCGGCCCGAGAAGGCCGTGCCCCCGGAGAGGCAGCCCTGGCGCCCATAGGCCGGCGGCCGGGTTGCGCAAGAGGCCGGGACACTTTTTCAAAAGGGGAAAGGTGAGTGGATGGCGACGTTTGATCTCAGTCGTTTCACCGAAAAATCGCGGGAAGCGCTGGCCGCAGCACAGGAGTTGGCCGCTGCGCGGAACCACCAGGAGGTAGGCCCAAAGCACCTCCTGGCCGCGCTGTTGAGGCAGGAGGGCGGGATTACCCCGCGCGTTTTTCAGCAGGCGGGGGTGGACCCGCGGCTGCTCGAGCGCGAACTGGAAGGAATGCTGCAAAGAATTCCCGCCGTCACCGGGCAGGGGGTAATGAGCTACCTGAGTCCTGCGCTGCTGCGGGTGCTGCGGCGGGCGGATGAAGAGGCCCGGGCGCTGAAGGACGCCTACCTGAGCGTGGAGCACCTGCTGCTGGCCCTGCTGGAGGAAGCGGAGGAGGACTTGCGGCGCCTGTTCCGGCGGCTGGGCCTGGACCGGGAGAAGCTGCTGGCGGCGCTCCGGGCGGTCCGCGGGACCCGGCGGGTGGACAGCGAGAACCCGGAGGAAACCTACGAGGCCCTGGAGCGCTACGGGAGAGACCTGACGCGGCTGGCACGGGAGGGCAGGCTCGACCCGGTGATCGGCCGGGATGAGGAGATCCGCCGGGTCATCGAAATCCTTTCCCGGCGGACCAAGAACAACCCGGTGCTGATCGGCGAGCCAGGAGTCGGGAAGACGGCGATCGTGGAAGGGCTGGCGCGGCGCATCGTGGCGCAGGACGTTCCGGACAGCTTGAAGGAGAAGCGCGTCATCGCGCTGGACATGGGGGCGCTGATCGCCGGCGCCAAGTTTCGGGGCGAGTTTGAGGAGCGGTTGAAGGCCGTGCTGAAAGAGGTCCAGGAATCCGCGGGGCGCGTCATCCTCTTTATTGACGAACTGCACACCGTGGTCGGTGCCGGGGCGGCCGAGGGCGCCGTGGACGCCGGCAACCTGCTCAAACCCATGCTGGCGCGCGGCGAGCTGCGCTGCATCGGGGCGACCACGATTGACGAGTACCGGCGGCACGTCGAGAAGGACGCCGCCCTGGAGCGCCGCTTCCAGCCCGTGCTGGTGCAGCCCCCCTCGGTGGAGGAAACCGTCTCGATCCTGCGCGGCCTGAAGGAGCGCTACGAGGTCCACCACGGGGTGCGGATCAAGGACGCAGCCCTGGTGGCGGCGGCCGTGTTGTCCGACCGCTACATTTCCGGTCGGTTCCTGCCCGACAAGGCTATTGACCTGGTGGACGAGGCGGCGGCCCGGCTCCGGACCGAAATGGAGAGCCTGCCCGCGGAGCTGGACGAGATCAACCGCCGGATCATGCAGCTCGAGATCGAGGAGGCGGCCCTGAAGAAAGAGGAGGACGCCGCTTCCCGGGCGCGGCTGGAGCGGATCGGGAAGGAATTAGCGGCGCTGAAGGAGAAGGCGGCGGGGATGCGGTGCCAGTGGGAGGAAGAAAAGGAGACCATCGCCCACGTGCGGCAGCTTAAAAAGGAGATTGACGAGACGCGCGTGGAGATCGAAAAGGCGGAAAGGGCCTACGACCTCAACCGCGCGGCCGAACTGCGGTACGGGCGGCTGAACGACTTGGAGAAGCGCCTCAAGGCGGCGGAGGGGCTGCTGGCGGAGAAGCAGCGGCACGGGATGTTCCTGAAGGAGGAAGTGGACGAGGAGGACGTCGCCCGGGTGGTCAGCCGCTGGACGGGCATCCCGGTCAGCAGGCTGATGGAGGGCGAAAGGGAGAAGCTGCTCCGCCTGGACGAGCTCCTCCACCGGCGGGTGGTAGGGCAGGACGAGGCCGTCCGGGCGGTGGCGGACGCGGTGATCCGGGCCCGCGCCGGCGTCAAGGACCCGAACCGGCCCGTCGGCAGCTTCCTTTTCCTCGGCCCCACCGGTGTGGGCAAGACGGAGCTCAGCAAGGCGCTGGCAGAGGCGCTTTTTGACGACGAGCGGAACATGATCCGCCTGGACATGTCCGAATACATGGAAAAGCACACCGTGGCGCGGCTGATCGGCGCCCCGCCCGGATACGTCGGCTACGAGGAGGGCGGGCAGCTCACCGAGGCCGTGCGGCGGAAGCCTTACAGTGTCGTCCTCTTCGACGAGGTCGAGAAGGCGCACCCGGATGTCTTCAACGCGCTGCTCCAGATCCTGGACGACGGCCGCCTGACCGACGGCAAGGGGCGCACGGTGGACTTCCGCAACACCATTATCATCATGACCTCCAACATCGGGAGCCAGCAGATCCTCGCCTTCCAGGAACGGGGCGGCGGCGACTACGAGCGGCTCAAGGAAGGCGTCCTCGTCCTCCTGAAGCAGTATTTCCGCCCGGAGTTCTTAAACCGCGTGGACGAGATCATCGTCTTCCGGGCCCTTGACCGTGAGCAGATCGAGAGGATCGCGGCCCTCTTCTTAGAAAGGCTGGCCCTGCGGCTCAAGGAAACCCTGCAGGTTACACTTTCCTGGGAGAAAAACGCGCTGGCCTACCTGGCGGCGAAGGGCTACGACCCGGCCTTCGGCGCGCGTCCGCTCCGGCGGGTCGTCCAGCAGGAGGTGGAAACGCCCCTCAGCCGCAAGCTCGTCGGCGGCGAGATCAAGCCCGGCGACACCGTAACGGTAAAGACAGCCAGCGAAGGTCTCTCCTTCGAAGTCCGCGCTGCGGCGTAGCCGCGCGCCTGTGTCAAAGAGCTTCAGAGAAGCGGACCACATTGATTTTTTTCTCAACGTGCCGCCGGAAAAAATCAAGCCCCTGGCTTGTTCTCACGCTCTCCGCTCCCCTTTGTTTTCCAGAGAGGTTGCCTCGATAAGGTCGGCGACCCTTTTGGTGATTACCGGATATGCTTTCCCGTAGAGCCCTGCAGCATGGCGGGGAAGGAACCTTTGCATCTCCTGTTTCAGCACCGCTTCGCCCTCGGTCCGGATCTGGGCAACGGCGGCGAGAAGCCTGGCGCCGAGAGCGGCAGGGTTGCTGCCGTAGTTAGCTGCATGAACTCAACATCTTTGTTAAGTTTGTCAAGTGAAAAAAACCGGCCCGCGACCTCGTTAGTGCAAGAGAGGAGCCCGGCAGGAAAACTGGCGAAGATTGGCGAAATTAACCACTCGGTTGCATCTTTAATTTTTTAGGTAGCAGAAAGGAGGACAGCAAAGAGGCATGAATGATAATGAATTGAGCAAGCTTTTCGAGAAAATAGGGACTTACTTTGGGCAGTTGCTTAGGCGAATGGAAACACTTATCGAAAAACTGAGCAAACAAGGAGCTGTAGCTTTCCAGCGGGGCGATCTCACAACTGCAAACGCGATACTTAAGCAAGTGAAACAGATTAACTCGATAAAGAAAAAAATTAACGGTTGCAGGACAGAATTGGATCGAATCTTCGAGAAAAGGCAGGGCGTTCCGCCGGAGCCCTGTCCACTTCCAGTTCCTCCGCCCGGGGAGAGAACACCGGAACGAAGCTTTCGTCGCCCAATTCTCGAGGCATTAGTTGAACTCGGAGGTTCCGGGTTGGTACCGGAAGTCCTTGATAGGGTTGAAGAAAAGATGAGGCGCGTGCTGACCGAGTACGACCGCCAAAGTTTACCTGCCGGGGATAGTATTCGGTGGCGAAATGCTGCCCAATGGGCTCGTTACCGGATGGTTCAGGAAGGATTACTTGCGCGTAACTCACCGCGGGGAATATGGGAAATTACGGAATTGGGGCGGCGCGAACTTATCCGGTTACAGGAAACTGCTCGCGGGTAATTGTTGTTGCTTGCCTTAAGGGGGGCGCTGGTTAAACGCTGCCAGGGGTGACCAAAGTGTCGGGTTTTATCATTATCGCGATAATAGTGGTCGGCATACTGATAATTGTATCCTGCTTCAACAGGGCGGGGAAAAGGTCCTGTTCGGATGATGCCGGGGTTGTCCAGGGAACCGATACACTACCGACAACCGAAAGAGCAGGAGAACGTCCTGTTCTTCGGGATACGGCCGAAACTTCGGCAATATATAGAGATGCGAGCAACATTCTGGACACCCTCAGGTTTTCACCGGAATTTGAAGAGTACGCTTTCTTCCCCGCCGCGAAGGATTATCCGGAAGTAAGAAGGCTTCTTGCCCAGTGTTTTTCGGCCCGCCGGGCAGTGATCATTGACTACGAAACGGGAAGCCCCCCGCAGCCTTTTGAACCGGGGCGCAAGATAAGGGCCGTGGAAATCTATGCGCTAGGCCCAAATTATTTTGAGGCGTACTGTTACTATCGCAGAACAACGAGAACCTTCCGTCTCGACCGGGTGCGCGGGGCTATGCCCACGGACCGTTCATATTTCATCCCCGCCAGTTTTGTGCCGGGCGAGTGGGTGAGGAGATGAGGCGGTGCCGGAGTATATCGGCTGGCGGGCAACGCAGGGAACTCCCGACATAGACAAGCTGGTCGCGGAATTTCAAGAAGCTCTCAGCAAAGAGATAGCGGCGCTCAAAGAAGGGCAGGGCGGCCACAGGATTCTTGCGCAGAGCGGCGAGCTTGTAGGCCGCTATTCCGGACGGTATCTGTACCGGTTCTATATAGACGTTGATTTGGCAATACCCGATGATTCCCCCGCCCAGGTTATCATCGAAGCAGAAGTATTTACCGCCTACGTCGTTTCTGTAGGGCCAAACGAGATCACGTTAGCCTTCGATAAGGATTTTGGAGCATTTGTCCCCCAGGCGATCATCCAGACGGCGCCCTGGTTCCTCTTAGAGCAACTGAAGACCCGGCTTGAAGAGGTGCGTGCCGGGAAACTCTCTTTTAATTCCCCGAACGCCTTAAAGCTCTTTGGTTTTATGGAGCCAACCTTTACGAACGTGAAACCGGTCCAAGAAGCTATGGCAAAAAGAGAGTTGAACTACAAACAGGTGGAAGCTCTTTCGCGGTCTCTTTCGCAGGAAGTAACCTTTATCTGGGGTCCGCCCGGCACGGGCAAGACGAAAACTATTGCCGCAATAATGGCCAGCTTTATTGGCGTTGGCAAGGTTGTACTTCTAACGGCGCACACAAATGCGGCTGTGGACGAGGCGTTATTAAAACTTGCAGAAGTGCTTTCTGATAAGAATTTACTGGAAGACGGCAAAGTAGTCCGCTACGGGACACCGAGCCGGAACGACGCCACGTTAAAAAAGATGACGCTGGATGAAATCGTAGCGCGAAAAGCCGAACCGCTGATTAGGGCAAAAGCAGCGCTTGAGGAAAAGGTTAAAGATTTGGAGCGGCAGCTTGCCCAGCTTACGGTTCTTATTGAGTTAGATGAGAGACTGACTCGGGTGGCACAGGAAGAGGATGCTCTACAAGATGGTCTTGCAAGAATCGAGGGTTTATTTTCTGAATTAAAGGAGCAACTGCAGGACGTCAGGGAGGGCTTAAAACAGCTGGAGGAACAACTGGAAAAGGCCAAAAAAGCCGGGTTTTTAACCCGTGTTTTGACCGGGCTTTATCCGGAACGGATAGAGCGGCAAATCACTGAAAAGCGAAAGAAAGAACAGGAACTCCTTGGAAGGGAAACTGCGTTAGTGGCACACCTTGGAGAACTTAAAGAGAAAAAGGCCTTTCTTCAAAGAAGCTTTACGGAACTTACCGGGAAGATCGAGCAGCTTTCCCGGCGGGCCGGGTTAAAGGATGGTGCCGATGCCTACGCAGAACTTCAGAAATTGCAGATTAAGCTTCAGGAACTGAAACGTGAAATTAGCACTATTCAGATGCAGATAAACAACTTGCCCCGCGAAATCTTAGAGAACTGCTTCGTGCTTGGGGCAACACTGTCCAAGCTTCACCTCGATCCCGCTCTTTACAATCGTAAGTATGCGGCTATGGTTCTTGACGAGGCGAGTATGGCGCCCCTTCCGGCGGTCTTTCTCGCTGCAGGGCTTACAGCGGAAAGGTTCGTGGTCACGGGAGACTTCAGGCAGCTCCCGCCGATAGCCGTTGCCGAAGGCAGCGTAGTGGAAAGATGGTTGAAAAGGGATCTCTTTGAGCAGGCCGGCATTGTTGAGAGTTGTGATTCAGGATTGGCGGATGAACGTCTCGTCAAGCTTACTAAGCAGCACCGGATGCACCCCACAATCGCAGAAATTGTAAACGCCAAAATGTACGGCAGCGAGCTTGAGACCGGCCAGAAGACCGTCGCTGAGACTGCTGAAATTGCCGCAAACGAACCTTTCTCCGGCTTCCCAGTGGTTCTCTGTGACACTTCGGAAGTCAACCCCTGGTCCACAAGACCGCCGGGGTCGTGGTCACGCTTCAACGTTTATCAGGCGGTGCTGTGTTGCAGAATGGCTGAGTATGCAGTTAAAGCCGGTATCGGAAGTGTGGGAATTATCACTCCTTATACGGCGCAGGCAAAATTAATCGCCAAGCTCCTAAAAGACATGGGGTTAACGGAGAAGGTGCGGGCGGCGACGGTGTACAGATTCCAGGGCGGGGAGAAAGACCTGATAATATTCGATGCCGTGGACGGTCCGCCGTTTCAGCGCCCCGGGAGGCCCCTCTGCGGTTCCTTTCCGGAGAGGAGACAGGCAGCCTCGGAGGCAAGCAAACTGATCAACGTCGCGGTTACCAGGGCAAAAGGAAAGCTTATTCTCGTGGCCAACCACCTCTTTTTCAGACAAAAGCTTAGCAAGGCCGATGCCGCCTTTTTCGTCCTCGACTTTGCTTATCGAAGGAAACCCGTTGATTCCCGCGACATCCTGCCTTCCTATTTCGACAAACTGATTATAAACCAGCGCGGTTCACCCCAGCCAGTGCCTGAACCTGAAGAATGGAAGGTTTGGAACGAGAATCGTTTCTACGATCACTTTGTGAAAGACCTTCGCCAAGCCGAGGGAAGGATAGTCATCTTCAGCCCGTTTCTCGCCCGTAAGCGGATGGCCGGGCTAATGGACCTATTCCGCTATCTCGTTGATAAGGGCGTGGGCCTCTACGTCGTAACCAGGCCAACTGCAGAGCAGGAGAAAGACAGCGAGCTTGCGTCTTTGCAAAAGTACCTCGAAGAAGCAGGTGTAAAGCTAATCTACCGCAAGAAACTTCACGAAAAGGCTGCTTTCATTGACGACAAGGTCTGCTGGCTTGG
This sequence comes from Bacillota bacterium, assembly GCA_040758635.1. Lineage (GTDB taxonomy): Bacteria > Bacillota > Desulfotomaculia > Desulfotomaculales > Ammonificaceae > Yes71-27. The sequence goes on along the minus strand of JBFLVI010000027.1, from coordinate 1,434 downwards.
CAGCCTTAATATCCTCTCGCACAGCGGCTCGTCCGAATTCATGCTCTCGATCAGAACGAGGGAAACCGTAGCGCAGCTTTACCAGTTCTTCGGTGTTGGGAACCTTGTCGGCGCGGAAGAGAAGCGGAGTGAAAAGCGCGGCCTGTGGGAGAAGCTACAGAAACAAATTTTGACGTTGATGCATGGACCCTTGTGTCCGGTTTGTGGCGCGTCAGTTCTACTGCGCAGCAGCAAGTACGGTTTCTTCCTCAGTTGCGAACGACGCCATAAGACCGGTTGTGAAGGATTGGTCAATGTGCCCCGCAAGGTGGCCGAAGACGCTGTGATGGCGCTGAAAATCAAGTGTCCGCAATGTAAAGAGGGCTTTATGCGCTACCGTATGAGCAGCAGGGGACCCTTCTTAGGATGCGATAAATACCCGGAGTGCCGGTATACGATTGATTTGAAGCTCTAAGCCCACGAGGACTATAATGACTTCCTCTGGCAGGAAAAATGGCAAGGTTTGGCGAAGTTAGCCGGGGGGGGGTGAGGCTGGTGGCGCGCAGAGTGAGAAGAAAAGAAGAAAAGCCAGTTAATGATTACCGCCACGAGGAGGCGAGGCGTAAGAACAACCCTCCGGCCGGGGCGGCACCAACGTACGAGGCGCGGGAGCATAAGGTGCGGCGGTACACCTACGACCCTCATTTGGACCCGCAGCTAATCTGGGCCGGGAAGGCGGAGCACACTGCTTTCGAAGTGGATGTGGTGTCGCTGCACATCCACGAGCGCGTATCCACCAGGGCGATCCTCGAGGCAGCTCGGAGGCCGGAGCTGGTCCAGATGTCCCTGTTTGCCGAACCGGAGCTGCCCCTCGACAAGCAGATCGAGTTCTACCGGCACGACGTAAACTGGGCGAACCGGCTGATCCTCGGCGACAGCCTACTGGTGATGAACTCACTGCTTATTAAAGAGGGCATGGCGGGTAAGGTGCAGATGATCTATATGGACCCGCCCTACGGCATCAAATATTCTTCCAACTTCCAGCCCCGCCTCGACCGGCGCGACGTGAAAGACAAGGACGAGGACCTCACCCGCGAGCCCGAGCAGATCAAGGCCTACCGCGACACCTGGAAACTCGGGATTCATTCCTACTTAACGTATCTAAGAGACAGGCTACTTCTATGCCGGGAACTGCTTGCCGAAAGCGGCAGCATCTTTGTGCAGATTAACGATGAGAACCTACATCTGGTAAGGAGTTTGCTGGATGAGGTTTTTGGGCGGGAGAATTTTGTCTCTATTATTACATTCGCGAAAACTTCAGGTTTCCAGTTATACTGACCCCATAGAAGACCAGACAAACGGCATGGTAGAATGGGAGCGATCTAAACAAGGAGGAAAAGAACCATGCCGAAGCGTCAGTGGACAGCCGAAGAAAAGATGCAAATCGTCTTGGCA
>JBFLVI010000026.1:0-33612 GCA_040758635.1 Bacillota bacterium | reverse complement strand
TCCGGCGGGCACCGGGCAAACACGGCGTCCGTGCCGTGGTTGCCCTCTGCGGCCGTCCGTGGCCGCAGACCCGCCTCCGCCGCTCGTCGTCGCTTAGTTTGGTTGCCGCGCGTCTCAAGTGTTCGCTTGGAGCTGAAACAGGCAACACCGCCTCCTTAAGCCGCGCCATTTTCATTCTTCCGTTGGTGCGGGCCGAAGGCCCCGCATGGGTTACTCTTCCGGCAACTGCCATTCTCTCCGTCAGTTGAGTGCTGGGCGACCTCCGCCTCCGAAGTACGTACCCAGTATATTCGGAAAAGGTTGAAACGGCCACTTTCCCCGGCTTAAAAAATCGGCCTCCCCTTCTCACACTTTTGACGCCTCGGGAATATATTGCATAGCAGAAAAAGGAAAAGTCGCTTCTTCTATGACGAAAAGGAGGGGAAACATAATGCCATACGACGGCACCACATCCATCTGGCTGATTCTGCTCCTGATCCTGCTGGCGTTCCTGGTCTTCTTGCCTTACTGCGGGATCTACAAAGCCTGAAGCAAGTCTCGGTAAAGAAGGGGGGCGAGACTGATGCCGGAAGCCCAATATGATACGTCCATCTGGCTGATTTTACTCCTCATCCTGCTGGCGTTCTTGGTCTTCCTACCCTATTGCGGGTACAAGGCTTAAACCTGGGGGAGGGAGCAATCCATGGTAAGGACTTTGGACACTGCCACTGAAATCTGGCTCATCCTGCTACTGATCCTGCTGGCTTTCCTCTTTTTCACGTCAAACTACCGTTGTAACAACGACGACAGTGCGTAGATGTCAACGGGAGAAGGAGCAGTATACGTTCCTTCTCCCGTGATTTTAGAAGGGATGAAAGCAGTGAAAGCGTTGCGCGAGATAATACGGCGGCAGCGGAGCGATCTCCTCCGGCTCCCGAACGTCGTGGGGGTGGGCATCGGAAAAAAGCGCACCCGAGGGGTCGAAACGGATGAGCCGGCTGTGGCTGTATTTGTAGAAAAAAAACTGCCGCCCGATTTGTTGCCGCGTGCAGCCCGGGTACCGAAAACTGTTGAAAAAGCCAGGACCGATGTGGTGGAAACAGGGCGGTTCCGGCTTCTCAACACGTATGCCGGCCGCTACCGCCCGGCACAACCCGGCGTGAGCATCGGACATTACCGGATCACCGCCGGAACCTTCGGCGCCGTGGTTTACGACCGCCGGACCGGTGAACCGCTGATCCTTTCCAACAACCACATCCTGGCCAACCGTTCCAACGGTGCGGACGGGCGCGCCAGGCAGGGCGACCCGGTCCTCCAACCGGGGCCGTACGACGGCGGAGAACCGCAACGTGACACCATTGCCACACTCTTGCGCTTCGTACCCCTGCACTACGAAGTGGCACCAGCCACCTGCCCGGTGGCCGCGGGTTTGGAGTCTTACCTGAACGCGCTGTTGAAGGTTTACCGCCCCCAGTACTCCCTGCGGCTCTACCGCCGGTCGGAAGCGATAAACAGAGTGGACTGCGCCGTAGCCAAGCCGTTAGACCGGACGTTGATCAGCAAGGAAGTAATCGGCATTGGACCCGTCAAAGGAATCACCGAAGCCGAGCCGGGGCTGAAAGTGCAGAAGTGCGGGCGCACCACCGGTTTGACCACCGGCACCGTGGAGTATACCGACGTGACTTCGACGGTGGATATCGCCGAGAACCAGCAGGCCCTCTTCGAAGATCAGGTGATGACCACGTCCATCAGCAAAGGCGGTGACAGCGGTTCACTCGTCCTGGACGAAGCGGCCAGGGCTGCGGGGTTGCTGTTTGCCGGATCCGAAAGCTTTACCCTGTGCAACCGGATCCAGAACGTCCTTGACGCCCTCAACGTGCGATTCTGAGCAAAGGAGGTGGCTTTTTCGGTGCCAAACGTCGGCCTACCCTTTAATTTCCCAACCCTGGTCATCCTGCTTCTGGCCAGTTCGAGCCAGGATGTTGATGACCACCTGGAAGCGCTGGTGACCATGGTGAAAGGCACTCAGGAAGCAATCCGAAACATCCGCCGGGGGATCCAGACGATCCACCAGAGTCTGCTGCCGGCCGAAAAGCAACCACCGGAGGATGTCGAAGATACACCAAAGCTCCTCTCCGATTGATCAGCAAACAGGACGATTGCACCGCGGACAACGCTGCTGGCGCGCTCATATGAAACAGCTCCGGCACGGATTCCTGTATTTTCAAGAAGACTCGCTTAAAAATCAAACCTTAGCCACCCGAAAGAAAGAGGGGGCTGGCCGGAAAGGCCAGCCCGATTTATCTCGGCCAGATAGCGGTTTAGCGGGGGTCTGCAGCATTACAGGGAATGGTGATAACCTGCCCTATCTGAAGGTTGTATGGGTCAACGCCGGGGTTGGCAGCCATGATCGCCTCCACCGTGGTGCCGTACCGCTGCGCCAGCTTGTAAAAGGTATCCCCGGGTCTGATGGTGTACCGGATCACCTGCCCGGGAGGGCAGGGCGGGGGACCCGGCGGCGCAGGCGGTGCCATAGCTACCTCGACGCAGGTGATCACGTCCTGTTGCATCGTTTCCGTCACCTTGACCAGCACCGCTACCACCGCGTCAACGATAATTTCTCCATCCTTCACCCGTGCCGCCACGTAATCCACGGCTGGTAGTACGTAGACGTTGCAACCAGGCCGCGCTCCTTCCACAGGCGTGCTTGCCGTGAACGCGAGCCTGGCATCGGCAGCGTACACCCCCTGATCAGGTGTAGCCGCCCCGTAAACCACCCGGACATCAAGATAGCCGCGGCTGACAACGAGGCCGTCAACAACCTCCGTTTCCGCGACGGTTACACCTACAGGCTCCGCGGCCAGGACCTTTTCTGCCGGGGGGTCGACCGGCGGGGGTTTTACCGCTCCCGAGAGGACAACCTCACCGGTTTTCTCCCCAACGACCATTTCCACCCGGAGCTTCGTTTTCGTCACCCTTGCCGCCCCGCTTACCTCCGTAACCACCTCCAGCTGTTTTAGCTCGCCCACCAGGACCTTAAAGGTAAGCACCGACTCAACCACCAGCGTCCTGGAAGGAACTTGTTCCGGTTCCACCTTTGCAGTTACCGCCTGCGTGAGCACCTGGGCCGTCATCGTCCCGGTTATTCCCTCAACCGCCACAATCTCGGTGAAGGGGATGGTGCAGTGCACCTGATGCACCGGTCCCGACGCGGTACCGGCAACGTAGACAACGTAGGCGTGAAGTTTTCCCTCGACGACAACCTCATCCTTTCTGGTGACGGCCCTGGTCACCTCCGTCTCGGTCATCACATCCAGGATCTCTTCCACTGCCGGTTTTTTATGGGGCACCGTACACCTGCCCCGCGCCACAACCTGCCGCACCGCGGAAGCAATGACGTCCTCTACCCGAAGCTTTTTCTTCTGGGCCGTGAGTCCGGGCGGCGGGTCCACCAGAACTTCGACCTCTTTCAACTGCGTAACCTTCACCAGAAGTTTCAGGTCCACCGTGGCCTCAAAATCCCTGGTACACATTTCCTTGGGTTCCAGCGTTATTTCTTCCACGCTCGGAACCACGTAAGCGCTCATCCCGGGTGTCGCTGCAGCGATCTCCACCACGTCGGTAAAAGGAATCAGCAGGTGCGCCGCATGCACCGGCCGGTTCGGAATACAGGCGACGTAGGTAAGCCGGACGTTTACCGCTCCTTCAACAACCACCCGTCCGGAAATAACCTCCACCCGGTCGATCTTACCGGTTCCCTGAACGGTCAGCACGCTTTCCGCTTTGGGTTCTTTCGCCAGTGAAACGTCTTCTTTCAGGCGGAACGATTTGGTGGTTTCTCCTACGACTTGGTTGACCTTTAAAAGCTCGTATTTGCCTGCACAAGCCAACTTCAACCCTCCTTTACCGGTCGTCACTCCTCGGACGTCAGCCGTCGGATGGGGCTCTTAAATTCAGAGCTTTCCTTGCTGACTTCTGGTTTCCTGAAGCTAACCCGAAACCTCTAACCCTCAATACTTCTGTACCAGTATATGCCTCCAACACACCCGGCGTTATTTTAAGCGGAAGCGGCCAACCTGGTTGCCCCCGGCCTTAAAAAACAAGAGGGGGGCGCTTCGCCCCCCAGATAAAACTTGTAGGTTCTCGTCTTACCCGGCAAAAAGCTGCACGAAAATCTTCCCGTAGAGACTCCCTTCCGCCACCCCGATCCCCATCCTGGTAAAAGCGGGGCTCAGGATGTTGGCACGGTGTCCGGGAGAGTTCATGAGCGCGCTGAAGGCCCGCTCAACGGAAGACGCCCCGGCCAGATTCTCTCCCGCCGTGCGGTAGCTGATTCCTGCCGCCCGCATCATTTCGAACGGCGAACCGTAGGTGGGCGAGATGTGGCTGAAGTAGTTGAGCCTGACCATGTCTTCTGCTTTGAGCCTGGCGAGTTTTGTAAGTGCCGGATCAAGGGAAAGCGGTTTCAGGCCTGCCTTTAACCGCTCCCGGTTGACCATCTCGAACATCGCCTGTTCGTCTGCGGTCAATTGCAACGAACGCTGCGTTGGCACAGGCTCAGTCGGGGCAGGTGCCGGCGACGGTGCTACCGGCGCCGGCGGCTCCGGCTGGGGTTGCGGTGGTGTCGGTGGCGGGCCGGTCACCGTTTGGGTGGAACCGCCGGTATAAAGCGCGACGACGATGTAGCTTGTCCGCAGGGGAGCGATACCTACGCCGGCCTGATCATAGCACCCGGAAAGAATGCTGCTGTTTTTCCGGACGAGCGCGTGGGCCACCGCCGTGGCGCTCGGACCGCACATGATCGCCACCCCAGCGTAGCGGTAGCTGAAACCGGTATTCTTGAGGTACGTAAAAATTGAACCGTAAGTGGGCGACCGGTAACTCAGGTAATTGTTTTTGGCCATGTCGGCGGCAAAAAGCCCGGCCACGCTATTGAGCGTTTCGTTCTCGCCCAAAGGTGCCAGGCCCGCCTCCGTACGCGCCGCATTAATTACCTTCAGAAAATCGTCGCCCGCTGGTTCAGCCGCCGCTACCCCCCCGGAGGTGAACAGGAGAACCCCCGACAACAGCACGAAAAGAAACACGGGAAAAACCTTGCCGCGGAACCGCATTACTCTTTCCTCCTTTGACAAAAGCTACGTCTTATAACACTATATCCCTCCGCGGTAGCCGCCGCAAACGGTAGAATGCCTAACCAGCGTGCTTTATCCCCCGCCACCCCACTTCGCACCCTGGACAAGCAATTTCTTTCAAGAATGGTTTGTAGTGGCATATTTAACCGGAAATGCTATTGTTTAGACCTGAAATCAAGTTCTTTTAATTTCTGAAACAGCCTGCGCACCTCGGGCGCAGACGGACCGAAAAACTTGATTTCGTCCCGCAAAATCAGCTCTTTCAGCCTTTGCAAAGCGAGAACCACCTCTTCTTCCAGGCAGAGGGCGTCGGCACAGCCTTCGTTGTAACCGAAGCTTTTCCCCTCCTTGAACCCCGCCTCGTAACCCGCTTCAAAACCTTCCGCGTAACCCTGGTTGTACCCCGCCCGCCAACCCAGGCGAAAGCCCTCCCGCCGGTTTATCCTCAAACCATTCCGCCCCCCGCTGCAGTCATCCCTCACGAACCCTTAACCTCCCGTTTTCGAACGGGCCGTTGAAGAATCACCAACCCGAGCCCCTCGCTTGCAACAAGCGGCTGCGGCTTCGGACCGCCGACGAAAGAAGTAAGCACAAGCACTCGTTTCCGCCGGACCTCCCGGTAAAGACGCTGAACGAGGAGTTCATCGAGTCCCTTGAGCCAGCAGAACAATTCACCGTTGACCACCACCGCCAGCGAGTAGAGGGCCTTCTGCCGCTCCACGAGTACCCGGGTATCCTTCCGGATCGAAGGGAGCCTTTCAAACCGTTGAAGCCATCGCCGCGCCAACCGCCGTGCCGCCTCGTGGCTGAAGAAAACTGGTCCGACGACCGGTACACCGCCAACCAACTGGAAGCAAATACGGCGCATTATTTTTACCCCTTGCTTCAATCTATGTTAATACGGCGACTTTGGCACTCCCCACCGGAGGCTCCCCCGGGTTTCCAAGCCGCCGATTCCAGGATAGCCGGTGATGGTGTTTTCAATCGCCTCTTTCAGCGCTACGGTCTGGCTGACCGGGGTGTACGCCACCCGCTCGGCGATAAAGACCGGATCAAAAGCGTGGATCAACACCCTCCGGGGTGAACTGGCAAAATTCGCCCCCGCATCGAGCAGGGCTTCGTAGTGCGACTGGCAGGCGCCGGCGAAAATCACCAGCGCGTCCCGGTCATGTTCGAAGGCCCTTGCCGCTTTTACCGCCGCCACAAAATGGCGGGAGTTGCGGTAGCTGCTCATGTTCTTGAAGTCTCGCTTTTTCGGCAGGAAGCTATCGTGTCCGGTCACGACAAGAATGTCCGGAAGGTGCTTCGAAAGCAGTTCCGTAACAGCCTGCGGCTGCTTTTCCTCAGCGATTACGTAGCCGCGCGCCGGTACTCCCATTTGTTTGTAAGTGGTGAGGCAGAGCTCGAGGTAATCCTCATCGCCGTCTACATGCAGAACAGTCCCGGGAAACGTGAAGGTTTCCACAGTCTTGTTGTTTCTAAGTTGCTTTTGAAATTCGTCATTTCGCCTGGTGAGGCAGCGCCGGATCTGCTCCTTGTTGCGGGAAAAAACGTTTCGCCAGTGGGCAGCTATCTCATCCGGTTTCAGCGCCACCAGGTCCTCGACCGGTGCATCACAAAGCAGCCGGAAATCAATTCCCTTCAGGAGCGCCTGCTCCGAGCCGTCGTCCGTGCGGAAAAGGTCCACGACTTTAAACAATACATCCATGTTATGGGAGCGCCGCGCCACGACGTCTCCCCTCCGGAAAGAGGACACCTTCACCAACCCTTTCTGGGATTTTTTACATATTATGAAAGGGAGCATAAAGGTGCGCAAAGGGACGGGATACTCTTTGATCTGCGCAGTTGTACCGGCACAGAACGAAGCAGGACGGGTTGGAAAAGTGGTGGAAAAGCTTTTGAGGCTGCCGGTGGACCTGGTGGTGCCGGTGGTTAACGGCTCTGTCAACGGGACTTTGGCCGAAATAGCGGCCTTTCCCGCCGAAAAGGTGCATCCCCTCTTTTTCAGGGAGGCGCTGGGACTTGACGTTCCCCGCGCGATCGGCAGCGCTTATGCCCTGAAGGCAGGTGCTACGGCCGTGCTTTTTGTCGACGGCGACATGGCCCAGGTACCTTCAAGGGTCTTACAGGAGTTGAAAGAAGCCGTCGTTGCCGGCACGGACCTGGCACTCACCGACTGCTACCCACCGGAAGCCCCGCTGCCGGAAACACCCGTGACCAGGCGCCTGCTCCTTCTCCGCCGGGAGCTTAATCGCTGCCTGCAAATGCCGGCGCTCGGGTATGCCTCTCCGGCGCACGGGCCGCACGCCGTTTCCCTGCGTTTCTTAAGAACCGTTCCGCTTGCCGAACTGGCGGTGCCGCCGGTGGCTCTGTGCCTGGCGGTGCGTGCCGGCCTCAAGGTGGCGGTGGCAACCAGCATCCCTCACCATAAACTGGGTTCGCCGGCCCGGGGCAGCCTTCACAGTACGCGGGTCGCCGCCACCATCATCGGCGACTGCCTCGAAGCACTGGCCGTTTGCCGTGGAATACCCCGGTCACGGGAGAAGGACGGCGTCTACTACGATGGGTATGACTCTCAAAGGAGAAGGGATATCCTGATGGCCTACATTGAAAACCAGAATCCAGGAGCCAGAATTCAGAAGAATTAGGAGAGAGTTGCAAAACTACTTAACCGCCCAAAAATAGTTCGCCTTACCTCTCGCATCCCACTTCTCATTTCGTATGCTTATCCGCCACGCTGGAAGCGCCGTAAGCCTCCGGCTTGATTTTGGCCCTGAAACCGCTGCCCACCACCATCCCGACGACCTCCCGGATGAGATCCCGGGTCTCACCATGGTTGCCGACGTCAATGTGGATCTCGAGCTTAAGGTCCTCAAGGCCGGCGGCGTTCAGGGTTTTCGTCACCATGCTGCCGACCTCGAGGCTGAGGGAGGTCTCGAAAAAGATTTGCTGACGCAGGCTCTTGATCTTGCGGTGGGTGCGCTTCCGGTAGAAATACCGGGCCCCCTTGCCCAAACGGTGAACGATTACCGCCGTCACAAAGTGGGTCTCTCCCTGGATTGTTTGGGAATCGGCACCGATAATAACCTTGTAAGCCGACGTCGGGAGACCCCTGATGTAGTCCACGATATCGGCCATCATTTCCTCGAAGTGCATCTTCCCCTTGCTGGGACTGATAAATTGCATAAGAACTCCTTCGTCGAAAGCTTTCCGAAAAAATTATAACATAAATCACCCCTTTTTACTCTTTCCGTTCCGCCGCCAGCGAGCGGGTCACCGCGGCAAATTCTTCCAGGCTGAGGGTTTCCCCCCGGCGCATGGGGTCAATGCCCGCCCGCGCGAGAACCTCCGGCCACGCATCCCGCCCGGGTCCAAGGCCGGAGCCGGCAAGGGCGTTGGCCAGCGTCTTGCGCCGCTGGGCAAAGGCCGCCCGCACGACCCGGAAGAAAAGCTCCTCGTCCGGAACCGCCACGGGGGCCGAGGACCGCACGGTGAGGCGCACCACCGCCGAGTCTACCTCCGGGGCCGGGAGAAAGCTGCCCCGAGAAACAACCGCCACCAGCTCCGGTTCCGCCATGAACCGGACCAGAACGGAAAGCGCCCCGTACTCTTTCGTCCCCGGGCGCGCCACCAGCCGGAGGGCGACTTCCTTCTGAACCATCACGACCAGAAGCGCGACCTTAAAATTCCCCGTGAGGAGCCGGGTCAACAGGGGCGTGGTGATGTAATAAGGGAGATTGGCGACCACCTTGTAAGGAAAAGCGCCGCCGGCCGCCGCAACCAAGGCGTTGAAGTCCGCCTTCAGGGCGTCGCCCTCGACCAAGTAAAGATTTGGAAACCCGGACAGGGTTTCTTTCAGGAGGGCAACCAGCGCCGGGTCCACTTCGACCGCCACCACTTTCCCGGCCGCTTCCACCAGCCGCCGGGTCAGGGTTCCTACCCCCGGGCCGATCTCCACTACGGTATCAGCAACCGTGAGGTTAGCCGCAGCAACGATTTTTCCCAGGATACCGGGATTGATAAGAAAATTCTGGCCCAAACGCTTTTTGGGCCTGACGCCGTACCTTGACAACAGTGCCCGCACGGCCGCAGGCGAAGTAAGGTTCGACAACGCCGGCTCCTCCGCACCAAAAGTTCAAACCCATTATAGCAAAAAAATAAAAGGGGGTTCCCCCCCTCGAACACAACCTTTCCTATTCCAGGACGTAAACCTTGACGTATCGCACACCCCAGGCAAGAGCCTCTGCCCTGGTAGGGAAAAAGAGGTCTATCCGGTTCCCCTTGATGGCGCTTCCCTTGTCCGCGGCCAGCGCGTGCCCGTATCCTTCCACGTAAAGCCTGGTACCAAATGGTATCACCCCTGGATCAACCGCCGCGATTCCCCGGCGCGGCGGAATTCCCGAAGCCGTGTTCCGCCCCGGGACAATGGTGGTGTACCCGGTGGCCCGCATCTCCATTACCCGCGAAAACCGCAGCTCCTCCCCGCCACGGGAAACACTCTGCAGAATTCCCACTGCCACCACGCGGTCCACCGGGGGCTGTACCACCCGCCGTTCAACCAGGCGCCGCTCCGCCTCGGTCCCATCGTGGCGGATGACTTCCCAGCGCTCCACCGCCAGGCCGTCTTTGCCGGAAGCAAGCACCTTGGTTTGTCCCTTGAGCATGGAAGCGGTGTACTTCTTTTTCACCGTGAAGGGAACCGGAACCTCCTTCTCTTGAACCTCCCGGCTGACCCGGATTATCTTCACCGTACCCGCTTCCGCAAGCTTACTGTCCAGAGCAGGAGAGACAATATCCTCTTTCCCCAGCTCAATCTGTTCCTCCTTTAGGAGCTCCGCCACGGTCTTCGCCTGGGTGAGCAACCGGCGCGTCTTCCCGTCAACCTCAACCGTTACGGGCAACGCCCGGACAATCTTCACCTGCATGCCGTCGCGCAGCGGGGCCTCCTTCCCCGGCAGCACCAGGTCCTTCGGCCCCAGCTCGACCTGCTCCTGTTCCAGGAGTCCCCCGACATTCATCTGGAAGGTTTGCACCGCCACTTTCTTCCCGTCAACTACCAGGACGACTTCCTTCTTCGCCCACGCATAACCCGCTACAGCCAGTCCCGCCAGCACGACCGCAAAAACAATAATTGCCAGCCGGAGCCGCGAGCGCCTGCCCGTGGTCTCTTCAGGCTGTGCCTCCGTTTCCTGGTGACGGATCCCCCGCCGCCGTGCAACAACATACCAGTCCATTTCCATCACCACCGCCTATTCTATTTCGGTGCTGCGGGAGAAATTCCTCCCGTAAATTTCGGCTGATTTTTTCGATTCCTGCGAGTTTATGGGGCGTTCTTAACTTTTCTTCGACAAAAGTCGCCTGGCGCTTGCGCACGTCCGAAGATAAAAAATAGCATCACCCTGGCAAACCGGCAAGCGTGAATGCCAGATAAACGGAGCCCGAAGCTTATGATAGCTTTAAATACTCAGTATTCAATCCCTTTCTGCGCCGGCACCCCGGACCGGTAGTGGTGCTTGACGGCCCGCATCTCGGTGACCAGATCCGCCCGCGCAACAATCGCTTCCGGGGCATCCCGGCCGGTGAGCACCAGGTGCACCGCCGGGGATTTGGCTGCAATCAGGGCCACAAGCTCCTCCTCGCTGACGAGCCCGTGTTTCAGCGCGTGGATTATTTCGTCCAGGACGACCAGGTCATATTCCCCGCTTTGTACGGCCTCCCGCGCCGTCTCCAGCGCCCGCCGGGCCGCCACCCGGTGGCGTTCAACGTCTTCACCTTCAAAAACAAACCCTTCGCCCAGGGTTTTTATAACGAACCGCTCGCCCAGGCGCGCTGCCGCCAACCGCTCCCCAGTTTCCACCCGCGCGCTCTTCACAAACTGGATGACGAGCACCCGCATCCCGTGCCCCCAGGCCCGCAGTGCCATCCCGAGCGCCGCCGTGGTTTTCCCCTTCCCGTCCCCTGTGAAAACCATTACCAGGCCCCGTGACATTATCGCACCTCCGAATAAAAAGAACAGCGATTTCCCAACCACCCAGAGTTTTTGCCCATTTCGCGCGAAGCAAACGCCCGAAAGGCACGGTTAAACCAGAGCCAAACCCCTCCAGCAGTAGACTGCGAAAGGATTTCCCTGACGGCGCCGCAAAAATTGAATATCAAAACAAACTTGGGGTAGAGATCCTCTCTGCTTAACCTGTTTCGCTATTTCTTTCCTGACCCCTTTAACCCGTTAGGGACGCCCGGATTCCCGTAACCGAACCTTTTACCTGCCCCTCACTCTCCGAAAAGACAACCATTTCTCATCAAGCATTTCGCCGGCTAACTGTTTTGCTTTTTTTCATCGCCGCGGGTGTACGGTTTATGTTTATAAAGAACCTGCGCCTCTCAGCCGCCCAACTCGCCGTGCAGTTGCCCCAGCGACGCTTTTTTGCTCCTCCGGTCTTTTCTAACCTTGTTCCGGTAGGCCCTGATGATGTCGTGCCGCTGCAGCAGCCCGACCAGCCGCCGCCCGTCGTCCCGGCTCACCACGGGGATGTGACCGTATTCGTCCTCCGCAGCGTCGAGCACCCAGTCGAGGGACTGGTCCGGATGGACCACAAAGGGTGATTTGGTGGCAATGTCGCTCACGGTCAACTCGCTTTCCCGTTTGCCCAGGAACCGCCGTACATCCGTTTGCGTCACAACCCCGGCAAGCAAACCCTCTTCGTCAACTACCGGGAAGCCGTGGTAACCCGTATCCTGAAACAGCTTGAGGAGTTCTTCCAGGCGCATTGTCGCCGGTACAACCGGGACGTTCCGCGTCATCGCTTCGCCCACGGTGATGGTCCGCATAACGTCGGCCACCTCCTCCTGTTCTATGTCCACACCCCGGCGCAGCAGCTTCAGGGTGTAGATCGTTTCGCGCTTCAAGGCCCGGGTCAGCACCGTGCTGATCACGACCGCCGTCATCAACGGCAGAATGATGGCGTAGTTCCTCGTCATTTCGAAGATGATCAGGATGGCCGAAAACGGGGCGCGGGCGGCCCCGGAAAAAACCGCCGCCATGCCGACGATGCCGTACGCTCCGGCAGGAGCGGTGATCGAAGGAAAAAAGCCGTTAACGACCGTGCCCAAGGCGGTTCCGAGCATGGCGCCGATAAAAAGGCTGGGGGCGAAAACCCCGCCGCTTCCCCCGCTGCCGATGGTCAGCGATGTCGCCAGGATTTTCAAAAGGCAGAGCAGCACCAGTGACTCCAGCACCATTTCACCCGACAAGGCGCCGGTAATGCCCTCGTAACCCACCCCGAACAGGTGGTGACTGTACAGACCCAGGCATCCGACCGCAAGGCCGCCCAGCGCAGGTTTCAGGTATTCCGGTGTTTTCAGGGAACTGAACAAATCCTCGGCGCGGTAAAGCACGTTGATGAAAGTCAGGGCGGCAAGGGCGGCGAGGATGCCCAGCGCCACGTAAAAGGCAAACTCCCAGGCACTTACCATCCCAAAGTGCGGCACCGCAAAAGCGCGTTTGTTACCCAAAAACGCCTGGGACAAGAAATCCGCCACCACCGAACTGATGATGACGTAAGCGAACCTCCGGGTGACCATGCTGCCCAAAATCACTTCCAGGGCAAAGAGAACCCCGGCGATGGGAGCATTGAAGGTCGCCGAGATTCCACCGGCCGCACCGCAGGCGACAAGGGTTTTCACGGTCTCGTCCGGCAGCCTCAGCCACTGGCCGATGGCCGAGGCCGCCGAGGCGCCGATCTGGACGATGGGACCCTCACGTCCAACTGAACCGCCGCTCCCGATACAGATTGAGGAGGCAAGCGCCTTGACCACCGCCACCCGGGGGCGTATTCGGCCGCCCCTGAGCGCCACCGCCTCCATCACCTCGGGAACGCCGTGGCCCCTGGCTTCACGGGCGAAGAAATACACCAGCAGCCCGACCAGCAACCCCCCGGCTGCAGGCATCAGGACAACATAGTACGGCCCTAAAAAACCTAAGACTTGACTTCCCCCGCCAAAGAAAAGAACCCGAAAGCTGTTTATCAGCCACCTGAACGCTACGGCTCCCAGAGCCGAAACGACCCCCACCAGGACGGCCAGGAGCAACCCCCGTCCGGTCTCCGAGGTCCGCAGCAAGGTCACAAAAGATTTCGGAAACCTCGACCAGCCCGAAACCAAACCGCTGACTTTGTTGCTTTTGCGTGCGCGCGCCGTTTTTGGTCCCCCCCAACACACAGACACGTCAGCTTAACGAACCCCCGATCCCACCATCCCCAGTCGTATGGCAGACATCCGCCGGGAGTTTCTTCAGAAAAGGATATGTTAGGAAATATACCGCCTTGATTGTAATTTATTCTACACTTCTGGTTTTGCAACGACAAGAGAGGCAGGCTTGAACCTGGCATTTTCCCGCTTGGTCAATATACAATGTGGATGGGATTGCCATCGCACCGTACAAAGATGTACTACGGTAACAGCTTCGGCATCATTTGTAATGTAATTTACGCTTATGACTTTACAACACGAACCTGGGTGTTATGGAAAGATAAAACCTATCTTAATAGGCACATTCCTAACGGAACTATAACTACCAAGCAAGATTATATCGTACCGTAGCAGTTTACTAATTTGAGCCAGGAAAAAAGGGAGGAATTCTCTTGAAGCGGTGGCTGGGCATTCTCGGCAGCGTCCTGGGACTGACTGCTTGTTACTGGACAGCACTGGTTTTTCTCGAAGAACACCGAGATTTTCGTTTATTTGATACAGCTTACGTAGGCGGGTATACTCTTATTTTTGGCGCTGCCCTCTACGGCACCTGGTACCGCCGCACACGGACCGTACTAATTGCGGGAATTCTTGCAGCAACAATTACCTTTTTAGGCATCGCTACTTTTACGACGCCAAGTCTCCTCTTTATACCAGGCTCGCTATTGGTTCTGATAACAGGTCTGGACGCCGAAAACGATCAGCGGAAGAAGACGGCCTCGTAAACCCCAAAACAAAGCAACGAAACCGGGGCAGGCCGGTCAGACTTCTCCCAGCCGCGGCCCCGGCTTTTTTCTGAAAACAACCCCTTCACGCCAGCCCGAAAAGGCGCGCCGCACTCTCCGTGGTGGCCGACGCCAGTTCCCCCAGGCTTATCCCGCGCATTTCCGCCACTTTTTGCGCGGTGTGCACCAGGTAGGCCGGCTCGTTCCGCTTGCCCCGGTGCGGTACCGGCGTCAGGTAGGGGGCGTCGGTTTCGAGCAAAAGGCGGTCGAGGGGCACCCGCCGGGCCACTTCCACCAGCTTGCTGCTCTGGGGAAAAGTCACCGGCCCGGCAATGGAGATGTGAAAACCAAGGGCAAGGAAGCGTTTGGCCTCCTCCCAACTGCCCGAAAAACAATGCATCACTCCGACAAGCCCTGCCGCCTCACGCTTTAAAATCTCGTACACCTCGCCGTGTGCGTCGCGGCAGTGAATGACCACCGGCAGCCCGAGTTCCCGCGCCAGGCGGAGCTGGGCGGCGAAAACCTCCCGTTGCACCGGGCGCGGTGAAAGGTCACGGTAAAAGTCGAGCCCGATCTCCCCGACGGCCACCACCCGCGGCTCCCGCGCCAACTGCCGCAACACCGCGATATAGTCCGGCAGCGCCGCCGCGGCGTCGTGCGGGTGCACCCCCACCACGGCGAAAACCCCGGTCAGCGACCCGGCCAGGTCAATGCCGCGGCGGGACGAAGTCAGGTCGTAGCCCACCGTAATGATTCGCGTCACGCCCGCCGCGCGCGCGCGCTCGACCACCGCCGCCCGGTCGGTGTCAAACCGCTGGTCGTCGAGGTGGCAGTGCGTATCGGTCAGTTGCATAAAAAATACCCCTTGGCAAGGCGCCCTTTTCCCGGAACTCCCGGTTACCCGGCGTTTTGCTCCCGCCGTCCATTCCGATACACTGGCCCCACTTCGTAAAAACTGTAAGTACTGTTTTAATTGTATAAACGAGGCTTTCCAGAAAGCCAAATCAGGAGTTCGGAGGCGCAAATTAAAGCATATTACCCTTTTTCGGCCGTAGTGTTCGAAAATTACTTCTCAACTTCGATCCGCGGGAAAAGGGGCGCGCCGCGCCGCACCTTCACCCCCGGCGGGAACTTGCCCCAGGTGAGCGACGCAAAGGTGTGGAGTTCCGGCCGGTTGGAAATCCCGAGCTGCGGCCAGACCCGCTCCGGAAAACCGGGCATGAAGGGCGACAGCAGCACCGTGACGAAGCGATATACCTCGAGGACGTTGTAAATCACTGTGTTGAACCGCTCCCGCTTCGCCGGGTCTTTCCCGAGGTTCCAGGGGGCGGTTTCATCCAGGTACTTGTTCGCCCGGCTCACGGGCTGCCAGACGGCGGCCAGTGCTTCCGCCAGCTCCAGCCGGTCCACGTGCGCCGAAACTTTTTCAGGCGTCTCGCGGGTCAGCTCGATCAGTTCCGTGTCCGGCCCCTCCGGCTTGCCCGGGGACCTTACTACACCACCGCCGAACTTCTCGCACACCGTCAGCGTCCGGTGCAGGAGGTTCCCCAGGTCGTTGGCCAGGTCGCTGTTGATCCGCCCGACCAGGTTCTCCTCCAGGTAGTAGCCGTCCGCGCCGAAGGGCAGTTCCCGCAGCAGGTAGTACCGGACCGCGTCCGCCCCGTACCGGTCGATGAGAACGTGCGGGTCAACCACGTTCCCCTTGGACTTGGACATCTTCCCGCCGTCTACTAACAGCCACCCGTGGCCCACCACCCGCTTCGGCAGCTCTATACCGGCGGCCATCAGCAGGATCGGCCAGATGACCGTATGGAAGCGGACGATGTCCTTCCCCACCAGATGCACGTCGGCCGGCCAGTACCGCCGGAAGTGCGCATCGTTTTCCGACCCGTAGCCGAGTGCCGAGATGTAGTTGGTCAACGCGTCCACCCAGACGTAGATTACGTGGCGGGGGTCGAACGGCACCGGGATGCCCCAGGAAAAAGTGGTCCGTGAAACGCACAGGTCCTCGAGCCCGCCCTTGATAAAGTTCACCATCTCGTTCCGCCGGGAAACCGGCTGGATGAAGTCCGGGTGTTCTTCGATGTGCCGGAGCAGCCGGTCGGCGTACCTGGAAAGCCGGAAAAAATAGCTTTCCTCCTGTAAGAGCTCCACCGGCCGCCCGCAGTCCGGGCAGTTCCCATCTACTAACTGACGCCGGGTCCAGAAGGTTTCGCAGGGTGTGCAGTACCACCCTTCGTAAGCCGCCTTGTATATGTCTCCCTGCTCGTACAGGCGGCGGAAAACCTTTTCCACCGCCAACCGGTGGCGTTCCTCGGTCGTCCGGATGAAGTCGCTGTACTCAACCATCAGACGCGCCCAGAGAACCTTGAAACCGGCCACGATCTCGTCCACGTATTCCTTAGGTTTCTTGCCCCTGGCCAGGGCCGCCCGCTCGATTTTCTGACCGTGCTCGTCTGCGCCGGTCAGAAAAAAGACGTCGTACCCCTGCAGGCACTTGAACCGGGCGACGGTGTCCGCCGCCACGGTGGTATAGGCGTGCCCGATGTGCAGGTTGTCGCTCGGGTAATAGATCGGCGTCGTAATGTAAAATGTCGGCCGCGCCGCTTCGCTTATCTGAGCCAACGTCTGTCCCCTTCCCCTTCTTGCAGGAAATAAAGGCACCCGCCGGTTGAACTCGGCTTTTGAAGCTCTGCCGGAAAAATTGGCAAATCAAGTCTCATTGTATTGGAGAAAAAAAGGAATGTCAAGCGCCGCAAGGGCTGCAGCCCCCGCAAGACGCCCCCGGCCCCTGCTCCCGATGTTTTCCGGGAGGCCTTAAGAGACCGCTGCAAAGCTTCACCTGCCCAGCACTCAACTCAACGCAAAAGAATACGAGATACTCTAAAGCCTGTTTGCTTGAGTGCAGGTTATACCGCAGAGTTGAGTGCTGGGTCGTTTTCCGCGGTCTCCCCAGCACTCAGTTGAACACTTGCCCGGGTAATTTCAACCGGCACTCAGCTAAAAGAAGCTTCCCGTCTATACGGAAAAGAATGCCCCTGAGTGCTGGGCCAAAGCTCGCCATCTGTGAATAGATAAAGCCTGCTTTCGAAAAATTAGAGTTTTGCAACACTTTCTAACTCGCGGGGTCAGAAATCGGCACCCGCTGGCGCCACCGGTAAAAAGCAAGCGCAACGGTCCCGATGGCCAGACAGGCGGCGGTGAGGTTGACAAGGATACCGATGACGGGAATTTTGGTCAGCAGGACCAGCCCCGCAAACACGGCAGCGAAGGGGAGAATCGCGTGCACCCTGTTTTCCCAGGCCAACCGCCGCATCAGGAAGCGGCTGAGGGCGTCGGCCGCGATAATTTTTGCCGCGTACAGAAGGGCCAGGTAAACCGCCAAAAGGATTAAGGAGACCGGAATGCCGACGACGGTGATCAGAAGCAGCACGATCGCCGGCGGGGTAACCAGAAGTAACAGCAGGCCCAGACCAAGCGCAACCCAGGTTGACCGCCCCACAATCTCCCCGAGATGCGGCCAAAGACGGGGAAACATCAGGGTGATCAAGCCCCAAACGGCGATGCCGGCGGCAAACCAGATAAACTGCGCCACCCAGTTTATGCCTTTCGGGTGTTGATATTTCTCTTTCCGCTCCAGGCGCTCCCAGTCGGTGGTTCCCGACACCCTGGCCCCCGGTGCGATTCGAGCCTCTTTCGGTGAACTGTAAGTCAGGTTTCCGCCGACGGCCGCTGCCGGCCCAAGGGCCAGGGCGTCCACGCCCCACAAATGGACGTCTCCACCGACCGGGCCGTTCAGGCGCAGGGTTCCGCCCGACCCGAGCACCTGGCGGCCCACAGCTCCCGCGAGCGAACCATCCCCGGCAAAAACCAGCACGTCTCGCCCGACCCGCGCGCCCTCGGCAAGCCGGACCACCGCACCAAAAGCGCTCAGACTCTGCCCAATCTCGCCGTACAGCTGGATCTCGTTCGCGGCGCAGCGGGCGTCGCCGGTCACCTTTCCGTTCACCCGCACCGTTTGGGCAGCTCCGAGGAGGTCCCCCCGGACGGTGCCGTTAATGGTGACACTCTGCCCCGCGATAAAGACGTCCCCGTCCACGTCGGCGTCAACAACGACGCCGTTGCCGGCCGCAAAGAGCGGCCCGTTAATTTCGCCGCCCGGCAGGGTGACCTGGTCACCGCCTACGCTTTTCACGGCTCCCGCCGGGGAACACACCCCAAGGACAACCAGTGCCGCAGCGACTAATAAAGCGACTAATAATTTCTTTTTCAACAAACTCAATCCCTTCGATTCATGCTTTTTACTGACTTCGAGAAATTTGTCACTCCTTGGCAATTGCGTATCGCAGCCCCCATAAGGTCCGGCTACCGACTTGTTCTTACCTTTGCTTCCGCTAACGTCATTTTACTATATTTTTCAAAAAGTAAGCCACGAACTTTACCGTCGTGGCTTCACACTCAAACCTTAAAAAAGCGGGGACGCCCTATTTGAATCCTACCGGCACACGCACCTTGTTCTCTTCGCTTCCGTCCCGGGGGCTCCGGGAGAAAACTTCCAGCCAGCCCTTGCCGGCATCCGGAGTTTCAAACCGCAGAATTATTTCGAAGTCGCCCCGCTCGGGTGCCCCGGCGGTCGCGGTGCCGAAATTCCGCGCCAGGACGCGGTCGTCCCCGGCCAGGAGGCGTGCTTGCACGGTACCCTCAAAGACCCGGGCGCTGCCGGTAACGTGAAGCGGGCTGGCCACCTTTTGCCCGGGCTGCGGGCGGTAGACCCAGATGGCCGGTTCATAGACTTTGGAAAGATTGCGTTCGAAAGGCTGGTCGTAAAGTCCGACGTGTCCCCACCACTGCATGGCCGAGTTATCGAGCCGCCCCTCGACTTTGAATGCCACCCGCTGAATGGTCGGGAACTCGGTCAGGGTGTTGACGATGCTCTGGATGCCCAGGGCCTCGCCGGCAGCCCCCACGTTGGCTTCCAGGACTTCCCTCGAAAAGTCAACTGTCGCCAGGCCTTCCTTGATGTTGATCCCGCGGATGCGTGTCTTCGGGGGAAGCACCTTGAACGCCCCCGGCGTTTCGGGGGTTCCCGTAATCAACTCCTGCAAAGCCGCCTCGGCCACTCCGAGTGTGCGGGGTACCTCGTGCACCTCGCGCACCAGGTACGCATCATCAGCGGTCATTTTCGGGTAGTAAACGGCCACGGACATCTTCGGCGGCGGTTTCTGCTCCTCAACCGGCGGCTCCGGCTCCGGTGCACCGGGCTCCACGGGTGCCGGGCGCTGCATGACCCGGCAGCCGCAGACGAGCGCCGCTATCAGTACCGCCAGGGTCAAAAAGCCGATTAAGCGACGGCCTGCCAATTTTCCACCTTCTTTCGCACCTCTAAATCATAGTATTCCCGCCGGTCCAAAAACGGGATCAGAGCCCGATTCCCCGGACGCAGTTTCTTTTCGCCAAAATTCGGGCTTTTCCTGCCGGCGCCGCACCTGATTCCGCGAAACTTTTCGACCGAACAAAAATCCCTGTGTTTTTTACAAAGTTTTAACTTGTCATTCCGCTAACCGGGGTATATAATCTATCATAATGTTTGTGACTGCGGTCATAAAATGACCATAGTCATACGCCTGAAACGGGGCTGGTCTTGTTGCGCGAAAGCCTCCGCGAAAGCCGTAAAAGAGAATTGAAGGAAGAAATCTTCCTGCAAGCCCTCCGGCTCTTCAAAGAGCGCGGCTACGAGAACGTCACCGTCGAAGACATCACCACGGCGTGCGGTATCGCCAAGGGGACCTTTTACAACTACTTCCCCAAGAAAGAACACGTCCTACTGCACCTGGGACAAGGACAGATCGAAATCCTCCGGGAAAGCATCGCCCGCCACGCCCGGGTCAGAAACATCCGGAAACGCCTAAAACTGATCTTCAAAGATTTGTTGACCCGGATTGACCGGGAACCCGACCTGTTGAAGGCCACCATCATCGAAATTCTGCGCTCGTCACTTTTAGTGGAAGAAGAATTGCAGTTGATTGCCGAATTCGAACTTTTACTCACGCCTCTTTTCGAAGAGGCGGTCGCCGCCGGCCAGGTTTCCGTACGCTGGAACCCCCGGCAGCTTTCGTCTTTCCTTATCGGAACATATTACTACGCCCTGTTTTCCTGGCTGGCCAATCCTGCACAGGGCGATATGGTCAGCCTTTTTCACACCCACTTCGACATGCTGTGGGACGGGATCGCCGACGAAGGAGGAAAAGATTAGTGTCTGCGCAAAAGGCTCCGCTTGTCCGCCTGGTAATTATTCTTACGTCCGTGCTCCTGGCTGTCGCCAGTTGCCCGGGCTGCACGAAAAAACCGGCTGAAAAGGAGCACCCGCCAGCGCAGAAACCGGTTGCCGTCAAGACGGCCGCCGCCGGAGAGGGCAGCGTCACCCCCTCCCTTGTGGTTACCGGGACGGTCGCCGGGGACAAAGAAATCCAGCTCACGGCGAAGACCCAGGGGACAATCACGGCGCTTTACGTCCGTGCCGGCGACCGGGTGCGCGCCGGACAGGTGGTGGCGGTCCTGGAAAGCGAAAACCAGCGCCTGATGGTAGAGAAGGCAAACGAGGCGGTGGCCGCCGCGCGCATAAACTTAGAGAAAGCAAAGATCGCCTTCAGCCGGGCAGACGAGCTTTACAACCAGGAGGCGCTCTCCCGCGCCGAGTGGGAAAACGCAAAATTTATGCTGGAAAGCGCCCAGGTTGCATACAACGCCGCCCTGGCCGATTACCGGCTCGCTAACGAGACGCTGGACGATACCACGGTGGTTGCTCCTTTTTCGGGCAGCGTGGTGGAATGCGCGGTGGAAAAGGGCGCGACCGTCTTTCCGGGTAAAGAGCTGGTCACCGTGGTTGACGACGCCCGCCTGAAGGTTAAAGCCAACCTTACCGCAGACCAGTTGAAATTAGTGGCGCAAGGGCAGCAGGGCGTTTTCACGACCGCGGTCTATCCGGACAAGGAATTCCCCTGTACGGTGAAACTGATCAGCAGTACGGCAAACCCGGCCAACCGCACCTACGCCGTGGAGCTCTCCCTGCCGCCGGATGCCAACCGCTACTTGAAACCGGGGATGTTCGGCCACGTGCAGTTGCGCACCGCCGGTAAAAGGGGTGTCATCATCCCCCGGGGCGCGGTGATCACCAGGGACGAAACGGGGAAAACCACGGTATTCGTGGTCCGGGAGGGTAAGGCCCGCTACAGAACGATCAGAACGGGCGAAAACGACGCCAAAAACATCCTGGTGACGGAAGGGCTGAAACCCGGTGAGCGGGTGGTGGTTTTCGGCCAGCACCTGTTAAAAGAAGGCACGCCGGTGACCGAGGGGGAATAGGATGAAAGTCACGGAGCTTTCCCTCAAGCGCCCGTCACTGATGGCGGTAGTCTTCATCTCGCTCTTCATCCTGGGGCTGTTCTCTTACACGCGCCTCCCCGCGGACCTGCTGCCGAAGATGCAGTTTCCCTACGTCGCCATCATGGTCCCCTATCCCGGCGCGGGGCCCGAAGACGTGGAGCGGAAGGTGACCAAGCCGCTCGAGGACGCCATGTCCTCGCTGAACAGGCTCGACCAGCTTTACTCCTTCTCCCAGGAAGGCATGGCGATCCTCTGGATCGGCTTCGAGCTGGATACCGACCCGGACGTGGCGGTCAACGAGGTGCAGCGGAAGTACAACGCCACGACGTACGAGCTCCCGCCGGACATCGAGCCCGCCACCATCCAGCAGTTCAGCCTGAACGACATCCCCGTCATGCAGATGTCCGTTACCGGGAGCCTGCCGGAGACGGAACTCTACAACCTGGTAAAAAACGAACTGCAGCCCCGCCTGCAGCAGGTGAAGGGCGTCAGCCGGGTGATCCTGCTGGGCGGCCGGGAACGGGAGATCCGCCTGGAAGTGCACCCGGACCGCCTCGAAGCCTACCGGATTCCACTGCTGCAGTTGATGCTCGCCGTGCAGGGGGACAACAAGAACGTCCCGGCGGGCCGGGTGGAGCAGAACGGAAAGAACTTCGTGGTGCGGATAACCTCCCAGGTCTCGGACGTTGAGGAACTCGAAAAGATCGTCGTCGCCCAGACCCAGGCCGGTCCCGTTTACCTCCGTGACGTCGCCGAGGTAAGGGATACCTTCAAAGACGCCAGCAGCATCGTACGCTTCAACGGGGAGCCCGGCATCGGGCTGATGGTCTTCAAGCGCTCCGATGCCAACACCATCGAAACCAGTGAAAGGATCCGGGAAAGCGTCGCCGGGATAGAGGAAAAGTTCGGCGTTAACATCGCCCTGGCCTACGACTCGTCGGAGTTTATCAAGGCCTCCCTGGAGGGGATCCAGGAGGACCTGATGCTCGCGGTGCTGATCGTGGCGTTTGTGATTCTGCTCTTCCTGGGAAGCTGGCGGGGGTCGCTGGTGGTGCTGCTCTCGATTCCGACCTCGCTGGTAAGCACCCTGATTTTCGTAAAACTGTTCGGCTTCTCCCTGAACCTGATGAGCCTCCTCGGCGCCGCGCTGGTGGTCGGGATCGTCGTGGACGACGCCATCGTGGTTTTAGAGAACATCTACCGCCACATGGAACAGGGCGAAGACCCGGTAACGGCAGCCCTTCAGAGCAGCAGGGAAATCGGGATCGCGGTCGTGGGCATCTCCCTCACCCTGGCGATCGTGTTCCTGCCCGTGGCCCTGGTCTCCGGCATCGCCGGCAAGATCTTCCGGGAGTTCGGGCTGGTGGTCGTTTGCGCCACCCTGCTTTCGCTGCTGGTGGCCATTACGCTGATCCCGCTGCTGGCCTCCCGGTGGTCCACCCTGGAGGAGAATAAAAAGGCCGGCCTCTTCAACCGTCTCCTGGGCGGGTTTGAAAACCTCCTGGCCCAACTGAGCAAAGGCTACGAAAAGGGCATCCACTGGGCCCTGCGCCACAAACTGGCGGTGCTCGCCGTGGCTTTCGCTTCTTTGGTTGCTTCCGGGGCGCTTCTGCCGCTGCGGGTGGTGGGCACGGAGTTTATTCCTAAGGTGGACCGGGGCGAGTTCGTCCTGAAAATCACCGGGCCGCCCGGCACCAGCATCGACCGGATGGATTCCCTGGTGCGGGAGATCGAAAAAGAAATCCGGGCCCTGCCGGAAGTAAAGGATGCCTTCACCGCCGTCGGTTACACCACCGGCCAGTGGGACGTAGGCTCGGCCAGCAACGCTGCTGAAATAATGATCGTTCTAAAAGAGCGGGGAGCGGAGAAAACCGCTCCGGTGAAACAAAAGGTTAAAGAAATCGCCGCGCGCCGCGCCGGAATTGAGTCCAGCGTCGTGTTGACCTCCATCTTCGGCGGCGCCGAGGACGCCGGGCTGCGTTTGGAGCTCCGGGGACACAACCTGGAACGGCTGAAACAGGCCACCGAGCAGGTGCGGGAGATCGTGGCCGCCACCCCGGGCACCAGGGACGTGCGCACCTCGATTGAAAGCGGCCTGCCCGAGTACAACATCCGGGTGGACCGGGACACCGCCGCCGCACACGGGATTCTCCCCGGGGACGTGGTGGACACGGTGGGCCTCTACATCACCGGCAAGGTGGTGGGCAAGTACAGCGACGGCGAAGACCAGTACGACGTGCGCCTGATCGCCGCCGAGGAGTCCCGAAACGATACCGCCGACCTTGAGAACCTGCTCCTCGCCAACCGCGCGGGGGAGTTCGTGCGCCTGGGCCAGGTAGCTTGGTTCAGCCAGGAATCGGGCCTCAAAAAGATCGAGCGTATAGACCGGCAGCGGGCTTTCGTGGTCAGCGCCAACCTGGAAGGGCGCGTTTTGGGTGACGTGGTCAACGACGTCAGGGAAGCACTGAAAAACGCAGACATCCCTTCGGACGTGAGCGTCGTTTTCGGCGGCGAGCAGCAGATGTTCGAGGAGTCGATGCGGGACCTGGTGACGGCGATGCTGCTCAGCCTGATTTTCGTGTACCTGATCATGGTGGCCATTTTTGAGTCGTTCCTGCTGCCCCTGACGATCTGGCTCTCGGTGCCCCTGGCGATGGTAGGCGCGCTCCTCAGCCTAGCCCTGACCGGGCACACCCTGAACATCATCTCCATGATCGGCCTCATCATGCTGATCGGCCTGGTCACCAAGAACGCCATCCTGTTAGTTGACTTCGCCAACGCGGCGCGAAAAAGCGGCCTGGGCGTTAAGGAGGCGCTGGCCCAGGCGGGATCAATCAGACTTCGCCCGATCCTCATGACCACCACCGCCATGGTTATGGCCATGCTTCCCTTGGCCCTGGGCCTGTCGACGGGTTCGGAGATGAGGCAGGGCATGGCGGTAGCGCTGATAGGCGGGCTTCTATCCTCCACGCTGCTGACCCTTTTCGTGGTTCCGGTGGTTTACAGCTTTTTGGAAGCGCTGAAGGACAAGGTGGGTGGCCTGCGGCGAAGGGCCGCATCAACCGGCGTTGAGTAAACTTGTATGGGGCCTATCAACACCGGCTGATCATAAGCCGCGTTATCCACTTACGGTGCTTGGCCTTCAGCCCAGCCGTTGTGCATAGGCAAAATACGGATACTCTCAACGCTGCCCATAGCTAACGTTTTCCTTTGTCTTCTTGCGGTTTTGCGTCGACGGGTTGTCAACCGCTGCTTCGCCCGCTCTCGCGAACAAACTCGCGTATCGGTTGCCCGCCGACGTACAGTTCTTCCAGCACGGCAAATCCGTCTTTTACCCGGACCGTCACGTAGGCGTCGGACCGCTCCGGTAAGCTGCCGTATTGCCGGTAGGCGTCTTCGGCGGCGGGCGCGGCCGTTTCCTCCATGTAATACCGGTCGAACGGTACCTCGAAGTACACCTTTGGTCCGGAAGGTTCATTGACGACAAAACTCACCCTCGTTCGGATGTAAGCGTCCCCTTCGGGACGGCGTACGGTTGCTTTGTCGAATGCCGCGAAACCTTCGCTGTCCTCGGTGATGTGAACGTAAACCTTTTGTCCGGACTTCAGGTCGGAGGCGCCGTCGGCGGGAGCGGCGCTGTTTTCAATAGTGATGGCCACATACCGGCCCCTGAAAGCGTCGTAAGGATCGACCGGCGCCGTGCGGAATTTGAACAGCCGTCCGGTTTTTAGAGTTGTTTCCCGGTGCACAATCATCCAAACCGGTACCGCTGACTGGATGAGCGCCAGAAGCACGAATAGCACTAATACCGTTCTTTTGTACCTCATACCGCCCTCTCCCTGCCGCGCCGCAACAGCACAAGGTTGGTTGTCAGGAACCCTATGCCCACGATGATAAAGATAACACCGCGAATCACAAACCCGATGCCGCTGTCAAAGAAACGCGCCAGGATAAGCGCCGCCAGCAGAAACATACCGGCATTAACGGTTCCGAGACGGCCGCTCCGGATTCCCGAAACGGTTGTGTTTACACCCAATGTGAAGAAGTATAGATTGAACAACACGGTAGGAATAATGGTGTTTCCCGGAATGTCGGTTTCCTTGGCGCCGGATACTAAATAGGTGAATAACATGTAGCCGCCAAACACCACCAAGGGTGCAACCCCAAGCAAAACTCTGCCCGCTTGATTCCGGCGCACGCAGGCGGCGAGAAGACAGAACGTGACCATAACCAACGGAAGCCCCAAGGCCAGCAGGAGGTTTCCGGCTCCGGGCTCGTTTATGCGGTACCCAAACCAGCCGATGCTCTCCCAAATCCTCTGGTTAGTCAGCAAGAACGTTATCATAGTAATGCCGGCTGTTCCGACACTAACAAAGGGCTGTCGCCACCACCCCTGCCCTTTTGTGTACAACAGGCTCCCGCCGAGATAAAGGACTGCAAAAACCCCGCTGTATATCAAATACACCAGAGACCAAGAAAACGGAAGAGATTCCCTAACGGTTGCGCCAACGGTCACACAGAAAGATAGCGTAAAAACCCACGACAGGACAATCAGCCGGTTCGAAAAGAGGTTCTCCCTTCCGAGAATCACAAAATGCGGCACTATCAACGCCGCCAGCGGCCAGTAGTAAAAAGCGTGCCCCGACCCGCAGCCGACACTCCAGGCGGTTATTCCCGCTATATACAAGAGAGCCGGAACGTTGGCGCGCATCAGATAGACTAAAGGCACGCTCAGGAGCATCCATGTCAGCAGAAAGCTGTCGCCGCCGCCCGAGATGTGATACGTTTGGCTGATCAAAGCGATGGATGCACCGACGGCAAACGCAGTGATAAACCGGATCCATTTGCTCAAGAAATACACCCCATGGATTAACCGACTATATAAAAAAATAAGTTTTCGATTAATTTCACTTCCTTTTTGAGAAAGTAAGTGTGCGGTGCGGGTCGCTTTTTTACAAATTGTTATTGACATGCGCACCAGGGGCGTTTTATACTCATAGTGTATTAGTGATGTAGTGCACTACTTCTGTCCGTCATCACAGAAAGGAGGCGGGTCGTGCGCCTTGATTTCGATCCCGCCAGGCCCATCTACCTGCAAATCGTGGATGAGATAAGGCGGGCGGTGGCCCGGGGCGAGCTGGCACCCGGAGACCGGATCCCCTCGCTGCGGGAACTGGCCCAACACGCCGGCGTCAACCCGAACACCGTTCAGAGGGCCTTTCAGGAGATGGAGCGCATGCGGTTGACCGAGACCCTGCGGGGACAGGGCACCTTTATCTGCGGGGATCCGGACCTGGTGGCGCGCCTCCGGGCCGAAATGGCCCGGGACGCCCTGGGAGCGTTTCTCAGGGAGATGTTTTCCCTGGGTTATACCGCAGACGACATCCGCCGTCTTTTGGATGCCGCCCTCAACGAGCAGACGAAAAGAGGTGATGCCGGTGCCGAATAGCACCTATATTGTCGAAATTGACGGCCTCCACAAGACTTATTTCCGCACCCGTGCCCTCAACGGGGTCGACCTGAAGCTCGAGCGGGGCTTGATCTTCGGGCTGCTCGGCCCGAACGGGAGCGGAAAATCCACCCTGCTGAAGACCATCGCCGGCCTCGTCCGGCCC
This sequence comes from Bacillota bacterium, assembly GCA_040758635.1. Classification (GTDB taxonomy): domain Bacteria; phylum Bacillota; class Desulfotomaculia; order Desulfotomaculales; family Ammonificaceae; genus Yes71-27. The sequence goes on along the minus strand of JBFLVI010000026.1, from coordinate 6,531 downwards.
ACATCCGGGCGGGTGCTGGTTAACGGGCAAATACCCTCGGTCGCTACCAGAGCGATGGTCGCCTACCTGCCGGAGACCGACCACCTTTACTCCTGGATGACCGTGCGGGAGATGCTGGAATTTGTTTCAGCCTTCTATGCCGACTGGGATGCGCAGCGGGCGGCGGCGCTTCTGGCCTTTATGGAACTCGATGCCGGCCAGCGCGTGGGGGACCTCTCCAAGGGGCAACGCGCCCGCCTCAAGTTGGTCCTGACCCTTTCCCGCAGCGCACCCCTGGTCTTGCTGGATGAACCGCTGTCCGGCATCGATCCCCCTTCCAGGGCGCGGATCATCAGGTCCGTCGTCGGCGAGTACCGCCTCGGCGAACAAACGATTGTTTTCTCCACCCACCAGGTGAAAGAGGCGGAAGGGGTCTTCGACAGGGTTGTATTCCTGCGCGAGGGCCGGGTGGTCCTCTGCGAGACAGCGGAAAAGCTGCGCGCCGACCACCGCTGCTCCGTTCAAGATTTATGGGAAAGGGTGTATGCATAAATGGCTTTCCGGCGCTTGCTGCTCAAGGAGATCAAAGGTTCCGCGCTGCCGGCCGGGGGTTTTGCGGTGCTGGCGCTGCTCTGGTATCTCTTCCTCGCCTCCCGCGTGGGCATCTGGGACACAAACCACGTGAACTCCCTGGCGTTCTTACCTTTCCTGGCGCTGCCGGTCTGGGCGGCGGGGACGGCCTACTACGGGCTGCACGCGGAGTGGAGCACGAACACCTCCCAGCTCCTGCTCACGCTGCCCCTGCGCGGCTGGACGACCGCCGGGGCCAAGGCGCTGGCCGTCCAGCTCGGCTTCACCGCCCTGAGCCTGTTGTGCATCGGCGGTCTTGCGCTGGTCGCCCCCGATGCGCTGCGGGATCTGTACGATCCTTACGGCCCCCAGCCATGGGCGAAGCCGTTTTGGATCTATACTGGTTACTGGCTGTTTACCGTAGTGGCCGTGGTGGTAGGGCAGTTCACCTTCCTGGCGGGCCGGATGGTCCCCCGCTTCCGGGGCCCGGCGTCCGGCGTAGCCTTCTTCGTCGTCTCCTGGCTATTGTTCCGGCTGGGCGCGCTGCTCAGTCCCCTATTCGCCTGGGTCCCGGACGTCAGCTTCCGAACTTGCGGTATGGTCGGGGAGAACGTGGTCCAGGTCAGCACCTCCACGGTGAACACCGCGCCTGTGGCAACGGTTCTTTTCCTGACGGCCGGCCTTTTCGCCCTGAACGGCTGGTTCCTGGAGCGGGAAGTGGAGGTGTAAGGCATGGGTAAATTACCGACGAAAACCATCTTTGTGCTTGCCCTGGCTATCCTGGCGTTTTTCGCCGTTCAGGACCTCGCGCTCCACGGCGCCGACGGCGTTTTCGGCGCCTACCTGCGCCGGGTGTTCAACGAGGAGGCGCAGGATTTTCGAAGCCGGGAGAACCTGCCGCAGCGGGCGCGGACCGGCACCCTTAACCGCACGGCCAGCGGCATAAAGGCGGTAAGGTTCCTACACCCGGGGGGGCGTGTGGAACTCAAGGGCGCGGCGGACAACGCGATCCGGATCGGCTATGAGATCACCATCCAAGCCGACCGTCCGGAGCAGGCAGCCCGCTACCTCTCCCGGGTGGCCGTGCAACAGGTTGTGGACGGCGGACGGTTGATCTTCAAGCTGCAGGAGCCCCCGGTCCGGGACGAAGGGGTGCACGGCGTCCGGGTTGACTACACGGCGGCGCTGCCGGCGGGTCTTGCGGTAGAAATTACCGGCAGCACGAAGGTGACGGCGCGGGGCCTGAACGGCTCGCTGGTCGTGGATGGCAGCGGCCCGGTGACGGCCACTGGCGTAACCGGTGACATCAAGATCGACGGTTGCCCGGACCTTGAGATCACCGGCGTAAAAGGTAATGTTTGGGTGAGGGCGTCCGTGCCCGGCGGCGGCTACACCGCCGACTACATCGCCGACGTCACGGGGAACCTGACTCTGGATAACCACGACGGCACCGTGATCGTGGAGAACCTGCGGGGCGGCCTGGAGGCGAAGTTCGACAGGCACCTCTTCGACGGGTACCTCCTGGTCAACGGCGTCGCCGGGACGGTGCGGGTCGAGGGACGCGGCGGCCTCTTCGATGCGGCGCACATCGACGGACCGGTGACCGTGAACGGCCGGGAATTGCTCGTGAACCTGCGGGACATCCGGGGCGATACCCAGGTAACCACTTACGGCGGCAACGTTCTATACGAACCACCCGCCGGGGGTGATGGCTGCCGGGTCACGGCCCTGTCCAAGGGCGGGAGAATCGTAACCAGCCTGCCCCTGACCATAGCGGAAACCGCCGCCGGGGAGCAAAAGGGCACCGGCAAGGTTGGCAACGAGCGCTACAGGGTGGAGATCGAGACGGAGGGGTCTAACATCTACCTCCGCCCCCCGCGGAGGTAAATGAAACAGCCGGAAATAGGCAGGAAGGGCTCCGGGGGACGGAGCCCTTCCTTTGTTCCGTATGATAACTATGATAACCCGTATTTGGGATGGATTTTATTTAGTTGCTACGCATATAATTTTAGTACCGGTCCTCTCTTACTTCGATTTAAACTCCCGCAACCGGCTGCACGCTACAAGCCGATCCAGTGTTTTCAACGTAAAGACCTTGCCCCGGGTGGCTATCAGGAGCTTCTTCATATCCTCGCGGCGGACACCGAAGCCGCGGCCGGCAATACAAGCGATAACTTCAAACTTGGGAGAATCTCCGGAGCGTCCCGACAGGCTGATCTCCGAGAGATGCTGCATTCGCGTTATTTTGTCACGAGCGGTACCGTCGTCCTCGGTGAGCTTGGCCTCGATGACAACGTGGGGATTAAACTCACTCGGAATGATAAAGTCCGGGGCTTGGTCAAAGCCGGCAATGTGCTCCGCCCGCTTGGTTTTTCTATAACTTATACCCGCCTTGGTAAGCACGTCTTCGATAACCGATTCCAGGATGTCGCCCACGAGTTCCGATACTGAGTCCCTGTGCCCGGCAAAAGGACGCCCTAAGAAACGCTCAAGAGGAGCATCGCATAGGGTACCCCCATATTTGAAAGCGATCTGATCCCAATAGGGCCTTCGAGCGTATCGGCCTTATCTAAACGGTGAATTTTATCCGGACCCACCGGTGGAACAGGCGCGTTAAGCAACTGGCAAGCCGTTTCTACCAATGCCGCAACACGTTCCAGTTTAGTCCGGCTAATCCGGTCTTTTTGCCAGGGCGTTAACGGCGCAATACGAACACCGCGATCCAAAGAGCGAACGAATCCCTGGGTTATTTCAACGCCAGTGCGCTGTGATGCAATATAGGCCCACTCGGACGGGGTGAAGCCCAGCATTGTACGAAGCACGATAAGGCTGACTGGAGTTTGGAAAACTGCCTCTAAAACAGGGCCGACCTCAATGTTTTGGAAGCCGCGTGTCGCCTGCTTTAAGGACTCGTATCCCTTCTCAAAGGTGGGATAGTCAACAAATCCGTCACCTTTGGGTAGAACTAAGAACTCCGATTCGAGACATGAGAAAACAGAAGAAATAAAAGTATCAAGATTTGCCTGTAATTCCGAAAAAGAAGCTTCAAAAGAGTACTTCATCAAGTTGCCCTCCATAAGAAACCTGCTCTTCGCGGACGATCAAGGCCCGGCACCCGGGAGCTTGAGACAAGTCGTCGGAAAGGAACTTCTCGACACTGTGCCACCCCCCGAGTCTTTCAAACTCCCGAGAAAGAATTTTAAACTTCTCAGGAGTTGCCCATTTAATTTTCCATTCTTTACGCAGATGCCAGATTGCTAAACGAATAAGGTGTCCATAAACAATACACCGGACGTCGCCGCGCGTTAACTTGACGTTTCCCGCCCGCAGTTGTTCCAGATCCTCTCGAACAAGCTCCGCTATCTCCTCGGACGTTGAAGCAATCTTCCGCCGGGGTACGGTTCCCGTGGACCTGCAAACAAAAACAGTATCAATTATCGACGAGCCTGTTCCGTTAATATGAATGGAAGCACCCATTTCCGCCGGGCACGGTATTGAGGCGGAACAAGTAAGACCCGCGTCGAGAATGCCCACAGCAATAGGGATATAGGCTTCGATATTATTGTGGTGATAGGTAAAAACCAAGGGAGCTCCTGGCTTTAATGCACGAGCCATATTTTTGAAAACCTTCGCCAACCCGTCGGTAAAATGGAGAAGTCCTCGTTCCATTGTAAGGTTGCCGGTGAGCTCGTCGGCATCCCTGGTGGAAGGCTTATGAAAAATCCCGTTAGTATCCGCAACTAATCGGCGTAGCCAAACGTAACAAAAATCCATTAATTCAGCATATTGAACGTTGGCAAAGTAGGGCGGATCGGTTAAAACCGCATCGACTGAAGCCGGGGGCAATGTACAAAGGGTTGAACTGGCGCAGAATAACTCAACCTTCCTTTCTTCCGGCGTAACAGAACCCTTACGACACTTTCCAATCCATTCGCCTTTAATAAAAACCCGCTCTTTCCGCTCTCTTTTATGCTTAATTTCAAACGGTTCTTGACAATAGGCTTTGGCGCGGGCATATTTTTCAATAATATTCAACCATCCCCCGCTGCCAACATTTGAACCTTTGCCGTCAGAAATCCCGAGGAGATTTGATTCACATTGTATCAGACCGACCGGAAAACCGTGTACGGAGAATATGTCCAATGACTTTAGCGCCATCGTATCGTAGCGGCAGAGCATATTTTGATACCGGAGCAGGTCGGAGAGATTGGTTGCCAGGGCATTGCGAATCTCTTTATTAGGACACCGAGCGATGAACCGACAGCTCAACTCCAAGCCCAGCAGTTGGCGCTCGTTGAACATCTCGCGGTAATGCCGGTAGCCCCAGCGGAGGAGGCGGTCGGTTTCGTCACCCGGAGGAATTTCATCACCAGGCACATAAAGGGCATCCATTTGTGCCCAATTTTCTGCGGCTTTCTTGTACCTTGCCAAATCCGTCTCGTCAGGCTTTTTAAAAAACCTGCCCACGTGACGAGGTTTGCAGTCAGGACAGTAATATTCTATCGCCACCATGCGGTGCCGGGGTATACCTTGAGCGGCGTCCGGATAATAATTGATCCTACCGCAATGCGGACAAATACACCGATTACGATTAACGGGTCCGTCCAGTTGTAAACCCGCGTTACAGGCAGAGCAAACCCCCGGTCTTTTTTTGTCTTCGACCTCATTTAACTCACCACAGAGAGAACATATTATCACGTTCTTCGGATGGCGGCGGTTCTGTGCAAGCAGATAGCCGGGAAACAAGTCAAAATTCTCCCCACATTCGGTGCAACGGTAGGTTTTGACCCACAAAAAATATTTTACGTGAGCGTCCGAATTACACTTTACACATCTGGTCCGATAGAACAGACCAATTTTCTCATTTAACCAGTTTCGGAGCATCTCCGCCGTCCGGCGGTAGGCCGCGAGGTCAAGGTCTTCTATCTCCTGGCGGACTATCCAATAAGCCATTGGATTAATGTCGTACCCAATAATGTCACAACCAAGGCGATTGGCCTCAAGGAGGGGTGTCCCGCCTCCCATAAAGGGATCGGCTACAGTAATTCCTTTCAGGTTATGGGCTTTGTAAAACGTCTCTCTCAAATTGCCTTCTGCAAACTCAGCGAGCAGAAGACCACGAAACAAGGTACCGGGACGCCGGGCAAACCATTTATGGACGGCAATAACTGGACGGTAGTTCTGTTGAATTTGCTTTTCTTGAAGCGCCAAGTCGGCAATAAAGGGAATGTCGAAAGAGTTTTCGATCATTATGGATCCTCCAGGTAATAGAGACACGTATCGCGACGGTATCCATGAATTAATTCTCCGTCAAGGAATTTTATACCTCCTATTTCCCCCCCAACCCTGGTCACATAAATAAAAAAGAACCTGTCTTGTCAAAACACAGGACAGGTTCGTTTCTTAAAATTTTCCGGCGGCGACCTACTCTCCCGCTCCGTCGCCAGAGCAGTACCATCGGCGCTGGAGGGCTTAACTGCCGTGTTCGGGATGGGAACGGGTGTTTTAGTCCCAAAAAGTCTCCCGACTTTTTGGGAGCCCTAAAATTCCCCTCCGCCATGGCCACCGGAAATTTTGGTCGTGTGTCGTAGGTCGTTAGTTGTTGGTTTTCCGGGTAAGTTTTTGGGGTCCTCTGTGACCCGTCAGCCTGACCCCCAATCCCAACCACTAACCACTAACCACCTACCACTAAATTGTTCCCTCAAAACCGCATAGTGTCTGAGAATTCAAATTCAGGTCAAGACCTCGACCGATTAGTACCGGTCAGCTCAACCCATTACTGGGCTTACACTCCCGGCCTATCTACCTGGTAGTCTCCCAGGGGTCTTACTCTCCGAAGGTTGCCCCCCGAAGAAGGGAAACCTTATCTTGAGGCGGGTTTCGCGCTTAGATGCTTTCAGCGCTTATCCCTGCCAGACATGGCTACCCAGCGCTGCTCCTGGCGGAACAACTGGTACACCAGCGGTCTGTCCATCCCGGTCC
>JBFLVI010000025.1:0-33713 GCA_040758635.1 Bacillota bacterium | reverse complement strand
GGCTGGAAATCGCCTGTTTCGCGGCTTCCACCGCCCGGTTTTCCCCCCGGGCCTCCCCGATACCCATCAGGGCGGAGCCGGCCTCCTTCATTATCGTCCGGACGTCGGCAAAGTCCAGGTTTATAAGCCCTGGAATGGCGATCAGGTCGGAGATACCCTGCACACCCTGGCGCAAGACGTCGTCCGCGATCCGGAAGGCCTCCACCATCGACGTGTTCTTGTCAATTATCTGAAGTAGACGGTCGTTGGGAATGGTGATCAGGGCGTCAACCTTCTCCCGCAGCTTGTTGATCCCCACCTCCGCCTGCAGTTGGCGTTTGCGCCCTTCGAAGGTGAAGGGCCGGGTGACCACACCGACGGTAAGCGTCCCCAAGTCCTTGGCGAGCTCCGCCACGATCGGCGCTCCGCCCGTTCCCGTACCGCCGCCCATACCGGCGGTAATGAATACCATATCCGCCCCTTTTACGGCGGCGGCGATCTCGTCCCTGCTTTCTTCCGCCGCCTTTTCGCCGATTTCCGGGTTTCCGCCCGCGCCCAGCCCCTTGGTCAGCTTCGCACCGATCTGGATCTTGGTGGAACTTTGGGACATGGCCAGTGCCTGCGCATCGGTGTTTATCGCAATGAACTCTACCCCTCTTACTCCAGCAGCAATCATCCGGTTTACGGCGTTGTTCCCGCCGCCACCAACACCAATCACCTTAATATCCGCGAACTCATCCAGATCGAGTTCGACATCAATCACTATTTTTGTCCTCCTTCCTTACAGGCAGCCAGGCCGGGTAATCGTTACCTTTAGCTAATTAATGTTCCACGCGAAGAACCATTTCCCTTTTCTCAAAACGACAATTTTTACTTTTTTAGAAGGTGCCGCCTAATGGTCCCTAAATTCTGGAAGAGCCGGACGCCGAAAGCCACAATGGCCGCCGTGTACAGTTCCACCCCGAGACGGTCGCCGATGAAAACCAGTCCTGCCGCCAGGAGGGCGTTGCTGAAGAAACCGCTTAAAAAGATGGCGTTGTCGAAACGACCTTCCATGGACGCCCGTACGCCGCCAAAGACCGAGTCCAGCGCGGCCAGCACCGCCAGCCCCATGTATTTACCGTAGGCCTGCGGGAAGACGAGCGGCACGTTAAAACCGATCGCGATCCCGAGGACCAGTCCTATCGCCGCAAGCCAAATGCCAAGCCACATTCTCAACCCTCCTTGCCAGTAAGGCGAAAAAACTTTCATTCTTTCGGTTTTTTCCCTCGACCCCTCCCACTTGCCCTTGTATCCCGCTCTGAATCCACCTAAGCCGCTTCTCTTACCGGTCTGGCATACTCGTAACGCAAGGTCCCCTTGTAAGCAGGAATACGAACCTTGTCCATGCTTTCCACCGTCACCATCATTCCCCAGTCGCGCAAAGTCTCCACCAGACCCCCCTTGATTTCCAGGCTGCTCTCCAACGCCGCCGGGTCCCCGACGGCCAGGATCTCGTACGGCGGTGTGATCTTGCGTGTGTTCACGTTAATGAAAGAGCCGGCAAGGCGGATTTCCGAAGTGGAAATGAGGCGCTCCCCGTTGATGCTTAGAGCCTCTGCCCCCGCAGCCCGCAGCTCGTTGACCAGCTTCAAGAGGTCTTCGTCGCGGACGGTAAAAAGCGCACCCTGCGTCTGCGTGCCGGTGGCAACCAGCACCCTTACCCCAGGACCGGTCACGGGGGTCAGACCGGCGATGACGGCCGCTTTTTCCACCTCGCCTTCCAGGGTTTCCTTGGCCTGCGCGTATCCCTGGCGGGCACGGGAAAGCTTTCGCTCCAAATCCTCCGCTTCAGCCTCCAGCCGCGCGCGCTCCTCGGCCAGGTTCTTGAGCTCCACGGTGAGCTCGTGCGCCCGGTCCCGGGGTGCAGTTGGTTCGACCTCCTTATTGGTGGTCCGGAACTGCACCGCCAGCATCAAACCAAGGATAAGCGCAACCAGGGTGATGGAAACGTAACGGGGGGCCACCTATTTCGCCTCCTTGACCGGCCGTGCGTACTCGAATTCCCGGCTGCCTTTGTACGCCGGAATGGTCACCTGGGCCATCTCCCGGATTGAGACCTGGATCCCCCAAAAGCGCTGCAGCGTATCCACGACCCCGCCCGGCATTTCAAGGGAATTGTTCAGCGTCTGCGGGTCCCCGATGGCCGTGATAACAAAAGGCGCCGTCTTCCGCACGGTTTTATTGATGAGGATGGCCGGACCAATGCACCGGATCTCGGTGGTGGAAAGAATGCGCTCCCCGTTGAGGGCCAGCACTTCCGCTCCGGCGGCCCGCAGCTCGTTCAAAACCCGCAGCACGTCCTCGTCATGAAGCACGTAAAGGTTCGGGTTCTGCCCCGGCTGCAAGGCCGCGCCGCTGTCCTTCAGGGTCACCTCAACCCCTGGGCCGCTCACCGGAACCAGCCCCGTTTCAATCCGGTAGCGCTCCAGCTTGCTTCGGAGCGGCGCCAGGCCGGTCTCCGCAGTTGCGGCATCAAGTTCAGCCCGGAGCGCCGCAACCCGCTGCTGCAGTTCGTCCCGTTCCGCCCGCGCAGCCTGCACCTCGGCGGTCAGTTTCTGGACCCGCTGGATGGGTACGGTTTCCCTAATTTCCTGGGACAGACGGATCTGTAGCGCGATCAGCAGTCCGAAGAAGAGCCCCACCACCAGCAACGTCAGATAGCTTGCCCGCATCTTCTTCCTCCTGTTTACCTGCAAACCTCACGACCGGCCGTTCGGCAACCTTAAGGTCGATATACAGCACCTCCCGGCTCCCGACCGTTTCCAGAATCCGGGACAGGAGCAAACCCTTCTCGGACAGCTTTTCCGGTCGCCCCAAGTATATCTTAACCCCGGTGGCAGTATAAACCTCAACCGTCCCGGCGGGGGTAACGTGCACCTCCGCGAGAAATGAAATCAGCCGGCCGTCAAAGGCCTGTAAAACGGCGGCCGCCGTTTTAAAACTCCGGGTGCTTAGCCTTTCCCCGACCGGGGGCGCTCGACCCACCCCGGTGACCACCGGCAGGGCGGAGGCGGCCGGAAGCCTCCCGATACAAACGCCGGCCTCGTCGAAACCATAAAAACCGTCTCCTCCCGAAACCAGGGCGATCGCTTCCCTTTCAATAACCCTAACCACGACTTCTCCCGGCAGGCGCCGGGAAAGCCTGGCCTCTTTGACCGCCGGAATCGTTTCCACCCGCGCCGACGCCTCCCGCAAATTCACCCGGAAAATGTTCGCCCCCAGGGGTATTCCGGCAGCGTTGGTTATTTCCTTCGCCGTCAGCAACTTATTTCCTTCCACGACCACCCTGCGAATGGAAAAAAAAGGAGAATTCAACAGGACGATACCCGTACAGAGCAGAAGCAAGACTATGCAAACCCGTTCGAGGAAGTTGCGCTGCAGCTTCACCAGTAATGTCCGCCTCTCGCCTACGAAGCGACACCCTCGAGTTGACCGTAAAAATCCCTGCGGGCCGCCCGCATCATATCATTTGCTTCAGACGCTCCGGATTTCTGATTTCTATTATACCAGTAAACTCTGTCAACGGCCTCAAGGAAACTGTGCCTTCAGCTTCCACGACCATTGGGCGGAGCCCGCTTCATTGCCAACTGCAGAAACCGAATGAAGAATCATCCGCCCGAGGCTTGTCCTGCAGGAGGTAAAAAAGAATCGTCCCGGCGCAGGAGACGATCTTCAAGAGGCAATCCGTTCAATTGCCGCGCCCAGGGTCTGGTACTTTCTCTCCAGGGCTTCGTAGCCCCGGTCGATGTGCTCCACCTTCTCCACAACCGTGGTGTTTTCCGCCACGAGGCCCGCTAGGACAAGTGCCGCCCCGCCCCGGAGGTCAGGAGCTTCCACGTACGCCCCGCTCAGCTTTTTAACCCCGCGAACCACCGCCGTGTGGCCCTCAACGCGGGTATCAGCCCCCATCCGGCGCAACTCGGGGATGTGTTTGAACCGGTTTTCAAAAATGGTTTCTGCCACCACACTCGTTCCCCGGCTTACCGCAAGCAAAGCGCATATCGGCGCCTGAAGGTCGGTAGGGAATCCCGGATAGGGCAAGGTCCGGATGTCGACCGCCTTGAGTTCCTTATCGCGCCATACCGTGACGGTATCGCCGTCCACCGCGAGCTCCACGCCCGCCTCCCGCAGCTTTGCCAGCAGCGGTTCGATGTGCTCGGGAATGACGTTCGTGACGGCGACCTCGCCGCCGGTGAGGGCAGCAGCGATTAGATGGGTCCCGGCTTCGATCCGGTCCGGTATCACCTGGTAACCCTGCGGCCCGTACAGCTTCTTCACGCCTTCAATCTTGATGGTCGGCGTACCGGCGCCGCGAATCTGGCCCCCGGCTTGGTTGAGGAAGTTTTGCAGGTCGACGATTTCAGGCTCCTTGGCTGCGTTCCTGATGACGGTGGTACCCGTGGCGAAAACCGCCGCCGTGATCAAGTTTTCCGTGGCCCCTACACTCGGCACATCCAGGTGAATTTCTGCGCCCGTGAGCTTGCCGGCCTCCGCGATAATGTACCCCGAACGCTCTCTGATCTGGGCCCCGAGTGCCCGCAACCCCTTCAGGTGAAGGTCAATTGGCCGCGAACCGATGTTACAGCCCCCGGGCTGGGATATTTTGACGTGCCCGAAGCGTGCCAGCAGCGGCCCCAAAACCAAACAGGAGGCTCGCATCCGCCGCATCAACCTCTCGGAGATTTCCTCCAGTCTGAGATTGGCCGTGTTGACTTTGATCGTTTCCTCCGTCCATGTGGTCTCCGCCCCCAAATGCTGCAGCACTTCGCACATCACGACAACGTCCCGCAGTCTCGGTACCCCTTCAATAACGCTTTCTCCGTCACACAGCAAGGTGGCGGCCAAAATAGGTAAAACCGCATTCTTGGCCCCGCTCACTCTGATTTTTCCTTGCAAGCGGTTTGGCCCCTTGAGGACAAAACGCATCCAGTCAATCCGCCCCGCTTTCACCAAGTACTTTTACCTCAAGCTCCAGCGTCACGCCGAACTTTTCCCGCACCATTTCCCGGACGCGCCCGATCAGCGCCAGCACATCCCGGGCCCGGGCGTTTCCGAGGTTGACGATAAAGTTGGCGTGCCTTTCGGAGACCATCGCGTCTCCAATCCGCAAGCCCTTTGCCCCCGCAAGTTCAATCAACCGGCCGGCGGCATCCCCCGGCGGGTTTTTGAAAACGCTGCCGGCGCTCGGGTACTCGAGAGGCTGGGTCACCTTTCTTCTGCGAAGGCACTCCTCACTCCGGCGTCTGATCTCCCGCGGGTCATCGGGGGTCAGGTGGAGCACGATTTCCACCACGACGGCTTTTAGTTCCTGCAACCGGCTGCGGCGGTAGCCGAATCCTATCTCGGCATGCTCGAGAACGCATTCGTTTCCCTCGTAATCAACCACCGTTACCTTTTCGACCACGTCGGCCATCGCCGCTCCGTTCGCCCCCGCGTTCATGGTGACGGCGCCGCCGAGCGTTGCCGGTATACCCACGGCGAACTCCAGCCCTCCCAACCCGGCCGCCTGGGCCACAGCCGTGACCCGGCCCAACTTTGCCCCCGCTTCCGCGAAAATCCTTTCCCCGTTGATATTGACCCGCCCGAGCGCCTCCCCGATCTTGATCACCACCCCTCTGAACCCGCTGTCGCTAACTAAAAGATTGGAACCGTTTCCGATAACCGCTAACGGTAACGCCTCCTGCCGGATAAACGCCAAGACAGTAGCGAGGTCTTCGCGGGACGCCGGTTCCACCAGCACGTCGGCCGGGCCGCCGATCTGCCAGGTGGTGTGGTTCCGCAGGGGTTCGCCGTACCGAACTCTTCCCTGGATCTTGTTCACTAAAGAAAGCGGTAACCGGCAGGTCATCATTGTCTTTCCCCCAGTAAATCCAGAAGCTCAAGCCCCACCCGGTAAATATCTCCCGCGCCCAGCGTCAGGACGAGATCGCCGGGTTTTACCAGTTTCTTTAGAAAGGCGGCGGCACCCTCTCCTGGAAGGCTGAGGACCTCGTGCCCGTCGTGCCGCCTGATGGCCTCCCGGATAAGCTCGGCGCTGACTCCGGGAAGCGGCGCTTCTCCCGCACTGTAAATTTCATCAACCACAACCACGTCTGCGCCCGCAAAGGAACGGCCGAACTCCTCGAACAGAATTGCCGTCCTGGTATAACGGTGCGGCTGAAAGACGGCCACAATCCGCGCCGGGTTGAGCTGCCGTGCAGCGCTGATGGTGGCCGCAACCTCGGTAGGATGGTGCGCGTAATCGTCCACCACGCGAATTCCATTCACCTCGCCCAAAAGCTCAAAGCGCCGCTTCACGTTCCGGAAGGCTTCCAGGGCCTGCTTCGCAACCGTGAACGGAACCCCGAAATGGCGCCCGACGGCAACGGCGGAAGCAGCGTTTAACAGGTTGTAAGCGCCGGGAACGGGAAGGACCAGCCGCCCCAGCGGCTCACCCCGGTAATACAGGGTAGCCGCTGAAGTCGGGCCCTGCAACTCAAAATCACCGACGACGTAATCCGCTTCTCCGTTCCGGCCGTAGGTGACCACCGGCAGGCCGTTTTTGTCCGCCAACTGCCTCAGCCACGGATCGTCGAGGCAGAGCACCGCCGCACCGCCGGGCTCCACCCGCTCCACAAACTCGTGGAAGGCCCTCGCCAGAGCATCGGTTGTTCCGTAAAAGTCAAGGTGATCGTTTTCAACGTTCGTCACCACCGCCACCTCCGGCGAAAGCAGGAGAAAAGAGGCGTCGCTTTCGTCCGCCTCGGTCACAAAGAGCCGGCCTTTACCGAAGCGGCAGTTGCTGCTCAAAAACGGCCACTCCCCACCCACAAGAACGGTGGGGTCCAACCCTCCCGCAATCAGGATCGCTGCCACCATCGCCGTGGTCGTGGTCTTGCCGTGCGCACCCGCCACCGCGATCCCGCGGTACCCGCGCATCACCTCTGCCAGCAGTTCCCCCCGCCGCATTACAGGGATCCCCCGTTCGCGTGCCGCCACCACCTCCGAATTATCGGCTTTAATTGCGGAGGAAATCACCACCAGCTCCGCCGCCCCTATGTGTCCGGGCGCGTGGCCCAGATAACAGGTCGCTCCTTTGGCTTTCAACCGCTCGATTACCGGTGAAGCCTTGATGTCGGACCCGGTCACCCGGTGGCCGCGGGACAGGAGAAGCGCAGCCAGAGCACTCATCCCGGCTCCCCCGATACCCACAAAGTGGACATGTTGTCGCAATTGATTCGTCATTCCGCTCGCTACTCCCCTTAACAGCCCGCCACGGTATTTTATGCAGCCATAACCCAAACTGCCACCGGACTTGTCCCCTCGGGACAGAAGCCACCCCGCACTCAGCTCAAGGAGACGCCCCCTTTAATCTCTAACCTGGAACATCTCTTTCAGACTTCCGCTGCTTTGGCAACTGCCGTCGTTTCCATCAGTTGAGTGCTGGGCTGCAAAACAGGACCAACTACGACTGACGACCGGCGACTGGTTACAGGCCGGCAAGATTTTCGATGCAAACCAGGATCCGCTCCAGCGCGTCGGGCCTCCCCAGCTGGGCGCTTCTTTCCGCCATCAGGCGCAGTTCCGCCGGCGCCGCGAGCAGCCGCTTCACCTCCCGAAGAAGCCGGTCCTCGGTAAGCTCGGCGTCCCGGACCACCACTGCCGCTCCTTTCTCCTCGAGGGCCCGCGCGTTGAACTCCTGGTGGTTGGCCGCAGCATACGGGTACGGGACGAGAATCGCCGGCCGGCCCATGCAGGTCAGCTCCGCGATGGTTGCCGCTCCCGCCCGGCAGACCACCAGGTCGGCGGCCGCCAGGTAGTCGGCCATCTGGTAAAAATATGGTTTGATGGTAATGTTCCCTTGGCCGGACGGGTCTATACCGCGCACATGCAAGAGCCCGAGAAAGTCCTCGTAGCCCGCAGTCCCCGTGGCATGGTAGATTCGGATATCCGGCCGCCCGCCGAGAACCTGTATGATTCCTGCCACCGCCCGGTTGAGCCGCTCCGCCCCCCTGCTGCCGCCGAAAGAAAGCAGCACCGTTTGCCCGGTTTCGACCCCCAAACGTGCCCGGGCCTCTTCGCGATCGGCACGCAACACTTCCTCCCTGACCGGCAGGCCGGTTACCTTTACCCTGGCGCTGCGCGGCAGGTAGCGGACCGCTTCGGGAAAGGTCAGGGCCACGCAACCCGCCCATCGTGCAAAAAGCCTGTTGGTGAGTCCCGGAAAAGCGTTTTGCTCGTGAATCAGAACCGGTATCCGGCACAGCCGCGCTGCCAGAAGCACCGGGCCCGAAACGTAGCCGCCGGTCCCCACCACCACGATCGGCTTGAAATCCCGCACCAGGCGCAGGGCCTGCCCCACGCCCTGAAACGCCAGCGCCATTGCCCGGAGGTTTTGCAGCGTCAGCCGCCTTTTCAGCCCGGCGGCACGGATGGTCGCAAACGGCAGCCCGGTTCTGGGCACAATGTCTGCTTCCAGCCCCCCCACCGTCCCGACGTAAAGCACCTCGCACTCCGGAAACCGCTGTCTCAAACCTTGGGCAACCGCCAAAGCCGGGTAGATGTGACCGCCGGTTCCCCCACCCGTTACCATAAACCGCAGCCGCCGCATCGCCTCACCTCGTCACGAAACGGGAGATGTTTAAAAGCACCCCAACCGCGGCAAGCGTGAAGACCAGCGCGGTACCGCCCGAACTGATGAACGGCAACGGGATACCGGTAACCGGCAGTGTCCCCGTCACCACCCCGATGTTGATCAGCGCCTGCAGCCCGACGCCGGCCGTGATCCCGGTAGCCAGCAGACTGGCGAAGGTGTCGGGTGCGTAAAGGGCGATCCGCAACCCCCGCCAGATAAAAACTATGAACAGCGCGATCACCAGCGTGGCACCGATGAAACCGAGCTCTTCCGAAATCACCGCGAAAATGAAGTCCGTGTGCTGCTCGGGCAGGTAGAGGAATTTCTGCTTCCCCTGCCCCAGACCCATGCCGAAGAGCCCGCCCGAACCGATGGCGTAAAGCGACTGGATGATGTGAAAACCGCTTCCCTGGGGGTCCTTCCAGGGATCGAGAAAGGCCAGGAACCGCTGCAGGCGGTAGGGTTCAAGACAGATGGCCACGCCCACGGCCGCGAGCCCCCCCATCCCGACCACGGAAAGCGCCGCCGGTGACGTGCCGGCACAGAAAAGCATGATGAAGACCGTTCCGGTCAGGGCCACCGCCGTCCCTAAATCGGGCTGGAGCAGGATCAGGACGGCCGCCAGGCCCGCAACACCCAGGAAGGGGATGATCTCCCGAAAATGCCTTACCCCCGGCTGCAGCTGGCTTAGACCAAAAGCTGTAAAAACCACGATCCCGAACTTGACTACTTCCGACGGTTGGAAAGTAACCGGACCGAGATTAATCCACCGCTGCGCCCCGTGCGAGGTGAATCCCACACCCGGCAAGAGGACCAGCACAAGGAAGAGGAAGGAGAGACACAGCAAGGGAATCGCCAGGCGTCTGAAATTGCGGTAATCGAAGTTCAGGAAAAAGAACATTCCCACCAGGCCCAAACCTGCGTAGATGAACTGCCGCTTGAAAAAGTAAAATGCGTCGTTGTAGCGTACCAGGGCTGCATACTGGCTGGCGCTGAAAACCATAACCACCCCGATGCTCAGCAGAATCAGCACCGTGAGGAACAAGGTGAAGTCCGGCGGTTTTGAGGCTCTAACCCGGGACCGCATTCTTCCGCCTCGCAATCTCCCCGACCGTTTTCTTGAACAACTCGCCCCGCTCTTCGTAGTTCTTGAACATATCCCAACTGGCGCACGCCGGGGATAAAAGGACGACGTCTCCCGGCCGCGCCGCGTCCCGTGCTATGTAAACCGCCTCTTCAAGGCTTGCCGCCTTGAAAACAGGTTCAATCCCGGCCGCGTGGGCCGCAGCAGCAATTTCGCCAGCGCTTTCGCCCAAAACGACCAGTGCACGCACTTTTTGCTTCATTTTCGCCGCAAACTCGCCGAAGTCACTCCCCTTGTTCCGCCCGCCCGCGATCAGGACCACCGGTTGCGGGTAAGCCTCAAGAGCCTTAATTGCAGCGTCCGGATTTGTACCCTTAGAGTCGTTGACGTAGCGGACACCGTCGATCTCTGCCACAAATTCCAACCGGTGCGCCACCCCCGGAAACTCCTGCAGGACCTTACCGACAAAATGAGCCGGAACCCCGAGGGCCGCGGCGGCCGCAGTTGCCGCCAGAGCGTTCTCAAGGTTGTGCGCACCAGGAATCCTGACGGCTCGCGCATCACAGACTTCCACCGACTGGCCATCCTGCTGCACCACCAGTCTTCCCCGCTGGACAAAGACCCCTGTTTTGAGGTTATGTTTCCGGCTGAAGAATAATACCCGCGCCCGGCTTGCGGCAGCCATCGCTGCTACCACCGGGTCGTCGGCGTTGAGCACCGTCGTGTCCTCCGCCGTCTGGCGGGCAAAGATCCGCGCCTTGGCGGCCGCGTACTCTGCCAGCGTCCGGTGGCGGTCGAGGTGGTCGGGAGTAACATTCAGGATGACCGCCACCCGCGGCCGGAAGAAAACTGTGGTCTCCAGTTGAAAGCTCGAGACTTCGGCGACGATCACATCCTCCGGGCCGTAGTCTTCCACCACCGACACCAGCGGCACGCCGATGTTCCCGGCCACCAGCGTCCGTTTGCCGGCCGCCCGGAAAATTTCTCCCGTGAGGGCCGTGGTGGTGGTCTTGCCGTTGGTCCCGGTGACGGCTACAATGGGTGCGCGGGCAAAACGGTACGCCAGTTCCAGCTCGCCGATTACCTCGATTCCCCGCGCGCGGGCCTCAACCACCGGCGCCTCTGTCACCGGCACGCCGGGGCTCACCACCAGGAGATCGTACCCCGCAACCTCCGGGTATGCGCCGAAGCAGGTCTCTACCCCAAACTCCGTCACCGGCGCCAGTTCGGGTTCCGGTTTAATGTCGGTCAGCGTCACCGCCGCGCCCTTCGCTGCCAGAAAGCGGGCCGCGGCGATGCCGCTCCTGCCGGCACCTACCACTAACACCCTTTTCCCTTTTAGTTCCAAGACAATCCCCTCTGCGCCCCGTAAATTTCGCCCGGCTAACATTTTCGCAAAATTCTGCTAACCCAAACGATAAAGCCCGGCCACGCCGAGCAGCCCCGAGACGAGCCCGGCGAGCCAGAAGGTTATGACCACCCGGTTTTCAGACCAGCCGGCAAGCTCAAAATGGTGGTGCAGCGGGCTCATCAGGAAGACCCGCTTCCCGGTTGTTTGAAAGGCAATTACCTGCAGGATCACCGACAAGGCTTCCGCCGCGAAGACCGCACCGACAACCAGCAGGAAAAGCTCGCTCCGCGTAAGCACCGCCGCCGTTCCGAGCGCCCCACCGAGCGCCAGCGAACCCGTGTCCCCCATAAAAATCCGGGCCGGGTGGCGGTTGTAAAACAGAAACCCGATACACCCCCCCGCCACCGCCGCGAGCCCGATGGCCACCCCTACTTTGTCCAATACCAGGGCAAACAAAACGTAAACCAGGGCGGCAATCGCCGTTAATCCTGCCGCCAGGCCGTCAAGCCCGTCGGTGAGGTTCAGCGAATTGGCCGTGCTGGTCAAAACCAGGATGGTGAAAAAGGCAAAAAAACCGAAACCCCAGTCGAAACGCAGGCCGCCGTCGTACAAGAAACCGGAGAAGGGCACGACGATGTCCGTACCCCGCCCCGCGAAAAAGACTGCGAAGGCCGCCAGGCCGAGGGCCACCACCACCTGGGCAAAGATCTTTTCCCGCGCCCGCAAGCCGAGCGAGCGGTGTTTCACCACCTTGAGGAAGTCGTCCAGGAAACCGATGAGGCCGTAAGTGAGAGTCACCAGGAGCAAGGCCATCGCCTCCGCGTTTCCCCTGCCCAGCCAGAGCGTAGCCACGGTGATTCCCGCCAGAAAAATCAGTCCTCCCATCGTCGGCGTGCCCGCCTTGGCCAGGTGGCTGGCGGGACCGTCGTGACGCACCCGCTGGCCGACCCGGAGCCGCTTCAGTGTCGGTATCAGTACCGGTCCAGCCAGCAGCGACACCAGCAGCGCGACACCGAAGGCCGCCATTACCGGAGCCGTCAACTCCCTTCACCCCCTGCACAGAGGGCGTCCACTACCGCTTCCAGGTGCATGCCGCGGGAAGCCTTTACCAGGACGACCTCGTCTCCCCGCAGGAGCTTTCGCAAAACCGCCACCGCCGCCGCTGTATCCGGGCAGGCCATCACCCTGTCCGCCGCAAAACCCGCTCCGGTGGCGCCGGCCGCGATCCCCGCAGCCAGTGGGCCGACCGCTACGATGTAATCGGCGCAATCCGCTGCCGCTTCCCCAACCTCGCGATGGGCTTCCGCCGCCCTTGCCCCCAGTTCCAGCATGTCGCCCAAAACTGCCACTCGGCGCCGCTCCCCCGCCAGATCCCGGAGGACGCTGAGCGCCGCCCGCATGGAAGTAGGATTGGCGTTATAAGCATCGTTTATCAGCGTCAGAAAACCGCATTCCCTTATTTCAAGCCGCATCTTACTGAGCGCCACCCGCTGCAAACCCTCCCGGATCTCCGCAGGGCTTAACATCATCTCCCGGGCCACCGCAACCGCCGCGAGGGCGTTGACGGCGTTATGATAGCCGGGAACCGGCAGGGTATACTCCTCTTCCGTCCCGTCTACCGCTACCCTGAAGGTAACCGCCCTGCCCCCCGGATGGTAACCGGCCAGCCGTACGGCCGCCCGGTCCTCGGTTCCGAAAAAAACCACCCGGCCGCGGCAGCGCCGCGCTTCCTCAAAAATATACGGGCTTTCGGCGTGCAGCACCGCAAAGCCTTCCGGCGGAACGAAATCCAGGATTTCCCCTTTCGCGGCGGCGATTGCCCGGACACTTCCCAGCAGTTCCAGGTGTGTTTCCCCGATGTTGGTAATCACCGCGGCGTTGGGAGAGGCGATACGGGAAAGCGCCGCAATTTCTCCGGGTCGGCGCATCGCCATCTCCACTACGGCCACCTGGTGCTCCGGCTCCAGCCTGAGCAGGGTAAGCGGCAGACCGATCTCGTTGTTCAGGTTCCCCTGCGTGGCAAGCACCTGGTAGCGCACCCCGAGCACCGCGGCGAGCATGTCCTTTACACTGGTCTTTCCCGTGCTTCCGGTGACCCCAACCACGAAAACACCCGCTTGCTGACGAACGTACCGGGCCAACTCTCCCAGGGCAGTGAGCACGTCCGGCACCAGCAGCAGGGCTGCCTCCGGAGGAACCGGTACAGGGCGTGAGACCACCGCACCCACCGCTCCCCTGCCGAGCGCTTCGCCGACAAAGTCGTGACCATCGTGCCGCTCGCCCTTGAGGGCGAAAAACAGCGCCCCGGGAACCGCCTCCCGGCTGTCCGTGGTCGCGGCCGTTACCCGCCGGGAAGGCTCGCCCTGCAAAAGTGAAGCACCTACCGCTTTGACTATCTCTTCCACCGACAAAGGAAGCATCAGCCCGACTTTACTCCCCGGCCTTTTTCCGCCGCCATTTCTGTTAGAATCGCCGCCGCTACCTTCCGGTCGTCAAACGGCAGCTTCTCGTCGCCGATGATCTGGTAGTCCTCATGCCCCTTTCCGGCCAGCACCACGATGTCGCCCGGCTGCGCGTAACGGAAGGCTATTCTGATCGCCTCCCCCCGGTCGGGCTCGATGACGTACCGTTTGCACCCGGCGGATCTGATCCCGGCCTCGATCGCCGCGATGATCGCCAGGGGGTCCTCACGCCGGGGGTTATCCGAAGTAATCACCGTAAAGTCCGCCAGCCGGCCGGCGATCTCTCCCATCACCGGCCGCTTGGTCGGATCCCGGTCACCGCCGCAGCCGAAAACCACGATCAGCCTTCCCCGGCTCAAGGCCCGCGCCGTTTGGAGCACGCTGGCCAGGCCATCCGGTGTATGGGCGTAATCAACTACAACGGTAAAATCCTGTCCGGCTTCAATGCGCTCGAACCGGCCCGGGACGGCCGGCGCGTCTTCAAGCGCCCGGGCGACCTCGTCCGGCGGCAAACCTTCCAGTCCTCCTACCGCAAAGGCCGCCAGCGCGTTGTAAACGTTGAACCGCCCCGCCAGCTTCAGGTTAACCGAAGCCCGCCCCCAAGGCGTCTCCGCCCTGAAGCCGGTACCCCCTGCGGTGAGCACGACGTCTCGCGCCCGCACGTCGGCAGGGTTCTCGATCCCGTAGGTGACCGTTTCGCCGCCGCTCAACGAGACAAGCCTTTTGCCGTAGGGATCGTCGATGTTCAGCACCGCCGCCTTGGGCCGGGACTTTACTCCGGGCTCCTCCAAGGCCGCAAAAAGCCGTGCCTTGGCGGCGAAATAGTCCTCCAGGTCTCGGTGAAAATCGAGGTGGTCTTGTGTCAGGTTGGTGAAAACCGCAACGTCGAACTCGATGCCGGTTACCCGCTCCAGCGCAAGCGCGTGCGAGGAAACCTCCATCACCACGGCCTCCACCCCTTCGTCCACCATCCGGCGCAAAAGGGCCTGGAGGTCCAGAGATTCCGGTGTGGTTCGCTCTCCGGGCACGATTTTATCTCCTATTTTACTGTAGAGGGTCCCGATAAGACCCACCTTTTTCCCCTGCGCCCGCAACACCGCACTTATCAGGTGGGTGGTGGTGGTCTTACCGTTGGTACCCGTAACCCCCACCACGCACAAACGCTCGGCCGGATGACCGTAGAACCGGGCCGCCGCCAGCGCCAGTGCCCGCCGTACATTCGACACCTGCACGAGACTCACCGGGGGCGGGACTGCAACCGGCCTCTCTACGACCACCCCCGCAGCTCCGCGTTGCACCGCGTCCCGGACGTAAAGGTGGCCGTCGTCCTGAAAACCCTTCACCGCAAAGAAAACAAAACCCGGCTCAACCCGCCGTGAATCATAGGCGAGGCCTGTAGGCTGCAGCGTAAAGATTTTAGTCAGTTCGTTTTCCAAAGCGCCCGCTCCTCGACAAAATCAGGTTTAAGGAAGCACCTGAAAAATATTATTACCATTTCTATCCCTAAAACAAGTCAAAATCTCCTTCCCTTCTCCTCGAAGCGTCAAGGCTCAAGGATGAAGCACCATTGACGGGGTTTCCTCAGCAGCCTGCTCCTCGGGTGAAGCAAACTCCACCTTCACTTTTGCTCCCTGCGAAACTTTGGTTCCCGGTGCGGGCTCCTGTTCCACCGCGATTCCGCTCCCCGCAGGCACCAGGATCAAACCCACCTTCTCCAGGAGCACGGCCGCGTCCTTCATCGTCAGGCCCGTGAGGTCCGGAACCGTAACCGCCGTTTTTCCGCTTTGCAGCCCTGCTTTCAATTCCAGGATTACCCTGGTGCCGGCAGGCACCATAGCGCCGCCCTGGGGAACCTGCATGCGTACCATACCTCCCTCACCCCGGAGGATAAATCCAAGCCCTGCCGTCTTGAGGTTTTGGACGGCCTCGTGCAGCGGGAGGTTGACTACATCCGGCACTTCCACCTGCTCCGGTTCTTCTTCCACCACGTACCACGGCTTTTTCGGTTTTTCCAGACCGGCCTGCTGCGGAACGCCCAGGTACCGGAGCGCGTCCTGCATCACCGCCTTGAATACGGGCGCCGCCACCTGGCTGCCGAAATAAACTCCTCCCTGGGGTTCCCAGACGACCACCAGCGTCACCAGGCGGGGGTCGTCGGCCGGCGCAAACCCCACAAACGAGGAAACGTACTTTCCGGGAACGTAACCGCCGTTAGGCCCCACCACCTGGGCGGTACCCGTCTTTCCCGCCGTCCGGTAGCCATCGAGGTACGCGTTAACACCCGTACCCTTAAGGATCACGTTTTCCAGAAGCTTTACCAGTTCCCGTGCCGTCTCCGCGCTGATGACACGCCTGACCCGTTCGGGCTTTATCTCCTGTACGACCTTGCCGTCCGGGGACTTGATCGTCCGGACGACGTGCGGGCGCACGAGTTCCCCTCCGTTGGCTATGGCGGCCGCCGCGGTCACCAGTTGGATCGGCGTCACCGCCACCGACTGGCCGATGGACATCGTCGCCACATTGAGGTTGGTGGCTTTCTCCCGCGGGATGAGAATACCCTTGGCTTCTCCAGGCAGGTCGATCCCCGTGGGTTCACCGAAACCGAAGGCCTGGACGTACTTGTAAAAGTTATCCCGGCCCACTTTCAGGCCCGTTTCGATGAAGCCCGGGTTGCAGGAATTCTGGACCACTTCCAGGAACGACTCGCTGCCGTGGCCGCCCGCCTTCCAGCAGCGGATCCTCCTGTCGGCCACTTTGACAAAGCCCGGGCAGTAAAAACGGCTATTCTCGCCAACCACACCCTCGGCAAGCCCCGCCGCCGCCGTCACGATCTTAAAGGTGGAACCCGGTTCGTAAAGCTGCCAGATCGCCGGGTTTCGGTCCCATACCGGTTGTGGGAAATCATCCCAGTTGGCCGGCTCGAAGGAAGGCCGGTTCCCCATCGCGAGGATCTCGCCCGTTTTCGGGTCCATCACGATTATAACTGCATTTGCAGGCCGGTAGGTATCAACAATTTTATCCAGTTCCCGCTCCACGAAATACTGGATCGTCTCGTCAATCGTCAGCACGAGGGTGTGCCCCGGAACCGAAGGGTACAAATGGTGCAGCGCCGCCGGGATATCCCGGCCGGTGGCATCCTGCTCGATTACTATCCGTCCGGGCTTGCCAAGCAGTTTTTTTTCGTAAGCCAGTTCGACACCGGTCAGGCCCTGGTTGTCAACACCCACAAACCCCAGGACATGAGCCGCCAGCGCACCAGAGTTGTACTGCCGCCGGCTCTCTTCAATTAATTCGATGCCCTTCAGCCGGAGGCTGCGGACCTGCTGCGCCGTTTTAAAATCAACCTTCCGCTTGATCCAGACGAAGGAGGCCCTTTTGGTCAACCGCTGGTAGATTTTCTCCTCGTCCATTCCCAAAACTCGGGCCAGTTGCGCCGCGGTCTCCCTGGGGTTCACCACCTGTACCGGCATCGCTCCCACGGAGTCGCAGCTTACGCTCGTCACCAGCACCTTGCCGTTCCGGTCGCAAATGTCGCCGCGCCTGGCCTCGAGTCTTATTTCCCGAAGCCTGTTCTCCCAGGCGCTCCGTTCCAATTCGTCGCCCGAAACAAGCTGCAGCCAAACGAGCCGGGCGATAAGCAGCAGAAAACAAAAAGCGGCGAGAAAAAAAAGCTGCGTCAGGCGTTTGCGCACAGTAATACTGGTCATTGAGACTCCCCCGCCGCTCTCGGAGACCGCTTTACAAACTTCGCCTGGCAAATGAGAGGTGTGAAGTGGGAGGTTAGAGGTGAGATTTTTTGAAGGAATTCGCAACCGAATTCCTTCATGATTCCCACTTCCCACTTCCAACTTCTCACGACCTACTTCTCAAGCGGTCTCCAGGTTTTCTGCTAAAGCTTGCCATCTGTGAATAGATAGAGCCTGCTTTCGAGGAATTAGAGTTTCGCAACACTCTCCCAAGAGCAAAATTGGAGCAGTAATCAGTAATCGAGCGTTTCGAAACCCTTCAACTACCGTGCTGCGACCGGGCCTGCACATTTACGTGGTAAGCCTCGCCGTTTAACCGGTCCAGGAATCCGCTGCTCTTCTCGGCCAGCATTTCCAGGAACAGCTCGAGCCAGCCCGCTTGCTTGTGCCGGGGTTCTCCGTGAGCCGTCACCGGCGGCACCTGGGCCGATCCGGGCGCAGACCCGGCCTGCGCGAGCAGGGAACCGGTCGGAGGCACCCGCAAGGCTCCCTCCGGCGGCCGTATCATTCCGAGCCTCTGGACCGCCACCGCTTCTATTCTTTCCGGCGCGGACAGACGGTGAATGGCGTTGTCCAGCGCCTGGTTTTCCGCCTCTACCCGGGCTATCTCCTTGTGCAGTTCCTGCAGGCGAAAACCGATGCAGGTCATCCGGGTCTGGCACAAGATCACCGTCAGCCCTAAAACAAAACCTAAGAGCACCATGCCGCTGAGTTTAAGGCGGTAGGACCGGGCCAGCTTCTTCTTGGGCCGCGCAACCCGCTGCTTCTTTTGTGGTAAAGGATCAGCCAGTTGCTCCCTTACTAATATCAAGTTATTCAGCCTCCCTTTGGCGTAGAAGAGGACCACCCGGTTCTCACTGCTAATCCCCAACCTTTTCCGCCGCCCGCATCTTGGCGCTGCGGGCGCGGGGGTTGCGCCCCATCTCTTCTCCCGTAGGCGTCCTTGGCCGCTTCGTCACCGCCACCAGTTGCGGTTTTTGCCCGCAAACGCACACCGGCGCTGTCGGTGGACAAACGCACCCCGCCTGCGCCTTCCGGATAAACTCCTTCACGATCCTGTCCTCCAGGGAGTGGTAACTGAGAACGACCAGCCGCCCGCCGGGCTTTAGTACAGCGATCGCCTGCGCCAGCGACTCCTTCAACGCCTCGAGTTCCTGGTTCACCGCAATGCGCAGCGCCTGGAAGGTCCGGCGCGCCGGATGCGGCCCGATCCTCCGGGCCCCAGCCGGTACCGCATTCTTGATCACTTCCACCAACTGGCCGGTAGTGGTTATCGGCTGGCGGGCTCTCGCCGCCACAATAAAATCGGCGATGCGGGTTGCCCACCTTTCCTCGCCGTATTCCCGGATGATCCGGGCCAGTTCTTTCCCGTCAAGGGTGTTAACCAGGTCCGCGGCCGTAACGGGATCTTCCCGGTCCATCCGCATGTCGAGCGGGACGTCCTCCCAGTAAGTAAAACCCCGGCCCGGGTTGTCCAGTTGGTAGGAGGAAACGCCCAGGTCGTAAAGCACGCCGTCAACCCCGCTGATCCCCAGTTCCTCCAGTACCGCCCCCAACCCGCGAAAATTCGCCCGCACCAGTTGCACCCGGGGGTCGTTACCCAGGCGTACGCGGGCCGCCGCCAGAGCCTCCGGATCGCGGTCAAGGCCGATCAGCCGCCCCTCCCGGCCCAAAAGCTCCAAAATACCCGCGGCATGCCCGCCGCTGCCCACCGTGCAGTCAACGTAGGTCCCATCGGGCTTCACCGCCAGCATTTCAAGTACCTCTTTGAGCATCACCGGCTTGTGGCGGAACTCCATACCCGTCACCACCCTCTGAGAACCGCTCCAGGTAAGCCCCTGACACCACAAACAGCCGCACAAGGAAGCTGACGACCCGCAAATCCGTGCTCCGGCACCCGGGACGGCGGCAGCCCGCCTTCGGCCCCGATAGCCTCAGTTTTCAACCCCTAAGAGAGTGTTGCAAAACCTTAATTTGTCGAAGAGTAAGCCCACCTATCTACAATACAGCAACATTTTAGTAGGAAGCCCGGAGGCCGCGAAAAACGACCCGGCATTTCGGAGGTTCTCACCTCTCACTTCCATTTTGGCAGGCGAAGTTTGTAAAGCGGTCTCCTAACCGAAAACGCGCGCCGCCTTGCTAATTCGCCGTCCTTCGGCAGCCCAGCCACGCTACTCTTCCGCCGCAAAATCGAAGTCCACGATCTTCTCCGCAATCTCCTCGTAGGCCGCCTGGGTTTGCGCGCTGTAGCACTCCCATTCTTCTTGCGCCCAGAATTCCACCCGCGTCGAGACCCCTAATATGACCACGTCCTTGACCAGGCCGGCGTACTCCCGCAAATTGGCCGGTAACAACACCCTTCCCTGTTTATCCACCTCCAACTCCGCCGCTCCCGAAAAGAAAAGCCGCGCAAAGGCGCGTGCGTCTGCTCTGGCAAAGGGCAGGCGGTAAAGCCTCTTCTCTAATTTGCCCCACTCGGCAAGCGGGAATCCAAAAAGGCAGCGGTCAAGCCCCTTGGTCACAATGAAGCGCTCTCCCAACCCTTCCCGGAACCGGGCCGGGATGAAGAGCCGGTTCTTAGCGTCCAGGGCGTGCGTGAATTCCCCGATAAACATCGCTTACCCTCCAGGGGGTTATCCCCACCCGCTGCCGGATGTTCCTCCACTTTCCTCCACTTATACCCACCTATTCGCCGGCCGAACCAAAATTCCTGCTTGAACCATAAAAAAAGTTCGACAAATTTCGGGATGAATTCCGACCGGTACCGAACCGCTTCAAGGGCAGGAGCGTATTCCTGTTTTACGGTACAGTCGCTCAAAAAAGACGCCATCAGCCCCGCCGAGAGCAGGAATATGATAAAAATCGCTGAATTAAAAAGCAAGAATTCTTAAAAACGGGTGTGTTAAATGTGACCGATAGGAGTGACAACGAAGTAAGCAAGCGGGTTGCCCTGCTTGTCGCTGCGCTGGGCTCTTTCCTCACTCCTTTTATGGGCGCCTCAATCAACATCGCCCTTCCCGCCATCCAAAAAGAATTCGCGCTGAACGCCGTTGTCCTGGGGTGGGTCTCGGCATCGTTTCTCCTGTCGGCGGCGATGTTCCTCGTTCCTTTTGGAAGGGTGGCCGATATCTACGGCAGGAGAAGGATTTTTCTCTACGGCATCACGACCTTTACCGTTTTCTCCGTGGTCGCGGGATGCTCGACCTCTGTTACCATGCTGCTCTCAGCACGCATCCTGCAAGGGATCGGCGGCGCCATGATCTTCGGTACCGGGGTGGCAATTCTGACCTCGGTCTTCCCGCCCAGAGAAAGAGGCAAGGCACTGGGAATAAACGTGGCCTCGGTTTACACCGGTCTTTCACTCGGGCCGTTTCTCGGAGGCATTTTAACGCAGCACCTGGGCTGGCGCAGCATCTTCCTCGCCAACGTCCCGCTGGGCGTAACGGCGATCCTGCTGGTCTTGTGGAAGCTGAAGGGGGAATGGTCCGAAGCGAAAGGAGAAAAGTTCGACTTCGCGGGTTCCATCATTTACGCCCTGGCGCTCCCCGCGCTGATGTACGGCTTCTCCGCCCTGCCGGGGACGCGCGGCATAGTACTCACCTTGGCCGGAGTTTTGGGAATCCTGATCTTCGTTATCTGGGAAACGAAGACCCGGAGTCCCATCCTCGAGGTGAACCTCTTCCGGAAAAACACCATTTTTGCTTTTTCCAACCTGGCTGCGCTGATCAACTACAGCGCCACCTTCGCCGTGGGTTTTCTCCTGAGCCTTTACCTCCAGTACATCAAAGGGCTCGCCGAGCAAAGCGCCGGTTTCGTCCTGGTGTCGCAGCCGGTGGTGATGGCCGTTTTCTCGCCTTTCGCCGGCAGACTTTCAGACCGGATCGAGCCCCGGCTGGTAGCTTCAACAGGAATGGCCCTGACCGCCGCGGGGCTCTTTCTCCTGACCTTCCTCAACGAAAACACCGCGCTGGGCTTTATTGTGGCGATTCTGGGTCTCCTCGGTCTCGGCTTCGCGCTCTTTTCCTCCCCCAACACCAACGCCGTAATGAGTTCCGTGGAAAAGAAATTCTACGGCGTCGCGTCGGGCACGCTCGGAACGATGCGCCTGACGGGGCAGATGCTCAGCATGGGGATTGCCATGCTGATCTTCGCGGTCTACGTGGGCGAGGTCCAGATCACCGCCCAGTACTATCCGCCCTTCTTGAGCGGGATCAGGGCCGCGTTCTTCATCTTTGCCGTCCTCTGCTTCGGCGGCGTATTCGCGTCGCTCGCCCGGGGCCGGGTACGCTGAGCCACATCAGACTTGAACCCGGTCGGCCCCCGGTAATGCCTCGTCAGCGGAGGCTGCCTTCCCAACCCTGGAAGACGACCCCGCTGTGCAGGTCAACGATCCGGCCCCGCACCACCTCCGGCGCCAGATCCAGCACCGCGAAGCTCGGCGAGTATCCCTTCTTGTCGTGTTCCTTCAGGTGCCCGGGGTTGATCCAGAGCACCTTCCTTTCGGCCCGGATCTCCGGAACGTGGGTGTGGCCGTAAGCAATGACATCCACCTTCCCCTGAGCGGCGAGCGCCACCGGGTCGGGGTCCTGCGGCAGGTCGTTCTTATGGGCGGTCGGCGTATGGGTGAAAAGAACGCGGTACCCGCTGAATTCCTTGAGCATCCTGTTAGTTATCTCCGGGTCCAGGTAGTGCTCACAGTAAACCCCGGGCACCTGGAGCACCTTCACGGGAAGCCTCTCAAGAACGGCGGCGTCCTCACACTCGTCCCCGAGGTGGACGAGCAGTTCTGCCTGCCATTCCTCAACCAGCAGCCGGGCTGCGGTGCGGAGGTTCTCGAGTTCACCGTGGCTGTCGCTGACCAAGCCGAGCCGCATCTTTCTACCTCCTTGCCTCTAACTTTTTATTAATTTGGCATAAAGGATTGCAACGGCCCGAACCGCGTGCGAACGGTCCGGAGGAAGAAAAAAAGTCAGGCCTTCCGGCGCCCCAGGGAGACTTTGATCCCGGAAGCAGCCATTCCTAAAAAGCTCCGGTTGCGCTCCAGGACTTCCGCCAGCGCCTTCAGCACGTAGTCAATCTGCTCGTAGCTAACTCCCAGCGGGGGTTCCAGCCGGATGACATTCGGGTTGTTCAGGGTGTATGCGGTAATCACCCGGTGCCGGTTCAGCAGTTCTCCGGCCACCAGGCTGCCCAGGTACTCCTGGGAAAGCTTTTCGAGCAGCCCGAAGGAAAGCGTGTGGGCAAGCCCCTTTTTCTTCTCGGTGAATTCGAGACCGATCAAGAGCCCCCGGCCGCGCACGTCTTTGAGCAGCGCGGACTTTTCCCGGAGTTCGGCGAGCCGCCGGAGCAGATATTCCCCTTTTTCGGCCGCCTGGCGCGGCAGGTCCTCTTCAATGATGACTTCCAGGGCGGCCAGCGCCGCCGCGCAGGCCCACGCGTTGCCGCCGAAGGTTGACGTGTGCAGCAGCGCCCGGTCGAGGGAACCGTAAGCCTTTTTCCAGGCGGCATCCGTGGCAATGTAAGCGCCCACCGGCATCACGCCGCCGCCCAGGGACTTGGCCAGACAGAGGATGTCGGGCTCCACGCCTTCGTGCTCGCAGGCGAACATCTTTCCGGTGCGGCCCAGGCCGGTCTGAATTTCGTCCGCGATAAAGAGGGTGCCGTACTTGATGCAAAGGCGTTTGGCCTCCGCCAGGTAGCCCGGCGACGGCAAATAGATCCCGCCTTCGCCCTGAATCGGTTCAACGATGAAGGCCGCGGCTTCTCTGGCGTGCAGCGCCTGTTCCAGCGCCGCCAGGTCGTCGTAGGGGACCGCCCGGCACGCGGCCACCAGCGGGCGAAAAGCTTCCTGATATTTCACCCGGCCCGTGACCGAGAGTGCGCCGAAGGTCTTGCCGTGAAAGGAGTTCTCGGTGTAGATAAGCTGGGACCGGCCGGTGGCGATACGGGCAAGCTTGATGGCGCCCTCCACCGCCTCGGCACCGCTGTTGCAGAAGAAAGAGCGCCTGAGGTCACCCGGAGCGACGGCCGCCAGATTTTTGGCGAGGGCGCCGGCCAGAGGTGACAGCGACGCCTGCAGGAGGTTCGGCAACTCTCTTACCGCCTCTACGGCAGCGATGATCCGGGGGTGGTTGTGCCCGGTGTTCAACGAACCGTAACCGCCCAGGAAGTCCAGGTATTCCTGGCCCTCGCTGTCCCAGACCGAAACCCCGCGGGCACGGACGAACCGCTTGTCGAAATCCACCAGTTTGAGCAGTGTTACCAGTCCGGCGTTCAGATATTCCTGGTGCAGGGCGCGGATCTCGTTCCGGCCGAGCGCGAGCGCCTGCTCAACGCTGATGCGTTCCCCTTTTTTCATCAAAATGAAGGCCTCCTTCGTCAGGGTTCGGGTGCCGGAAAACAAGAAAAGGCAACCGTTCCCCTGAAATTTTTTTTCGCTGCCGGTGCTGGAAATCCTTTTCCCACATCTGTGATAAAATTAAACTGGCACGTGTTTGAGATTTTCAACCGCCATTTTGCGCTTTGCTTGACAGGTTACAGCGGTTTCAGTAAAATCATCCTGTATCCAGAAGACGCGAGATTAACGCCTGCTGGATGCATTGAAAGGGGACAGAACGATGTTTTCCAGCCTGGCGGAAAAACTCCAGGAAGCGTTTAAGAAGCTGAGGAACAAAGGAAAACTCACCGAAGAGGACGTCAACGCCGCACTAAAGGAAGTGCGGGTCGCGCTGCTGGAAGCCGACGTCAACTTCAAGGTCGTGAAGGACTTCATCGCGCGGATCCGGGAGCGGGCGGTGGGCCAGGAAGTCCTTTCTAACCTCAATCCCGCCCACCAGGTGATCAAAATCGTCCGGGACGAACTCGCCCTCCTGATGGGCGGCGAAAACGCGCGGTTGAACACCGCCCCCAAGCCCCCGACGGTGATCATGCTGGTCGGGCTGCAAGGATCGGGGAAGACCACCACCACGGTCAAGCTCAGCCTGCTCCTCAAAAAACAGGGGCGCCGACCGCTTCTGGTGGCGGCGGACGTTTACCGGCCGGCGGCCATCAAGCAGTTGCAGGTCCTGGGCGAACAGGCCCAGGTGCCGGTTTTTTCCCGGGAAGGCGATCCCGTCGCCATTGCCGCCGCAGCCGTTGAAGAAGCCGCCGGTAAAGGGTACGACACGGTGCTCATCGACACCGCCGGGCGCCTCCATATCAACGAGGAGCTGATGCAGGAGCTGGAGGGGATCAAGAAAGCGGTGCACCCGCACGAAATCCTCCTGGTGGTGGACGCGATGACCGGACAGGACGCGGTAACGGTGGCAGAAAGCTTCCACCAGCGGCTGGGGCTGGACGGCGTGATCCTCACGAAGCTTGACGGGGATACCCGGGGCGGCGCCGCACTTTCCATCCGGGCGGTGACCGGCTGCCCGATCAAGTTCGCGGGTGTCGGCGAAAAGCTCGACCTGCTCGAACCCTTTCACCCCGACCGGATGGCCGACCGGATTCTGGGGATGGGCGACGTCCTTACCTTAATTGAAAAGGCCCAGAGCACCTTCGACACCCAGCAGGCCGCGGAGATGCAGAAGCGCATCAAGAGCGCGGACTTCAACCTGGAGGATTTCGTGGGCCAGTTGCGGCAGTTCAAAAAGATGGGGCCGCTCGAACAGATCCTGGGAATGATTCCCGGCTTCAGCGGGATGAAAAAGCTCCGGGAGGAGTTCCAGTTTGACGAGCGCGAACTGGTCTGGGCCGAAGCAATCATCAACTCGATGACCCCGGAGGAGCGGCGGCACCCGGAAATCGTTGACGGCTCCCGGCGGCGGCGGATAGCGCGCGGGAGCGGCACCTCCGTTCAGGACGTCAACCGGCTGCTCAAACAGTTCGAACAGACCAAGAAGATGATCCGCCAGCTGACCTCGATGGAAAAGGGGTTTAAAAAAGGCGTTAAAATGGGTCGCTTCCCCTTCATGTAATACTCGATTTAAGGCTTGTTACGTAACGATCCCCTCGAAAGGAGGTGAAAAGTTGGCGGTTAAAATCAGGCTCAAACGAATGGGAGCGAAAAAGCAGCCGCGGTACCGGATCGTGGTGGCAGACGCGCGTTCGCCACGGGACGGCCGTTTTATCGAAGAAATCGGCTATTACAACCCGTTAACGGACCCGGCCGAAGTAAAGATTAACGAGGAACGTGCCAGGGAATGGCTTGCCCGGGGGGCACAACCTACGGACACGGTGCGCGCCCTGTTTCGGCGTACAGGAATTATGAGTGCGGGAAGGCCGAATTGATAGGGGGCTAAGTCAATGAAGGAACTGGTGGAAATTCTCGCCAAAGCCCTGGTTGATAAGCCAGAAGCAGTTGACGTCCAGTTGGTAGAAAAAGAGAACTCGATCATAATCGAGTTGCGGGTCGCGGCAGAAGACGTGGGAAAGGTGATCGGAAAACAGGGCCGGATTGCCCGGGCCATCAGGCAGATGGTAAAAGCGGCGGCAGGCAAGTCCCGAAAGAAAGTGGTCCTTGAAATTCTCTGATAAAAACGGTGCGGTGAACGATTATGGACCGTCTGACCGTTACCCGGCCGGTGATCATCAAGGTGCGGGTAACCGAAAAATATAAAGAGCTGTTGCTCCAAAGGTTAGCAGCGGCCATTGAAGAAGCCGACCGCGAGGTGCAGCGGATCGAATTTCAGGCCAAACGCCTGTCAAGCGATAAGAAAACCCGGACGGCGCCGGCAGAAGCGGAGGAAATCGAAAGGGCCCGCCGCGAAAAAACCGAAACGCGCGAACGACTGAAAGCACAGTACGAGGCCGTCAAACTTCTGCCGCCCGGCGCAGAAGTGGTTCAGGGACGGACAGAAAGCTTAGTGGAACTGGGAATAGGCGACGACGCCAGCGAATTGAACCCTGTGGAGATTGTGGTGGAAGAAGGAAAAATCGTTGACCTGAGAAAGCAGGGTTGAGCATGAACCCGGAATTCGTTACGATCGGCAAAATAGTAGCCCCCCACGGACACCGGGGGGCTATTCGTATTCTCCCGCTGACCGACTTTCCAGAGCGTTTCTTCCAGATGGATACGGTGACGGTTTTCAACGGCACCGAAAGGAAAGACTACGTGATCGAAAGCGCAGGGCGGCACCAGCGGTTCATTCTGATGAAACTCGCAGGAATAAACGACATGAACGCCGCCGAACGGTTCCGGGGTGCACTCCTTCAGGTGCCCCGGGCGGAAGTGGTGCCGCTTCCGCCGGGGCGCTACTACGTCTTCGAAATTGTGGGGCTCGAAGTCTGGTCGGAAGAGGGAACTTATCTCGGGAAAGTGAGCGCGGTGCTGGAAACGGGAGCTAATGATGTATACAGCGTTCAGTCCCCGGAAGGCCGAGAAATTCTTGTTCCGGCGCTCAGGGAAGTGGTCCGCAAAATAGACGTCGCCGGCAACAGGATGGTCGTGCGCCTCCCGGAAGGGCTGCTTTAAGACCGATCACTTCCATTTTGGCAGGCGAAGTTTGTAAAGCGGTCTCCTATGAATACAAAAAAAATTGTTGCGTGGCCACCGGCGCCTGCTTGCAAAGGTTTCAAACCCCGGGGTTTTCGCCGGTAGTAGGAAGGTGAAGGCATGGTTTTCGACATCCTGACGCTCTTTCCGGAAATGTTTACCGGACCTTTTTCCGCCAGTATCCTGAAGCGCGCCGTTGACAGGGGGATCATCAGGATCAACCTGACAAACATCCGCGACTACTCGCCGAACAGGCACCGGACGGTTGACGACGCCCCCTTCGGCGGCGGCGCGGGGATGATCATGGAGCCGGAGCCCATCATCCGGGCGCTGGAGGCCGTGCGGCAGAAACGGGAGGGCAAAACCGGTCCGGTGATCCTCCTCTGCCCCCAGGGGGAACGCTTCACCCAGGCGCTCGCCCGCGAGCTTTCCCGGGAAGAACACCTTGTTCTAATCTGCGGCCACTACGAGGGGGTGGACGAGCGGGTCCGGGAGTACGTCACCGGAGAAATATCCATCGGCGACTACGTTCTGACCGGCGGCGAACTGGCAGCCATGGTGGTCGTGGACGCGGTTTCCCGCCATGTGCCCGGGGTTCTCGGCGAAGAAACGGCACCGGCCACTGATTCTTTTGCCGACGGACTTCTGGAGCACCCCCAGTACACGCGGCCGCGCAGCTTTCAGGGGTTAGAGGTGCCCGAGGTGCTTTTGAGCGGGCACCATGCCCGGATCGCCCGCTGGCGGCGTGAGGAAGCGCTCATCCGGACGCTGGTGCGGCGGCCGGAACTGCTGGAAACGGCGCGGCTCGACGCCGCGGACCGGGAGTTCCTGCGCGAACTTGCCGTCCGCCTCAGCCGGATGAACCTAAACGGTTAATTACTGTTGCGGGGCGCAAAAAGGCGTGGTATAATTTTACCTGGTTTTAGCGCAGGGGGTTGGCACGGCCTTTCTGGAAAAAAGCGAGGGGATAGAAATGAGCAACCTTACGGAATTATTTGCGGGAGAAGAACACCTGAAAAAAACAATCCCGGAATTTCGGCCGGGGGATACGGTGCGCGTACACGTAAAAGTCGTTGAAGGCGGCCGGGAGCGGATTCAGGTTTTCGAAGGTGTGGTCATTCGGCGGCGCGGCGGGGGGTTAGACGAAACCTTTACGGTCCGGCGGGTTTCCTACGGCGTGGGCGTGGAGCGCATTTTTCCGCTGCATTCCCCGCGTATTGAACGCATCCAGGTCGTCCGGCGCGGCCGGGTCCGGCGCGCGCGCCTTTACTATTTACGCAAGCTGCGGGGCAAAGCCGCCCGGATTGAAGAACGGCGTTAATAAACGGAAGGACCCTGAAGAAGGGCCTTCTTTCTTTTTCTTTCGCACTCACCGCCCTGAATCCAGGACTAGGAGAGTGTTGTAAAACTCTAATTCTTCGAAAGCAGGCTCTATCTATTCACAGATGACGAGCTTTGGCCCAGCACTCAGGGGCATGCTTTTCCGTATAGACGGGAAACTTCTTTGGCTGAGTACCGGTTGAAATTACCCGGGTAAGTGTTCAACTGAGTGCTGGGGAGACCGCGAAAAACGACCCAGCACTCAACTCAACGTAAAAAAATACGAGATACTCTAACACCTGTTTGCTTGAGCGCAGGTTATACCATAGAGTTGAGTGCTGGGCGGGCGAAGTTTGGAAAGCGGTCTCCTAAGAAAACGACGGCTCATCCCACCGTGGTCAGCGGGAAAGCCTTCTAAAAACCGTGCCGGCACAATTACCGACAACCGATCAGGAGGGCTGGCGCCGGAAGTGGTAAAAAGGTCGAGTTTCTTCGGTGACATTCTTGAGTCCCTGGTCATCGCCGTAATTTTGGCGGTACTTATCCGCACGTTCATCTTTCAACCCTTTTACATCCCCTCCGGTTCAATGGTGCCCACGCTTTACGAAGGAGACCGGATCATCGTTTCCAAGCTCTCGTACCGGTTTCACCCGCCGCAGCGGGGCGACATCGTCGTCTTCCGTTTTCCGCTGGACCAGAAGAAAACCTACGTTAAGCGCCTCATCGGCCTCAGCGGGGAAACGGTACAGCTCAAGGATAGCAGACTGTACATCAACGGCCGGGAGGTTCCTGAACCCTACCTCCCCCCGAATACTTATTTCGCGGACTTTGGGCCCATCAAGGTTCCGGAAGGCTCCTATTTCATGCTCGGGGACAACCGGATGAACAGCGAAGACAGCCGGATCTGGGGCTTTCTCGAACGACGGCTGATCGTCGGAAAAGCGGTGTTTCTCTACTGGCCGCCTAACCGGATCAAGGTCATTCACTGAGTGTTCAAACGCCAAAATCATTGGCAGTACAACCTGCTGTCTTCGCCGGAGAGTTTTTAATAAAACCTTCAAAATAGCCGTCAGACGCCGGTTCTTCCCGCAGGAATCCATATAGCGAAACGCCCGCCGGTTTTAGATTTTTGACTTCTGAATTCTGATCTCTTGACTTATCTTAAAGGTTGGTGTCCGATGGAACTCCACTGGTATCCCGGCCATATGGCCAAGGCCCGGAAACTGATCCAGGAAAACTTAAAGCTGGTACAGCTCGTCTTTGAACTGCTGGACGCGCGGATACCGGAGTCGAGCCGCAATCCCGACATCGCCGCCATCATCGGCAAGAAGCCGCGGGTGGTAATTTTAAACAAGTCCGACCTGGCCGACCCGCCGCAGACCCGTGCCTGGGCGGCGGTGCTGGCCGCGGAGGGGACTCCCGTGATTCAGCTCGACTCCTCCACCGGCCGGGGTTTTGGAAAAATACCGCAAATCGTGCGGCAGGTGGCAGCACCGGGACGCACAGGCACCATCCGCGGAATGGTAGTGGGCATCCCCAACGTCGGCAAATCAACCTTTATCAACCGCTTCGCCAGCCTGAAGGTGGCGGCCACCGGCGCCCGCCCCGGAGTCACGCGGGGAAAACAGTGGATCCGCGCAGCCCCCGGCATCGAGCTGCTGGACATGCCGGGCGTGCTCTGGCCCCGGCTGGACGACCGGGAAGGGGCGCTGAAGCTGGCCGCCACCGGAGCGCTGAAAGAAGAGGCCATCGACTGTGAAAGCGTGGCCCTGTGGCTCCTGGACTGGCTGAGAAGAAATTACCCCGGCGCGCTGAAGCGGCGCTACCAGATTCCGGCCCTGCCCGCCGACGCCAACGCCCTCTTCGAGATGATCGGTTTGAAGCGGGGCCTGGTACTGGCCGGCGGCCGGCTGGACCGGTTCAAAACCGCAGTGGCACTACTGAAAGAGTTTCGTGAAGGACGGCTGGGCAGGTTCACCCTGGATCCCTGTCCCGGCAAACCGGCGCGCAAGAGCTGAATATTGAGCATTGGGGGGAGTTTGCGATGGGGTTGCGCGACCAGAGTCTCGTTCGCGGAAGGCGTCCGGCAAAAAGAAAGATGGTAGCCGAAACAGGGTTTTCCCTCTTTCACTTCGAGCAGGAATTAAGAAAGAGCGGTTTCTCCCTGATTGCCGGGATTGACGAAGTCGGAAGGGGCCCCCTGGCCGGGCCGGTCGTCGCAGCGGCGGTGATCTTGCCTGCAGCCGCAGATCTTCCCGGCCTCAACGACTCCAAGGCCCTGTCCGAGCAAAAGCGCGTGCTCCTGGCCGAGCAGATCTTCGCCTCCGCCCTTGCCTGGGCAATCGGCTCGGCCACCGTGGCGGAAATCGATACCCTCAACATCCGCCAGGCTTCCTTTCTGGCGATGCGCCGGGCACTGGTCGGCCTGCACCTGCGGCCGGACTGCCTGGTGGTTGACGGCCACCCCATTCCCGCGCTTCCCCTCCCCCAGCAGGCCGTGGTGGGCGGCGACGCGCAGGTGGCGGCGGTAGCCGCGGCCTCTATCATCGCCAAGGTGACGCGCGACCGGCTGATGCTGGAGCTGGACCGCCGGTTTCCCCAGTACGGCTTTCGCCGCCACAAGGGCTACCCCACCCCCGAGCACCTGGCGATGCTTGCCAGGTTCGGTCCCACCCCTTTCCACCGGCGGAGTTTCACTCCGGTGAGGGAACTGCTGCAAAAGGACTGAGTATGCCGGAAAAACGAAAGCGCCTCGGCAAATTAGCGGAAACCCTGGCCGCGGAGCACCTGCGGCGCAAAGGTTACCGCATCCTGGTGCAAAACTACCGCTGCCGCTGCGGTGAGGTGGACATCGTCGCTCTCGACGGCCGGACCCTGGTCTTTGTGGAGGTGCGGGCCAAGAGCACAACCGGCTTCGGCACACCCCAGGAAAGCGTCGGCCACCGGAAGCAGGCGAAACTCCGGGAGGTAGCCCGCCACTATCTGGCCTCTGAACAGACCAGAGGCACCCTCTGCCGCTTCGATGTCGTCGCCGTCCAGTTCGACCCGAAAAGCGGAAAGGTCAAGGAATTCGAACACATTAAAAACGCCTTTTGAGTTTTAAAAAAGACAAATTTTAACCCGTTTGCTTTAAAGCTTCACTAAAAGATCGTTCGCTGCATAAGATAGTCTAATCCAAACCATCAATTACCGGTGGGAGCAATAGAGATGTCCGAAGCCGAAAAGACAGGGTTGCGGTTCATTTTTCCGCCGAAGGGCAAACAGCAGCCGGGGCCGCCCGCGGATAGGCCCCGCAGGTTTTGCGAGCTGGACCTTCCCTATCCCGAACCGCGCGTGGCGGCCCCAAACCGCTACTACGCCGAACTGCTTCTGGAAGATTACGCGGGTCCGCTGAGCGAACTGACGGCCATCCACCAGTACATTTACCATGACTTCACGTTTCACGAAGAATATCCGGAGCTGGCCGAGCTTGAGGAATGCATTTCGATCGTGGAAATGCGCCACCTGGAGTTGCTGGCGGAAACAATCCTCCTGCTCGGCGTCGCCCCCCGCTTCTGGTTCGTCCGCGAGAACCGCTTCGTTTACTGGAATGCTTCCTTTCCCTACTACGGGAAGAACGTCTGCGACCGCCTGGCCGCCGACATTGCCGCCGAGGAAAACGCCATCGAGCAGTACCGCGCCCACCAGAAGGCGATCAAAGACCCGTACATCGACGGACTGCTGCAACGGATAATCCTTGACGAAGAGCACCACCTGAAGCTGTTTACCGAAGCCTACAACAAACATTGTCGGGATAAAAGGTAAAAGGTGACGCTCCGGCCGTGGTCCCGTGCATCCCAAACACGTAGTTTTAGTTTTTCACACTTACTGGCCGTCAGCAATATATTGTTACCAAACAAGGGGTAACCTTGACCTACATTGAAAGAGGTGAATTATTAATGCCGGTAGCACAGCCGTACGACGGAACAACCTCCATTTGGCTCATCCTGCTGCTGATATTGCTCGCGTTCTTGATTTTTATGCCGGGTATTTTCTACGGAAAATAAGTTCCGGTCCAGAGATCCCCCGGCAAGATCAACAAACCCTGCTTTTTCCCGAGAAGGCAGGGTTTGATCAATGAGTGACCAAAAACGTCTTCAAAATCTTAGAAGGGGGCTGTGCAAAGCCCCCTTCTAACCAAAGAAGCAACCGTGCCTCCCCGGACCCACTTACACCATTACACTTAAAATATTAGTATAAGACGACATCGTTTGTCAAGATACGACGTAAATTTTCTTAAGAAAATTTTTAAGCAGTGCGAAATCTTCTGTTATCGCCCCAAGAGAAGCTGGTAAACCCCCGGGCCGGAAACTACCGGACGAATTTCCCTTTACCCGCTGCCCTTGAAGCCACGCCGGCAAAAGCAGGAAGAATTGCCGGGCACGCCGAACTTAAGTCCGAAAATCTTTTCCGGAGGAACGGGTTTGCTCGCGATACTGAAAAGTGTGGCGCTGGACGGTTTGCAAGGTTACATCGTGCAAGTGGAAGTGGACATTGCAGGAGGGCTGCCCGCCTTCGAAATCGTCGGCCTCCCGGACGCGGCGATCAGGGAAGCACGGGACCGGGTAAGGGCGGCTTTGAAAAACGCCGGTTTTGAGTTCCCGGTGCGGCGCATCACGGTCAACCTGGCGCCGGCAGACATCCGGAAGGAAGGGCCTTCCTATGACCTCGCGCTGGCCGTAGGCATCCTCACGGCAACCGAACAGGTACCGGCGGACGCGGCGGCCAGGTTCGTTTATCTGGGGGAACTCTCCCTTGACGGAGCGGTACGAGGGGTTTGCGGGGTCCTGCCAAGCGTGGCCGCGGCGGTGCGCCAGGGAGAAAAAGCGGTGGTGGTGGCCGCCGCCAACGCAGTCGAGGCGGCCCTGGTCGAAGGCGCTACAGTCTACCCGGTGAACAACCTGCAGGAACTGGCAGGCTTTCTGAAGGGGGAACAGGAGATACCCCCCTGCCGGGCGGACATCGCGCAACTCTTCGGGCGGCAGGAACCAGACCTGGACCTGGCGGAGGTGCGGGGACAGCTTTACGCCAAGCGGGCCCTGGAGGTGGCGGCGGCCGGAGGACACAACGCCCTCCTGGTCGGCAGCCCGGGAACGGGAAAGACAATGCTCGCCCGACGCCTGCCCGGCATCCTTCCGGAGTTGACCTTCAGCGAAGCCTTGGAGGTAACAGAAATTTACAGCCTGGCCGGACTCCTTTCCCCCGGCGAGCCGCTGCTGACGCGCCGGCCCTTTCGGGCGCCGCACCACACCGCTTCGGCAGCGGCGGTCGTGGGAGGCGGGCGTTACCCGCGCCCCGGCGAGGTGAGCCTGGCCCACCACGGCATCCTGTTCCTCGACGAGTTCCCGGAATTCTCCAAGGAGGTGCTGGAAGCCTTGCGGCAGCCGCTGGAGGACGGGGTGATCACCGTATCCCGGGCGGCGGGCTCGCTTTGCTTCCCAGCCCGAATAATGCTGGTTGCCGCCTGCAACCCTTGTCCGTGCGGCTTTCACGGCGACCAGGAAAAAGAATGCACCTGTTCGCCGCACCAGATCCAGCGGTACCAGAGCCGGCTTTCCGGACCCCTGCGCGACCGAATCGATCTTTACGTTTCGGTCCCCA
>JBFLVI010000024.1:0-35172 GCA_040758635.1 Bacillota bacterium | reverse complement strand
ACCGCGCAAACTCGGCGTCCCTGCCTCGGTTGCGCTTGCCGGCATCCGTGCCGGCATCCGGACTCCGAGCCGTTGCCTCGCCAAGTGCGGTTCGCAGCTCGTCATACGGCGCGGCTCCGGTCTTGCCCAGCACTCAGTTTTGCTGAGTGCTGGCTACATACATTTTCATTCCCGGTGGCGACGATTAATCGTCATGAAACGA
Source organism: Bacillota bacterium (assembly GCA_040758635.1). Lineage (GTDB taxonomy): Bacteria > Bacillota > Desulfotomaculia > Desulfotomaculales > Ammonificaceae > Yes71-27. The sequence goes on along the minus strand of JBFLVI010000024.1, from coordinate 34,970 downwards.
CTCCTTCGGAAAGAAGCCGCTTACTCCGGAACTGCGGAAACCAGCCGCAGGTGAAGGCACCGCCTGGTCTTCGCAGTCACGGCCACCCGGGCACTCACCCGCACCCCTCCGACCCAGACGATGCCTGCACCGTCCGCCACCACGGGAAGCCGGCCGCGGCGGGCGCGCGGGATCTTCTGGTCAATAAGAAAATTCTTCAGTTTTACCGGCGCCGGGTAGCCGAAGGGGTGGAAAAGATCGCCCGGCCGGCGGCGCCGTACCAGCAGCGGAGGGTTTAAACGGTCATAGTCCAGCAACGCTTCTGAAGGCGGCAGTGCGGCAGGGTCGGGGCCGGGATCCTCCAACCGCGCTTCGACCAGCAGGGAAAGCTCCGGCACCAGCGTCACGCCCGGCAGGTTGAGGGGGTAAGAGAAGTCCGGCGTCTCCGGCTCCCGCCCGCAGGTGAAAACGAGGGTTTCGTAAGTCCTGAGAACCCGGACGCCGTGGGGAAGCGCGAGTTCTTTCCCCGCACCCCGGGACAGGAGCTCCAGAACCTCTTCGGTATGCAGATAATCCAGCTCGTACGGAACGCCCGCGGCCTCCTTGTGTCCGAGGCGCACGACCCGCCGGGCGAGCGCGCGGGGCAGGGCGGCAAGCGGCCTGGTTAAGAGCGCCACCCCTTCGCCGGCGGCGGTGCGGATTTCGGCATAGATTTTCGCGGCCTCCGCCCCGACGTACTCGTCTTCCTCGCGGGCAATCGCCGCCAGGCGGCAGAGCGCCGCCGCTGCGCCCGGGTTGTAGTCCCGCTCCAGCAGGGGGAGGAGCTCGTGCCGGATACGGTTCCGCAGGTAAACCGTTTGCAGGTTGGAGGCATCCAGGCAGGTCTTGAGTTCCCGGCAGGCACAGTACGCCTCGATCGCCGCCCGGCGCACCTCGATGAGCGGGCGGACGTAGGGCTCCCGCACCGGCGGAATTCCCTTTAAGCCGGCCAGCCCCGCGCCCCGCAACACATTCAGGAGCACCGTTTCCGCCTGGTCGTCGGCCTGGTGGCCGAGTGCGACCCGCGACGCCCCGGCCGCGACAAGTACCCGCGCGAAAAACCGGTACCTTTCCTCCCGGGCGGCCACCTCGACGGAAACCCGCCGTTCTTCAGCGAAGGCAGGGACATCTGCGGTTTCGACCGTCACCGGCAGCGCGTACGACGCGGCCAACTGCCGGACGAATTCCGCCTCCCGGGCCGCCTCCTCCCGCAGCAGGTGGTTCAGGTGCGCCACGTGAAGCTGCACTTGCAAATCCCCGCGCAACCGCCAAAGGAGGTCGAGCAGCGCGACGGAGTCCGGCCCGCCGGAAACGCCCACCACCACGACGTCTCCCGGCCGGAACATCTCAAAACGCCGGATCGTTTCGCGTACCTGCGGCAGAAGGTCCAAAATGCACCACCCGGTTTTAGACTTCCACGGCCGCCCTTTTTTCCCTTCTTGAAAAACTCTTCAAAAAAGGCGGCCCGGCAATCAAAAAACCGGTTGCTCGAAAAGTCCGTATTTCGGCTAATAGGGTTTACCAACTGATTTCTACGTCCGAAAGCGCCACCCTGACATCAGGAAATTATTATATTTTATCCTTAATTTTTAGAGGGATTTCGATAAAAAACGTTGAATCAGGGTTTTCAAAATAATATAATGTGTTTATTTTTTAACCCTTTAGGTTAATAAAATTGTTGACGAGAGGCAATAATGGAGATATACTTTAAAAGTAAGAGTCTACAAAAGGCTTGTAACTCGGCGACGGCTTCACAAAAACGTTGGGGCCTTGAGATCGCCAAAAAGCTCTGGCAAAGGTTGTCAGAATTACGCGCAGCCGATTGTTTAGCCGATATCAGTCACCTGCCACCCGCCCGCTGTCATGAACTCACCGGGAGGCGTAAAGGCTGTTTCGCCGTGGACTTAAAGCATCCGTACAGGCTAGTCTTCCGGCCGCTTCACGATCCGGTTCCGCTGAAGGATGACGGGAGTATAGACAGGGAGCGGGTCACAGCAATTCTGATAATCGGAGTTGAGGATTACCATGGTTAGCAACGAAAAAGAAAAGGGATCGAGCGGAAAGTATTACCCCTTTGAACCGGACTACGCCGTTCCGCCCGGTGCGACTCTCCTGGAAACCATCGAGCATCTTGGTCTTTCCCAGGCTGAACTGGCCGAGCGGATGGGCAGGCCGGTAAAAACCATTAACGAAATAATCAAGGGCAAAACCGCCATTATACCGGAAACTGCTCTGCAATTGGAAAGAGTGTTGGGTATCCCGGCGAGCTTCTGGAACAACCTGGAGCGCAATTACCGGGAGAAGCTTGCAGAGCTTGCAGAACAAGAACGGTTAAAGAAACAGCTCGCCTGGTTAAAGGAAATACCCGTGAACCATATGATCAAACACGGCTGGATCAAACGGTGCAAAGATAAAATTACCCAACTGCGCGAGGTGCTTAACTTTTTCGGGGTAGCCTCGGTTGAAGCGTGGCAGGAGCATTGGCAGAGGACTTTAGGCGGCCAGGCAATAGCTTTCCGCCAGTCCAAAACCCGGAAAAGCGAGCTTGGGGCAATCGCCGCCTGGCTTAGGAAAGGCCAGCTTGAGGCACAAGGAATACCCTGCAAGCCGTTTGATGCTGATAGTTTTAAGAACATACTGGGTGATGTAAGGAATCTCACGCTACATCCGCCCGCAGTTTTCGTTCCGGGGTTGAAAAAAATGTGTGCTAAGGCGGGAGTGGCGGTCGTGTTTGTTCCCGAGCTTCCCGGGTCCCGCACCCACGGAGCAACTTACTGGTTAAATCCGCGCAAGGCGGTGATTCAACTAAGTCTGCGCTACAAGACGGACGATCATTTGTGGTTTACTTTTTTTCACGAGGCAAAACATGTCTTGCAACACCGTAAACGCGACTTATTCTTGGAGTACGATGGTCAAGATGATATATATGAAGAACAGGCAAATAGATTCGCAGAACAAAGATTAATTCCTTCTGACCAGCTCAATGAATTCCTTAAAAAGGGGAATTTTAGCGAGGCTTCGGTGAGGCAGTTCGCCAAATGCCTCGGCATAGCGCCGGGAATTGTAGTAGGGCGTCTCCAGCACGAAAAGGCGATCGGTTTTAATAACTTGAATCACCTTAAACGGTATTTCCAGTGGACATAAGCGGGAGATGGACGTATCGTCAAAAGCAGACCCGATCAAACGCCAACGACCCGCGCCGCCACTACCGTCGCGTCGTCGGAGAGCGGCCCGCCCGCCGCCAGGTGCGCCCGGTTCAGGATGAAGTTGCTGATCTTTTCCGGCTCACCGTTGCCGGCCTCCCGCAGGCAATCCAAGAGCCACTCCCCTTCCTCCTCACCGACTCCGCAGCCGGCTCCAAGCAGGCCGTCGGTAACCAGGAGCAGGATGTCGCCGACCCCGAGCTCCCGCTCCACCACGACCACCTCGATCGGGCTCACGATGCCGACCGGCAGCGAGGGGGTGCGGACGATTTCTCCCGTGCCGTCCCGGCGGTAGATGAAGCCGGGGGCTGCACCGATTTTCACCCACTGCAGCCTGCCGGTGTAAAGGTCCACCACCGCCATGTCCACCGTGGCGAAGGTTTCCACCGGCGAGTGCAGAAGGAGCAGGGAGTTCACCGTTTTCACCGCCAGTTCCTCACCGAAACCGGCCCGCAAGAGTTGTTCGAGCAGCGTGACGGCGGTCGCACTCTCCGCCGCCGCTTCCGCGCCGGTACCCATTCCGTCGCTGAGAATCAAGGCGTACCGGCCGCCGGGTATCTGGATGCAGGAGTAGGTGTCCCCGGAAACACCGCCTTCCTTGCCTGCGGAGGCCGCCCCCACCAGCAGGCGATAGCGGAGCATGGGGTAAAGGATGAACCAGCAACCTTCCTCGCCCTGCCGCAGCGGGCAGGCCGTATGCGCCACTGAATACGCCTGCCTGGCAATTCCCGAAACCAACGGCGCCACCACCCGCTGGCAGTAGAGGTTTCCCGTACAGGCCCTGGTATGAACCACCACCTCGATTTTCCCCTCATCCCGGAGGGAAACCTGCAGGTGATCCACGTGCAGCCGGCCCGCCCGGATCGCTTCCCAGAGCTCGGCCTCGATGGCCGCCACCTGCGCCAACCCCTCCCCGAACTCCCCGGCAAAGTTCTTCAGCACCTGCGCGATGCCCCGCAACTGCTCGGAAACCACTGCCCGGCTTTCTACCATCCGCCGGTACCAGTAGCGGTTCAGGCGGTAAATTTCGTAGAGCAGGGCAAGCGTGAGCGTCAGTTCCTTCAGCTTCACGCACCGCTTTTCCAGGTACTCCGGCAAATCACCGGGCTCCAGCCGCTCTCTTCCCTCTAACAAGGTGACCGCCTCCTGCAAAACGGCCGTGGTCTGTTTTTCCTCCCACTGCCAGCAGGTGCGGTGGAGCGGGCAGTTACCGCACACCCGTTCTTTCACCTCGGCCATCAACTCGTCGGTCCGGTTCCCTACGCTGGACCTGATGGTGCTGGCCGCACTGAAGGTGGCCGCAAGCTCGTCAAGCACCCCCGCCCAGCCGTTCAGCCGCCCTAACACCAGTTCCCCAAAAGGTTTAAGCTCCGCCGCTTTGTCCGTCGCGCCGGAAACCGAAGCCCGGAGGCCCGCGTACCACCGTACCGGTATCAGAAGGTAGAGCGCCGCCGCCACGCCCGTTTCGGTGACAATCCGTGAGAGGTCGCCGAGTTCCTTGATGTAGAGCGTGAGGAGCAGATTTCCGAGCGCAAAGCCCACGATCACCCCCGCCCGGCCGAATTTCCGGAAGCACCCGCCCAAGAAACCGGCGAAGGCGTAGTTGGAGACGGCCTGAGGCGCCACCGTATAAGCCAGACCCGGAATCACCCCCAGCACCGCACCCGCCGCCGCCCCCGCGCCGCCGCCTCCGGTCGCCGCCGCGAACAGCAGGCAGAGCCGGGTGAGCACTCCTTTTATGGAAACCGGGCCCAGCGCCAACTCGCCGCTGCCGGCGATTACCCCCGCTACGATCACCACCAGGCAGAAAAGCTCTTCGACGCTCAGTTGCAAACCCCGCTTCTTCCGCCACGCCACAAGCCCCTGGTGAAAGAGGTAGGTGAGGACGCCGGCAAAAGCCGCCTCGAAGAAGATGCTCACGTACCCGTAAGGAGTGGGATTGTTGAAGGCCAGAAAGCTCATCTTGCTGATCACGGTCGCGGCAGCCACCAGGCCGGGGAGGCCAAGGGGTTTATCGAGCAGTTCCCGGGGTGCAAAACGGGTGAGCAGGAGAACGCCCAGGGTAGCCGCCGCCGCGCTGTAACAAGCCGTTCCCTGCAGGAGCAGAACCTGGCCCGCAAGGACACTCACCCAAACCGGCCAGACGCGGCCGCCGTAGGCCAGCGTGGCGGCAGCGGCGAAGGCGGCCCCGAAGGGGCTGATGGTGCCGAGCAGCACCGCCCGGCCGAGAAAAAAGCCGGCGGCGTACAGGCCGACATGGTAACAGTGGCTCTTGATCTGTTCAAGAAGCGGGCCCGGCTTCGCCCGCGGCGTGGACCGGTAGCCGGCCGGGCGCGACACCCTGCCGGGTTTACCGCTGCCAAAGACCTGAAGCTCCCGGCCCCTTTTGTTTGCTTCGTGCCGGTACGGGTAAGCGTCTACCTTTTCCAACACTGTCACCACCCCGCTGGAAGCTATTCCCTGAAGATTATAAACCAGCGGGCTGGTTAATTATGTCATAATTAAAGGTTCTCGGCTGATTTTCTTTCGACAGTGCTCGCCGCTTCCGCCGCCACCCCGTAAAGGATGTCGCATTCGCTCACCGTAATCCCGGAAGCGCCGCTGCATTTAAGCAACTCCGCCACGATCCGGGTTCCGGCAACGATGACGTCTGCCCGTTCCGGCTGCAATCCGGGCACCTTTTTCAGTTCTTCCAGGGAAAGCCGGGCCAGACGGGTAAAGAGGCCGGTCACCTCCTCCGCGGTGAGTTGATAGCCGTGCACCCGTCCGGGATCGTAAACCGCCAGCCCCTGCGCCACAGCAGCCAGCGTGGTAATCGTGCCGCCGGTACCGAAAATCCGCCGGCCGGCAATGAGCCCGCAGACGGGCTGGAGGAGAGAAGCTACCGCAATACCGCCTCCTTGTTCGGTCAGGCGGACGGCCCCAAGCGGCAGGCTCCTTACGCTGAGGTTGCCGTCCTCCATCCAAACCAGTTCCGTGCTTCCGCCGCCGACGTCAACCACCGCGATTTTCTCCAGGTCCGCCTCCGGCAGCTCGAAACCGGTGAGCACCCCGTAAAAGGTGTAGCAGGCTTCGTCCCTTTCGGAAAGAACGCGCATTTCCAGGCCGGTCGCCTGTTGCACCAGTTGGACGAAATCCTCCCGGTTGGCCGCTTCCCGCACCGCACAGGTGGCCACCACCAGGATTCTCTCCGCCCCCTTGCTCTGGGCGCGCCGCCAGAACTCGGCGACGGCGGCGGTCGTTCTGGCCATAGCCCGCTCCGCCAAGAGCCCCGTGCTCATTCCTTCACCCAACCTGGTGGTTTTCAGCAGCGCCTCTACGCGGCAGACCCTTCCCGCCGGGCCGGCGTCGGCGAGAAGATAGCGCGTGGAGTTCGTGCCGATGTCAATCACCGCGATTCTCATTATTCAAGCGCTCCCCGTTCTTAAAGACTCCTTCGGGACTCCAATGATTAAAAGAGAAAGCAAACTTTCCCTCCGACCTCCGATTTCCAAGGATTCCTCTTGACCACCCGTTTTTTCCCGATTAAGATAGATAAAGGTTGGTACAGCACAGCCCGCTGATACCGAAAAACTTCCGGGAGGAAACAGGTTGAAACTGCGTCTCGGCCTTCCCAAAGGCAGCTTGCAGGAAGCCACCTTTCAACTCTTCAAACGCGCGGGTTATAATCTAACCGTCAGCGGGCGTTCTTATTATCCTGTCATTGACGACCCGGAGATCGAAGTCATTTTGATGCGCGCCCAGGAGATACCCCGTTACGTCGCCGAAGGAGTCCTGGACGCAGGCTTAAGCGGCTACGACTGGATCCAGGAAAACGAAGCCCAGGTCGTCGAAGTGGCCGAACTTGTTTACGCCAAGCAGTCAAAGCGCCCGGTACGCCTGGTTCTGGCCGTTGCCCAGGACAGCGCCATTCAAAAGGTGACCGACCTGCAGGGGAAGCGGATCGCCACGGAGTTCGTCCGGCTCACCCAGCGTTACCTTGCGGCGCACAGCGTCACCGCCAACGTCGAGTTTTCATACGGCGCTACCGAGGTGAAGGTTCCGGACGTCGTGGACGCCATCGTGGACCTTACCGAAACCGGCAGCTCGCTCAAGGCTAACAACCTGCGGATAATAGCCACCATCCTGGAGTCCACGCCCCGGCTGCATGCCAACCCGCAGTCCTGGGCAGACCCCTGGAAGCGCGCCAAGCTTGAGAAGATGACCCTCCTGCTCAAAGGTGCCCTGGCCGCCTACGCAAAGGTAGGACTTAAGATGAACGTTCCCGGGGACAAACTCCAGGAACTCCTGCAGATTCTCCCGGCGATGAAGCACCCGACCGTATCCCCCCTCTACAACAACGGCGGGTGGGTCGCGGTAGAAGTAGTCATTGACGAACACCGGGTCCGGGACCTGATTCCCGCTTTGAAAGAAGCAGGCGCGCAGGACATCATCGAGTATCCGCTCAATAAAGTGATCCCTTAAGAGGCCAGGCTGTTCTGCCAGAATTCAGAACAACGAAGAATGGGGAGGGGACCTTCTGGCTTCCTTATTCTCTATTCTCTATTCTCTATTCTCTCTGTTCTCCTGCCTCCCGTTCCGTGGTGATCACCACCGGAATCTCACCGGGCTTCACCAGTCCCAGTTTCTCCCGCGCCAGCGATTCCACGTACGCTTCCGACTGCAGCAGCCGGACCTGTTCCCATAGCAGTGCGTTCTTTTCCTTAATCGCTTCCAGTTCCGACTCCGCCCGGCCAATGCCCTGCTCAAGGGTGGCAAGCCGGGTAAATTGAACGCCGACCAGGATCAGCAGGTAAGCTAAAAAAACCACGAACAGCAAGGTTGGCAAACGTGAAACATTCAAACGCCGTTTGGTCCGGGCCCTGCCCTGATTCTTAACCGCTGTCTTCGCCGTCATCCGCCGGTTCCTCCTCCTCAGGCAGCAAGACCTCCCCCGGCAAAACAATAACCACCTCGTAGCCCTTCTGACGCGCCCGGTTAAAAAGCGTGGCCACGCTCGAAGGGCTGAGCCGCAAGCGGCGGGCAATCGCCTCGGCGGGGTAGCCGCTCTCTTTCAGCACTACCACCTGCCGCTCGCGGTGACTGAGTTTCTCCACACCCCTGATCTCGATCTTCATTTTTTCCGGGTATTTATCCACCGATTTGTCCACAAATTATGGACAAAATTACTACGTAGTTTCTACGTCCTGGCAGAAATTCCTGCTTTTAAGAAAAATTTTTTCGGGTTTATCCTGCGGTTGCTAATCCGGTTCGGAGCCGGCCGCACGGCGCCGCCGGAAAGGCGACAACAAACGGCGGAACAGGCGGAAAAAAAGAAAAAGAGGGCGTTCAAGAACGGCAAAAAAACCGGCCAGGGCCTTGAACAGAAAGCGGCTGAAAGCCGTGCTGTAACGCTGGAAAAACCGGCGGTGGCAGAGAAAACCGGCGGCTATGCCCAGGAAAGTGTAGAACCGCACCTCACCGGTATTCGCTACAAAAATGAAAAAGGCGGCCAAACAGGTGAAGGTCAACCAGAAAGAGATGTCACTGAAGGTCGTCAGGAAGCGTGACCGCTTCTTCAGTTGGGAGAAAACCTGGTAGAGGTCAAAAAGCCACCCGCCACCCACCCCGATGACCAGGCTCACCCCAAAACCTTCCAACTGGGAGAACAGGCCGGGCACCTACCGGACCAGCCTCTCCCAAAGTCCGCGCAGCGCAACCCCCCGTGCGGGTTGCCTCTCCTCTTCGGAATAGGCGACGGACTGGAACTTCCCCTCGGCGACCAGCCTGCCCGTTTCAAGGTTGAGCTCGGTGATATGCAGCCCCTCTCCTTTCAAAACCAGGTAACCGAGATCGGTCTGGGCCTGAATCTCCTTTTCCGTAAAGGTGCCCACGTGCCGGACTCCCTCGGCGACCAGGCGCTTCCGGTCCTCAATACTCAAACTGTGCCCGGTTTCGGCCATCAACGTCCCATACCCTCCAAAGACGGTTTTCGCACTCCCCCGAAAATGCAAGGTTTCTGCAGCGGCGACTTTAGGCAGACCGGCGCGCGCCAGATTCCTGCGCTGACCGCACTATCGCTCGTCACCGGCTCTCCGTCCGGCACCGCGCAAACTCGGCGTCCCTGCCTCGGTTGCGCTTGCCGGCATCCGTGCCGGCATCCGGACTCCGAGCCGTTGCCTCGCCAAGTGCGGTTCGCAGCTCGTCATACGGCGCGGCTCCAGTCTTGCCGCAGGTCCTACAAACATTTTCATTCCCGGTGGCGACGATGAATCGTCGTGAACGACTCCTAAATGATTTTATGCCCCGGAAGCAGTCCGGTAGAACGAGGAAAACACATGCACAGCGTTTCGCCGCATCACCCGCGCAGGCCGAAGGTCCGTAACCGTTCGCCGGGCGCACAAAAAGAACCGTGCCGTGCGGCACGGTTCTTCGTCTTATCTAAAAAGAGCTACTCGGATAAAATCCGGTAAAAGGAGCCAGCCTCCTCTGCGCGGGCGCTTCCGCTCACCCTGAGCACTTCAAACTTCAGCGTCCGGGAACCCAGCGTTACGACAACCACATCTCCCGGTTCAACCTGGGTGGCAGGCTTGGCCGGCCGCCCGTTAACCGTAACCAACCCTTCGCGTAATATCTCCTGAGCAACAGTACGGCGCTTAATAATGCGCGCCACTTTGAGAAACTTGTCCAGGCGCAAGTTATTTCTTAGTTTTCGCCACCGATTCTTTAAGCGCCTTTCCGGCTCTGAAAACAGGCACCTTGGTCGCAGGGATCTTGATTTCTGCCTTGGTCTGGGGGTTTCTGCCCTTCCGCGCAGCCCGTTTCCTCACTTCAAACGTCCCGAACCCCACGAGCTGCACCTTGTCCCCCTTGGCCAACGCCGCGCTGATACCGCCAAGAACTGCTGAGAGAGCCTTTTCTGCGTCTTTTTTCGTCATTTTTGCCTTTTCTGCTATACTGGCCACCAGGTCCGCTTTGTTCACAAGCATCCCTCCTAAAAGAGTGTTTGGAATACTCTATTTATTCGTCACGGCGTTCTTTTTTCCTGCAAAAAAAGGGGCAAAAACTCAAATTTTTTCTAATTTTTTTGCTTCCTCCCACCAGGTATCCATCTCCACTAAAGCTAAATCCTGCAATTTTACGCCCTTCTCGCGCGCCCGGGTTTCAATGTACTTGAAGCGCCGGATGAACTTTTCGGTGCTTTGGTTCAAGGCGTCCTCCGCCTCCACCCCTAATAGCCGGGCGACGTTTACCACCGCGAAAAGCAGGTCGCCGATTTCCGCCGCTACCTCGCGGGAGGTCTCAGCCGCGGCCGCCAGCTCCGCCGTTTCTTCCTGAACCTTCGCCAGGGCCCCGTGCCAGTCCTCCCAGTCGAAACCTACCTGAGCAACCCTTCCCTGTACCCTGGCGGCCCGCAGCAACGCCGACAAAGCCTTGGGAATTCCGTCGAGGAGGGAGCGGTCGGATTTCTGCGCCTTTTTGAGTTGCTCCCAGTTGACCGAAACTTCCTTGCTGTCCTCCACCCGTGCTTCGCCGAAGACGTGGGGGTGCCGGTAGACCATTTTCTTGACGATGGTTTCCACAACGTCGGCAAAACTAAACGTGCTGGTCTCGGCCGCAATCTGGCAGTGAAAAACGATTTGTAGTAGTAAGTCTCCCAACTCCTCACAGAGATTATGCGGTTTTCCGCGTTCGATGGCCTCCAAAACCTCGTAAGCCTCTTCGAGGAGGTACTTTTTGAGACTCTGGTGCGTCTGCTCCTTGTCCCACGGGCAGCCCTGCTCCCCCCGGAGGGTCGCCATCACCCGCACCAGGGGTTCCACGGAGTAGTGCGCCTTCCGGGCAGCAGCAATGGGAGGGAGATACACGCTGGTTAAATGGTCAAACCACCGGACGTGGTCTAACTCGTAGAGAGGAATGGCGGTGCGCTCTTCAGCGCCGGGGACGCCTGCAGCCCGGATAACCGTTACCCGGTGCTCGTCAGGGTAGTGGTCCAGCAGAAAGAGTTTCACCTCGGAGGCGACCAGCCGGTTGTAAACCTGCATTATGATGGTAGGGAGCGACGGAACGATCTTCTGCGGGTTCAGGTCCAAACCGTCCAGGACCACCATCCCGCAGGCGGGATCGAGCCTGAGCGCCGCATAAACGGCTTCCAAAAAACTCATCGCCGGAAGCACCCGGACGCTGAGCCCCTCCTTTTCGGCCCCTTCGATGATCAGCCGGCTGGGCTCCTCCGCGACCAGAGGGTGTCCCGGCACCGCGTAAACGACGGGTGTGGTGCGGGCCGCTTCCCGGACGGCATCGGCAATCCGCCGGTAAACCTTCTCGAAGCTTTCTTCCGCTTCGTAGAAACGGTCAAACGTGCTGAACCGGACCCCTTCTTCTTTCAGGAAAGGCACCACCGGATGTTTTTCGGTCCGTAAAAAAACAACCCCCGCCTGACGCAGAACCTCGATGACGCCGACGGGGAGGGCTTCCCGACTTCCCGGTCCGAGACCACAAATAGTAATCCGCTCCGTGACCGCAACCCCACTTTCTAAGCTAAGAGTGATTGACCTTAAAGGTCAGTTCGAAGTTCAAGCTTAAGCTGATGGACCTCCGGGGTCAGTTCGAAGTTCGAAGTTCAATTCTACCTCTTTCTTCTGGATTCTGGCTCCTGGCTTCTGACTTCTAAACTCTGACCCCTGTCTACTGTTCCATCTGCTTGGCTAAAAAGCCTGCCGCCGTTTCGGCAAGCTTCAGCTCCAGCTCGCCCATTTTTACCCCCGGCTCCCGCGACACCAGGACCACCGCACCGATCGGGTCGCCGCCCGTAACGATCGGCGCGATCACTTCCGCGGAAAACTTGCACTCCCCGTTCTCGGCGGTCAAACATTCTTTGCATAGGGGATCCTCACCGGGACAGTTGATCACCACCGACCGCCGGCTTTCCATCACCTTCTCGATCGCCGGGCCGATGGGCCGGTTCAGAAACTCCTTCTTCGCCGCGCCGGCAACGGCAACGACGGTGTCGCGGTCAGTGATCATCGCGATATGCCCCACCGCTTCGTACAGTGAATCGGCATACTCCTTGGCAAAATCACCCAGCTCCCCGATGGGCGAGTACTTTTTCAGAATCACCTCTCCGTCACGATCTACAAAGATCTCCAGCGGGTCGCCCTCCCGGATGCGCAGGGTCCGCCGGATCTCTTTCGGAATCACCACCCTGCCCAAGTCGTCAATACGCCGGACAATACCTGTTGCCTTCACTGTCTTCCTACCTCCCTTAAAATCTCTTGCCGGGACTAATCCTATGTTTCCTATAGTGTAGTATACAGCAGCACTGCAAACGTTATTCATTTTTTACCAAGACATTCTGCCTCTTTTGGACAAACATCCCAATCCCATTATAACGAGTTCAACTTAATTCTACAAGAAATTGCGTCAGCTTCTCGAGGAACGCCGGCGCATCGTCCCCACCCGCTGCAGGCAGGAGGGCGGCAAACTCCTCTCCCTCCTGTAAAAAACGGGCGGCATACCGCCTGCCGGCCAGGGCCAGCTTTTCACCCCTCAGGGAATGTCCCGGAGCAAAGACCAGCCGGTAAAACTTCCCCTGGCGGGTGACCAGCCGGACCCGCAACCGGCGGGCGTGCGCCCGGAGGCGCGCCACGGACAGCAGGTTCTCAAGCGGCGGCGGCGGGGGTCCGTAACGGTCGCGCAGCGTGGCACGCACGACCTCCACATCCTCCAGCGTCAGTGCTCCAGCCACCTCCCGGTAGACCTCCATCTTCTGGTGCTCCGGCACGTAGTCGTCCGGCAAGTACGCTGAAACGGGGAGTTCCACCAGGGTTTCCACCGGGGGCAGCACCTTCTCGCCGCGGAGCTCTCGGAGCGCCTCCTGCAACAAGCGGCAATAAAGCTCGAACCCTACGGCCTGGATGTGGCCGTGCTGCTCCACGCCCAGGATGTTGCCGGCGCCCCGGATCTCCAGGTCGCGCTTGGCAATTTTAAAGCCCGCTCCGAGGTCTGTAAAGTCACGGATCGCCCGCAGGCGCTGTCGCGCCGCCTCGTTTATTAGTTTATCCCGCTGGTACATAAAATAGGCATAGGCCAGGCGGTTGGTCCGGCCTACCCGCCCGCGCAGTTGGTAAAGCTGCGCCAAGCCGAGCTGGTCGGCATCTTTGACGATGAGGGTGTTGACGTTACCGATATCCAGCCCGTTTTCGATGATCGTCGTCGCCACCAGCACGTCGTATTTCTGGGCTATAAAATCAAGCATCACCCGTTCAAGTTCCTCTTCGGGCATCTGGCCGTGGGCGCGGGCGACGCGCGCCTCCGGAACCAGTTTCTGCACCCGGGCCGCTACTTCCTCCAGTCCCACCACCCGGTTGTAAACGAAGTAGACCTGTCCCCCGCGGGCAAGTTCCCGCCGGATCGCCTCCCGGACGAGAACGGGATTTTCCTCCACCACGGCTGTTTCCACGGGAAGGCGGTCGGGCGGCGGCGTGGCCAGGATGCTGGTGTCCCTGATGCCGGTAAGCGACATGTAGAGCGTCCGGGGGATGGGCGTCGCCGTCATCGTCAAAACGTCAACCTCCCGCCGGAGAAGCTTGAGTTTTTCCTTCTGCGCCACCCCGAAACGCTGTTCCTCGTCTATGACCAACAAACCCAGGTCGGCGAAACGCACGTCTTCCTGCAGCAGCCGGTGCGTGCCGACCACCACGTCCACTTTCCCGGTCCGCAGCCCCTGGATGACCTCCCGCTGCTCCGCCGGGGGCTGGAAACGGCAGAGCCAGGCAACCCGCACCGGATACGGCGCAAAACGTTCCTTAAAGGTCTGGTAGTGCTGCTGCGCCAAAATGGTCGTCGGCACGAGAACCGCCACCTGCTTCTGGTCCATTACCGCCTTGAAGGCAGCACGCAGCGCCACCTCGGTCTTCCCGTAACCGACGTCGCCGCAGAGCAGCCGGTCCATCGGGCGCGGCTTTTCCATGTCGGCCTTGACCTCCATAATCGCCCGCAACTGGTCGGGAGTTTCCTCGTACGGGAAGGCATCTTCGAACTCGCGCTGCCAGGGGGTATCGGGCGAAAAAGCGTACCCCTTCGCCGCCTCGCGCGCGGCGTAAAGGGAGAGAAGGTCCAGCGCCACGTCACGCACCGCACGCAGGGCGCGCGCCCGCGACCGCTTCCAGTCGCCGCCGCTCAACCGGGAAAGCCGCGGCGCCGCGCCTTCCCCGCCGGCGTACCGCTGGAGGATGCCCACCTGATCGGCAGGGATATAGAGCCGGTCCTGGCCCGCGTACTGCACCAGGGCGTATTCCTTGACGATCCCTTCGACGGTTAAAGTCGTCAGTCCCTTATAACAGCCGATCCCGTGGTCGGGGTGAACCACGTAATCGCCGGGGCGGAGCGCCGGCTGCTCGCCCACTTCGCCGGCGGTTATCCCCGCCCGCAGGTACGAACCGCGCCGCCGGCCAAAAACCTCGTCCCCCGTTAGAATTACCGTACCGGCCTCGGAAAAGATCACCCCTTCGCTCAACTGGCCGGGGCTGACCACCACCTCACCGGCGCTGACGCCGTCCAAACGCGGGCGGTATACCGCCGGAACGTCCCGCTCCCGCAGGGCCGCCGCTAATTGCTCCGCCTGCTCCTGCTTCCGCACCAGGATGATCACCCTGTGGTTCCGGCGCCAGGCGGCGATCTCTTCCGCCAGCGCGTCCATGCGGCCGAGGAAGTTCGGTACCGTCTTTACCGTAAGGCCGGTTGGTTCGCCGGAAACGCTGAAACCAAGCTCCTCCGGCAAAAAGGAGGAAAAAATCGCCGGGCGGCCGCCTAACTTTTTCGCCGTCTCCCTCCAGGTTTTGTACAGTGCGCGCTGGCGCGGCAGGAGCGCTCCCGTCTTTTGAAACTCGGCGATCAGGTGCAAGATTTCAGTCTCGGCCTGGGCGGCGAGCGAAGCGCTCTTGCGCGGTTCGACCAGGACAACCGCACCGCCGGGCGGCACATAATCCACCAGTTGCGCCGTCTGTTCGTAAACGTAGGGAAGCAGCGCCTCCCCGTTCACGACCGGCCCCCCGGCCCGGAGAAGAGCGAGCGTTTCCGAGACCCAGGTGTCGAGACGCGCCGCGGCCTGTGGTGAACTGAGTCTCCCGGCGAACTGCCGGTAGTCCGCCTCGAGGCGCGCGGCGGCGGCCTGGGCCTCCCCCGGCGGGAGGACGCCTTCCGTGGCCGGACCCAACACCGCCCGGTCCACTTTTTCCCGAGAACGCTGGGTTGCGGGCTCAAACAGCCGCAGCGACTCCACAACGTCCCCGAAGAACTCGACCCGGACCGGGCTCGCCGCGGCCGGCGGGAAAAAGTCAACAATCCCGCCCCGGCGGCTGAATTTTCCGGGCGTCTCCACCAGCTCCGCAGGCTGGTAGCCGGTACGCGCCAGGTGCCGCACCAGTTCCTCCGGGTCAAGGACCTGTCCCTCTTCCAGCACCCGGCATGCCGCCTGAAAAATCTCCGGCGGCGGGAGAACCCTCAGTAGAGCCGGTGCAGTGGCAACCACAACCCCCTCACCTCTGGCCAGCGCCTCCAGGGAGGCCAGGCGCTGCCGGGGAATAAAGGCACCGGCGCCGGGCGCCTCTGGCAAATTTTCCCAGGGGAGAAAAACAAAAACCTCCCCCTGCAGCAGGTGGCGGAGGTCGGCCTGCAGCCTCAGCGCTGCATCGTCGTCCGGCACCACCACCAGCGCCGGACGGTTCGTCTCCCCCACTATTCCCGCCACAAAAAGACTCTGTCCGGCTCCGCTCAGGCCGTAAACCGCCCGTGATTTTCCGTTAAGCTGGTCCTGCCTGATTTCCCGGATCACGGGGGCTTCAGCCCAAAGCCTCAGCAAACCCTGCATCCTATATTTCATTTACCGCCGGCGGTTGAATTTATTCATCGCCCGCACCAGGCCTTCCCGGAGAACACACTCGACCGCGGCAACCGCCTCCTCCAGGACTTTTTGTACGGGCTCCGCTTCCTCCGGGAGGAACCGGCTCAAGACGTACGCGGCCGCATCTCCCGCCGGCCGGCCGATGCCCACCCGCAGGCGGGCAAAATCCTCCGTTCCCACGGCCGCGATGACCGACGCCATCCCCCTGTGGCCGCCGCTTGAACCGCGCGGCAAGAGCCGCAACTGCCCCAAAGGGAGATCGAGGTCGTCGTAAATCACCAACAGCGCACCCGGCGGGAGGCGGTGTTTGTCCAGGAGCGCCCGCACCGCCAGGCCGCTTAAGTTCATGAAGGTCTGCGGTTTAACCAGGAGAACCGGGGCCTGGTTGGCCCGAATGCTCGCCACCAGCGCTTTCTCCCCGCAGGAACTGAATGCTGCACCGTGGAGGGCGGCGAGGCGGTCCACCACCTCAAAACCCATATTGTGCCTTGACCCGGCAAATTCCGGACCGGGGTTGCCGAGGCCGGCGATCAATCTTATCTCAGACATTTCTCTCCTTCGCTAACTTCTGCCCCATCTTCCGATTCCCCGCTTCTGTCTTCTGAAATGATAAGTACTGGCTTCCGGCTCCTGACCTCGATTGACACCCCAGAACTATTTTAACTCCGGAATCCCGCCCGGGTAAACTGGTCCTACTGCGCTGTCTCCCACATTGAGAAAAACTGACAGCCGTTTCGTCTTTGAATTTTCTTGACAATAATTAATAATTTAGCTAAATTGAGAAATAGGCTTCTCCTTTGTTCCTTTGGGGGCAAAGATTGCGTTTTTTGTCGTTTTCTTTTAGAAGATTTAGAAAATAGATAGACAAAGTATCTCGTTTAAGGTTTCTCCCTTGTCAGGATACTCGAGAAAGCCGGCAAAGATGGGTGGGTTCAGATGAATCTTCCTGCAAACCGGCGGCTCCGGCAGATAGCGTACCTGGCAGCCGTCGTTTTAGTAGCAGTGGGTGGCTATTTCATCTCCGACTACAGCCTGAAAAAGGTGGAACAACCGGGTTTTTGCCCCACCTGTCACGAAATTCGCCCCCAGTATATCGCCTGGACATTTTCCGCGCACAGCCAGATCAACTGCCTCACCTGCCACGGCGGCGACAACAGCACGCTCAAACGCTGGGCCCGCCGGCGGATTGAGGCCCGCAACGCCCTGATCCACGTTTTCGGTGACCCGAAATACCCCTTCAAGCGGATCCTGACACCGCCAAACCACGTCTGCGGGCAGTGCCACTCGCCGAACCGCGAGGTGACCCCTTCCGGGGACCTGATTATCCCGCACCGGGAGCATACCACGGTAACCGGAACGGCGTGCGCCGCCTGCCACGTTGACGTGGTCCACGCCCGTGCCGCCAAGCGGATGGAAGAAGCCGTGCAGAAAACGGGCGGGAAACGGGAGGAAGCCTTCAAACTGTTGGAAAAAGAATTGCAGAACCTGGAACCGAAGGAGCGCCGCCCCTTGATGGGAGCCTGCATGGGCTGCCACAACGGCAAGACGGCGCCGTCGGCCTGCGCCGCCTGCCACAAAGAGCTGGACATCCCGGAAAACCACAAACCGAAGGACTGGTCTTACAACCACGGAAAAGAGGCCCGCAAAGACATTCAGGGCTGCGTTTACTGCCACGCGGTGCTGCTTGACGTAGCCAGGCCGGGAGAGAAGATCACGCTGCTCCAGGGCGTACGCGGCAATCCGTTCTGTGTGGCCTGCCATACCGAGCGGCCGGTTACCCACGGCCCGGATTTCAAGCTGAAACATAAATTCCGGGCGGAGCAGGATCTGGAAGGCTGCCTTGTCTGCCACGACGCCAAAGCCAAGGGTCCGGCCAAGGAACAGGCAATCGTCACTTGCGGCGAGTGCCACCGGAACCCGCACCCGGAGGAAAACTACCGGAAACTGCACCCGAAGATCGTGGCGAAAGAAGGAGCCACCCAGTGCTTCAAGTGCCACGACACAACGAGTTGCTCGTTCTGCCACACCGGCGGTAAACTTGCCGGCCCTTAAACACTTAAAAGGCGCTTATTAATGCCGATGTTTATTATAACGGGAACCTGCAGGTCCATCACCCTAAGCTCGAACCGTGAACTGTAAACTGTGAACCGTGAACCGTGAACCGACCCCAAAGGTCTATCAGTATAAGGCTAAACGATTTTTCGGGGAGTAGTTCATGCGGGCCTTCGGCCCGCACCAACGGAAGGATGAAAATGGCGCGGATTTGTAAGAGGCGGCGTTGCCTGTTTCAGCTCCAAGCGAACACTTGAGACGCGCGGCAACCAAACTCGGGCGACGACGAGCGGCGGAGGCGGGTCTGCGGCCACGGACGGCCGCAGAGGGCAATCGAGGCAGGGAGGCCGAGTTTGCCCGGTGCCCGCCGGAGCGCGAGGAGGAGCGCAAAGTTTGGTCCACGCGGCGAACGTGTGAGCGGGAGCGAAACAGGCCGAGACAGCCGCCGTGTTGGCAATAACTGGGCATTTTCGAGGGAGAGACGGCATGCCCCCTGACTTGGGAAAAAACCCGGAAACCACAACGCCCCCTGCGCCGCCGAAATACAAGGTCATCTTCAACAAATGCAAACCGATCCTTGTCCCGGCGGCGGTTTTAGGGCTACTGGCAGTTGTCATCTTTTTTTTAGTTTGGCCTTTCGGACTTACCGCCCGGGAAAAGACGGCCGAGCAATGGCTGAAGGAAGGCCTGGAAGCATTCAAGAAACAGAACTTCTTCCTGGCCATCCGCGCCTTCGAAGCGGCCCTGCGCCTTGACCCCCAGAACGGTGACGCCTTCTACTACATCGGCCAGGTCTACGACTCTTGCGGCCGCCGCCGGGAAGCCGTTATGTGGTACACGCGGGCGGTCCAGAGCGAGCCGGCCCTATCCGCGGCAAATTTCAACCGCGGCCTCCTTTACGGCCTCCAGCGGGCGCCGGAAATGGAACTGGCCGCCCAAAAGGAGGCGGTGGAAACCGACCCGGCCTTTGCCGCCGCCTGGTTCCGGCTGGGGGAAATCTACTATTTGCGGGGAGACTGGGAACAAGCCCTGAACGCCTACCGCCTCGCCGCGCGCAACTCCTACGCCGTGCTGGACCACAAGCTGCTTGAAGAACGCCTCGCTGCGGCAAGCAGCCGTCTTGCACTCGCTACCCCGCCGGAAATACCGGAAAAACCGGCTCCGCCGGACGAACCCCTGGGGAGCGACTTGCTTTGTACCCGCTGCCATACCGACGCCGCCGGCGTGCACAGCCTGAAGAACGATAATCCCAACGGCTGCACGCGGTGCCACGCGCCGCACAACCCGCTCATGCCCCCCCGGCTCAAGATTCCGGAAAAAAGCCAGTGCCAGGTCTGCCATTTCGAGTACAGCCCGGACGCCTTGAAGTTCGCCCGGAAAGAGGGGGCGCTCGTCCATATCCCGCTCATCAACGGCAACTGCACCGACTGCCACCGGGAGCACGCCTTAGGTGAAAAGTCCGGCCTGCGGGTGAGCCGGGAGATGCTCTGCTTCACCTGCCACCCCGACTACCGGAAGGAGCTCCAACGGCCGGTGCAGCACCCGCCATACACCAACAGGTTCTGCACCGACTGCCATAACCCCCACTTGAGCAAACACACCGGCCTCCTCTGGGGGCCCCAGGGACAGATGTGCTACAACTGCCACTTCGCGTTTAAAGACATCACCAAACTGCCGGTGCAGCACTCTCCCTTTGCCAAGGGGTTCTGCACCTCCTGCCACGAGCCCCACGCCGCCAACTATAACGGGCTCCTGCGGCTCGAGCAGCTCCGGCTGTGTTACAGTTGCCACTTCGACCGCGAAGCCAGCCTGGCCAGGCCGGTGAAACACAAGCCTTACGCGGAAGGAAGGTGCACCGACTGCCACGACCCGCACGCCGCCCAGACAAAGGGCCTTTTGCCAGCGCCTTCTCAAACCGAATTTTGTTTGAAGTGCCACGACCGGAATTACGTCTTCGGCCCCAAGCATCACCCGGTACCGGAAGGTTTGCTCTGCACCGCGTGCCACCACCCGCACGCCGGTTTTGAGAAGGCGCTGCTGCCCAAACCGAGCCCGGACCTCTGTATGGACTGCCACAACTTCGGTTTCGGCAGGATGGCCCTGATTTACTACAAGCGCAGCAAACACGGGAAGCTCTCCTGCTTCGACTGCCACGGCGGGGTGGGGCTGGGCTTCCGTTTCGAAACGCGGGAGGTGCGGCTGAAGGTCTGCCTGGCCTGCCACCCGGGGTATAGTGGCAAAACGCGCCGGAAAGGGCAGATCGAATGCTACCTGCATCCGGTAGGACCGCCGTGGACCGATACCAATTCGCCGGGGCTCTTGACGTGCAGCTCAACCTGTCACAACCCGCACGGCACTCCCTACCGCTACCTGCTCACGGCCAGGGGGGACGGGCTGTGTCTCAAGTGTCATAAAAAGGGTTCGTACCGCTCCTACCGGTAGAAAAATTTGCAGCGGTCTCCCAGAAAACCGGAAAACGACGGGTATATATTTTATGAAGAAAAGTTTGATTTTTGACAATTGCAGTTGCAAAAAAACAACAGCCTTTCCATTAAGTAATCGGTTGTTCAAACAGTGATTGTGTGTTAAAATAAGGTTGCCCTGATGGAAATAAAGCAAAATGACACACCCGGAGGCAGGAATGGATGGATAATGGCACGAATGTCAGCCCGGCAACAGACCAGGGCGAGAACACCATTCCGCTGAAGAAGGCACTGGTTATTCTCGGAGTGGTGGCGGCAGTTCTTCTTGCGGCCGGGCTGGCCGTCGGGTACGGGTTCTTCTGGGGAAAACACCCCGCGCAGAGTTACGAAGATATCGTGCTGGAAGCAGCGCAGCACCGGGTAAAAACGAACCCGAAGGACGCGATCGCGCACGTGGAACTCGGTCACGCCTACCTCCTCCGGCAGGGAGAGGACAAGGCGTTTGTGGGCAAAGCGCTCAAAGAGTTTGAAAAGGCTTACGAACTCGAACCGAAAAACCGGCAGGTGCGTTACAACCTGGCCCTGGGGTACATTGCCGCCGGGAAATACAGGGAGGCGATAAGGCTTCTGGAACCCCTGGCAAAGGAGGGGATCCTGGATTTCGGCTCGCATTTCTCCCTGGGCGAGGCCTATTACCTGAACAAGCAGTACCCGGAAGCCGTCAAAGCTTTTTCCGAAGCGGCGGCCATCAGACCCGGCTATGCCGACACGTATTACTATATGGGGCTGACCTACGAGAAAATGGGGGACAAGGAAAACGCCGTCGCCGCGGTAGAGAAGGCGCTCCGGCTGGTACCGAACTACAAAGAGGCCCTGGAACTCAAGGCAAGATTGACGCAGGAACCGGCGGGGGGTGAAAAGCGTGAGCCTTAAAGAGGCTGTGGCCGCCAGACTCGCCGGCAAACAGGTGAAGCGCGAGCACGTGATCATCGCGGCGCTGGTCATCGCCCTGTTAGCGGTAATCTATTTCGGCTGGATGTACCTGAATCGCACCAGCCCGATAGAAACGGTCAAAGCCGCGGTGCTGCCGGTGCGCCAGCCCAAGTGGGTGGCAACCATCTACGGCGAAGGAAACGTTTTCCTGCGGCAGCCCCGCAAGGTTTACGTGCATAACAGCCAGATTTATGTCTCCGACACGGCGAATCACCGGGTGGTGGTCTTTGACTATAACGGGCATTACCTGCGCAAGTTCGGTGACGTCGCGGACAAAAAGAGCCGGTTGATGTACCCCTACGGTGTGGTGGTGGTAGGAAACGAGATTTACGTCGCCGACGCGGGCTTGATGAAGGTGGTCGTACTCGACCCCAACGGAAAGTTCAAGCGGTACTTCGCGGAAAAGGTCCTGGTAAAACCGGTGGACGTGGTTTACTACCGGAACAGGTTCTACTTCACCGACGTCGGCCGCCAGCAGGTGGTGGTCGTGGACCGTTCCGGCAAGGAGGTCCTGGCGATCGGCAAGTACGGGCGGAGTGAAGGCGGCGAGTTTTACTACCCGAACGGGATTGCCGTGGCCCCCGACGGCCGGATCCTGGTGGCCGATACGAACAACAGCCGGGTGCAGGTCTTCGACGCGCAGGGCAAGTTCTTGGAGGTCTGGGCGGGCGATCTCGCCAAGCGCGAGGGGTACTTCGCCGCCCCTTCGAGCATCGCCTTGGACAAGCGAGGCAACGTGTACGTGGCCGATCCGCTGTGCAAGCGGGTGAGCATCCTCGACCGGAAAGGAAAGCTTTACAACGCCGCGCAGCAGGTGGGACCGCCGGAAGAGAGGGACAGCCTCTCCCTTCCCTGGGGAATCTGGATTGACGACAAGCAGCGGCTTTACGTGGCCGATTACGGCCTTTCGCGGGTAGTGATCTACGACCTCAAGTAGCGGCCCGACTCCAGGTGGGTAAACCCTGACCTCTTAAGGTGAGGGTTAAAGATAAGGACGCGCCGGAAAGGAGGTGAATACGATGAGCAGGGCGAAATTGTATTTGATCCTTGCGGTGGCGTTGGTTGTCAGCCTGGCGTTTGCGGCGCCGGCTTTTGCCTGGACCCACGGGCAGTTTTCCGCCACCACCGACGCCTGCGCCGGCTGCCACGTGGCGCACGCCGCCCAGGCGCCGAAGCTGCTGAAGACGGGGCCGACCCAGACGCAGTTCTGCTTCATGTGCCACGGCGACGGTGGTACAAGCGCTCCGTACGACGTGAAGATCGGTATTACCACGGTTGGTGCCGTCACTTACGCCTCCACCGCCGGCGGTTTCGTGTACCAGAACAACGACCTAAACACACCGGTGACCTCGCGGCACAACGTCTGGGGGCTGGTAGGCGAGACCGGTTACACCATTGATCCCGGCACAAAACAATTCTTTGTCCCGGGCAGCACCGAGGAGTTCACCGGTGACGGCTTTGTCTGTGCCTCCTGCCACGACCCGCACGACGGCGGCACGGTGCCGGATGGCAGCGGCTATATCACCGGCGCTGCTGACAGCCCCAACCCGCGGCTGCTGCGCCGGACGATCACCGTCGGCAATGTCACCTACTCCGACTTGTACGTCTCCTTCGGGATGAGCACCGTGGGCACCTTCACGTATAACAGCGTTGACTCGGGCGTTTATAAGGTGACCGAGTACGCCTCCGGCAGCACGAACTGGTGCGGCGCCTGCCACTTCAAGTTTAACGTGGGCACCGACTCCGGGCATACGGCGGATGCGTGGGGCATGTACCGGCACGCCTTCGGCGTCGAGCTTGCTGAGAGTTACGGTTACGTGCGAACCGGCACTTACCGGTTGCCGCCTGACACAACCTTTGCCGGTACGCCGCTCGAAACCAAGGGAACCCCGGCGGATACCAGCGATGACGTCTTGGCTTGCCTGACCTGCCACCGGGCGCACAGCACCACGGTCGCGGCAGCCGGCTGGGCGTCAAGCTGGCCGCGCTCCGAGGGCGGCACCAGCACCACCTCGGCGCTGCTCAGAATGGACAACCGCGGTGTCTGCTACAACTGCCACGACGCAGCACAGTACAACTTACCGACGCGGTAATATCATCTGGCTTGGCACTCTTGCATAGGCTATAACTGTTAATGGCAAAAGCAACCAGCTTGCAACTTAGGGAGGGGTATCTTACCCCTCCCTGAGGAATCTTGTTCCCGATTTGCGAAAGGTCGCCGGTTGATTTTTAGCCGCCCTGGACCTATTTTAGAAAGAATGTCACAATGTTGGAATCTATCGTTCTTTTAGAGTTTTTTGGATATTGTGTCGCATCGCTGCTTTAGTCTTGAGCATGCTCCGTCGCTGGTTTAAAATAAGTTCCAGGAAGAACTGACCTAAAGATCACAACCAACTGAACAGCGCTTGGAATCCCCTTTAATGCCGGAAGAAAAGGAGGTGAAAAGTTTAGATGAGCAAGATGAGGTTGTATCTCGCCTTGGCGGTAACCCTGGTATGCGTCCTGGCCTTTGCGGTGCCGGCCTTTGCCTGGACCCACGGGCAGTTTACGGCCACCACGGACGCCTGCGCCGGCTGCCACGTCGCCCACGCCGCCCAGATGCCGAGTCTTTTAAAGCAAGGACCGACGCAGACGCATTTCTGCTTTATGTGCCACGGCGACGGTGCCATTAGTGCCCCGTACGACATCAAGGACGGCAAAACCTCTGACGGAACCAACACTTATCCTTCCACCGCCGGTGGTTTTGAAAGGTGGTGGGACGGCAGCCAGTACCGAACCGTGACTTCACGGCACAACGTCTGGGGACTCGTAGGTGAAAGCGGCTCGGTCATTGACGAAACTTATAAGGTCTTCCAGATCCCGGGCGGCAGCGGTACAAACCAGATTGGTGGTGACGGCTTCGTCTGCAGCTCCTGCCACGACCCGCACGACGGCGGCAGGATACCGAACGCGGAGGGCTTCATTGTCGGTAGTCCAACCCAGGCCAACCCGCGGCTGCTCCGCCGGAGCATTACCGTCATAGACAGCACTTACACCGACCTTTACGTCTCGTTCAAGGTGGCAACGGTCGGCACATTCACCTACCAAGGAGTAAGCTCGGGCGTCTACCGGGTGATCGCATACGCCAGAGATTATCCGGGAGGTGACTCCGGCGATTACAATGCCGGCAGCACGCGGTGGTGCGGCGCCTGTCACAACAAGTTCCAGGTTGACGATAAAGACGTGCCGGATACCACACACGCATCGGCCGGGCCCGGCCACGCCGTATACTATTACGGGATGCACCGCCACCCGGTGAACGTGCCGCACGCCCTGCTCCCGAGCACGGCGGACGGGAGTATAGAAACCGGTACACCGCTTGAGACCCCGACAGCTGCTAAAACCGGTTGCGGCACCTGCCACCCCGACATAGGTGGTACGCTCACGGGTCACACGGTCGGCAACCTGGGTTGTCTCACCTGTCACCGGGCGCACGGCACAACAGCCACTATGACCGGCTGGGCTACAAGCTGGCCGCGTGACAATGAGATCGGCGGCACCAGCAATACATCCGCACTTTTACGCATGAACAGCCGCGGCATCTGCTACAACTGCCACGGCGCCGGGCAGTACAACTGCTGGAACGACACGCGCTTTGATGGTGTTGTTGGTGCAGCGGATGGTGTTCCCGATTGCGGTGACTGCCACGATTAGTCTATGCCAAGCGGTTAGTCTAATCTGTGCGGCAAACATTGTGGTGAATCAGAATAGCGGATTAGTTAGACAAAGCGGGAAGGCTGCCGGAAAAGTTTGACCACGGGCCTTCCCGCTCCAATTTGTCCGAAAACTATGAGAAGCCAACAAGCTGGCACTGCCTGGTATCGCTATACAATAAAGGTTTTTGGCTAACTGAGTCAGGCAGACGCCCGAAAAGGTCTTCTGTCCCTGTATATTATTTTAAAAGGATTTATTTCTGTAAAATTTTACTGCTAAAAAGTAACCGTGAAAGCAGGCAGGAGTTTGTTTACCGGCCGGCGAAAAGAATTATAGGCTTAAATCATAAAGCTGCTGAAAAAGGAGCATAAATGTGGCAACCCTGAGCCGGAAACAGCTTTATTTCGGCATTGCCGCAATGATGGTCGCGGCGGCAATTTCCGGCTGGTTGGTTTACCTCAAACATCAGGAAAGGTTGGCGTCTACCCAAGTTCTGCCCGGCGGTGTGGTCCGGGTTATCGCCGGGAAACCGGGAAAAGAACTGAGCATTCCGCTTGACGTGGCGGTGGAGCCCGGCGGAAAGCTTTTCGTCACCGACGCCGGCAACGGGCGGGTGCAGGTTTTTTCCCGCTGGGGCCGGCAAAAGGGTTTTTTGGGCGGGGAAGATGCTTCCTTCACGTACCCCAACACCGTGGCTGTTGATACTTACGGTCGGGTGTACGTGGGCGAGTTCACCACCGGGCAAATCAAGGTGTTTTCCCCCAAAGGGGAGCTCATCCGGACCTTTGACAGCCGTACCGCAGGAGCGCCGCTCGCACCGTTGGACCTGGCGGTTGACGAGAAGGGACGCCTGTTCGTCGCGGACCGGCAGGGCGCAATTTTGGTTCTGGACCGGGAGGGGCGTGTCAGCCAGCGGTTTGACCGGATCGAGGGCGCCTCGCCCGATACCCTGTCCTACCCGAACGGCATTGCCGTGGATGCGGCAGGGAACATTCTGGTAGCCGACAGCGGCAACCAGCGGATCCTGCTTCTCAGCCCGGAAGGGAAGCTGCTGAAGGAAATTCAGGGCGGGGGGATGACCCACCCGCGCGGTGTTGCCTTCTTTGGGGAAGATTACATCGTCGCCGCCGACACCTTCAACAACCAGCTCCTGGTCTTTGACCGCCAGGGGACGATGGTGAAAAAGGTACAGGCTGCCGGCCAGCCGGGGCTGAGCTTCATCATGCCCCATGGGCTTTGCGTCCACAGGGGGCAGGTTTACGTAGCCGACAGGGCGCACCACATCGTCGTCGTTTTCGGAAAAGAGCTAAAGCAGTGAGGGAGGCTCGCAGAGAATGCCGGGAAAAAAGAGAGGTTTCTTTCTCCTGCCGCTCATAATTACGATTGCCGTCGTACTGGCCATCTGGGGCGGGCAGCAGCTTACGGTGGCGGTAGGAGGATCCGTTTATGCACCAAGCCCGCCCACGGGACTCGCCGTCACCGATCCCGGCACCGGTGAATTTCTCGTCCTACGGTGGAACCCGAGCCCCGACGCCGAGACCCAGGAGATTACGTACCGGATTTACCGGGCGGTAAGCGATAATGTTTACGGACCAACTGACGGTTCTTATAAGTTTCTCGACGAAACGCCGGAAACGACTTATACCGACACCACCGTAAGCCGCGATGTCTACTACTTTTACCGGGTGACCGCCGTAGACCAGGACGACAACGAGTCGTCCCCCTCCGCGCCGGCTTCAACCACCGCTACCGACGTGACGGCGCCGGAAACGCCCCAAAGCTTCAGGGCCGTAGAACTGGATACGGGCCACGACGTGGAGCTGCGGTGGGAAGCAAATCGTGAGTCCGACCTTGCCGGTTATCAGCTATACAGGGCGACCGAGCCCCAAGGACCCTTTGAACTCGAGATCATCGGGCCCGGTGAGACCTCTTTCCGGGACTCCGGGCTTGCCCAGGGACAGTCGTATTATTACTATATGATAGCGCTTGACGAGGACGGCAACGCCTCCGGCCCGACGTCCATTGTCTCCGTGCGGCCGCGCCAGGCGGTACGGGCTGAATTTGATGAGCCTGACGCCCGGACGCCGGCGCATCTTTTCATCCAGCCCGACTGCTCCGCCGTTTTCCTTAACGTCCCAGGCGACCGCATCCTGGTGCGGGCACGCGCCATTGACGAAAGCGGTGACCCGGTGCCGCTCGCCGGCACCATCCGCTTCGCCGCCGCATTCGGCGAGTTCCGTCACCCGGTGGTAACCGGCGCCAATACGGCGGAAGCAACCTTTACCGCAGACGAACTCGGCGAAGGGGAAATCGCAGTGGAGTACTACCCGCCCGGGGCCGAGCAACCAACAGTAGTGGATACAACCATTGTCCGGGCTCTGGAATGGCACATCGCCCTTTCGGCTTCCGGCAACCAGACTACCACGGGTGCGGACGACATTACGCTTTCGGTCTCGGTAACCGACCAGAGCGGCCGGCCGGTCACCGACTGGCAGGCGCAGGTGGTTTTTGAAACCATGACTTCACCGGCTGTAGAAAAAGGAAAAGACAAAGACAAACGCCACCCCGGGCGCTGGCACGGTCGCGCCCACGCCAATATAGTGAAAAACGGGCAAAAGAGCGGCGTGTCTGCAGGTCGCCCTGACGAAAACGGACAAATCGAGGCGCAATGGGTAGCCAGCACCGTTCCCGGCACCACCCGCGTCCGGGCGGTGCTCTACTACGACGACCTGCGGGGACCGGAATCCCCGCCGAAAAGGGTCGAGGCTTCCAACTCCTGCAGAGTGGAGGTTGAGCCGGGACCGGCGCGGTACGTCGGCTTCGAACCGGGTTCAATACCGTCTACCGGCAAAAAGCACCGGGTTAGTGTCAGAGCCTTCGACGCCTTCGGCAATGCAACGGAGGACTGGGACGATTTGAAAATCCAGGTCCAGGTTCCCCGGGGTGTACCGGCCGTTTTCTCCTCCGACAACGGCAAGACGTGGCACGAGCCCGAGACCTGGGTACCGGTGGAACCGAACGCGGATTTACTGGTCCGGCTTACCGGCAAGGATCTGCCCGGCGACTTATGTATTCTGACCACGCAGGCTGAGGGCACCGCCCTCGAGCCGCCGCCGGGTGTGCCGCAGGTCAACCTCCCCTTGCGGGTGGAGAAAGGCAAGGAAAAATAAGTTTCGTTTGAACGAAATAGCTTTTTAGATAAAAAGCGAATAAAAAGGTCGCTACAAAGCTTCAATTGTTTTAACTGTGTTTTTTGTTGCGTGAGGTGGGTACGTTGTCCGCCAAACAAAAGCTGTTTGTTTTGGCCGTGATTTTCTTTTGGGTTTTTGCGGGAAGTTCCCTTCCCTCCTTATCCGTATCGGCACAGGCATATGAGAACCCACACGGGCCTTACGAGACTTTCCCCGCGGGATGCGCAGCCTGCCACGTGGCCCACGCCAGCCTGGGTCCCAGGCTTCTTACCAGGGAAACCACCACAATGCTGTGCCTGGCGTGCCACGACGGCACCGGCAGCATCTACGACGTGGTAAACGCGGTCTATGCCGGCTTCGGCTCCACCTGCGGCGCGGTTTACTTCCACCCGGTAAAAGGTATCAAAGATCTCCTCAACAACCCGGCCGTAGGGGAAATCATCGAGTGCACCTACTGCCACAACCCGCACGGTAACACGGTCAACGGGCAGGTCTACCCGCGCCTTTTGCGCAGCTTCGACGGCACCAACCGCTACTACGAGGGGCCAGAATACTGCCTGGCCTGCCACGGCGCGGTGGACCACAACTTCGCCGGCGAGACGGATACTTATTGGGAAAACACCCTCGGCGACCACCGGAACAGCTACGCGGCACATTACTTGACCGCGGCTCCCGAACTTTTACCCGCCTCGGGCACAAAAGTTACCTGCGTGATGTGCCACAATAAGCACGCCGCTCCCAACAGCAGGCTGCTGGCAAAGGTGGAGGAAAACCTCTGCTGGAGCTGCCACGTAAAAGAAGGCCAGAAGGTGGGTTCCATTCATCCGGTCAGAGCCTTCAGTAAAACAGGCTCCGTCCATAACGTGGACGGCGCCGGTGGTTCCAAATTAGAATGCTCCAGTTGCCACGGGCCGCATACCATAAACTACTTGAGTTTTTCCGTCAACGAACCGGGGGTCTACTGCGGACAGTGCCATAACGTCCCCTACGAAAATCGTATCCCTTATCAACTTATGGGTTCATACTCGGTCCTCTCCGACCCGGACAACACCAAGAAGAAGTTCGCCGGCGCAGAAGGCACCGGACTTGGTGGGCTTCCGAACACCGTCGGCGACCTCAGCGACTTCTGCCTCAAGTGCCACGACGACAGCCCGCCGACGGCGGTAGCCGATGTTTATACCTACGTCCCTTACACCATCGTTTTCCCCGCCACCAATTTCACCACGAACTCCGGCGGCTGGGACAAAGGGATTTACAAAACGAGCGCCCACGGCAAAGCATTAACCTGTGGCGACTGCCACGAAAGCCACGGCTCGGACTATCCGGCTTTGCAGCGGCATCCGGAAGACACAGCATCCAAAGACGGGGAGTGTCTGCGCTGTCACAAGAGCGGCGGGAGTGCACCGGACATCAAGACCGACCTGCTCAAGCCATCGCACCACCCGACGCTGGATGTTTCCGGTGAGCACAGGAATACCGAGGATTACACCAACATCTCGGTCCGCCACGCCGAGTGCGCCGATTGCCACGACGTCCACGTGGCAACGAAAGCAAACGCAATCACCGGCGTCTCCGGCGTCGCCCCTACTTATACGGCCAACACCCCTTGGGTTCCGGCCGCTGATTACACCTTCAAGAAGCCGGTAGACCACGAGTACGAACTCTGTTTCAAATGTCACTCACCCTATAGCTATAACGGGAATCCGCCGACCTCGCCGAGCGGGGGCTTTGCCGAAACCGACCAGACAAAAGAATTCAACCCTTACAACCCGGGCTACCACGCAGTAGTGGGAGAGAGCAAGATACCCCCGGGTTACGGCAAATTCGTCAGCCCCTGGACGTACAACAGCCCGATGAAATGCACCGACTGCCATGGCAGCGACAGCGGGACCGCGCCAAAGGGGCCGCACGGCTCGACCGAGGCGTTCATTCTCAAAGCGCGGTGGAACCCGAATACCAGCGAAATGTATGCGACAGGGAAGGCCGGCACGCAAGACCACCTGTGCTTTGACTGCCACGATTACGACTTCTACGTCAATGGTCAAGGGACCGAAACGTCAAAGTTCTCCGGTGGCGGTGATAACTGCCAGTGCAAGAATAACCTTCACGGGGGGCATCACGCCGGTAAGGGCTGCGCCTGCTGCCACGGGGCGATCCCGCACGGTTACTCCCGGCGGGGGATTCTCGTAACCACCGCCGATGACTCGCCTTACACCACCGGGGTGAAGATTACCGGCATCAGCGTCCCAACGAACCCCGGGCAGTGGCAGAAAAAGGATTGCAACACCGCCTCTGGCTGCCACGGTGGAATGCAAAAGTAACAATATTTCTTTTCCGGCAAAAGCTTATTGGCTGGCTTTTTCTATTTTACACCAACCACAGCTTGGCCGGGCTATAACCCCAAAGACCCCGGCAGTTCCCGGTATATATTTTTAGGGGGGTTTACGAAAACTTACCTGTTGCGGCAGGAATAAGGTATCTTTTGTAGAATAATGTAGAATTTTAGGCTAGGAGTGGTCGGGATGCGGCGGCCGGCAACCGTTCTTTATCTTCTTTTCTTCTGCGCCCTGCTTATCGGGGGCGCTGTGGGGGGCTCTGTTTCCGCCCAGGCTTATGAGACCCCCCACGGGCCCTACGGCGCCTTTCCCGTTGGCTGCGCCGCCTGCCACGTCGCCCACGCCAGCCTCGGCCCCCAGCTGCTGATGAAGAGCGACATCACCACCCTCTGCCTGACCTGCCACGACGGCACCGCCAGCGTCTTCAACGTCGTTTACGTGCCCGAGGTAGACATCTACGGCACCGGCGTTACAAGGGAGGTCTACGGCTACGGCTTCGGCACTACCTCCGGCGCGGTCTACTTCCACCCGGTGAAAAATACCGGTAACCCCGCCGTAGGAGAAATAATCGAATGCACCCACTGCCACAACCCGCACGGCGATATGTCGGTACCCGACCAGGTCTACCCGCGCCTCCTGAAGAGCAGCGACGGAACTAACAGCTACTACCAGGGACCCGCCTTCTGTTTAGCCTGCCACGGCAGCGTTGACCAGGGTTTCCCGAGTGTGGAAAACGAGTCGGTCAGCTACTGGGTCTACACCCTCGGTAACCACCAAAACAGCAACGCGGCGCATTACGATACCGCCAAGGCGGCGCTGCAGCCCGCATCCGGGACCCTCGTCACCTGCGCCACCTGCCACTTCAAGCACGCCTCGGACCTGCGGCGGCTCGTCGCAAAGGCCGAGGAAAACCTCTGTCTCAAGTGCCACGACAACCCAGCCAACTCGATGAGCGGGCGGAACATCCAGGCTGAGTTTTCAGTTACCAGAGCCTCGTATCACGATATCTACGGGGAACGCACCGGCGCCAAGGTGGAGTGCTCAAGCTGCCACGGGCCGCACACCGTGGGCGCGAAGTCCCTTTCCGTGAGCGATACCACCTACTCCCAGGTGGCCAACCCGGACAACACCAAGTCGGTGATGGCCAGGGTCTACGCCGTCCAGGACAACGGCATCGGGAACACCGTGGGCACCTTCACCGATTTCTGTATAAAATGCCACGACGGCGACCCGCCCACGGCCACCGAAAGCACGACTGAATACGTGCCCTACACCATCGTCTTCCCCAGCACCAGCTTCACCACCAACTCCGGCGGCTGGAACAAGTCGGCCTATACCGGTAAGGGGCACGACAGCGCTTCTACCCCTATCCTGTGCTCCGACTGCCACGAGAGTCACGGCTCGGACTACCCGGCCCTGCAGCGGTACGCCGAGGATACTGCTACGGCCGACGGGGAGTGCTTGCGCTGCCACAAAAGCGGCGGCTACACCGGCGCGGCCGATGTAAAGACCGACCTCACCAAGACATACAGGCACCCGACCCTTTACATCTCCGGCAAGCACAGCAACACCGAAAACTATAACAACCTACCGCTGGCCGACAGGCACGCTGAGTGCGCCGACTGCCACGACCCGCACCGCTGCGACAGCACCACCGCTTCGGCACCGGCGGCTTGGGGTTCGATCAAAGGGGTGTCCGGTGCGCTTATCAACTACGGTTCAGTCACCTGGGATAACTGGCCCACCGGGGTGACCTCCAGCCTGAAGCTGGGGATTGACTACCAGTATGAGCTCTGCTTCAAGTGTCACTCCTGCTTTAGCTACGGCTCCAGCCCCCCGAGCGGCTACACCGACCAGGCGAAGGAATTTAAACCTACCAACGGGGGGTACCATGCGGTTTGGGGAGCAAGTAAGATAGGTTCTCCTTACGGTAAGTTTACCGGCGTGGACCGGAACGGCAACGCCTGGGCGTACAACAGCCGGATGTACTGCACCGACTGCCACGGCAGCGACAGCACGAGCGTCGAAGGCCCCCACGGATCGAGCCAGCAGTATATCCTGAAAGCGCCGTGGAACCCGGATACCAGCCAGGCAGGCGCCACGGGGAAGCGCGGCACCGACACCTCCAGTCACCTCTGTTTCAAGTGCCACGACTACGCTTTTTACGCCGGGAGTGGTGGTACAGGTACCTCAAAGTTTTCGGGTACCAAAGGATCCAACCTTCACGTTTTAACAAAGATGGGATCTTACGTTCATCAACAGGGCTGCGCCTGCTGCCACGGGGCGGTCCCGCACGGCTACTTCCGCCGGGGGATACTCGTTACCTATAATGATGGTTCGCCTTACACAACAGGCGTAAGGATCTCAAGCATCACCGTTCCCTCAAGTCCTGGACAGTGGAACAGTAAGTGGAACTGTTACACTCAGGGTTATTCCAGTTGCCACTAAAGAGATTCGGTGCCGGAAGCTGGGACAAGTGGGATTGCAGCACCGTTTCCGGCTGCCACTAAAGAAGTTAGAGGCCGGAGGCCGGAGGTTGGAGGTTGGAGGTTGGAATTGAGGTGCATCTGCGTGTCGTGTTATACTGGTTTTGGAATTCGCGGTCCGGATGTCAAAAGAATGGAGGTTATTCGGATGCAAATAAACCTTGAGATACCAAAAGAGGTTCTGCACGCTCTAAAATTGCCGCCGCCGGAAGTGGAGGCTGAGCTGCGCAAAGAGCTGGCAATAGCTTTGTACCGGCGCGGCGTTCTTCCGTTGGGTAAGGCGAGGGTATTGGCAGGGATGAAGCGCCGCGATTTCGAAGAGCTATTGGGGCGGCGACAGGTCCCGCAGCATTACGGCCTCGAAGAGGTCGAGGAAGATACCCGCTATGCCCGGCGCGGTCGCTGACTCCTCAACCCTCATTAGTCTGGCGGCAATCGGGCGCCTTTCTTTTTTGCGGGAATTTCACGGCACGATCCTGATACCCAATATTCCTGACTGACAAACCTACCGCTCGTAAGAGGCCACCAGGGTAATTTCCTCTTCCTTCGCCACCGCTTCGGCCGACGGGTGAACGAGGAAACCGAACATCACCTTGACCACTTCCGTCCTGATTTGCGGCACAACCCGCCCGAGCAGCCGGACGAAACCTTTTACTTCCCGAGCGTAAATATGGTGTTTCACTTCCCCGAGCACGGTGACCTTTGCCCCGTCGCGCTGGCCGACGCCGTACAGGTCCACCTCGTACTCCGCGCCATTCACGGTAAAATGCCTGCGCCGGAGCCTTTCCACCCGGACGCCCAAGTGCCGTTCAAGATACCCCGGCAGCACCACGCGGGCGATATCCTCCAGGGTAAAGCCAAACCTATCCGAAAGGCGGCCTACTTCGCGCCGCGTTCCCTTAGTCTCCACTCTCAGCTCTGCCATTACCTGTTCCGTCCGCTTCTGCGCCTCGGCAAGCTCCGCCAATGCCCGGTCAAGCCGCCCTACATCCTGTCGCGTCTCCGCTACCACCTGCTCCGTCCGCTTCTGCGCCTCGGCAAGCTCCGCTAATGCCCGGTCAAGCCGCCCTACATCCTGTCGCGTCTCCGCTACCACCTGCTCCGTCCGCTTCTGCGCCTCCGCCAACTCCTCTACCCGCTGCTCCGTCCGCTTCTGCGCCTCGGCAAGCTCCGCCAATGCCCGGTCAAGCCGG
The DNA here is from genome assembly GCA_040758635.1 of Bacillota bacterium. GTDB lineage: Bacteria > Bacillota > Desulfotomaculia > Desulfotomaculales > Ammonificaceae > Yes71-27. The sequence goes on along the minus strand of JBFLVI010000024.1, from coordinate 499 downwards.
TCGAAACGTTCTTCATGACGCGCTGCGGTTTCCGCAATTTTTTCCCTTAACTGGTCAAAATCCTCACGGGTGACCTTGATCTCCTTCATCCGGTCATCCACGATCTGGATGATCGCCCGGTAAACCTCTGGCGGGAGCCCTTTAAATTCAACGGACATCTTTTCTCACCTCTCTCCCCCCATCATAACATAGCCCTCTTCCTCGGAGCAAGAAAGCGCCCTTCCGAGTCCTGGGCAGTGGACCAAGCAACGGGGTGGGTAAAATTTTCACTAAGATCAAGGACCATTTCACCTCTATCCGAGCCATCCTCATGGTACGCATCCCCCCATAGACCCCCTTAAAAGCAGTTTTCATCGCAGAATAATCTTTTAGACTCAAGTTTGAAACCCGAAATCACAAACCCCTTGAAAATACTGCGATTCAAGACACGAAGGCATCACGTACCACAACACCCTTCTTGAGGGTTGGCGAAGGGACGTGGCAACGGGGTTACGTGCAG
>JBFLVI010000023.1:0-35640 GCA_040758635.1 Bacillota bacterium | reverse complement strand
AACACAAGTAATATATTGGAAGACGTGGCACCGCGATTTTGAAATTTTAGTGCAAGACCTCGGTTGTATCAAGCCCTCCAAGAACTCGTGGCACTAAATTTCGCCCAGAAGTGTCAAACCCGAGTAATTAAATGTTAGTAAAGTCGCGCTAGTATGCTTTGAAGTGCAAAACCGATGAGAAGTTTGGGTTCGTTCAGGTGGGCGTGGAGTAGTAAAGAAGCCGGATCATTTAGGAAGATTTTAACTACATTCTAAATGCAAGCTTCGAACCGTACACCGCGAACTATGAACTGTGAACCGTGAACCGACCCAAAGGTCCATCCACCTACAGATTTCAAAGGCGCGATTGCGGTATTGTTTCCCGGTGGTTCAATCGGCTATAATCAATTTTAAGAGAACTGGGTCTTGCCGAAGAGAGGGCTGCAGTGGACAGCGGGGAGGGGAACAGGTGTTTGTACACGACTGCATGACCGCCAACCCGATTACGATCACCAGGGACACCCCGATATTTCAGGCGCTGGAAATCGTTCAGAACCGGAAGATCCGTCACCTGCCAGTGGTGCGGGACGGCAAACTCATCGGGTTAGTCACCGAACGGGGACTGTTGAAGGTTTCTCCTTCGCCGGCTTCTACTTTGAGCGTTTACGAGTTAAACTATATCCTGGCCAAGGTTACGGTAGCGGAGGCCATGATCAAGGACCCGATCACCGTCGGCCCCGACCTTCCCATCGAGGAAGCCGCCCTGCTGATGCGGGAGCACAAGGTCGGGTGCCTGCCGGTGGTGGAAGGGAACAAGCTGGTCGGCATCCTCACGCAGACGGATATGGTCGAGGCGCTGGTCAACCTCTTCGGCTTGCGCAAAGCCGGTTCCAGGGTCGTGATTGAGGTGAGCGACCGGATCGGGGTGCTGAACGAGATTACCGCTTTGTTCAAGGAGAAAAACGTCAGCATCCGCAGCCTGGCCACTTTCGAGCGCGAGCCGGGAATCTACCACCTGACCTTCCGGCTGAGTATTGCGGATGCGCGGGAACTGAGTGCGGAAATAGAGAAATTAGGGTACAGAGTGATTTCCGTCAGTTAAAGGGGGGCGAGCAGGAATGGGTAAGCACATCAAGACCATCATCCCGGGAAAGGAGATGCCGCGGGGAGGCTGCGGCGAGTGCCAGGCATCCTGCCAGTCGGCCTGCAAGACTTCCTGTACCGTCGGAAACCAGTCCTGCAAGCAGAAATGAAGTCCTGAACCGGGGCGAGCCGGTAGAATTTCAGTAAAAAAGCTTCTGCCGGGTAAAACAGAGGCGGGTTCAAAAGCGGACGCGCCCTCTTTTTTCTCCGGCGGACTGCGTCTGGCTTGCGGAGGAGAAACGCGGTACGTGCGGGAGGTAATCTGCGGGACAGGATAACAATGGTTCACTGCTTCGAGATGGGCGGCCAAAAGCTGATTTTTGACCCGGTGAGCGGGGGTTTGCACGCGGTGGACAGCGTCGCTTGGGAGATCATTTCCTCCCTTGCCGAGGGCAGGCCTGTCCCGGAGGGTTATCCGCCGGAGGCTGTGGCCGAGGTGCTTCAGGAGGTTGAAGAACTCCGCGCGGCGGGGTCGCTTTTCACCCCCGACCGGGGCCGGGAGCATTATGCGCCGCCGGTTTTTGCGCCCAAGTCGCTGTGCCTGATGGTGGCCCAGGAATGCAACCTGCGGTGCACCTATTGCTTCGCCGGGGAAGGCTCGTACGGCGGCGGAGGCCTGATGCCGGAGACGGTGGCGTTTAAGGCGGTTGACTTCCTCCTCGCCCGTTCGGGCTCCGTCCGGGCGGTGGAAGTGGACTTTTTCGGCGGCGAGCCGCTCTTGAACTTCCCCGTCGTCACGGCCGTTGTGGATTACGGCCTGGAGAAAGCACGGGCACTGGGCAAGGAAATCTCCTTCACGCTGACCACAAATGCCGTGCTTTTGGACGAAGCCAGGACCCGTTTTCTGCTGGAAAAAGGGATCAACGTGGTGTTGAGCCTTGACGGGCGGCGGGAGGTGCACGACCGCTTTCGCCGGTTTCCCGACGGCTCCGGGTCTTACGATCGGGTGCTGGCGAACGCCCGGCGGTTCTTCCTCGAGTGGGCGGCTGCGCCCCGGTCCTCGTACTGTTACGTCCGAGGCACTTTTACCCGGGAGAACCTGGATTTCACCCGGGATTTTCGCCACCTCGCCGACCTGGGATTCACCGCCGTTTCGCTCGAGCCGGTGGTGGCGTTGCCGGAGGAGGCTCACGCCATCCGTGCAGCCGACCTGGCCGCGGCCGCGGCCGAATACGAGCGGCTCGTAGAGGCTTATTTAGACCTGCGGCGCCGGGGAAAACCGGTGCGCTTCTTTCACTTCGAGCTTGATCCCGCCGGAGGCCCCTGCCTGACGAAGCGCCTCACGGGTTGCGGCGCCGGGTTTGCCTACCTGGCGGTGGGGGCTGACGGACGGCTTTACCCCTGCCACCAGTTTGTCGGAACGGAGGAGTTTAGTCTCGGCGACCTCGAGCGGGGCATTGCCCGCCCCGGGTTGGTGGAGGCCTTCCGCCGGGCCCATGTTTACAACAAGCCCTGCGCGCGTTGCTGGGCACGGTTCTTCTGCGGTGGGGGATGCCATGCGGCGGCCCATGCTGCAACCGGAAGTATCATGAAACCTTCAGAAATCGGCTGCGCGCTGATGCGCAAGCGGTTGGAGTGCGCTCTTTACGCACTCGCCGCGTCAGCCTGAAAAAATAGCAAATGGGGCGCTTGTTCGAGAAAATGGTCGAACAAGCGGTCAGAGTTAAGTGTTTTCTGGCGATTTTTGTTCTTGGCACCAGTTTGAATAATGATATAATCACTTAAATATGTTATTACTGGTTGCTGCGTGGCGTACCTTCACCGCGTTGTTCTAGGCAAAGAGCGGCGGCGAAAGCGTTGTTCTGGAAGACGGAGGTGAAGTTTTTGCCGCAAAAAGAGGCGTTAATTGCACAACGCCCTGAAAAGCGAAAAAGCTCTAAGATGCGGGAAATAAAGAGACAGATTTTGGGAGTAGGAGTAGTGGTTGTTTGCGTGCTGGTTTTTGTGCGGGAAGCGTTGTCGGGTTCGGTGCGGTGGATGGCAGGTATAGCAAGAAGTCTGTGGCGGCGGAGATTGAATAAGCCGTTTTCGGTTGCGGCGGCCGGTCTGGTCTGGGCGCTGAGTCTCTTGAAAGGAACTTCTTCCACCTGTAAACGGCGGCTTGCGGTTCTGGCAGGCAAGCTGTGGCGGCGGTCGAAGGGGGTTCTTGCAGCGGCAGGGACAGCCCCCCGCCGCGTCCGGGAGCTGTTTGGGGGGGTACTGGCCGGCAGGTTGCGGCGTCCTCCCGGTCCGAACCGTGTGTGGCGGCGGGAGCTCAAAGAACACCTTTTGGTGGTGGGAACGGCTGTTGGATGTACGGGGCTGATCTTTTACTTCGCCCTTGGGGGCTGGCTGGTGGAGGCGGGCGGCGAGCCCGTGGGTGTGGTCAAGAAGCGGGCGGTGGCCGAGAAAGTGGTTGAAGAGCTCCTGGAAGCCCGGGAGGCCCTCCTGGGACAGCCGGTCAAGCCGGAAGAGGAAGTTGCCTACCGGCGGGTCCGGGTGTTCCAGAGCCGGTTCCTGACGGCGGAAGAACTCAGGACGCGCCTGGAGGACCGCCTGCACCTCTACACCGAGGCCGCGGTGGTATGCGTGAACGGGAAGGAGCAGTTCTGCTTCAAAGACACCCGCACGGCTCAGGCCTTCCTGCATTCGGTACGGCAGATGTACGCGGTCAAACAGGACCAGCCGGCCTCCTTCGGGGAGGAGGTCCAGGTGGTTGTCCGCGAGGTTCCGGCTGAGCGGCTGGTCAGCGTGGAGGATGCGCTGTCGGCCGTGCGCCGGGGCATAGAGGAAAAGTGGCGGTATAAAGTAAAAGAAGGAGATAACCTCTGGAATATCGCCGCCGCCCAAGGACTGAGCGTGGAGGACGTGATCGCGGCCAATCCGGGGATCAACCCCGACCGGCTCTCAATCGGCCAGGTTATCAGGTTGCGCCGGGAAAAACCCGTTCTGACGGTAATCCAACAGTATGAGGTCGCGAAGATTGAGCCGATTCCTTTCCCCCGGGAGATCCAGTACGACCAGGGAATGCACCGCGGCCAGGTGAAGATTGTCAAGCGGGGCCAGCCTGGGAAAAAGGAGATCACTTACCGGGTGACGGTGGAAAACGGCGTCGAGGTGAACCGGGAGGTTATCGCAACGCGCGAGCTTTCCCCGCCGGTCAAACAGGTCGAGCGGCGGGGAAGCAGGTACCTTTTGGCGTCGCGTGGCGAGGGACGGGCAAACCTGGGTTGGCCGATCTCCGGGCCCATACTCTCCGGCTACGGGATGCGCTGGGGGAGAATGCATACCGGCCTGGACATCGGAGCCGGTTACGGGGCGGCGGTGAGCGCTGCCGGCAGCGGTACGGTTATCCGGGCGGGATGGTACAGCGGATACGGACGTACGGTAGATATTGACCACGGTGACGGCGTTGTCACCCGATACGCGCACCTTTCCAGGATCAGTGTCGGTGTGGGTGAGGTGGTAGGGCGCGGCCAGCTCATCGGCACGGTAGGTTCGACCGGACACTCTTACGGCCCCCACCTCCATTTCGAAGTGCTGGTCAACGGTGCACCCCGCAATCCACTGCAGTACCTGTAAACGGGGCAAGGAGGATGTGGCGGCGGGGATAGAAAATCTGGCGGGAAAGCCAGATTTTTTTTTCGGTCCAAGCGGGTCTACTTTTTCACCGGTTATGATATACTTATGGCGTAACTGAAGCTAAACAAGCCCCGGCAATTCAACGGTTGTCGGTTCAGAGAAGGGCGGTCTTCTGGGGGATTCAAGAGGATGCTTTCCTTTAAAGCGCGGAGAAAATGGATTAAGGGCGTTTTCTGGGTGTTGACGATTGCCCTCGGGGTGGGGCTTGTCGGGTCCTCGGTCTTCTGGACCTCCCTGCCGGACGCACCGGTGGCGGAAACGGAAGCGCACCAGCAAGACTCGCTGGACGGCCAGATCGCGAGGGCCGTTAAGCGCGAGGACATCGGAACCCTGCTCCTGATCGCGCGTCAGTGTGCCGACGGCGGCGATATCGAGCGCGCAGAAACGGTTTACCGCAAGGTTTTGGACCTCGCGCCGGACAACATGGCGGCCCGGTTGAGTCTTGTAGAACTTTATTTTACCAACAACGACTATGAGGAGGCGCTGGCCGAGGTGGAGGCGATCCTGGAAAAAACGCCGGACCACCAGAAGGCGCTTTATTACCGGGGGCTCATCCGGGGCTTCGGGTACAAAGACTATGCGGGGGCGGTGGCCGATCTGAAGCGGTACGTCTCCCTTGCGAAAAGCGGGCGGGAAGTGGAAGAAGCCTCGCAGTTGATCGAGGAGTGGTCTGCCAAGCAATAGGGCCAGATCCACCACGCACTTATTACCACTATGAAAGTTAGTCAGCTTCTCGTATAATTAACTATCGAGGAGGAGCTGGCTTGGCAGGGTTGCAAAGTGTACTTGTTCGAGAGGGGCAAACCCAACGGTTCCGGCGCAACTGGTTTCTCGTCTGCGGTTGTATAATCATCGGGTACCTGTTGTTAAGGGTGCCTGCTTGTACGCGGATACCTGTCAGTGAGGTTCTGCGGGAGATCAACGTGCGCCTGGTTCCCGTGCGCTGTCTCGGGTTGCAAAAAGTGTCCGGCGATTACAGCGTGGTTTACTTTCCGCGGGGTCAGGAAGAGGAGGCGAGGCTGGTCCTGAAAGGGGCGGAGCGGTTTTTGCCCGAGGTGGCAGCGGTGTTCGGGTTGGACCTGAAGCGGCGGGTGCCGGTGGTAATCTGCAGGGAGCAAGAGGAATTGAACCGCCTTTTCGGCTGGCCGGCCGACGAAGGGACCATGGGCGTTTACTGGGCCGGAACGGTGTGGGTTTTGAGCCCTTCCTCGTGGGTTGAGGCACCGGACGGAGCCGCGCGGGAGGAAAAGTTTTTCCGTTCCGGACCGCTCGTCCACGAGGCGGCGCACCTGATGGTTGATTACCAGACCCGCGGGAATTACCCGCGCTGGTTGACGGAAGGGTTGGCCCAGGAGGTGGAGAGGCGGTTGGTAGGCTTTTCCTTTGATCCGCCGCGGGAGATCGCTGCCTGGTATCCCTTCTTTATGCTGGAACAGTTCGACGCCTTGCCGGACCAGCGGGTGGCTTACTACCAGTCCTTTTTAATGGTACAATACCTCCTCCGCCATGGCGGCGAAGCGGGGGTGGCGGAGTTGCTTGCGGCGCTTGGGCAGGGCCAATCGTTCGATCGGGCGCTGGAAGAAGTTATGGGGTACGACGTTTCGGAATTCGAGGCCAGATTTTTCCACAGTCTTTCACAATAGAGCACGGAGAACGGGGGATCGCAGTTGGCCCAAAAAATTATCGTGCGCGGCGGCCGACCGCTTAAGGGGCGGGTAAGAGTGAGCGGGGCGAAGAATGCCGCCCTGGCCATTCTATGTGGCGCGATTCTTGCCGAGGAAAGCATTGTTCTCGATAATGTCCCCAACATCAGTGACGTTCAGCACATCATTCAGGCCATAACCTATCTTGGAGCGCGGGTCGTCTGGCGCAAGGAGGACGTCCTCTCTATCAGCGTTTCCACGCTCAAATCGCGGAAAGCTCCCTACGAACTGGTGAAGAAATTGCGGGCCTCCAACCTGCTTTTGGGGCCGGTTCTTGCGCGCTGCGGCGAGGTCCGCATCCCCCTGCCCGGTGGCTGCAATATCGGCGTCCGGCCGATGGACCTGCACTTCAAAGGGCTCAGCGCCCTGGGCGCCCAGCTCACCATCGAAAGGGGCTACATCTGGGCGCGGGCGCCGCGTTTGTACGGGGCCCAGATTTACCTGGATTTTCCGAGTGTCGGCGCTACGGAAAACATTATGATGGCGGCCTGTCTGGCGGAAGGGCAGACGCTGATCGAAAACGCCGCCAAAGAACCGGAGGTTGTAGACCTGGCGAATTTCCTGAACGGCATCGGCGCCCGGATTTTTGGTGCCGGAACGGACGTGATCCGGATCGAGGGGGTGAAAGAACTCGGGCGCCGGATTCATTATTCCGTAATCCCCGACCGGATTGAAGCCGGTACCTTTATGGTGGCGGCGGCGGCGACCGGCGGGAAAGTGAGGATTGAAGGGGTGATTCCGCGGCACATCCAGCCGCTTACGGCCAAGCTGCGCGAGATTGGCGTGGAAATCGTCGAAGGAGAAGACTTGTTGTATGTCAAGCGCACGCGGGAACTGAGGCCGGTCAACATCAAGACGATGCCTTACCCCGGTTTCCCCACCGATATGCAGTCTCAGGTGATCGCCCTCCTAACGGTTGCTTCCGGGACGAGTGTGGTTGTGGAAAACATTTACGAAAACAGGTTTCAAGTTGCCCAGGAACTCCGGCGGATGGGGGCGAAGATTAAAGTGGAGGGGCGGGCCGCAATTGTAGAAGGTGTGCCGCAGCTCTGTGGGGCCCAAGTAAGGGCCACCGATTTGCGGGCGGGAGCGGCGCTGGTAATCGCCGGCCTGCTTGCGGAGGAAGAAACAGAGGTCAACGGAGCGGAGCTTATTTATCGGGGCTACAAGGATTTCGAAAAAAAGCTCGCCAATCTGGGTGCGGATATCAGGACTTTTAATGTGACCGGCGAGAAGGACGTGGCCGGGAAAGAAAAAAAGTGATTGGTCAAGGAAGGAATATTCCGAGGCACCTCGAATAATAGCATAACATAAAGATTTTGGGAGGGAATCCGCCGGAAGGTTGTAGTGGTACCGCCAGCAGAAATATTTTGGGGAAATAGAGAAGCAGAAGCTATGGCGGTGCCGCAGGGATGGGTGTTTGGCCCTGAGAAGTCTTTGCTTGCGCTGGGGGGGGTGAAATGGCTGCGCGGCTGCAGTTCCCGTATCGGCGCCGAATGGGCTTTTTTGTCTGTGCCCGTTTGGTGGCAAAAGGGTAAAGGGTTGCCTCGTTTGGATGTTGTTGCGTGGTGAGGCGCCCGGATGCTGATAGGGGATGCGGGCCGCTGTTTTATTTGGGCAAGGTTTCTATGTTCAAGCTTCTTTGAGTGTTCCCGGGAGAACTTGAGTTCCGGGGTGAAACACAGAATGCCGAACCGGAGGGCCTGCTCTACCGCTTGAAGGATGAGCGGGTGAGAGCGGTTGCGGGTAGAAGAATCACATTACACACAAAAATTTCAGGGAGGTTTTGTAGAAGATGTACGTGATCGAGCGTGACGAGGAAAAGTGCGACAACTGCGGTGAGTGCGTGGACTCCTGCCCGGCAGGGATCCTGATTATGGAAGGCGGTAAAGTAAAGGTTACCGACCCCATGGCTTGTGAGGGTTGCGAGACCTGCGTCAGCGTTTGCCCGAATGGTGCGGTTACCATTAGGGAAGTGTAGTTCCGCCGCGGGACTTAAAGTTGTTCGGAGGGGGTGTTAGGCAAAAAGGGTTTGCAGCGTCCTCCCCTGCTTGACGGGATTACATCTACAGGTTTGAGGGGGCTACCAAGAAACCATGTTTGTAGTAACGCGCGATGAAGAAAAGTGTGAGGGATGCGGCGAATGCGTGGAAGCCTGCCCGGCGGGGATTTTGATTCTGGAAGACGGAAAAGTACGGATCACCGACGAGACGGCCTGTCTCGGGTGCGAGACATGCGTAGCCGTCTGCCCGACGGGGGCGATCACCATCCGGGAGGTATAAGCGCTTCAAGCATAGCTGTCTAATTTTAAAGCAAGGAGGTGTTTAGGTTTGTGGCTCTTTGTGGGACAAATCCTGCCGTACATCACGGTAGCGATCCTGCTTGGGGGAATCACCTGGCGCATCTGGCGCTGGATGATCGGCCGGATCGTGTTTAACATCACCCTTGCGCCCTATCCTTCCTCCTGGCTGGCTGCTGTAGGCTGGATTTTATGGCAGATACTCACTTTTTGGAACATCTTCAAGTTTGACCGGCCCCTGTGGGTTGGGGCATGGCCGATGCACGTGGCGCTTGCTGCCATCGGCGGGGGTCACGTATTGGGGATCTATACCCTCGGGATGCAGTTCCACCTTTTGCTTCCGTGGCTGGTAACGGAGCATCAGAGCGAGGCGGCGTCCAACGCTTTGGGAACGGTATTCGGGATCATTTTTTTCGTTGCTTTGCTCTACCTTCTTTACCGGCGGTTTGCCATCGAGAAGGTGCGGGCTATCTCTGCCACCAGCGATTACCTGCACCTGGTCCTGCTCCTCCTGATCGTGGGCGTTGGCGATTACATGCGGCTCGTGCACAGTGCCAGCCTGCACTATGACGAGGCCCGGGTTTTCATGGCGGGACTTTTCACCTTTAACCCGCAGCCGCTGCCTGAAAACTGGTACTTCTTCTTCCATTTCTTGCTGGTCCAGATTATGCTGATCATCTTCCCCTTCTCGAAGCTGATGCATCCGTTCGGGATCCTCTGGAACCGGTGGATATACAACCGCCCTTACGAGCGGCCGCCGGTGGGGCTTCCCGGCGTGAAACTAACATTATAGTGTTCGGTGCGGAAGGAGGTGAAGTGTCGTGCCAAAGAAAGTGTTATCTGACGGTACGGAGGTTGCGCAGCCGGCGCGGGCGCCGGACCGCTTGATGAGGAGGTTGCATCTCCGGGAGGTTCCGGACAAAGACAAACCGGCGATGGCAATTAAATGGCTGGACTACTACCGGAGAAACCGGCGCTCACTGGTGATGGCGATGGAGTCGTGCGTGAAGTGCGGCGTGTGCGCCAACGAATGCCACGCTTATTTGGGCACGAAAGACCCGAATAACATCCCGGCCGGGCGGGCGGACTTAATGCGGCGCGTTTACAAACGGTATTTCACCGTGCAGGGGCGTCTCTTCGGGAAATTAGTCGGGGCCGAAGAGATGACGATGGATGTGCTGGAAAAGTGGTTCAGCTACTACTACCAGTGTACCGAGTGCCGCCGGTGCGGCCATGCGTGCCCCTTCGGGATTGACACCTGTGAGGTTACCATGGCCGGCCGGGAGATCCTGTGGGGACTCGGGATGGCCCCCGAGTTGCAGGGTGCGGCTTCGGCGGCAGTTTTTGAGCGGGGCAACCAGGGAGCAATGACAAAGCCGGGGGCGGTGGATACACACGAGTTCCTCAGTGACGAACTCGAGGAAGAACGCGGCTTTCGGATTGAGTTTCCGGTTGACAAGCCCCATTCGGACATCCTGTACGTACCCTCTTCGGCGGACTACCTGCTCAACCCGGAAACGCTGAAGGGAGCGGCCCAGTTCTTCGAGTATATCGGGGCCGACTGGACGATTTCCTCCTACATGCTGGAAGCGGGGAACTTTGGCCTCCTGACGGACCAGCATTCGGTTCAGCGGGAGCTGGTGCGGCGGCTGTGGTGGGTGGTGGCAGACCTGGGAATCAAGAAGGTTGTCTTCGGCGAGTGCGGCCACGGCTGGCGGGCCTGGCGGTTCTATACCCCGTCGTTCACCGACTACGCCGTTGCCGGCCCCGGCTACCAGAAGGAAGGCCATCTCAGCGTGCCGATCGTTTGCATTCACGAGGAGGTAGCGGCCTACATTAAGGCAGGGAAGTTGAAGCTCGACCCGAAGAACAACCGGCTTGCGCCGCCGGGTACCTACGTGACCCTCCATGACCCTTGCAACTACGTCCGAGCATCCGATTTTGGCGACATTTTCCGGCTGAATCTCTATTCCTCTGTACCCGAGGTTCGGGAGATGACGCCGAACAAGGAAAGGAACTTCTGCTGCGGCGGCGGGTCGGCGGTTCTTTACGACGACCCGGAGATGTACGGGTTGCGGATCAAGTTCTTCCAGAAGAAGGCGGATCAGGTGCGGGCTTCGGGGGCGAACCACATCTGTGCCCCGTGTTCCATTTGCAAGGCACAGTTCTATCCGATGGTCAAAGAACACGATCTGAATCTGCCGGTTAACGGATTGATTGACTTTGTGGGAGCAGCGCTGGTATTCAAAGGGCACAGGCAGGTATAAGGGGGTGGTTTCACACAAAGAACCGGTACGAGTGGTTTCAAACATCCCGGTAAGGAGGCTCCTTTTAAATAAAAGAAAGCTTCTTGCTGGATCAAACCCAACTATTTACGGAGGTGTTTAGCAGATGCCGTTTATCGAACTGTTAGGGAAGCAGATTGAGGTGGACGAGGACGGTTTCATTCAGGACCCGGATCTCTGGAACAAAGAGCTTGCCGAGGCGTTGGCCCCGCTGGAAGAGGTCAAAGAGATGACTGACGACCACTGGAAAGTCGTGATGTACATCCGCGACTACTACCTGCGGACCGGCGTTGCCCCGATGATCCGGAAGCTTTGTAAAGACACCGGGTTCAACCTGAAACAGATTTACGAGCTGTTCCCCACGGGTCCGGCAAAAGGAGCCTGTAAGATCGCGGGCTTGCCGAAACCCACCGGTTGCGTGTAAGGAATCTGTAGTGCGATCTTCCTTAACCCGGGGGTTCCCCGGGTTAAGGGATTTTTTGGGGCCGAAGGATCCCTGTCAAGCCCGGTCGGATGGTTTGAAACGCCCCCGCGGCCAACGCCAAAAACTGCTTGCGCATTCTGGGGCAATTTGTTTTATGCTAAAGAGAAGAGCAAAACGGAAACCGGACGGGAGCAATTGGCTTGGAAAAGATGTTTAACGTCCCGCGGGTGATTATCGCCGCCCCGCAAGGCCGTTCGGGGAAAACGACGGTGACGCTGGGGTTGGTGGCGGCGCTCGTTGCCCGGGGACTGCGGGTACAGCCGTTTAAAAAGGGACCGGATTTCATTGACCCCGGCTGGCTCAGCTGGGTAGCGGGACGGCCGTGCCGGAACCTGGACGCCTTCTTTTTAGACCGGGGAAAACTCCGGTTCAGCCTGGCGAAGGGGGCGGCCGGCGCAGACGTCGCCGTCATTGAGGGAGCAATGGGCCTTTTCGACGGGGTTGATTTGGCCGGCAGCGGCAGTACCGCCGAGATCGCGAAGGCTCTGGCCTGCCCGACCCTGCTGGTCGTTAACGCGGTGCGGATGACCAGGAGTATTGCCGCGATCGTCCTCGGGTGCCAGCTTTTCGACCCGGAAGTCAAGATCAGCGGGGTCATCCTGAACAACGTCGCCCGGCCCCGGCATGAAAAGATGCTCCGGGCGGCCGTGGAGACTTTCTGCGGCCTGCCGGTGGTAGGGGTCTTGCCGAAGAACCAGGCCTGGGAGATACCGGACCGGCATCTCGGATTGGTGCCGGTCGGCGAAGACGAGGGGCTTCGGAAGGCAGTCGCGGCGGCCCGGGCCGGAGCGGAACAGTGCCTTGACATTCCGGCGGTGCTGCGGATTGCGGAGTCAGCACCGCCGCTCACCTTCCGCGAGCCGGTCCCGCACGCTGTTTTGCCCGGGAAAGGGCGGGTGCGGATCGGCGTGATCCGGGACCGCGCCTTCAGCTTTTACTACCCTGAAAACCTGGAAGCGCTGGAGAGCGCCGGCGCCGACCTTGTTTTCATCGACGCCCTCAAGGACCCGCTTCCCGAAGTGGACGCCCTGTATATCGGCGGCGGTTTCCCGGAGGTCTTTGCCGCGGAGTTGGAGGCGAATACGGCCCTGAGATTCGCGGTGCGGTCGGCGATCGAGGCGGGCCTGCCGGTGTACGCGGAGTGCGGGGGCCTGATGTATCTTGCCCGGACACTTGTTTACGGGGAAAAGCGAAACGCGATGGTCGGGGCTTTCCCCTTTGACGTGGTGATGGGGACCGAGCCGCGGGGCCACGGCTACATGCGGCTGCGGGTGAGGGAAGGGAACCCCTACTTTCCGGCGGGAAAGGAACTCCGCGGTCACGAATTTCACCATTCGACGGTGGCGAATCTGCCCGAGGGTACCCGGTTCGGCTTCACGGTCGAGCGGGGCTGCGGTATCAACGGGGTGGTGGACGGGGTGGTCTACAAGAACACCCTGGCGGCATACTGCCACCTGCACGCGCTCGCGGTGCCGGAATGGGCCCCGGCGGTTGTGGCCAGGGCGCAAGCTTACCGGTGTGCCCGCAAGGAGGAGCGCGCGAGCTCCGTCCTTGGACAAGGTTGACCGGGGGTGAAAAATTGGAAACGGTACTGGTTTATGTGACCTGCGCCGACAGGGAGGAGGCGCGGTATATCGGGCAGGAGTTGGTACGCGCGCGTCTTGCGGCCTGTGTCAACGTTTTTCCGGGAGTGGAATCCTTTTTTCAGTGGGAAGGCAACCTGGAGCAGGCAGCAGAAACGGTCATGGTAGCGAAAACCACCAGGGGCAGGGTGCCGGAAGTGGTGGCAGCCGTCAGGGCCCGGCACAGTTACTCCGTGCCGGCGATCCTGGTGCTGCCGGTTATTGACGGAAACCCGGCTTTCATCTCGTGGGTTGTGGACGAGGTGGGCGGTTGCGACCGGTGATCCCTTTTACGTGGGAAACCTCGCCCCCTGCCGCCCGGCGGCTGCAGGAAGAACTGCGATCCCGGGTGGTGGTGCAGGGAGGGCCGGGAGCGGATGCGCTGCGCACGGTGGCCGGCCTGGACGTTTCTTTTTGCCGCCGGAAAGGGCTGCTTTTTGCCGCCGTGGTTGTTCTGCGACTGCCGCGGTTTGCCGTAGTCGAAGAGGCGGAAGCGGTGTTGCCCGCCAGTTTTCCATACGTTCCCGGCCTGCTGGCTTTTCGGGAAGGGCCGGCGCTGCTCAAAGCGCTGGAAAAGATCCGGACGGTTCCGGATCTTTTGGTTTTTGACGGACAGGGAATCGCTCACCCGCGTGGGCTTGGAATTGCAAGCCACCTCGGGGTGCTGCTGCAGCACCCCTCGATTGGCGTCGCCAAAAGCCTCCTGGTTGGTACTTATGACGAGCCGCCGCCGGAACGCGGCGCTTACAGCCGACTCTTTTACCACGGGAGACCGGTGGGGACCGTCCTGCGCACGCAGACAGGGCGGAAACCCGTATTTGTCTCTCCCGGCCACCTGGTGGGAATCGAGGAGGCCGCAAGCCTGGCGCTTGCGTTATGCGGGCGCTGCAGGCTCCCCGAACCGGTGCGGGCGGCACACAGCCTGAGCCGCCGGCTCTTCCAGGCACACCAGGCGGATTAGGCTGAATTGGCGAACGGTTGCAGCGAGGCGGAGAAAGCCGCCTTTTTGCTTTTTCAGGCGAAAGTTTATATTCCTCCCGGAAGTGGTAAAACTAAGACGGGACGTAACTATTCAGCCTGCCACCCACCACTTACCCCGGACTCAACTCCGTGTGCAAAGGGCACCGGAACTACGCTGCTTTTACCGGCTGAGTTGAGTGCGGGGCGGCGAGAAACAAGCAGTGCGAGCATGACGAAGCAATGCGCCGTTTATCGCTGCGCCCGAGGGGAAGCCTGAATAGTAACGACGGGACTAATTACCCGGGAGGGATTTTAGTGAAATCGCGGCGGGTTGGTTTATGCGTTGCGGGACTGGCGGTGCTGCTGCTCCTGCTTGCGATAGGGTCGTGGGCGCGGGCCCAGAACCCGGTTCTTTACTGGGGCAGCACCGGCTGGCAGGTGAGCCGGGTGCAGCAGCGCCTGGCTTCCTGGGGATATTACGACGGCCCTATTGACGGGGTTTTCGGGGCGAAAACCTCGCGGGCGGTAAAGTACTTCCAGTGGAAAAACGGCCTGGTGGTGGACGGCATTGTCGGTCCACAAACGTGGGCGGCGCTGGGGTTTCCTGCCGCGGCGGCCACCACAGTCTCACGGGGCTATGTATCCGACCGGGATTCGGTGATGCTTCTGGCGCGGGTGATTATGGGCGAAGCGGCGGACGAACCTTTCACCGGCAAGGTCGCCGTCGGGGCGGTGGTTTTGAACCGGGTGCGCAGCGCTTCTTTCCCCCACACGATCGCAGGGGTTGTCTTTCAGCCCGGGGCCTTCGAGTCCGTGACCAACGGGCAGATCTGGCGCGGGCTTTCGACGGAGGCGATCCGCGCGGCGGAGCTGGCGTTCTCGGGTTGGGACCCGACGGGCGGGGCGCTTTTCTTCTGGAATCCCGCCAAACCGGTTTCGCCGTGGATCTGGACGCGGCGGATCCTCACCCAGATCGGGCGCCACGTTTTTGCCGTTTAGTCTGATCCGCGCGCGGGGACCGGACCACTCGGGGGACCGGAGTGGCGGTTTAACGTGAAATCACGGTCCGAGGGAGGAAAACGGATGCGTTACAACAGGCTCGTGCTTTTGCTGGCGGCACTGGTTGCACTTGCCGTGGGGGCCTGGGGTTACAACCAGTACAATCTGCGCCAGAGCATGGCGATCGAACTCAACAACCGCTACCAACAAGCTTTTTACAACCTGCTTACCGGAACGCAAAACCTGGAGGTTTTACTGGGAAAAAGCCTGGTGGTCGGCGGACGGGAGCAGTCGAGCGCCGTCTTTGCCTCGGTTTGGGAGGAGGCGATGATGGCACAGGCCAACCTGGGACAGCTCCCCGTTTCCCCGGAACTTACGGGGCGGACGGCCAAGTTCCTGACCCAGGTGGCGGATTACGCCAACACCCTGGTCCGCCGGGCGGGAACCGGGGCGCCGGTGACGCCGGATCACTGGGCCACACTCAACCGCCTGTACAGCCAGGCCACGGCGTTAAACCGGGAGTTGCACAAAATTGAGGCGCGGGTTGCGGCCAACGGCGCCTATTTCTGGGAGCTCTCGCGGACCCTGGCGGCAAGGAGGGGCGTGGCCAAACTGGCGCTGCCCGGGGCGCACGCCGATTTCCGCGCCCTCAACCGGGAGATGGAGACCTACCCCACGCTAGTTTACGATGGGCCTTTTTCCGACCACGTCGAACGCAAGAAACCCTTGGGGCTGACTGGGGCGGTAATCTCCGCGGACACGGCCCGGTCGCGGGCGCTGGCGCTGATTGACCGGAGTCCCGGCACGTCGTACACCGCCCGGGTGGGGATGCCGGTCACCGGGCGAATCCCGTCCTACCAGGTAGATATCACCGGTCGGCGGTCGGGTGCAGACGAGAAAGCGACCTTCCTCATCAGCAAGAAGGGCGGGCATCCGGTAATGCTGCTGGTCGGTCGGGATATCGGTGGGCCCCGGCTCGAGCGGGAGGAAGCGCAAAAACGGGCGCAGCAGTTTCTGGAGCGGCTGGGGTTTAAGCGGATGCGCCTTACTTACAGCATCAGGCGCAGCGGCACGATTACCTTCAATTTTGCCGGTGAACAGCAGGGAGTACTCCTCTATCCCGACCTGGTCAAGGTCACCGTGGCTCTGGATAACGGGCAGGTGATCGGGATGGACGCCACCGGCTACCTGATGGCCCACCACCCGCGCGGGAAGCTCACACCGGCGCTCACCCTGACGCAGGCCCGTTCGTTTTTGAGTCCGAATCTGGAGGTGGAAAACGGCCGGCTGGCGTTGATTCCCACCGATGCCGGGGAGGAGCGGCTGACTTACGAGTTCCGGGGTACGGTGGGGCCGAACCGGTACCTGGTTTACATCGACGCTGTTACCGGCGAGGAAGCCAAGGTGCTGAAACTAATCACGTCGCCTGCCGGAACTCTGGCAATGTAAGCGCGGGCGGTTTGTGCTATACTTTGTGGGTAGAAGGCCATGCCGGGGAGAGTTGACAAACGCGGGGCGCAAAATTCTTTCAAGCCGAGGCGGTGGTCCTTAAGACGAGCGAGTCCGGGGAGGCGAACCGGATTTTAACTCTCTATTCCCTGGAGTACGGGAAGCTTCGGGCCATGGCATACGGAAGCGCGCGGCCTACAAGCAGGAAGCGCGGCGCCACGCAGCCTTTCTGCCGGTCGCGCTTCTTCTTGGTGCGGGGAAAAGAACTCCACCGGGTCGACCAGGCGGAGGCGCTCGAATATTTTCCGGGAATTGAAGAAGGCGTGGAACAGCTCGGTTTGGCCGGCTATTTCGCGGAGTTGCTGAACGGCTTCACGCCGGAGGAGGTCCCGAACCGGCTGCTGTACCACCTGCTGGTCGAAGCGCTGCGGCTTTTACGCCTGGCAGAACCGGAGACGCTTGCCCGCGCTTTTGAAATCCGCCTTTTAACCCTCACGGGTTTCGGCCCGGAGCTTGACCATTGTGTTGCTTGCTCGGGACCCCTCCCGCCAGGAGAAAGTTCGGCCTTCAGTCCCGGAGCCGGAGGGGTTTTGTGTCCGGCGTGCCGCCGCGGGTACGGCGACGCCAGCAGCATCTTGCCGGGAACGCTGCAGACGCTCCGCCGCCTGCGGGAAGGGGGGCTGGGGCGCGTGCCCACGGTCCGGGTAAGCTCGGTGATCCGGCAGGAACTCGGCAGGGTACTTCCGGAAGCGGTGGTGTTCCATCTCGGCTACCGGCCCCGGGCGCTTGGTTTTCTTGGTCAGGTCAAGAAGGGGTGACGGTCCCCGGCGCAGCTTGCCCGCCGGGGTTTTTGTGTTCAATGAGCCGGCGGCGCAGTTCTGCCCGGAACGCGGGGGCCCGGTGCAGGTTTTGGGCGTTGTTGACAGAAATCGCGGGCCTTGTTAAAATTAGCGTAAATTTTTTTGCCGTCATGCCGAAGTAAAGTGCGGGAGAGAAGATGGAATGTCGAGAAGGCTTTTTACTTCCGAATCGGTAACGGAGGGACATCCGGACAAGATCGCTGACCAGATCTCCGACGCCATCCTTGACGCCATGCTGGCCCAGGACCCCGAGGCGCGGGTGGCCTGCGAAACGCTGGTGACCACGGGCCTGGCCTTCGTGGCGGGGGAAGTTACGACCAGGTGTTACGTGGATATCCCCACCATCGTCCGGGAAACGCTTCGGGAAATAGGGTACACGCGGGCCAAGTTTGGTTTCGACTGCGAGACCTGCGCGGTGATCACCAGCATTCAGGAGCAGTCACCCGACATCGCCATCGGCGTGGATCAGGCGCTGGAAAGCAAAACCGGCGAAGACCGGGATCCCTACAGCCTGATTGGGGCCGGGGACCAGGGCCTCATGTTCGGTTACGCGACCGACGAAACGCCCGAACTGATGCCGCTGCCCATAATTCTGGCGCATAAACTGGCCCGGCGCCTGGCCACAGTGCGGAGGAGCGGTGAGCTTCCTTATCTGCGGCCGGACGGAAAGACCCAGGTGACGGTTGAATACGAAGGCGACCAGCCGGTGCGGGTGCATACGGTGCTGGTTTCCGCCCAGCACCACCCGGATATTGACTTGCCTACTATCCGGGAGGATATCCTGACCCGGGTCGTCCGCCACGTTATCCCGCCTGACCTTTTGAGCAGTGAGACGCGTTTCCTGGTCAATCCCACCGGGCGCTTTGTCATCGGGGGCCCCCAGGGGGACACCGGACTTACCGGGCGGAAGATAATTGTGGACACTTACGGGGGTATGGCGCGCCACGGGGGCGGCTGCTTTTCCGGCAAAGACCCGACGAAGGTCGACCGCTCCGCGAGTTACGCCGCGCGTTACGTGGCCAAAAACATTGTCGCCGCGGGGTTGGCCAACCGGTGTGAGGTGCAGTTCTCGTACGCCATCGGCGTGGCCAAGCCGCTTTCCATCAGCGTGCAAACCTTTGGCACGGGTAAGGTTCCGGAAGCAAGACTGGTGGAGTTGATCAAAAAGCACTTCGACCTCCGGCCGGCGGCCATTATCGACCATTTCGATTTGCGCCGACCGATATACAGGCAGACGGCGGCCTACGGGCATTTCGGCCGGACGGACATTGACCTTCCGTGGGAGCGGACGGATAAGGCGCGGGATTTGCAGCAGGACGCCTGACAGTTGCCGACGGCGCTCGCGCGAGGGGGCGGTGCAGGCGCACCGGGCCACGGGTTCGAGAAGCTTTTTGACTACAGAGATGACAGCCGGAGACGCCCGGCTTTTTTCTTTTGGGGGAGCAGGGGCAGGAAAATTGTTGTCGAATTTCAACGCTTGGAGGGGTAAAGTGCGGCGGCGGGGCATTCTTTACGTTCTTTATACCTGGGGTGTCGTCCTCTGCGGCATTTCCGTATTGGCCTCCGTGGCGGGCAGGCTTGACCTGGACCTGAGCCGGGAACTCCTGGTCATGGCGGCCCTCTGGCTGATGGCGGAAGGGCTTACCGTATCGCTGCCCCAAGGGCAGTTGTCTGCGGGCTGGGCAGTGGCACTCACGCTTTTCCTTGCTTACGGGCTGCCGGCGGTGGTCTGGACCGGCGGGGTGGTTACGCTTCTCGGTCAGCGGCTTTTTGGTCAGGGGGAACCCTGGCGGACCACACTTTTCAACGCCGGTCAGTGTGTCTGTGCCTTTTGGCTGGCCGACGCGGCATACCTTTACGTCGGCAGCGCTCTCGGCAGCCAGGCACCTCTTGCCGGCACCCTCCAGGTGCTGGCGTTTACCGGGGCCTACTACGCCGCCAACCACCTCATGGTTTTCTTGTTTCTCTTGCCGCGGCGCCGCTACCATCCGATGGTTTTGTGGCGCGAGGCCTTGAAGTGGGACGCGCTCACCTACCTCTTCACCCTGCCGCTGGGTTACCTGATGTTTCTGCTCTGGGAGGCGATGACTTACTGGGCCGCCGCGCTCCTCTTCATTCCGGCGCTGACGCTGCAGTTCGTCCTGCGCCTTTACATCGTGCTCGTGCTTACCAACCGGGAACTGACCGCCCTTTACCACGTCGCCCGGCGACTCGGGGAGAGCGTTTCGCTGGAAAAGACCCTCGACTTCGTCCTGGAGGCGGTTCGGCGGGTGGTCCCGTACCGGACGGGAGTGATTTACGTCTGGTCGGACGACCGGAGGGCGTTTGTGCCCGCGGCGGTGAGCGGGCCGTTTGCAAAACAGATCCGTGAGAGTGCGTTCGGTCAGGGGGAAGGCTTCATCGGCTGGGTGGCCGAGACCCGGGAACCGGAAATCGTGCACGACACCCGGGAGGACCCGCGCTTCAGGAGCGAAACGGGGTTTGTAACCGCCGAACGCTCGCTGATCGTCATCCCGCTGGTTACGGAAAGGGAGGTTTTGGGGGTTTTTCTCCTCGGCGCACGCTGGCCTTACGCTTTCAGCGAAAGGTCCCTTTCCCTGCTCACGATTGTAGGGGGGCAGGCCGCGGTGGCGATCGAAAACACCCGGCTGTTCACCCAGATCGAGCGCCTGGCACAGACGGAACCGGTTACCGGGGTGTTGAACCGCCGGTATTTTTTACTCCGCTCCCAGGCCGAGTGCGAGCGGGCGCTGGAGAAAGATGAGCCCTTTGCCGTGATTCTGGCCGATATTGACGATTTCGCCAGGTTCAACGATCTTTACGGACCGCTGGTGGGTGATGCGGCATTGCGGGAAGTGGCGCGGGTGCTCCGGAACTTTCTCCGGGGATACGACCTTCTGGCGCGGTACGGCGGCGATGAGTTCGCGGTGCTTCTGCCGGGGGCGGCGGAAACGGTGGCGCAGGAAACGGCGGAGCGGCTCCGCGGGGCGGTGGAACGCCACCTTTTCGGAGTGGAGGGGGTACCCGAGCCGCTGAAAGTGAGGATCAGTCTTGGTGTGGCCGTCTTTCCTTCCGACGGCGCCACGCTCCCCGATGTCCTGCAGAAGGCCAGCCGGGCCCTGAAAGAAGCTGTCAATCGCGGCGGGAATACCGCCGTACTCGCGGGAGGAGTCAAAAACGTGGGCTATTTCCGGTAGACGCCATTCGGCGCTCTTTGAAGGCGGGCGTTTTCTTAGGGCTAACCTCTCAGTGGGGTGAGAGACTGCCGCCTGAGTGCGGATGAGATTGAGGAGGAAAAATGCGGCAGTTTTACCGGAGCCTTTTGAACCTGCTCTTCCCCCTCCGGGGCTGCCCGCTTTGCGGTGCGCGGGACCAGGCGGATTTATGTGCCAGTTGCCGCGACTTCCTGGCCCGCGCCGCGCGCGAACCCTATTGCCCGGTTTGCGGCCGGTATTTCGACTCCCCCGGTGCGGGATTGTGCCGCGAGTGCTCCGGCCGGACATGGCCTTTTGTATTCTCCCGGGCCGCAACGCCTTACGAAGGAGTGATCCGGGAAGCAATCCACCGCTTCAAGTTCGGCGGGCGGCGGGACAGAGCCGGTTTCTTGGGGGAGTTGATGGTGGCTGCGCTGAACCGGGAACCGGCTTACCGGGAGGCCACGCTGGTCGTTCCGGTGCCCTTGAGCAGAGAGCGGCTCCGGGAGCGGGGGTTCAACCAGGCCGAACTGCTGGCCGGGGTGGTGGCGGAGCGCGCCGGTTCTCGCCTGATCCGGGCCCTGCAGAAAACCGGCGACACCCCGCCCCAGGCACGACTCGACAAAGCGGCGCGGCTTGGCAACGTCGCGGGTTCGTTTTGCGTGGCGGACGCGTCCCAAATCGAGGGGGAAACCGTGTTGCTGGTGGACGACATCTTTACCACCGGGAGCACGCTGTCCGCCGCCGCCGAAGCGCTGCTGGAACGCGGGGCGGGACGGGTTCTGGGCCTTACCCTTGCTGCTGGCCGGACCCGCTCTTTTTAACCGGCGTGCGAGTGGAGTAACTTTTTTCGACAAAAGGGGCGCCAAAATTAGCTTTTTCCACAGCCGGGGCGCCCAAACAACCGGTTATGCACAGATTTGTCCACACTATCCACAGGTTTTTATGGGTCGTATTCCACAAAAATCAGCGGCACGCCGACCCCCGTGGCGCTTTTCTCCTTCCGGTAAACTTGACTTTTTCTGCTTTCTCTGTTAAGGTTTTTGCCAGGTGGAAACGGCCAACAACCGATTCTGGTAGAAGAAATCGCGGCGCGATTTCTCCCAGTCCGATAACCGACCACTGACGGCCGACGACCGATTTTGCCCGCCGCTACCGTCTTCGGGAGAGCGGGGGCTTTTATCTTTAAAAGGGGGAAAGCAGGGTGCTCTTTCAGGAACTGATTCTGAAGCTTGACGAGTTCTGGGCCCGGCAGGGGTGCGTAATCCAGCAGCCCTACGACGTTGAAAAAGGGGCGGGGACGATGAACCCGGCGACCTTTTTCCGGGTCCTGGGGCCGGAGCCTTGGCGGGTGGCTTACGTGGAACCGTCCCGGCGGCCCACCGACGGCCGGTATGGGGAAAACCCGAACCGCCTCCAGCACTACTACCAGTACCAGGTGATCCTCAAGCCCTCCCCCGACGACGTGATCGAGGTCTACCTGGAAAGCCTGCGCTCGCTGGGGATCGACCCGCTACAGCACGACATCCGTTTTGTGGAGGACAACTGGGAGTCGCCGACCCTCGGCGCCTGGGGGCTGGGCTGGGAGGTCTGGCTCGACGGCATGGAGATCACGCAGTTCACCTATTTCCAGCAGTGCGGCGGGTACGACCTGCGGCCGGTATCGGCGGAAATCACCTACGGGCTGGAGCGGATCGCCCTTTTTCTCCAGGGGGTGGACAGCGTTTTCGACATCCGGTGGGCGGAGCCGTCCGTTGCAGGAGCCGGAAGTGAAAACGAGCCGCCTTCCGGCCGCATGTGGACGCACCGGGCGGTTACTTACGGGGAGATCCACCACCAGGGGGAAGTGCAGCACTCACACTACAACTTCCGGGTGGCCGACACGGAGTTCCTCTTCAGCCTGTTTGAAGGTTACGAAAAAGAGGCGGGGCGGACGCTTGAAGCCGGGCTGGTCCTTCCGGCGTACGACTATGTGCTCAAGTGCTCGCACACCTTCAACCTCCTGGACGCGCGGGGCGCCATCAGTGTCACCGAACGCACCGGGTTTATCGCCCGGATCCGGGCGCTGGCCCGGGCCTGCGCGCAGGCCTACCTTCGCCAGCGGGAGGAACTGGGCTACCCGCTTTTGCAGGAGAGCGACCGGTGCGCCGGCGCGGCCTCAGCCGCAACCGGGGCCTGAAAAACAGGTAAGCGGCCGGGCGGGGTTCGGCCGCAGCCATACACGGGGGGTAAGGAAGAGAAATGCCGGATTTCTTGCTGGAGATTGGCACCGAGGAGATTCCAGCGCGCTTCCTGACGGAAACGCTGACGGAGCTGGGCGAAAAGGCGGCGGCGCTTCTCGCTGCAGCGAGGCTGGAACACGGGGCGCTGAAAACCTACGGGACCCCCAGGCGGCTGGTGCTTTTCGTGGCGGGGGTGGCCGAGAAGCAGATGCCGCTGGTGCGGGAGATCAAGGGTCCGCCCCGCCGGGCCGCGTTCGACGCCCAGGGACGGCCGACTAAAGCCGCAACCGGCTTCGCCAGAGGCCAGGGGATTGACGTGGAGGCACTGGTTGTCCGGCCGGTGGGGGAGACGGAGTACGTCTTCGCCGTGAAGGAGGAGCCCGGCCAGCCGGCGCTCCAGACACTGGCAGAGGTCTGCCCCCGGCTGATCACCGGCCTTTCTTTTGCCAAGCCGATGCGCTGGGGGGACAAGGAGCTCCGCTTTATCCGGCCGATCCGCTGGCTGGTGGCGCTTTACGGGGACGCGGTGGTGGATTTTTCGCTCGACGGGCTGCAGCCGGGCCGCATCTCCCGGGGGCACCGCTTCCTTTCCCGGGGGGCGGTGGCGGTGCAGAACCCTGCGGACTACTTTGCCCGGATGGCGGAGAATTTCGTGGTGGTCGACCCGGCCGAGCGGCGGCAGATCATCCAGGAGCAGTTGCAGGCGCTGGCCGCCGCCGCCTGCGGTGCCGTACCGCCGGACGAGCAACTGCTGGACGACGTGGTCAACTTAGTGGAGTACCCGACGGCCTTTTGCGGCGGGTTCCCGGAGAAGTATCTCGAACTGCCCGAGGCGGTCCTGGTCACCGCGATGCGCGAGCACCAGCGGTACTTTCCGGTTTACGGAAAGGACGGCCGCTTGCTGCCGCGCTTTATTGCCGTGCACAACAGCGCGCCGGAGCACACAGAGACCATTCGCAAGGGAAACGAGCAGGTGCTCCGGGCGCGGCTGGCGGACGCCGCGTTTTTCTACCACGAAGACCGCCTTGTTTCTTTAGCCAGCCGGGTCGAGGGGTTAAAAAAGGTGGTCTACCAGGAGGAACTGGGGACCCTTTACGACAAGACCCGGCGGCTGGTTGCCCTGGTGCAGCACCTCGGCATGCTGCTCGAGGTGAGCCCGGAGGAGGCGGAAGCTGCTTCCCGGGCGGCCCTGCTTTCCAAGGCGGACCTGCTGACAAGCATGGTCTACGAGTTTCCGGAGCTCCAGGGCGTGATGGGCCGGGAGTACGCGCTCAAAGACGGGGAGCCGGAGGCGGTGGCGGCGGCGCTTTACGAGCAGTATCTGCCCCGCTTCGCCGGCGACAAACTGCCGGAAACGGCTCCGGGAAGAATCCTCAGCATTGCCGATAAGATAGACAACCTGGTGGGGTGTTTCGGTATCGGCCTGATCCCCACCGGGTCGCAGGATCCCTATGCGCTGCGGCGCCAGGCGCTTGGCATCTGCCACATCGTGCTGGAAGGCGGGCTGCGCTTCTCGCTCTCCGACCTGATTCGCCGGGTGCACGCGGAGTACCAGGGCCGGTTGAAACGGGGAGCCGGGGAAGTCCTGGCGGACCTGGCGGAGTTCTTCAAGCAGCGCCTGCGCGTGATTTTCGGGGAGCGGGGCGTCTTGCCCGAGGTTACCGAGGCGGTTCTGGCGGCAGGTGCCGACGACCTCGATGCCGCCTATCGGCGGGCGGCGGCCCTCCAGGATTTTCTGGAAGAGCCGGGATTTTTCGACCTGCACACGGCCTACACCCGGGCGGCGAACCTGTCCCGCGGGGCGCCCGGCGGGGAGCCCGATCCGGCACATTTCGTGGATCCGGCCGAGCGCCGCTTGTATGAAGCGGTGGAGCGGTTGCGGCCCGTGGTGATGGAGGCGGTGACCGGACGCCGCTACCGGGACGCACTGGAGCGGCTGAGCACACTCCGGGAGCCGGTGGACGCATTCTTCGACGCGGTGCTGGTAATGGACGAAAACCCGGTGCGGCGCGAAAACCGGCTTGCCCTCCTGCAAGCGGTGGTACGCTTAGTGCACCAGGTGGCGGACTTGACCAGGATTCCGGCCTTGCGGAAGGATTAAGCCGACAATACAGCACGGGGAAATTTTTCGCCAGGACTTTTAACTGGGCAGCAGGAAAAAAGTTGCGTGGCAGAGTAATTCAAAATAAGTGTTCTACTTTTGCTACCCATCCGCAATTAGTATGGCACAATTGCGTATGGATTTGGGTAGGGGTTTCGAGGCGGTTCCGACAAACAGACAGGCTTGTCGACGGTGAATTTGGGGGGAGGGTTTTGGAGCTAACCCGTAGACAGGAGGCCATTTTGGGCATTGTGAAGGCAGAAGGACCGATCACCAGCGAGCAGATCGCGGAGCGCCTCAAGCTTGCACGGGCCACGTTGCGCCCTGACCTGACCATTCTCACCATGGCCGGTCTGCTGGAGGCCCGCCCGCGCGTGGGCTACTACTACAGCGGTAAGTCTCCCGACGAGGTGGTCGCGAGCAAGATCCGCCGCTTCAAGGTGCGGGACATCCAGTCCCGGCCCGTCGTGGTAGGCGACCAGCTTTCGGTCTACGACGCCATCATCACGATGTTCCTGGAGGATGTGGGGACGATTTTTGTGGTCCGGGAAAAGGGCCTTCTGGAAGGTGTGATTTCGCGGAAGGATCTCCTGAAGGTGGCGCTGGGCGGCCAGGATATCCGGGTGCTTCCGGTAAGCGTCGTCATGACGCGGATGCCGAAGATAATCACGACCTCGCCGGAGGAGCTTGCCTGGGAGGCCGCCCGCAAGCTCGTGGTACACGAGATAGACGCGCTGCCGGTGGTGGAGCTCGCGGGTGACCCCGCGGGCGCCTTGCAGGTGGTGGGCCGGTTCAGCAAAACGAACGCAACCCGGCTTTTTGTAGAAATTGGTGAAAGGCGGTAGAGGTCTTGGCGGTGCCCCGGGAAAAGGTGCAGCCGGTAATCTACATCGTTTCGGATTCGATCGGGGAAACGGCGGAACTGGTCGGACGCGCGGCAGTCAGCCAGTTTGACGCCGGGAACGCGGAGATTCGCAGGATCCCTTACGTAAGCCACTCGGAAGAAATCCCCGCGATTGTGGCGCAGGCGGCGGAAGAAGGGGGGGTGATCATCTTCACCCTGGTAATGCCTCACCTGCGGGAAATTCTGCTTGCCGAGGCCAGACGCCACGGCTTGCCGGCGGTGGATATTTTGGGGCCGGTGCTTGACGCGCTGCGGCGGGTTACGGGCCGGGAGCCGCGTTTCGAGCCGGGCCTGATGCGGAAAGTGGACGAGGAGTATTTCGCGCGGGTGGAGGCGATCGAGTTCGCCGTAAAGTATGACGACGGCAGAGACCCCCGCGGAATCACCGAAGCCGATATTGTGGTGCTGGGGGTTTCCCGGACCGGTAAAACGCCGCTCTGCATGTACCTGGCGCACAAAAGGATCAAGGCCGCCAACGTCCCGCTGGTTCCGGAGGTGTCGATTCCCAACGAGGTTTTTTCGGTCCCGTTGCACCGGCTGGTGGGTTTGACGATTCAGCCGGACTACCTGTTTTCGATCCGGCGGGAAAGGTTAAAAACGCTGGGGCTGCCCGCGGATGCGGAATATGCCAACGCGGAGCGGATCCGGAAGGAGCTGGCGTATGCCGAGGACGTAATGCGCCGGATGGGCTGCGTGATTATTGATGTGACGGGCAAAGCGGTGGAGGAAACAGCGAGCAAGGTGTTGGAGGTTTACTACCGGGGCCTGCGCCAGAGTGAAAAACATTAAAACCTTGAAAAGGTAAGTTGAGTGCCGGCGCTCACGTACCACCCGGACTTGTTGCGTCTGACGCCACTTTCCTTGTTTTGCTCGTTTTTTAATGTTGTTAAAGGGTGGTCTTAAAGTTTTCTGGGGTTCTATTGAGAATAAAGCGGAAAGTTCAAAGGGTTGGGTTTTTAAGGTACTCGAGAAACAAAGGGGGAGTGGAAAGTGGCTTTCAAGTTCATCAAGTGGTTTGACGAACTGGGCCAGGACGATGTGGCACTGGTAGGCGGCAAGGGAGCCAATCTGGGGGAGATGACCAGGGTCGGCATCCCGGTACCGCCCGGGTTTTGCGTGACCGCTGAGGCTTACAAGCACTTCGTGGAAACAACGGGGTTGGCGCCGCAGATCATGGAGATTGTCAGCAATACAGACGTCAACGACCTGGAGCAGTTAATGGCCAACACCGCCCGGGTCCGCGAGCTCATCCAGAAAACCCCTATGCCGGCGGAAATCGCCAACGAGATCACGGCGGCCTACAAAAAGCTCGGGGGAAAAGGCAAGCCGCCCCGCGTGGCGGTGCGGAGTTCGGCGACGGCCGAGGATCTGCCCGAGGCCTCCTTCGCCGGGCAGCAGGACACCTACCTGAACGTGGTGGGGGTGGACAGTGTGCTCGAGCACGTCCGGCGCTGCTGGGCTTCCCTCTGGACGGCCCGGGCCACTGCTTACCGGCAGGCGCAGGGTTTTGACCACGCGACGGTCTATTTGAGCGCGGTGGTCCAGAAAATGATTCAATCGGAACGCTCGGGTGTTGCGTTCACCGCCAATCCGGTCACCGGCAACCGGCAGGAGTTGCTGATCAACGCCAGTTGGGGGTTGGGCGAAGCCATCGTGGCCGGGAAGGTGACGCCGGACGAGTACGTGGTGGACAAGACCTCCCGCCGGATCACCGGCAAAGACGTGGCTGCCAAAACGGTGATGATCGTCGCAGACCCGGATTCGCCCCAAGGGACCGTGGAGGTGGAAGTCGCGAAGTTCCTGGGGCCGGATTACGTCGAGCGGCAGTGTCTTACGGACGAAGAGATCCTTACGCTTTCCGACCAGTTGATCAAGGTGGAACAGCACTACAACTTCCCGCAGGACATCGAGTGGGGGTACGAGAAGGGTGCTTTCTACATCTTGCAGTCGCGGCCGATAACCACCCTCGGCAAAGAGGCAGCCTCCACGAAGGATACCCAAAGCGAAAAAGGCACAACCGGCGAGGTCCTGGTCCGCGGGATGGGCGCCTCTCCCGGCACGGCTACGGGCAAAGTAATCCTGGTCAAGGATTTTGCCGACATCACCCGCGTTAAGGAAGGGACGGTCCTGGTAACGGTGATGACCAATCCCGACATGGTGCCGGCGATGAAGCGCGCGGCGGCGATCGTCACGGATGAAGGAGGGCGTACCTGCCACGCCGCAATCGTTTCGCGCGAGCTTGGTGTTCCCTGCATCGTGGGTGCGAAAAACGCCACCAAGGTGCTGGAAGAAGGGATGGAGGTTACGGTGGACGCTTCCCGGGGCGTGGTCTACAAGGGGCGGGTGACTCTGGGCGACACCGTTCAGCCTGCAGCCCAGGCCTCCGGACCGGCGGTTCAGGGTGCCCTCTGGCGGGAGGTTGCGCCGGTCACCGGTACGAAGGTTTACATGAACCTGGGCGAGCCGGAAGCTATTGCCCGTTACAAGGACCTGCCCTTCGACGGGATCGGGTTGATGCGGACCGAGTTCATTTTCACCGACCATATCGGGGCGCACCCGATGTACCTGGTGCGGACCGGTCAGGAGGGAATGTTTGTGGAGCGCCTGTCCGAAGGCATCGCCGCCGTCGCCCAGACGATCTTCCCCCGGCCGGTGGTGGTGCGGTTCAGCGACTTCCGCACCAACGAGTTCCGAGGGTTGAAGGGCGGAGAAGACGTGGAGCCGGTGGAAAACAACCCGATGATCGGGTGGCGGGGTGTTTCCCGCTACATTTCCCCGGAGTACGAGGCGGGTTTCCGCCTCGAATGCCGGGCGATGCGGAAAGTGCGGGAGGAGTACCAGTTGACGAACGTCTGGGCGATGCTCCCCTTCGTGCGGACCACGTGGGAGGTCCGCCGCGTGCTGGGGATTATGGCCGAGGAGGGCCTGTCCTCCAACCTGAACTTCAAGGTCTGGATTATGGCCGAGGTGCCCTCGGTGATCTTCATGGCCGAGGAGTTCAGCCAGCTGGTGGACGGCTTCAGCATCGGTTCCAACGACCTCACCCAGCTCATTTTAGGGGCGGACCGGGACTCCGGCGTTCTGGACAGCATGGGTTACTTTGACGAGCGGGATCCGGCGGTGACGCGGGCGATCGCCCGCTTGATCGAGGTGGCGCACCAGAACGGCAGAACGGTGTCGATCTGCGGCCAGGGGCCCTCGGTGTACCCCGAATTTACGGAGTTCCTGGTACGCTGCGGGATTGACAGCGTGAGCGTGAACCCGGATACGGTCGCCAACACGCGGCGGCTGGTGGCCAGCGTGGAGCAAAAAATCATCCTGGAAACGTTGCGTCGGCAGAAATAAGGGTTGGAGTTCCTTAGCCGCAGGCTGGAGGGTGCGGAAACCCGGCGTGGCCCGTTCCGGCAAACGCTTTCCAGCCTGCTGAGTCGCGCCGCCTCCGCAAGTTTCGATAAGTTGTTCTCAAATTATATTATGTCGGTCATCATGTTCGGGAGTTTTGGCATTGGAGCAGACGTTGCGTCTCTTTTGGGCGGTCAGCCTCCCGCCGGCGGTTCGGGAGAAACTGGCCGCCGTGCAGGATCTTTTCCGGGGGCTGCCGCTGGACGTAAAGTGGGTGGAAGCAGAGAACCTGCATATCACGGTGCGGTTTTTAGGCGAAACCGGCGCCCACCTTGTCGAGCCGCTAACGGCGGCGGTGGCGGAGCGCGTTTCGGAAGCGGCGCCGTTCACGCTCCGGCTCGGGGGGATCGGCGTATTTCCTTCGGTGCGGAAACCGCGGGTCCTCTGGGTTGGTATCCGCAGCTTTGAGCCCCTGGTGGCCCTGAACCGGCTTGTTGAAGAGGCGGTGCGGTCCCTTGGTTTTCCGCCGGAGAGCAGGCCTTATTCGCCCCACGTGACCATCGGGCGGTTCCGCACGGCGGCTGGTGCAAGGGCACTGGAGCGAAGAATCGCCGCGGCCGGGCCGCAGGAAGTGGGGGAGGTCTTTGTGGAAGGGCTGGAGCTTCTGGCCAGCCGGCTGACGCCCGCCGGTCCCGTTTATACCCCCCTCCGACGGGTATTCTTTGGAGGGGTGGTGGGGGAGCCTTAGCGCCGTGGCGAGCGCCCGCCCCCGGGTTTCCGGATCGCCCGCAAAGTTTTTTCCTTCGCTTCACGGCGTGCGCGGGGAAATTCTGGGACGAAGCCTGCCAGATGCTGCCGCGCCCGTTTCTGGTTAAATCCGGAGGGGCAGCGGCGTATAATGTTAGGAGCAGGAAGCAGAATTCGGCAGCCGGTAAGCCAGGAGCCGGGAAATCCTTTCTTCTAAGAAAGTGTTGCAAAACTGCTTAACCGCCAAAAAATGAGTTCGCCTGCTTTTGGGTGGTTAGGTTTTTAGCCAGGCGAAGTTTGTAAAGCGGCCTTCCGAAAGATTAGTCGCGCTTTGCGTCGGGAGGAAGAGGTTGATGCTGGTAATCGGTCTCAACGGTAGTCCGAGGTCGGACGGGGGTACGGCGCAGTTGCTGGCCGCTGCACTTAAGGAGGCGGCGAATGTCGGCGTGCGTACCGTTTTGCTCCAGGCTGTCGAAGGGTTGCGCGACCTGAAGGTGCCTTATTGCATCCACTGCTCTTCCCCCTGCCGCGGCGTCTGTTACGAGGGTACCAGGCTGGAGGAAATGTTCGGTCTCTTGCGCCAGGCAGACGGGTTGATTCTTGGGAGTCCGGTCTATTTCGGCACGGTGTCGGCGCCCCTCAAAGCCTTCTGGGACAAAACCAGAAAGCTGCGCAAGGATAAGGCGCTGGTTAACGTGGTGGGCGGCGGGATTGTCAGCGGCGGCTCCCGGTTTGGCGGCCAGGAAGCAACCCTGCAGGCACTGGCGGCGATGATGCTCTGCCAGGGGATGACGGTGGTGGGCGACGGCCACCAGGACGAAGACCCGGGACACCTGGGGGTCTGCATCCAGTACCAGTCGCAGGCTGACAGCGAGGGTTTGGGACGGGCCCGGGTTCTGGCCAGGCGGATTGTAGAGGTTGCCCGGGCCACGCAGGCGCTTCGACGGCGCTAAGGCGGGTATTTTACGGCGGGGACTGGCAACCCGGGCCGCGCTTGACCCGGGTTTTTTGTCCCGGCGCCTTGAACGCGGCGCGTGGAAAGAAGCCCCTTGTTTTGCACCTTTAATACCGAAAGGCTCTACCTTTAACCGTATGGTTAAAGGCAAGGTGAGTTTGTGGGCGGTCCCGTCGGAGGAGGAGGGTTTGGTTTGCAGTTTCGTGAATACACGGAAGAACTGGAAGAACGGCTGCTCTCGCCTTTTGCCTGCCGGAGCCGGCAAACCAGGGGCCGCAGGGAACCGGAAACCCCGTGCAGCGTCCGCACCGCTTTTCAGCGGGACCGGGACCGGAT
The DNA here is from genome assembly GCA_040758635.1 of Bacillota bacterium. Taxonomy (GTDB): domain Bacteria; phylum Bacillota; class Desulfotomaculia; order Desulfotomaculales; family Ammonificaceae; genus Yes71-27. The sequence continues at coordinate 4,435 of JBFLVI010000023.1, read as the reverse complement.
CATCCACAGCAAGAGTTTCCGGCGGCTGAAACATAAAACCCAGGTTTTCATCATTCCGGAAGGCGACCACTACCGGACGCGGCTCACCCATACCCTGGAGGTGTCCCAGATCGCGCGAACGATTGCGCGCGCGCTCAGACTGAATGAGGACCTGACAGAGGCGATTGCGCTCGGTCACGATTTGGGCCACACCCCTTTCGGGCATACCGGCGAGGAAGCGCTGGCAGCGGTCTACCCCGGGTTCAGGCACAACGAGCAGAGCCTCCGGGTGGTTGACCTGCTGGAAGGCGGGAAGGGACTGAACCTCACTTTTGAGGTGCGGGACGGGATCCTGACCCATACCGGGGAGCGGAAACCGCTGACCCTGGAGGGGAAAGTGGTCCGGGTAGCCGACCGGATCGCCTACATCAACCACGATATTGACGACGCCATCCGCGGCGGCGTTTTGACGCTGCGGGACCTCCCCCGGGACTGCCTGGACGTCCTGGGCTACCACCACCGGGACCGGATCAACACGATGGTGGTGGATATGATCCGGGCCAGTTGGGAGCAGCCGGAAATCCGGATGAGTCCCGAAGTGCAGGGGGCGATGGAGCGGTTGCGGGCCTTTCTTTTCGAGAAGGTTTACACGGGCTCGGAGGCGAAGCGGGAGGAGGCTAAAGCACGCCACGTCGTCCAGTACCTGTTCCAGTATTTCACCGCCCATCCGGAGGCCCTTCCCGCCGAATACCGGCTGCGGGTGGACGATTTCGGGCTGGAGCGGGTGGTCTGCGATTATATCGCGGGAATGACCGACCGGTACGCTGTGGCCGTGTTCGAACGTCTTTTTGTGCCGCAGGGTTTCCCGGTCTTTTAAAAATTGTTGTTCCGGGGGAGGAAAATCTGACCGGATGACGAAATAAATACTCGGGGTGTGCGCTCTGCCCTGCACCCGGTGGTGGTAAGACTTGCACGGCTTCGTTCCCGGGGAACTGGTTGCGGAGGTTCTGGACCGGACGGATATTGTCGCTTTAATCGGTGAACACGTCCGTCTGGTCAAAAGGGGCCAACGCTATGTCGGGCTGTGTCCCTTTCATCAGGAGCGAACCCCTTCGTTTACCGTGTCTCCCGAAAAGCAGTTTTTTTATTGTTTCGGCTGCGGTACCGGCGGCGACGCTTTGAAGTTCCTGATTTTGCGGGAGCAGCTGACTTTCCGGGAAGCATTGCAGAGGCTGGCGGACCGGGCCGGGGTGAAACTCCCCGAAGCGAGGCTCGACCCCGCAGCCCTGCAGCGGCAGCGCGAGGTGGAAGAAGCCTGCCGGATAAACGAGCTTGCGGCTCGTTTTTTCACCGCGCAACTCCGGGAGGCGGGCGGCGGACCCGCGCGGCAGTACCTTGAAAAACGAGGGATAACGCCTGAAATTGCGTCTAAGTTCGGCTTGGGCTTTGCGCCTCCTTCCCGGGGAAGCCTGCTCCAGTTCTTGCAGCGCCAGGGGCTGAGCAGCGAGGAGGCTTTACGGTACGGCCTGGCGGTCCGGTGTGAGAACGGAGAGGTCGTCGACCGTTTTCGCGGCCGACTGATTTTTCCGATCAGCGACGCCCGGGGCAGGATCAGGGGTTTCGGCGGGAGGGCGCTGAACGATACCGCGTTGCCTAAGTACTTGAACTCGCCGGAGACGCCTTTTTTTAACAAGCGGGAACTCTTGTACGCGCTTTTTCAGGCCCGGGACGCCATCAGGGCCGCCGGATTTGCGGTTATTGTCGAGGGGTACCTCGACGCCATTACCGCCCACCAGTTCGGGTTCTGCAACGTGGTGGCCAGCCTGGGAACGAGCTTGACCCGGGAGCAGGGGCGGTTGCTGCTGCGATACGCCGGGACGGTGGTGATTGCGTACGACAGCGACGCGGCCGGGGCCGCGGCCACGTTGCGCGGGTTGGACCTGCTCCAGGAATTGGGATTCCGGGTGCGGGTGGTGAGCATCCCCCAGGGGAAGGACCCGGACGAGTTTTTGCGGACGGCGGGCCGGGAAGCGTGGGAGCGCGCCGTTGCCGGTGCCGCACCTTTTTTAGAGTATAAGGGTTTGTTCCTTGCCGAAAAAAAGGGGGTCGGTACGGCAGCGGAAAAGATGGCGGTGCTGCAGGCGCTGGTCCCGAATCTTGCCCTGCTGCCTACGGTTGTTGAGCGCGAGGAGGGCATTCAGGCGGTCTCGCGGATGACGGGTCTCAACTGGGAGATCGTGCGGGGCGAACTCGACCGTTTTTTAGAAAAGGGACAGAAAAGCTGGCTAAATACCCGTAAAACTGCTAAAAATAAGCATGTGCGCCCGACGGACGCGCGCCGCAAGGCCGAGGCCGGGGTTGTGAAGTTTCTTTTGGAAAGGCCGGATTTTCTGCCCCGGGTGGAGGCAGCCGGCGGGAGCGAGCTTTTCTCAGACCCGCAACATCGCCGCGTCTATACTAGCTTGCGGGAGGTGGCTGCCGGGGGAGGATTGCACCTGCCGTCGTTGTTTGCACAGCTTGACGAAGAGGATAAGAGCGTGGTGGCAACACTGCTTGCCGAGCAGCCTTTTGAAGGAACGGAGGCGCTCTTGACCGAGTTGATAAGTTTTATCCGGCGGCGGGCCAGGCGCGAGCGAAAGCAAGAGTTGCTGTTGGATTTAAAAGCGGCGGAGGAAGCAGGGGATAGGGAACAGGTGCAGCGAATCCTGTCCATGCTCCAGACGCTGATTAGTGATGGAAAGGAGGGGTGTTGAAGCGATGGAAGAGATGAGCGGGTACAACGAAATCGAAACCTTGCTCGAGAAGGGTAAAAAGCGCGGCGTGCTTACCTACGCCGAGATAATGGAAAGCCTTCAGGGAACCGATTTGACCCCGGACCAGATTGATGATATTTACGAGCAGTTGACCACGATGGGCATTGACGTTGTTCCCGAGATTCAGGACCTCGAGCGCGTGGGCAGTTCCTCTGAGCCGCAAAGCGAGGAGGCGGAAATCGACCTTTCCGTCCCCGAAGGGATCGAGATAGACGACCCCGTCCGGATGTACCTGAAGGAGATCGGGCGGATTCCGCTGCTGTCGCCGGAGGAAGAAGTGGAACTCGCCAAGCGGATGGAAAAAGGAGATGCGGCGGCGAAGCGCCGGTTGATCGAGGCGAATCTGCGGCTGGTGGTCTCAATTGCCAAGCGGTACGTGGGCCGGGGGATGCTTTTCCTGGATCTGATTCAGGAAGGGAACCTGGGTCTGATAAAGGCCGTGGAGAAGTTTGACTACCGGAAAGGATACAAGTTCAGTACCTATGCCACCTGGTGGATTCGTCAGGCAATTACCCGGGCGATTGCGGACCAGGCACGGACGATCCGCATCCCCGTTCATATGGTGGAGACGATAAATAAGCTGATCCGGGTGTCGCGGCAGTTGCTGCAGGAACTCGGCCGCGAGCCCACCCCCGAGGAAGTCGCCAGGGAGATGGATATCTCCGAGGACAAGGTGCGGGAGATTATGAAGATCGCCCAGGAGCCGGTGAGCCTGGAAACGCCGATCGGTGAAGAGGAAGATTCGCACCTGGGCGACTTCATCGAGGACCAGGAAGCGCAGGCGCCGGCTGAGGAGGCCTCCTTTACGCTTTTGCGCGAGCAGTTGAACGAGGTCCTGCACACGCTCACCGAGAGAGAACAGCGGGTGCTCCGGCTCCGCTTCGGGTTGGACGACGGGCGGGCGCGAACCCTGGAAGAGGTGGGGCAGAAGTTTGGGGTGACCAGGGAGCGTATCCGGCAGATCGAGGCGAAGACGCTCCGAAAGCTCAGACATCCGAGCCGATCAAAAAAGCTCAAGGATTATCTCGAGTAAAGCAGGTCCGGCGTCGGTTGACGGCCGGACCAAATTTTTATATAATTGCATTTGGGCCCATAGCTCAGTGGTCAGAGCTGCCGGCTCATAACCGGTTGGTCCCAGGTTCGAATCCTGGTGGGCCCACCATTTTAGAAGCTGGAAGTTAGAAGTTGGAAGTGAGAGACAGGAGAGGGAATCCAGTAAGGCCGAAACCGACCTTCAAAATCCTACCTCTAACATCTCACCTCCCACTTCTCAAACGGGCGATTAGCTCAGGGGGAGAGCACTTGCCTTACAAGCAAGGGGTCGCAAGTTCAAATCTTGCATCGCCCACCATTGAGAAACCGTTTCACAGGCAGGCTAAGGCTGCACGGAGCGTGCCGGGCCTGCTCTTTAAGCTTTAAACAATCAACCAGGGAAAGCGCCCTGGTTATTTGTTTGGCTGACTTTTCCGGGAACGGGTTTGTGCCTGCTGTGGCTGCTGGGACAGGGTTTCTTTGGGCCGGAGTTCGACAGTACCGAGGCATTTATTAGCGCTGTTTCGAGGCACGATCTTTGATTTGCAAGGGTTTGAGGTTCTGATACATAGACAAAATCCAAAAATCCATAGGCACACGGATTTGTAGAT
>JBFLVI010000022.1:0-35791 GCA_040758635.1 Bacillota bacterium | reverse complement strand
CACGAGGGACGAACCGGAGCCCAGCACTCAGATTGCTATGAAAGTGTAGTTTCGCAAAGCGGACAAATATATGTTTCCTCAAAAGTAGTATCTTATTAAGACGTAACTGAGTGCTGGGTGAGGATTCAGCCCGAGTGGCTGACAAAGCTATGCGCAAGCTTTAGCTGCGCCCCGCGGGCGCGCCTGAATAGTTACCGGAAAGGGTGGTTGAATTCTACACGGCGGGGAAACGGTTTGCGCCCGGGCTGATTTTCGGGCGTTTTTTTATGACGCTTGGAATAAGGCGGGAGTGGACGAAATGGGAAAAGGGATAAAGGAAGGGTTGCAGCTCACTTTTGAAGACCTTGCTGCCCCCCAGACTCTCGAAGAGTTAAAGGCGAGCATCGCCGATTGCCGGAAGTGCGACCTGGCCGCCAACCGGTCTACCGTGGTTTTCGGGGAAGGGAACCCCTTTGCAATCCTGATGCTGATCGGCGAAGGGCCGGGAGCAGACGAAGACCGGCTCGGGCGGCCGTTCGTGGGGGCGGCAGGGCAGCTTCTGGACAGGATTTTAAACGCTTGCGGCATCAGCCGCGAAGAGGTTTACATTGCCAACGTGGTCAAGTGCCGGCCACCCGGCAACCGCGTTCCGCTCAAGGAAGAGGCCGAGGCCTGCCTCCCTTTCTTGAGGCGGCAGATCGAACTGATCCGGCCGCGGATTATCGTGCTCTTAGGTTCCACAGCGCTCCAGTATTTGGTGGGTCCTGAAGCAAGGATCACCAGAATGCGGGGCCAATGGTTCGGCCCGCTGTACGGGGCGCAGTTGATGGCCACGTACCACCCGGCGGCTCTCCTGCGCGATCCGCACAAGAAGCGGCCGGTATGGGAGGATTTTCAGCAGGTTCGGAAGGCTTACTTTGCGCTGAAAGGCGGCTCCGGCCCTGGCGACGGAAAACGCCTGTAATTTTAATATCCCCGGGCAAACGCAGAATTCCGTCCAGACTTCCCCAGAGGTTTCTTTTTCAATGCCGTAAAGAAACGTTTCCTGCCTTGTTTTTTCCTTGGAGCCGGTTCAGGAGTCCGGAGCGTTCACCTTTCTCCGGCTCTCTTACCAGGCGGTGACTCCTTCCTTTCGAGCCTGTTTCAAGACGGCGACGATCCGGCACTCGGCGGCATCGATGTTGAAGACGGTGGCGTCGGTAAACTCGGGGTCGCAGAAGTCGAGCTGGCGGCGGCTGAAGCGCAGGTGCGCGAGTGCTCCGTGGAATTCTTCCAGCAGCGGGTGCTGCCGTTGCTGTTGCCGGCGAAACCGGAAGGAGCAAAGCACTTGACCACTCCCTTTCAGGCCCGGGTTCAGCCCCCGGTTTTGGCTGCCAGACGTCTGTACATTTTATGCTCCCGAAGCGCGATCTAAGACCGGAGTGGCAACTCGGACGGGGTTTCTTCACCAACCGCAAAGAATTTGTGGTTCCGGCCGGGGCAAGATAAATGGTAGGGCAGCCTGATCGGGGTGAAGCAAATGTCTTGGAAGCGTTTGGTGGCCGGTTTCATGCTGGCGGTCTTTTTGGTTGGGCCGGCCGGGGGATGCAGCCGGAAACCAGAACGCAAGCCGGTTATGCCCCTGACGAAAATCGGCCTGAGTGTGGCCGATGCCACCCGGGACGGGAACGTAGTCATCAGAAAAGTGATGGGGGAAAAAGGCCGTGCCGGCAGGGTAAAAATTATCTTCGCGAATGCCGGCGGCGACCCGCTCCGCCAGGAAAAGGACCTGGAACGCCTGGTGAAAAAGGAGCGGGTGCGGGCGGTGGTGGCCCAGTTCGTGGATCCGGCAACGGCGGCGGGGATGGTGCGGCGGTTAAAGGAAGCCGGGGTGAAGGTCGTGGCGCTGGATACCCTGGTGCCCGATGCACCCCTGGACGCCTACGTGGCCCCGGATCACGCGCGGGCCGGGGAGTTGCTGGCTCAATTCGTCCGTGAAAATCTCCCGGACGGCGGAGGAGCGCCGGCGCGGGTGTTGTTTTTGAGCGGGGATCCTGACAACCCGGGCATGGAGGCGGTGGCCGCCGCTTTCCGGGAGTTTTTTAGCGGCTACCCGCAGGTCGAGGTCCTGGTGGAAAACATTCCCCAGGCTGAGCCCGGTGCGGTGCCGCCCCTTATGGAAGGGATTCTCGTGCGGTACGGGAATGCCGTTAACGCGGTGGCGGCGGCCGACAGCCGCCTGGCGGTGGCGGCGATCGAAGTGCTCCGCGCCCGGGGCCTGGTGGACGCGGTAGTAACGGCCGGTGTGGGGGCCGACCTGAGGGCGACCGAGTTGTTGAGCGCCGGACAACACGAAGCAGAGGTGGACGTCCAGCCCGAAATACTGGGCGGGGCGGCGCTCACCGCGGCGGTGGAACTGGTGAAGAAGGGCGAGTGGCGCTACGAGACCAGGGTTCCAAACGGCGACTTGAGCGTTCCGGCGCAACTGGTTCCCGTACGCCTCATCCGACCGGAAAGCCTCTACCTGCTTACCGAACGGTGGCAGAAATACGGGGGCGGCGGAGGAAGCGGCAGCTCTTCGGGCGGTGCCGGAAAGAAGAAGAACGAGCAGGGCGGCGGCAGTAAAGGCGCGGGCGGGGGAAGCGGGAAACAAACCAGGTTGCGCATTACCACCCAGGACGGGCGCACGGTGGAGGTGGAGATCCCCGGCGAAATCAAAAAAATTGAGACGGTGCAGTAGGTTTAGTTTTTTGGGCCGGTTGGTTTAACGAGGGGTACAAAAGCTCTTGCCAGAACGTAGACTTTCTTGGAGAATAAGGGGAAGAACCCTAATTGTGGGGATGCATTTTTACAGGCCGAACCGGGGAGGTAAAAGGGCGAGGGCGCCTTGAACCGCCGGCTACTTGTGACCCGGGTCCGGGTGCGGGATCGGGAGCACGGGCCTGTTCGCAGGCGTCGGGCTTTTTCGGAAACCACTTGAAAGGGGAGCGTTAATTAAATGGTCACTTGGATGAGAAAAGCGGCGCTGTTTTGGGTGGCCGCGGCCCTTCTTGTCTGCCTTGCGGGCTGCGGTGGGGGCAAGAAAGAGGCGGGGGGTGAGCCCGCGCCTGCCAAATCGTCTGCGCGCCAAAAAACCAGTGAGGAACCTTTAGCCGAAGTGTTTGCGAAGGGGAAAAAGATCGAGGGCATGTCTTACGAGTACATTCTGACGGTGCCCGCCGGCAAAATGACCGGCAGGGTCTGGATGCAGGGGAAAAAGGTACGGACCGAGGGTACGGTCAGCGGACAGCGGATAATCACGCTTGTAGACGGCGAGACGAATACGGTTTACACCTATTATCCGGACCAGAACAGGGCGGTCAAGCTTTCCGCGGGAGAGCAGGGCGAGGAGACGCAAAGCCCCACCGATTACATTGAGAACACCGATCTGGCTTCTGCCAAAATCCTTGAAACGACAGTTTACGACGGGGTTAAATGCAGGGTGGTGCTGGTTCAGAGTCAGGACGGCAGCGAACTACGAATGTGGGTGCGCGAAGATTACGGGCTTCCCGTCCGGGTCGAAACAACGGCTCCGGACGGCACCAAGGCGGTGATGGAATACAAGAACCTGAAGGTCGGGCCGCAGCCTCCCGAAACCTTTAAGCTGCCGGCAGGGGTGCAGGTCACCGATCTGAACGAGATGATGAAGGGTTTGCCCCGGGTGCCCGGCGCTCAGTGATAGGGTCGCTGTTGCGCTGCGGCTGCTGGAAGTGCTGCCGAACGGGCAGGCGACTGCGATAATTCCTGAGTCGTAGGGAGGGTACGGGTCTGAAGAGGTAAAACAACCTAACCGGTTGTATTGACAAGGATTGCGCCATCTGTTAGAATTTATTTAACGAAAACCGAATAGATCGCTGAGTTCTCTTCGGAGAAGCGGGGGAACCAGTTTTTGGGGTGAATCCCGGCACTCAACTTTTGTCTTATTATTCGTTGGGCTAATGGTTTATCCCGGATCATAACAAAGGGAGGAGAAGCGAGTTGAGTGTCGGGTAGGGTTAGCTTTCGACCCGAACCCGTCAGCTAACCTCGTAAGCGTGGAAAGACGGCTTTGCCATGAGGCGTGGCAGGTGTTTGCTATTCTGCGCGCTCCGGAAGGAACTCCGGAGCGCTTCATTTTGACGGGGGTGATACGGATGACTACGCACGATCTAATGACCGTTTCCAATGAGTGCCTGGACCTTGCTGTTTTAACCCCGCAAGAAAAGCGGCTGGTTGCCCTTGCGCGGGCGGCGGAACTAAAAAGCCGTATTGCCGATTATCTGGCGGTCCGCGACCACATCCCTTCCGGCTTCACCTGGGCCGAAAGAATTGACCATTGCCGGGAAAGGATTTTGAGGGTTCTTAGAGCTTCGCCTTCAGATTGGGAAGACTGGCACTGGCAGATGCGCAACCGGATTAATTCCACCGAAACGCTGGCGCAGGTCACCGGTTTGCCGCTCGCTACCCTGGCGGATGTCGATAAGGTAGCCAGGCGCTACCGCTGGGCCATCTCACCTTATTACGCCGCGCTCGTTGCGGCGGCAGGACCCAAGAGTCCGGTTTGGCGCCAGGCCGTGCCGTCACTGGAGGAACTGAAGGATTGCGGCGGCAGTCTTGACCCGATGTCCGAGGAACTGACTTCACCGGCTCCCGGGATCACGCGGCGCTATCCCGACCGCCTGATCATCAACGTTACCAACATGTGTCCGATGTACTGCCGGCACTGTCAGCGGCGGCGCAATATCGGGGAGGTTGACCGGCACCAGCCCCATTGGGTGCTGGAGGTTGCGCTGGACTATATCCGGTCCAATCCCGAGATCCGGGACGTACTGGTGACCGGGGGAGACGCCCTGCTCTTGTCGGACCACCAGCTCGACTGGTTGCTGGCGGAGCTACACCGGATTCCGCACGTTGAGATTAAGCGGTTGGGTACGCGGACGCCGGTGACGTTGCCGCAGCGCATTACCGAGGAGCTTTGTGCAGTGCTGGCTAAATACCCGCCGATTTACATCAATACCCAGTTCAACCACCCGCTTGAGGTAACCAGGGAGGCGGCGCGCGCCTGCGACCTCTTGATCCGGGCCGGGGTGGTTCTGGGCAACCAGTCTGTGCTTTTGCGCAACGTGAACAACGACCCGTTCGTGATGCGCCGCCTGAATCAGGAGTTGCTGAAGATCCGTGTTCGCCCTTACTACCTCTTCCAGGCCAAGAACGTGCAGGGAACCGGCCATTTTGTCACCCCGGTGGAGGAGGGGGTCCAGATCATGGAGCAACTGCGCGGTTACACCTCCGGTCTGGCCGTTCCGACGTACATCATCAATGCCCCCGGTGGGCTGGGCAAAACGCCGGTGACGCCGGCCTATGTCGTGGACCAAAAACCCGGCAAGGTTGTCCTGCGTACCTGGGAAAAACGCATAGTACATTACGTAACCAAGGTCGGAGCAGGGGAGAGAAAAACAAAATGATTCGGGCCCGCCGACACTGTCACAAGTAAATTGGCGGTATGGGATCCTCGGAGACTTTCCATAAATGCTGGATTCGGCCGGGAGAAATTTATTATACTGAGGTTGGCAGTGTCATTCCGACGAAATCTCCCGGAATTTTCTTTGAGGCAAACATTAGGCAAGCGAGAGGGGTGTGGCCACACTTGGGCAGGCTGTTAATTGTCTCGAACAGGCTTCCGGTTACCGTTGTCAAGAGAAGAGACGGCTACCACTTCCTGCCAAGTATCGGGGGGCTGGCCACGGGCCTGAAGTCTGTTTCCGGGGCACAGGAAAGCATTTGGGTCGGGTGGCCCGGCGAGATCCAGGAAAAAGAAGCATACAGAGAGATCAAGGAAAGACTACTGGCCGACTTCAACTGCTACCCGGTATTCCTTTCACCGCTGGAAGCAGAAAGGTACTACGGGGGATTCAGCAACAAGACGGTCTGGCCGCTTTTTCATTACTTTCCCGTATACACCGTTTATGACGATATATACTGGAAGGCGTACGAGCACGTGAACCAGATTTTTTGCAGCAAAGTCCTGGAAATGGCAAAACCGGGCGACGTCATCTGGGTTCACGACTACCATTTAATGCTTCTGCCCAGGCTTTTGCGGGAAAAGTTACCGGAGGCGGCGATCGGCTTTTTCCTTCACATACCCTTCCCTTCTTTCGAGTTGTTCCGGTTGTTGCCCTGGCGCCGGGAGATTCTGGAGGGTCTTTTGGGAGCCGACCTTATCGGTTTCCACACTTACGATTACGCACGACATTTCTTGAGCAGCGTGCTCCGTTTGTTGGGCCACGACCACAAGCTCGGGGAAATCATTACAGGGAACCGCGTGGTCAAGGTGGACTGCTTTCCGATGGGGATTGATTACGACCGGTTTTCCAAGGCCAGCGACGCCGCCGAAGTGCAGAATGAAATCAGATCGCTGCGGCAGCAGTTGGGCAACACGCGGGTTATCCTGTCAATCGACCGGTTAGATTATACCAAGGGGATTCCCCAGCGCCTGGAAGCGTTTGACCTTTTCCTGAGGAAGTATCCGCAGTGGCACGAAAAAGTCACCCTGATTTTAGTGACGGCTCCTTCCCGGTCGAACCTGGACCAGTACCGTCTTCTGAAGCGAGAGGTAGACGAGCTGGTGGGGCGGATCAACGGCCGGTACGGAACCGTGAGCTGGACGCCCATCCGGTACCTCAGCCGTTCCCTGTCGTTTTATCCGCTGGCGGCGATGTACTGTGTTTCCGATGCGGCGCTGATTACGCCCCTCCGGGACGGCATGAACCTCATTGCAAAGGAGTATATTGCCACCAAGAAGGACGGAAAAGGGGTGTTGATCATCAGTGAAATGGCCGGCGCGGCAAGCGAGTTGGCAGAAGCCCTGGTGATAAATCCGAATAACAAGGCGGAAATAGCGGAAGCGCTGAACGAGGCCCTTAAGATGCCCGAGGAGGAGCAGGTGGCGCGCAACCGGATGATGCAGAACAGGCTGAAACGCTGGAACGTCGCGGAGTGGGCCGAGAGATTCATCGAAAAACTGGTCGAAACCAGGAAACGCCACGAAGGGCTGTTAGTAAAGCGTTTGGACGCCCGGATGAAGGAAAAACTGGCCGCCGGCTTTCAAGGGAGCAGCCGCCGCCTGATTCTCCTTGACTACGACGGGACGCTTGTCCGGTTCTATAACCGGCCCCAGGATGCAAAACCCGGCGGAGAGGTGTTGACGCTGCTGGCGCGACTGGCCGCCGATCCCGGGAACGAGGTTGTGCTGATAAGCGGGCGGGACAAAAACACCCTGGAAAAATGGTTTGGCTCTTTGGACGTCGCGTTAATTGCGGAGCACGGATTGTGGGTGAAGGAGAGAGGTAAGGACTGGGAAATGATCGAACCGCTCACCAACGAGTGGAAGGAAGAAATCCGTCCGATCCTCGAGTTTTTTGCGGACCGGACCCCGGGCTCTTTCATTGAAGAAAAGGAGTTTGCGCTCGTCTTCCACTACCGGAAGGCGGAGCCGGAGCTGGGTTCGCTGCGGGCGAGGGAACTGATGAATCACCTGGTTGAGCTCACCGCCAACCTGCACCTTCAGGTACTGGAGGGCAGCAAGGTGATTGAGGTCAAGAACATCGGGATCAACAAGGGGAAGGCTGCGCTCCGCTGGGTCACGGGAGACAAGTGGGATTTCGTTCTGGCGGTAGGGGACGACTGGACGGACGAGGATATTTTCGCCGCTCTTCCGGATACCGCGTATTCCATCAAAGTCGGCCTGAGCCCTTCGCAGGCCCGGTTCAGCCTTCTGTCACACAAAGAAGTGCTGTCGCTTTTGAGCGAACTGGCGCCCCAACCGGTCGAGACGTCCATGCTTTAATACCATGGGAATCATTCATGACGATTTCATTGTTGCCACCGGGTACGAAGATATGGACCCGGACCCGCAAGCCGGTGACTCAAACGCAGCAGCGTAACATCGGCGGAACGCGGCAAGGAGCAAGCAGTACAAGGAAGGCGAAGCTCGGAGCGTACAGGGAAGTACGTGAGGATTCGGACAGCGAGCCTGACGCCGTAATGCGCCGCTCATTGCCGTGCCTGGAGAAAGAAGACTATTTTGGAGAAGAGTCGCAGGTTGTACCACAGAGTTGAGTGCTGGGTGCAGCGGCCTCCTGAGTTGGGATGGTTATTATAGTCGAAATATGGTATATACTGAAGTAACACCCGTAACACCGGAGGTTTAGATGGCGGTAGAGGTCTTGTTATCGAAAACGGTCCTGCTTACGGCTTTAGTGATCGGCGGCTTCTTTGCTGGGATAATCTTGGAAAAAGTGGTTGTGGCTGGAATTCATCGCGTGGCCCGCCGGACGAAGTGGCAGGGTGACGAGATTATCGTCGGCTCTTTCCGCAGGATAGTGGTTTTCTGGGGGCTTTTGGCCGGCATTTACGGCGCAACCCTCACGGTTTCTCTACCGCCCAACATCCAGAACCTCCTCGGCAAGATCCTTGTGGTCCTCGCGATCTTTTCCGCGACGCTGGTTTTGATGCGCATGGCCGGCGGTTTTATCAATCTGTATGCGGAAAAAGCCGCGGGGGTTTTGCCTTCTACCACGTTGTTGGTCAACATCACCAAGCTGTTGGTCTTCATCGTCGGTCTGCTGGTCACGCTGCAGACGCTGGGGATCTCCATCACGCCCGTCCTGACGGCCCTCGGCGTCGGCGGTCTCGCCGTGGCCCTTGCGCTTCAGGATACGCTCTCCAACCTTTTTTCGGGGATTCACGTCATCGCCTCCAGGCAGATAAAGCCGGGTGACTACGTCAGGCTCGAAACGGGGGAAGAGGGATACGTCGAGGATATGAACTGGCGGAATACGACGATTAGAATGCTTCCCAACAACATGGTCATCGTGCCGAACGCCAAGTTAGCGTCGGCGATTGTTACGAACTATTATTTGCCGGAGCAGGAGATGTCGGTGCTGGTGCAGGTCGGTGTCAGCTACACCAGCGACCTGGACAAGGTAGAGCGGGTCACAATTGAGGTGGCCCGGGAGGTGATGAAGGAGGTTCCCGGCGGCGTACCGGAGTTCGACCCTTTCATCCGCTACCACACCTTCGGCGATTTCAGGATCAACTTCACGGTGGTCCTGCGGGTAAAGGAATTCGTTGACCAGTACCCGGTCAAGCACGAATTTATCAAGCGGTTGCATAAACGTTACGCCGAAGAAGATATTGAAATTCCCTTCCCGATTAGGACGGTCTATTTGAAGGATACGAGTTTACAAGACAACGGGAGTAGGTAGCGGGGTTTCAAAGGCCCGGAATGGATCGTCAGTGCGCTACCCCTCGGAGGGGGTTTTATTTTCTGTGGTATAATCTATTCGTAGAAGAACACGGGTGCGAGCGTGATAGGTTGAGCGCTTTTAAACTGCATTCGCCCTTTGCGCCGGCGGGGGACCAGCCGCAGGCGATTGAGAAGCTCGTCGCCGGGCTGGAAAAAGGTTGCCGGATGCAGACGCTTTTGGGCGTAACCGGCTCCGGAAAGACCTTTACGATGGCAAATGTGATTGCGCAGACCGGGCGGCCCACGCTGGTTTTGGCGCCGAACAAGACGCTGGCGGCGCAGCTTTGCAGCGAGTTCAAGGAGTTTTTCCCGGAGAACGCGGTGGAATACTTCGTCAGCTACTACGACTACTACCAGCCGGAGGCCTACCTGCCGCAGGCCGACCTCTATATCGAGAAGGACTCGCTGATCAACGAGGAGATTGATAAGCTGCGGCACGCGGCGACGGCGGCGGTGCTTGAGCGGCGCGACGTGATCATTGTGGCCAGCGTCTCCTGTATCTACAGCCTGGGCAACCCGGTGGATTACGCGGCGCAGGTGGTTTCGCTGCGCCGCGGGGAAAGCTACAACCGGGACGCGGTGCTGCGGAAGTTAGTCCAGATCCGCTACGAGCGCAACGATATTAACTTTACCCGCGGCAAGTTCCGGGTGCGCGGCGACGTGGTGGACGTTTTCCCGGCGGCCGAATCGGAACGCGCGGTCCGGGTGGAGTTTTTCGGGGACGAGGTGGAGCGCATCTTAGAGTTCGACCCTCTTGCGGGGAACATCCTCGGAGAGCGCTACCACGTCTCCTTTTTCCCGGCTACCCACTACGTTACCGGGAATGACCGGTGGGAAGAAATCATCGCAGCCATCGAGGCGGAGCTCGCGGAGAGGGTGGCCTGGTTCGAGCGGCAGGGTAAGCTGTTAGAGGCGCAGCGGCTGCAGAACCGCACCCGTTTTGACCTGGAGATGCTCCGGGAGGTCGGGTACTGCAAGGGAATCGAGAATTACTCCCGCTACCTTACCGGCCGGGCGCCCGGCGAGCCGCCCTACACGCTTTTGGATTACTTTCCGCAAGATTTTTTGATTTTTGTTGACGAGTCGCACGTGGCGATTCCGCAGCTCCACGGGATGTATGAAGGCGACCGCTCGCGGAAGGAGGCACTGGTGGAATACGGTTTCCGCCTGCCTTCGGCCTTTGACAACCGGCCGCTCAGGTTCGGGGAATTCATCCAGCGGGTAAACCAGGTGGTCTTCGTTTCGGCGACTCCCGGGGACTACGAACTGGAGCACAGCGCGCAGGTGGTGGAGCAGATCGTGCGGCCGACGGGGCTGGTGGACCCGCCCTTAGTGGTGCGGCCGACGCAGGGACAGATAGATGACCTTCTGGGGGAAATCCGGACCCGAACGGCACGGGGCGAGCGGGTGCTGGTGACGACGCTGACGAAGCGAATGGCGGAGGACCTGGCCGACTACCTCCGGGAAGCCGGCGTAAAGGTGCGCTACCTCCATTCGGACATTGACACCCTGGAGCGGATGGCCATCATCCGGGACCTCCGGCTGGGTACTTTCGACGTCCTGGTGGGGATCAACCTGTTGCGGGAGGGGCTGGACCTGCCCGAAGTGAGCCTGGTCGCCATCCTGGACGCCGATAAGGAGGGCTACCTGCGTTCGGAGCGCTCGCTCATTCAGACCGCCGGGCGGGCGGCCCGGAACGTGAACGGCTTGGTGGTCCTCTACGCCGATGCGGTGACCGGCTCGATGCAGCGGGCGATCGCCGAGACGGAGCGGCGGCGGCGCTTGCAACTGGCCTATAACGAGAAACACGGCATTGTCCCGCAGACGGTGCAAAAGCCCGTGCGGGACGTGATCGAGGCGACAAAAGTTGCCGAGGAAAAGGGCGTTTATACGCTGCGGCCGCGGGAGATGACGACGGCGCAGCTCCGGCAGCTCACGAAGGCCTACGAGAAGCAGATGCGGGAGGCGGCGAAGCAGTTGGAATTCGAGTTAGCGGCCCAGTTGCGGGACATCCTTTTGGAGTTGCGGGCGGAGTTGGCGGCGCGGGAAGGCGCTGCAAGGAAAAGGCGGCAGGATGAAGGCGGAAGGATGAAAAAGAGAGTGGGGGCGAAGGGTTAGGGTCCAGAAGCCAGAAGCCAGAAGTCAGAAGCCAGAAGGTAGGGTGCAGGAGCCATAGAACTTCAAGAAAGGAATTTGCGTAGCGAATTCCTACAAAGACATTCTGGATTCTGGATTCTGGCTACTGAATTCTGAATTCTGGACCCCGAATATCAGGCTTATAGCGGTGAAGAAGATGCAGGACGCGATTATCGTAAGGGGTGCACGCGTACACAACTTAAAAAATATTACGGTGACCATTCCCCGGAACAGGCTCACGGTGATCACGGGGCTTTCGGGGTCGGGGAAGTCTTCGCTCGCTTTCGATACCATCTACGCAGAAGGGCAGCGGCGCTATGTGGAGTCGCTGTCTGCTTACGCGCGCCAGTTTCTTGGCCAAATGGACAAACCGGACGTTGATAGCATCGAGGGGCTTTCCCCGGCCATCTCCATTGACCAGAAGTCGGCCAGCCACAACCCCCGTTCCACCGTCGGCACGGTGACGGAGATCTACGACTACCTGCGGCTGCTTTACGCCCGGGTCGGCCAGCCGCACTGCCCGCAGTGCGGCATTCCCATCCAGCAGCAGGCGGTCTCGCAGATGGTGGACCGGGTGCTGGCCCTTCCCGAAGGAACGCGGGTTTTCATCCTGGCCCCCGTGGTGCGCGGGAAAAAAGGGGAGCACAGCCGTATTTTTGAGGAGGCCCGGCGGCAGGGGTTCGTTCGGGTGCGCGTTAACGGAACCGTGCGGGAGCTTGGAGACGAAGAGATCCGGCTGGACAAGAACAAGAAACACACCATCGAGGTCGTGGTGGACCGGCTGGTGCTCAAACCGGAGGTCTCGTTCCGCCTGGCCGACTCTTTCGAAACGGCCCTGAAGCTGGCCGACGGACTGGCGGTGGCGGCGGTGGTTGACGGGCCGGAGTTGCTCTTCAGCAGTAAGTTTGCCTGTCCGGAGTGCGGGGTGAGCCTGCCGGAGCTTTCGCCGCGCCTCTTTTCCTTTAACAGTCCCTACGGGGCCTGCCCGGCCTGCACCGGGTTGGGAGCGCTTTTAGAAGTAGACCCGGAACTGGTGGTTGACCCCCGGAAGAGCCTGGAAGAGGGGGCGGTGGCGGGCTGGTCATACTACAGCGGCCAGTTTTACCTCCTGGAGAGCTTGGCGCGGCACTACGGTTTTTCTACCGCTGTTCCGTATGCGCGGCTTGCGCCAGAGCACCAGCAGATTATTCTTTACGGTACCGGCGCGGAGCGGGTGCGCTTCGTTTACCGGGACCTCGGCGGGCGGCGCCGGGAATATGCGGCGCCCTTTGAAGGGGTGATTCCGTATTTAGCGCGGCGCTACCGGGAAACGTCCTCGGACTACATAAAAGGCGAGATCGAACAGATGATGCGCCCGCGGCTTTGCAGCACCTGTCAGGGGGCGCGGCTGAGACCCGAAGCCCTGGCGGTTAAGGTCGGCGGGCGTGCCGTCAACGAGGTGACGGCGCTTTCGGTGGCGGAGGCGGCGCGCTTTTTTGAAGGGCTGGAACTGGGGCCGCGGGAGCAGTTGATCGCCCGGCAGATTTTAAAAGAGATAAAGGCGCGGCTCGGGTTTTTGGTCAACGTAGGGCTGGACTACCTTTCCCTGGACCGGGCGGCCAACACCCTCTCGGGCGGGGAGGCGCAGCGGATTCGCCTGGCCACGCAGATCGGCTCAGGGTTGATGGGCGTGATCTACATCCTGGACGAGCCCAGTATCGGCCTGCACCCGCGGGACCAGGGGCGGCTGTTAGCAATGCTGAAACGGCTGCGGGATCTGGGGAACACCGTGATCGTGGTCGAGCACGACGCGGAAACGATCCTGAGTGCCGACCACGTCATAGATATCGGCCCGGGAGCCGGAGCCCACGGCGGCACGGTGGTGGCCGAGGGGCCGCCGGCGGAGATCATGCGGCACCCGGCATCCCTGACCGGCCAGTACTTGAGCGGGCGGAAAATCATCCCTATACGGCCGAGGCGCCGGCCGGATGGCCGGTGGCTGAAAGTGCTGGGGGCGAGCGCCCACAACCTGAAGGCGATTGACGTGGGCTTCCCGGTCGGCCTCTTTACCTGTGTTACGGGGGTTTCGGGGTCGGGGAAGAGTACGCTGGTGAACGACATCCTTTACCGCGCGCTGGCCCGGGAGTTGCACGGGGCGCGGGAGCTTCCGGGAGCGCATACCGGGCTGGACGGTGTCGAGTACATTGACAAAGTAATCAACGTGGACCAGGCGCCCATCGGCAGGACGCCGCGTTCCAATCCCGCCACCTATACCGGTGTCTTTACCGACATCCGGGAGCTTTTTGCACTGCTTCCGGAGGCGCGGGTGCGGGGTTACAAGCCCGGCCGGTTCAGCTTCAACGTTGCCGGCGGGCGGTGCGAGGCCTGCCGCGGCGACGGAATCGTGAAGATCGAAATGCACTTCCTGCCGGACGTGTACGTTCCCTGCGAGGTTTGCAAGGGGCGGCGTTACAACCGGGAGACCCTCGAAGTAAAATTCCGGGGGAAGAGCATCGCGGACGTGCTGGACCTTACCGTGGACGAAGCACTGGTGTTTTTCGAGGCCTTCCCGAAGATTTACCGGCGCCTGAAAACCCTGCAGGACGTCGGTCTCGGTTACATCAAACTGGGCCAGCCTGCCACCACCCTTTCCGGAGGCGAGGCGCAGCGGGTAAAGCTGGCGGCCGAGCTTTCGCGGCGTGCGACGGGGCGGACGCTCTATATTTTAGACGAGCCGACGACAGGTTTGCATTTCGCCGACGTGGCGCGGCTGCTCGACGTGCTGCACCGCCTGGTGGACGCCGGGAATACGGTGGTGGTTATCGAGCACAACCTGGACGTGGTGAAAACGGCGGACTACATTATTGATCTCGGTCCGGAGGGCGGCGCCCTTGGGGGGACCGTGGTCGCCGCCGGGACGCCGGAAGAGGTAGCCGGGGTGGCGCATTCTTATACGGGACGGTACATGCGGCGGGTCCTGGCGGCCGGGCGGGAGCCCCTGGTCGGCCGGGCGGCGCGCTCCTGAGAAATGCTTGATCCTGAGGGGTGAGGCGGAGTATCCCGTGATTGACAGCATGCGGACGGATTTACTCCGAAAGGTGCATAAACTCCCGGACCGGCCCGGGGTCTACCTTTTTCGGGACGCGGCAGGCGGGGTCCTTTATGTAGGCAAGGCCCTGTCGCTCCGGAACCGGGTGCGGAGCTACTTTCAAACCGGGCAGCCGGCGAAGATATCGGCGATGCTGGAAAAGGCCGCCGACCTTTCGTTTATCGTAACGGCAAACGAGGTGGAGGCGCTGGTCCTGGAAGCCAACCTGATCAAGCGCCACCGCCCCCGGTACAACGTGGTCCTGAAGGATGACAAGACTTACCCGTACATCAAGGTCACGGTGCAGGAAGAGTTCCCCCGGGTCCTTTTTTCCCGCCGGCGGGCCGGGGACGGCGCGCGCTACTTCGGTCCTTACACCCGGGCCGGAGCGGTCTACGAGACACTCCGGTTCCTGCGGACGGTTTTTCCGTACCGCTCCTGTAAGAGCACCGTGCCGGGCCGGAGCCGCCCGTGCCTGAACTACCACATTAAACGCTGCCCGGGACCGTGCACCGGCGCTGCAGATCCCGAAGCATACCGGCAGGGGATCGAGGCGCTGTGCCTGTTCCTCGAGGGACGGTACCGGGCGGTTATGCGGCAACTGGAAGAGCAAATGGCGGCCGCCGCCGCCGATTTGAAGTTTGAGCGGGCAGCGGTGCTGCGAGACCGGCTCCGGGCGCTGCAAACGGTCCTGGCGCGGCAGCGGGTGGTTTCGGGGCGGAGTGAGGACCAGGACGTGGTGGCCCTCGGGCGCGCGGGAGAAGAGGCGGCCGCGGCGGTCCTCGTGATTCGGGAGGGGAGGCTGATCGGCCAGGAGCGGTTTCCACTGACGGGAGCGGCCGGGCAGGAGGATGCTGCGGTGCTGGCCGGGTTTTTAAAGCAGTATTACGGCGGTGTGGCGGCGTCGGTACCGCGCGAAGTGATTCTTCCCGCCGAGCTTGGCGATGAAGGAGCAGTACTACGGGCTTATCTCCAGGAGCGGGCCGGCAGGAGGGTCGTCCTGACCGTCCCCCGCCGGGGGAGAAAAAGGGAGCTTCTCAATCTGGCCGCGGCGAACGCCGCCGCCGCGCTGGAGGAGACCGGGGCTGACGCGGCGGTGAAAGGAGAGGCCCTGGCGGCGCTGGGCGACCTTTTGGGTCTGGGGGCGCCGCCGCAGCGGATCGAGGGGTACGACGCGTCCTGCCTGCAGGGAACGACTCCCGTGGCGGTGATGGTGGTGTTTAAAGAGGGAAAACCCCTGAAGAGCGGCTACCGGCGGTTCGCGGTGAACCCGGCCGGGAAACCGGACGACTACGCCGCCTTGCGGGAGGCGCTCCGCCGCCGGTTTGCCCGCGCCAGAGAGGAGGAGCAGGCGGTTGCCGCCGGGGTTCTGGCCGCCCGCGCGGCGAAGTTCCTGCCGCTGCCCGACGTGGTGCTGGTTGACGGGGGCGCCGGCCAGGCGGCGGTGGCCAGCGGGGTGCTGGCCGAGTTCGGCTACGAGGGAATCCCGGTGATCGGGCTGGCCAAGGAGAACGAATGGCTTTACCGCCCCGGCCGGGCGGAACCGGTCGTCCTTCCCCGGGACGACCGCACCCTGCGGCTGCTGCAGCGGGTCAGGGACGAGGCGCACCGGTTCGCCGTTTCCTTCCACCGGAAGCGCCGGGCGGCCGGTTTGAAATCGGTCCTCGAAGAGATTGAAGGCATCGGCCCCGTCCGGCGGCGGGCGCTGTTGCAGGCCTTTCTTTCGCTGGAAACTTTGCAACAGGCGGGTTTAGAGGAACTGCGCCGCGTACCGGGAATGAACCGCCGGGCGGCCGAGGCGGTCTACCAATACTTTCGGGAGCAAAAGCTTAAAGGAGAAGGAATTGGCTGAGGTCAGACTGGTTGCCGTGGATTTGGACGACACCCTCCTCGACCCGGCGCTGAAAATCTCACCCCGGGTGAAGGAAGCGGTCAGGAATGCTTCGGAGAAGGGTGTGCGGGTGGTTCTGGCTACGGGCCGGATGTTTTGTTCGGCGGTTCCCTTCGCCCGGGAACTGGGACTTACAACGCCGCTTATCACTTACCAGGGGGCGCTGGTTAAGGAACACCTCACGGGGAGGGAGGTTTTTTACCGGCCGGTGGCGCTCGACCTGGCCCGGGACGTGATCGGACATCTTTCACCTACCGGGTTTCACCTCCAGGTCTACGTGGACGACACCCTGTGCATGCCACGCCTTACCCCGGAAGGAGAACGGTACGCGCGGATTTCGCGCGTGACCCCGCGCGTGGTGGGGGACCTGCTCGGGTTTTTGCGGGTACCGCCGACAAAGATCGTGATGGTCGCACCGGAAGAAGAAATAGACCGGCTTCTCCCGGAGCTGTTAACCCGTTACGCCGGGGTGCTGCACGTCAGCAAGTCCAAGCCCTATTTCTTGGAGTTTTCAGACCCCGGCGCAACGAAGGGGGAGGCGCTCAGGCGGGTGGCGGAAGAGTTCGGGATTTCACGGGGAGAGGTTATGGCCATCGGGGACAGTTACAACGACATTCCGATGCTCGAGTTTGCCGGCACAGCCGTGGTGATGGCAAATGCCAGGCCGGAAATAAAGGCCTGTGCCACGCACGTTACGGCGGCCAACGACGCGGACGGGGTGGCGCTGGCCATTGAAAGGTTCGTTTTGGGGAGGCGGTCTTGAGCCCGGGCCGTCAGAAAGGGAAAAGGTCCGGGGCCTTTCCGGCAAATTTTTCAGGGGAGTGGCGGATGTGAGCGATTACGTGGTGGGGGTGGATTTGGGCGGCACAAAGATCTACACCGCCCTGGCCACGCCGGACGGTGCGGTTCGGGCGGAAGTGAAGGTTCCCACGTACGCCGCGGAAGGTTACGAGCGGGTGCTGGGCCGGATTGTACAAACGGTACACGAGGTCGAACACCAGGCCGGGCTTTCAGGCAGGCTGCTGCGTGTGGGGCTGGGCGCTCCCGGCCCTCTGGACGTTGAAAAGGGCGTGGTACACGTCGCGCCCAACCTGGGCTGGCGAAACGTCCCGCTAAAAGCCTCGCTGGAAGCGTTGCTCGGGGTTCCCGTCTTTCTGGACAACGATGCCAACCTTGCGGCCTGGGGCGAGTTTGTCTACGGGGCGGGGCGGGAGGCGCAGCACCTGGTTTACATCACGGTGAGCACCGGGATCGGGGGAGGGCTGGTTTTCGGCGGGCGGCTTTACCGGGGGGCGAGCTACGGCGCCGGGGAAGTCGGTCACATCACCGTCCTGCCGGACGGGCCGGAATGCCACTGCGGCAACCGGGGCTGCCTGGAAGCGCTGGCTTCCGGGACCGCGGTGGCCCGGGAGGCCAGAGGACTTATCGCCCGCGGCGGGGGACGGGGCATCCTGGCCCTTGCCGGCGGCGCGGTAGAGGCGGTAACCGCGAAGACCGTCGGTGCCGCAGCCGCTCAGGGGGATGCCGAGGCGCGGGAATTGCTTGACGGCGCCGCCCGCTGGCTCGGGATCGGGGTGGCGGCGGTATTGAACCTGCTCAACCCGGAAGTGATCGTTCTGGGCGGCGGGATGATGCACAGCGCGCCGCTTTTCTGGGAAACGCTGCAGGAAGAGGTCAGGCGCCGGGCGTTCCAAAGCGCCTGGGAAGCAACACGCCTGGTAACGGCCGAACTGGGCGGGCGTTCGGGGGTGCTGGGGGCGGTGGCTTATGCTTTGAGGCCGGAATAAAGGGTCAGAAGTCAGAAGTCAGAAGGCCCTACTCTGAATTCTGAATTCTGAATTCTGGATTCTGAATTCTTGACCGAATCAGCCTGACCTTTTAGTAGGGGGTAGGAGATGCACTTCGGCAAAGAGGCCTGGCGGACCTTTGAGCGGGGTTGCGAGCGGGAGTGGCTGGTGACCAACGGGATCGGCGGTTTTGCCGCGGGGACGCTCGTCGGGGCGAACACCCGCCGGTACCACGGACTGCTGGTCGCGGCGCTGAACCCTCCCCTCAGGCGGTTTCTACTGCTTGCCAAGCTGGACGAGCGGCTGGAAGCGGAGGGCCTTTACTACAACCTGGCCACCAACTGCACCGCCGGGGGGGTTACCGAAAGCGGTTTCGTCCATCTGCAGCGCGCAGTGGTGGATCCCTTCCCCGAATTCACCTATTCCTGCGGGCACGTCCTGTTGCGGAAACTCGTTTTTATGCCCTCCGGCACCAACGCCGTCGTGGTTCTGTACCGGATTTATAACGGCGGCAGCCGGGCGCGCCTCGTCCTGGTCCCGCTGGTGAATTGCCGGGATTATCACGGCAACACCTATCGAGGGGAAATAGAATTTCACCAGGAGCCGGTTGCGGGCGGTGTCCGGATCACCGGCCGCGAGGGGATCCCGCCGCTTTTGCTCCGGAGCAGTGCGGGACAGTATTTCAGCCACCCCGACTGGTTTTACGGGATGCGGTACCCGGCCGAGGAAGAGCGCGGGCTCAACCCGTGGGAAGACCATTTTCTTCCGGGCCGGTTCGAGGTGGAGTTGCCTGCAGGGGAAGAGACGGTATTCGCGGTGGTGGCCGCGGCGGGAGCAGGGCCGGAACCCGGGACGGCGGAGAAACTCCTGATAAAAGAGCGCCGGCGACTGGGCCGGTTGGTGCGGGCGGCGGGATTGAGGGATCCGTTTGCGCGGGCGCTGGTCCGGGCGTCGGATGCCTTCGTGGTCAGGCGCCGGGAGCCGGATAGCGCCACCGTTCTGGCCGGTTACCCCTGGTTCACCGACTGGGGGCGCGACACCATGATCGCCCTGCCGGGCCTAACGCTGGTCACCGGGCGGTACGCCGCGGCCCGGGAGATGCTTGCTTTTTTCGGCGCCCACGTGAAGGACGGCCTCCTGCCGAACCTGTTTCCCGACGGGGGCGGAGAACCGCTCTACAACACGGTGGACGCGGCGCTCTGGTACTTCCAGGCGGTTTACAAGTACCTGCAATATACCGAAGACGAGGAGTTTGTGTTCAGGACGGCACTGCCCGTGCTGGACGCGATTTTGAGGCGTTATGTTAAAGGAACTCATTTCGGCATCCGGATGGCGGAGGACGGCCTGATTACTGCCGGACACCCCGGGGTGCAGCTCACCTGGATGGACGCGAAGGTTGACGACTGGGTGGTCACGCCCCGGCACGGTAAGGCGGTGGAGATAAACGCCCTCTGGTATAACGCGGTTTGCATCCTGGAAAAACTTTGTGCCCGCTTCAAAATTGCTTTCCCTTACCCCGGGCTCCCGGAGCGGATCCGGCGGGGGTTTGCCGCCTTCTGGCATCCGGACGGGTACCTTTACGACGTGGTCCGGGAGGAGTGCAGGGACGCGAGCGTCCGGCCGAACCAGGTATTTGCCGTGAGCCTTCCCTACTCTCCCTTAAGCCTGGAGCAGGCCCGGGCGGTGGTGGGGCGGGTGGAGGCCGAGCTTTACACTCCCTACGGGCTGCGCTCCCTTTCGCCGCGGGATCCGGCTTATAAGGGGCGCTATTGCGGCGACCGGCGGAGCCGCGATGCGGCCTACCACCAAGGAACCGTTTGGAGCTGGCTGATCGGGCCCTTCGTTACCGCCTACCGCCGGGTACACCGCACGGAGGCAGCGCGGGAGCGGGCGCGGTCGTTTCTGCTGCCCTTCCTCGATCACCTGGCCGACCACGGGGTCGGTTACGTTTCTGAAATCTTCGACGGGGACGAACCCCACTGGCCGCGGGGCTGCTTCGCCCAGGCCTGGGGCGTGGCCGAGGTGCTGCGGGCGTACGTGGAGGACGTGCTCCGGGGGGAGTAGTTTTGCGGGGAAGCCGGGGTGCCGTTTTTGACGGCGGCTTGATCATTCAGGCTAACAAACTGAGCTGAGGAGGGAAAACGTTGGTGAATCTGAACGATGCCGGTGCGCTGAGGGCTTTGGATTCGACGGGTTTCTTCGAGGCGCTGGCCGGACTGGGCGAACAGTGCTTGAAGGCGTACGAAATAGGACGGAAAGCTGCGGTCCCGCGGCAGGTGGAGGTCCGGAACATTATGGTAACCGGGCTGGGCGGTTCGGCCATCGGCGGCGACCTCCTGCGGGTTTACTGCCAGGAGCGCCTCGGCGTGCCGGTCGTGGTGAACCGCGACTACACACTGCCGGGTTTTGCCGGCGCCGGAACGCTGGTTTTTGCGGTGAGCTACTCGGGAAATACGGAGGAGACTCTGAGTGCGTACCACCAGGCGCGGGAAAAGGGGTGTCCGGTGGTTGCGCTGACTTCCGGCGGTAAACTGCAAGCCCTGGCGGCCGCAGACGGGGTGCCGGTGGTTCAGGTGCCTGCAGGCCTGGCGCCGCGTGCGGCAACCGGCTATCTTTTCCTGCCGATGCTTGCGGTTTTAGAGGGCCTTGACATGCTGGCCGGGGTGGCGGATGAGGTGGCGGAACTGGCCCGCGAGCTTGAAGCTTACCGGGCGGCCTACAGGCTGGAAACGCCGGAGGAAAAAAACCCGGCAAAACAACTGGCGCGCAACCTCAAGGGGCGCATTCCCGTGGTCTGGGGCGCGAGCGGTACCACGGAGGTGGTGGCCCAGCGCTGGAAGGGGCAGATCAACGAAAACGCAAAAGCCCCGGCCTACTGGAACGTGTTCCCCGAGCTGAATCACAACGAGGTGGTGGGTTTCGAGCAGCCGGCGGAGCTCCTGCGGCAACTCTGGGTGGTGTTCTTAAGGGACAGGGGAGACCACCCGCGGGTGGGCTACCGGATGGAGATCACCCGGCAGATAGTCGAGAAAAAGGTGGCGGGAGTCACCGAAGTTGTTTCCACGGGCACGGGCCTGCTGGCGCGGCTCTACTCGCTGATTTACCTCGGGGATTGGACGAGTGCCTACCTGGCAGCACTTTACGGCATTGACCCGGGGCCGGTAAAAGTTATAGACTACTTAAAGGGAGAACTGGCGAAGCGGTAGGGAATCGGAAAATAGAAGTCGGAAGCCAGGAGCCGGAAGCCAGGAGCCAGAAGCCAGAAGCCGGAAGCCAGGAGCCAGAAGCCAGAAGCCAGAAGCCGGGAGCCACAAGCCAGAAAGCCTCTTCCTATTTCTGGATTCTGAATTCTGAATTCTGACTTCTGGATTCTTTGACCTTAAACTTCAGGCTCTGAAGGAAGGTAAGTAGGATGCTGCTTCCCAGGCTGGTGATCTTGACAGGGTTATCCGGGGCGGGAAAAACCCAGGCCTTGAGGTGTCTGGAGGATATCGGTTTCTTTTGCGTGGACAATCTGCCGCCTTCGCTCATACCCAAGTTTGCGGATCTGTGCGCCCAGGCGGCCGTGCCGATCCAACGCATCGCGCTGGTGGTGGACGTCCGGGGCGGGGAGCTTTTCGACTCCGTTTTCGAGATCCTGGCGGAACTGGACCGCGAGGCGATACCTTACGAAATCGTTTTCCTTGAAGCCGCGGACGAGGTGCTGGTGCGGCGATTCAAGGAATCGCGCCGGCCGCATCCGGTCGGCGGGGACGACTTGCTGCAGTCTATCCGGGAAGAAAGGGCGCTGCTTGGGGAATTGCGGGGCCGCGCGCACAAGATCATTGATACAACCGCGCTTTCGGTGCAGCAGTTGAAGGAGCAGCTGAACAACCTGTTTGGTACGGAGGATGCCCTCCGCCGGTTCCGGACGACCCTGATTTCTTTCGGCTACAAGTACGGAATTCCTCTCGACGCGGACCTGGTAATAGACGTACGGTTTCTTCCCAACCCCCATTACGTTTCGCGGCTGCGGCCGCTTACCGGAAACGATACGGCAGTCAAGGAATTCGTTTTTTCCCAGCCGGTGACCGGGGAGTTTATCGCCAAGTTCACCAACCTGGTCGAGTTTCTGATTCCGCTGTACATAAAAGAAGGAAAGACGATGCTCGCCGTGGCTATAGGCTGTACCGGTGGCCGGCACCGCTCGGTGGTGATCGCCAACCGGTTAGCGGAGATCCTGGCGGCGAAAGAATACCAGGTGGTGGTGCGCCACCGGGACGTCGAGCGCGATAGTCAGGTAGTTAACCAATAATAACTTTCCGCCGTTGGCGTTCGAGGTTCCGGAGGGGGTAACCTCCAGGAGAGTGTTGCAAAACTATTTAGCCACCCAAAAACGAGTTCGTCAGCTTTTGGGTGGTTAAATTTGGGAATAGCCTGGAGACCGCGAAAAACGACCCAGTATTTTGGAGGTTAGAGGTGGGAGGTTGGAAGTGAGAATTCTTGAGGTAATTCGCCTATAGCGAATTCCTACCATAAATTCTAACCTCTAATTTCTCACCTCTCACTTCCATTTTGGCAGGCGAAGTTTTGCAAAGCGGTCTCCTAGAGTCGGCGGGTCGAAATGCGGGGCGCGCTGCCTTTCTTTTCGTGGGGGCGGGAGCCGTTTTTGCAAGGAGGCCGGCTTTTGCGTTTCTGGTTGGCGGTGCTGGGGAGTGTAACCATATTCCTCTGTTATCTGTGTTTTTGCGGCCTTACCCAAGACACCAGCAGTTCTTTCCCCGGAGAGCTGGAAGCCATAACCATCCTGATGTACCACAAGATCAGTCCCGACCCGCATGCCGGCGGCCTTGGTTTACGGGTTCCTCCGGAAGAATTCGATTGGCAGATGGCTTACCTTAAAACGCAGGGATATACCGTCGTTTCGATGGACGACGTCGCCGATTTTGTGCAGGGAGGCCGGTCCCTGCCGCCGAAACCGGTGGCGATTACTTTCGACGACGGTTACCGGGACAACTACCTGTACGCTTGGCCGGTACTCAAAAAGCACGGTTTTTGCGCCACGATTTACCTGGTGGTGAACGCCATCGGGGGTTACAACTTTTTTGACGCAGGCCGCCAACCCCGCAACGAGATGCTCCGCTGGGACGAAATCCGCGCCATGGCGGCAACCCGGCAAATCACTTTCGGGGCGCACACCCTCGATCATCCCTCCCTTACCGCGGTAAGTTCGGAAGCGGCCCGCTACCAGATTGTGGCGGCGAAAGGCTTGCTTGAGAAGGCACTGAGCCGGCGGGTGGACCACTTCAGTTATCCGTACGGCGATTACGATTCGGAAATTGCGGCGATGGTGGAGAGAGCGGGATACAGGACTGCCGTAACCTGTGTTCAGGGCGTGAACCGGCCCGGCGATAATCCGTTCGTGCTCAAGCGGATTCGCGTCAGCGGGAGGTATGACAACCGCAGATTTGCTTCCGTGCTTGCGCACTACGGCTCGGCTGCCGGGGAACAGAAGGGGACCGTTCGGAGGTAGGGGCGAAGCCATCCTGATGGCATAAATTGGCACCGAATTTCGCCCCGGAGGTGTCGTAGTGGTATAATGGTGGTGAAGGTGTTCTGAAGATGACTGCATCTTTTTCGGCGGCCACCAAAGGCGAACTGGCCCGGGTATTGGGCGAACGGCCGTGCTGTTTACTAAGCGAATTGGCCGGGCTCGCCGGGGTGGCCGGGCGGGTGACGGAAGAAAAGGGCGTCCGGCGATTGGAGATCCGCACCGAAAACGCGGCGGTGGCCCGGAAGGCCTTCCAACTGGCCCGGGCAGTTTTCAGCACGCAAATCGCCGTCGTTGTCCGGCAGCAACAGCGGCTTCGGGGCAAGAGGCTGTTCTGTATCTGCCTGCCGGACGGGCCGCTTCCGGCGCTCGTGAAATTAGGGCTCACTGATCGTTTCGGTAACCCTGTTCCCGGTATCCGGCAGGTTTTCCTGCGGCGGGAGTGCTGCCGGCGGGCTTATTTGCGGGGAGTTTTCCTCGGGGGCGGCTGGGTCAGCGGCAACGCGCTGGCCTACCACCTGGAGTTTGTCACTCCTTCGGACGCTTTCGCCCAGGACCTGGCAAGACTCCTGGCGCGGCTGGGTTTGAAGGGAAGGGTGACCACCCGGAAGCGCAGCTTCGTGGTCTACCTGAAGAAAAGCGGGGCAATCGGCGACTGCCTCCGCTTGATGGGCGCGGCGGGAGCGCTGCTGGAACTGGAGAACACCCGTGTTTTCCGGGAAGTGAAAAACCGGATCAACCGCCTGGTGAACTGCGAGACGGCCAACCTGAACCGGACGGTGGAGGCTGCGCTCCAGCGGAGAGACGAGATCGGGCTGATTGTGTCCAGGATGGGCCTGGAGAAGCTGCCCGAGGAGCTTCGGGAACTGGCGCGGCTGCGGCTGGCTTATCCCGAGGCCACCCTCAAGGAGTTGGGGGAACTGGTGCACCCGCCGGTTTCCAAGTCGTGCGTCAACCACCGTTTGCGGCGGCTTTCCGCCATCGCCCGGCAGTTGCGGCGGAGGAAGAGAACCAGGCGCCGGGAGGTAACATGACAAAGACCGGTCAGGACCTTGTTTTAAAGACAACCCAGAAGTTCGTTCTCGCCGGTGAACTCCGGCAGGCGGTGGCGATTCTTCAATTTTCTGCGCAAGAACTGGCGAATTACGTGGAGCAGCAGCTCATGGAAAATCCGTTGCTGGAGCTAAAGGAAGAAGAAGGTGAAGCCGAATGGAAGGAAAGGAGAGAGGCGGAAGAGACGGAAGATTACGGTGCCGACTGGGTGGAATACTTCTGTGATTCGAGCGATCTCGGTCTTAACCAGGGCGCCAGGTTCGACACCGAAACAACTGCGCCCGAGCCCCCTGCTGCCGGCCCCACCCTCTACGAGCACCTGCTTGGTCAGTTCGGGCTCCTGCGCCTTCCTGCCCGGGAGCGCCTGATCGGCGAGTATATCATCGGCAACATCGGCGCCGACGGTTACCTGAAAGCGTCGGTGGACCAAATAGCCTCCTCCCTGGGTGTCCCGCCAGACACGGTAGAAAAGATGCTCCGGGTGGTTCAAACCCTTGACCCTCCAGGAGTCGGTGCGCGCAACCTGAAGGAGTGCCTTTATTTGCAGGCCGAGCGCGCGGGTTTGGACGGGCTGGTAAAGGCCGTTATCCGGGATCATCTGGAAGCGCTGGCGGAAGGGAAAACTACGGCGATCGCGCGTCTGCTTGGCGTTTCCGCAGGGGACGTGGCCGGGGCGGCAGAGATAATCCGGTCCCTCAACCCGAAGCCGGGCGGCAGCTTCGCTGCTGAACCCGTTCAGTATATCGTCCCCGATGTGATTATCGAGAGGGTCGGAGGAGAGTACGTGGTTTCAGTCAACGAAAACGCCTGTCCGCGTTTGCGGATCAACCAGGCCTACCGCGAGCTTCTCCGCAAGCAAGACTTAAACGCAGAAACGAAGCGTTTTGTCAGGGATAAATTGAAGCAGGCGGTGTGGCTCGTCAAGAGCATTGAAAAACGGCAAACCACTCTTTACCGCATTGCTTCGGCGCTGGTGAAAATGCAGCGCGGGTTTTTGGAGGAGGGGGTTTCGGCCCTGCAGCCGCTGACGCTGAAAGAAGTGGCGCAGGCGCTGGGGCTGCATGAATCTACGGTTTCGCGGGCGGTGGCGCACAAGTACGTGCAGTGTCCGCGTGGAATATTCAAGCTGAAGTTTTTCTTCGACAGCGGGGTGCAAGAGAGCGGCGGCAGGACGGTGGCCGCCCAATCGGTCAAGCGGTTGATCAGGGATATTGTGGCGGCCGAGAACCCAGGGGAACCGCTTAGTGACCAGGAGATTGTCCGGGCGCTCAACCTCCGCGGCGTCGAGCTTTCCCGGCGGACGGTGGCGAAGTACCGGGCCGAACTGGGTATTCCCGGAGCAGCCAAGCGGCGGAAACCGCGGCAATAGCAGCGAGCACCGAAATTGAAACTTTTTGGAAGGGGAGGAGTGTTCGAGATGGGTGTGAAAGTGGGTATTAACGGTTTCGGACGGATCGGCAGGTTCTTTTTGCGGGCGGTTTTCAGTCGAGCCGGCATTGAGGTAGTGGCGGTGAACCACAAATCCCGGCGCCTGTCGGGCACCGCTGAAGAGTTTGCCCGCCACCTGGCTTACAGCCTGCAGTACGATTCCGTGCACGGTTTGCTCCAGGCCGAAGTCACCAGCACGGAAAGGTCCCTCAAAATAAACGGCCGCGAGGTGCTCATTTTCTCCGAAGCGGACCCGGCGGCGATACCCTGGAAGGACGTAGGCGCGGACATCGTGGTGGAGTCCACCGGCCGGTTCCGCGACGGGCAGGAGGCAGCCAAGCATCTTGCCGGCGGGGCGAAAAAGGTTATTATCACCGCGCCGGCGAAGAACGAGGACATTACGATTGTGATGGGCGTCAACCACGAGCTGTACGACCCCGACCGGCACCGGGTGATCTCCAACGCCTCCTGTACGACCAACTGTCTCGCGCCGGTGGCCAAGACGCTGCACGAACGGTTCGGCATCGTAAAGGGCCTGATGAACACGGTCCACGCCTACACCAACGACCAGCAGATCCTGGACATGCCTTACAAGGACTTCCGGCGCGGCCGGGCGGCAAACCTTTCCATCATTCCGACTACCACCGGGGCCGCCAAGGCCATCGGGCGCGTTATACCCGAGCTCGACGGAAAGTTGAACGGGCTGGCCTTCCGGGTGCCCGTGCCGAATGTCTCCGTGGTGGACCTGGTGGTCGAACTGGCGCGGCCGGTTACCGTCGCCGAGGTAAACGGAGCCCTCAGGGAGGCGGCGGAGACCAATCTGAAGGGAATCATGCACTACACCGAACTGCCCCTGGTTTCCACGGATTACAACGGGAACCCGCATTCATCCATTGTGGACGGGTTGTCCACCATGGTCATCCAGGACAACCTGGTGCGGGTGGTGGCCTGGTACGACAACGAATGGGCGTACGTGACGCGGGTTGCGGATTTAGCCGAATATATCGCCGCAAAAGGGCTAAAGTAAATCTTAGCGGCAGACGCAAGCCGTTTTCGGGCATTTAGTCGCTACACAAAAAAGGAGGGTTTAAATGCCCAAGAAAACCGTACGTGACGTCGAGGTGAACGGTAAGCGGGTACTGGTGCGCGTTGATTTCAACGTGCCGTTAAAGGAGGGGAAGGTGGCGGATGACAGCCGCCTGAAGGCGGCGCTTCCCACCGTCCGGTACCTTTGCGACCGCGGGGCCCGGGTGATCTTGGTTTCCCACCTGGGGCGCCCCAAGGGAGCGCCCGACGACCGGCTGCGGCTGGACCCCGTGGCGGTGCGCCTGGGAGAGCTACTCGGGCAACCGGTCCGCAAGGTTGACGACTGTGCCGGCCCTACGGTGGAGAAGGCGGTGGCGGCGCTTGCGCCGGGCGAGGTGCTCCTGTTAGAAAACATCCGCTTTCACCCCGGGGAGACTAAAAACGACCCGGAGCTGGCGCAGCAACTGGCGGTACTTTGTGACCTTTACGTTAACGACGCGTTCGGTACGGCGCACCGGGCGCACGCTTCCACGGTCGGCGTGGCTTCCCTGCGCCCGGCGGTAGCCGGTTTTTTGTTGGAGCGGGAACTGGACGTGCTCGGCCGGCTTCTGACCCAGCCGGAACAGCCTTTTGTGGTGGTGGTCGGCGGGGCAAAAATCTCGGATAAAATCGGCATCTTGGAGAACCTGATGGGGCGGGTGAGCGCCCTGCTGATCGGCGGCGGAATGGCGAACACCTTTCTGGCGGCCCAGGGACACGGCCTGGGGCGTTCGTTAGTGGAGACGGAGAAGATCGAGGTCGCCCGGCAGCTTCTGTCCCAGGCCACAACGCGAAATTTGCGCCTGGTTCTGCCGGTTGACCTGGTGGTGGCGGAAAGCCAGGAGCCAGGAACGCCGTACCAGACGGTGCCGGTTGACGCCGTGCCGGAGGGTTGGATGGCGCTCGATATCGGTCCGGAAACGGTGCGCCTCTTTGCGGATACGCTTGCCGGCGCGAAGACGGTCTTCTGGAACGGCCCGCTTGGGTTTTTTGAGCAGCCGCCCTTCGATGCCGGTACCCTGGCGGTGGCACGGGCGCTGCCGCCTGCCCCGGCCACCACGGTTGTCGGCGGCGGCGACACCGTGCGGGCGGTGATGCGTGCCGAGGTGGCGGACAAGGTGACCCACATCTCCACCGGCGGCGGAGCGGCGCTGAACTTTCTGGAGGGGAAGGAGCTTCCCGGTGTAGCCGTACTGCAAGAGAAGTAGGGGGGAGAGTTTTGGCACGCGTACAGATCATCGCGGGGAACTGGAAGATGAATAAGACGATTCCCGAGGCGGTGGCGTTCGCCCGGGAAATCGTTCAGGGGGTTGATTTTACCGGGGTGGAAGTGGTTTTGTGCCCGGCTTTTCCGGCGCTCGGGCCGGTGGTTGAGGCGGTATCCGGAAGCCCGGTCCGGGTGGCAGCGCAAAACGTCTTCTGGGAAGATCAAGGAGCCTATACGGGGGAGGTTTCGCCGGTCATGCTCCGGGACGCCGGCTGCCGCTACGTAATTATCGGGCACTCCGAGCGGCGCCAGTACTTCGGCGAGACCGACGAGACGGTGAACCGCAAGGTGAAGGCGGTTCTGCGGCACGGCCTCACCCCCATCGTCTGCGTGGGGGAGCGGCTCGCGGAGCGCGAGGCGGGCGAGACCTTCGCGGTGGTAGAGCGGCAGGTAACCGCCGCCTTCGCCGGCGTGGAGGAAGCGGCGGCGGCGGGAACGGTCATCGCCTATGAGCCGGTATGGGCCATCGGCACGGGAAAGAACGCGGCGCCGGAGGATGCGCAGGCGGTGAACCGCTTCATTCGGGAGTTGATCGGCCGGTTGTATTCTCCGGCGACGGCTATGCAGGTCCGCATCCAATACGGCGGGAGCGTGACGCCGGAAAACGCGGCGTCCTTGCTGGGGCAGCCGGATATTGACGGCGCCCTGGTGGGCGGCGCCAGCCTCAAGGTGTCCTCGTTCGCCGCTATCATCAACGCAGCCAGCAAGGCATTGTTATAATAAAAAGAGCAACATTTACGAAACGCGGGGAGGAGCGAGCAATGCAAGGAAGGCGAAGCCGGACAGGCCGGAGCGTACTTCGGGTGTACGTGAGGACCTGGCCGGCGAGCCTGACGCAGCAGGGCGAAGCTCATCGCCGCGCCCAGCGAAAGAAGTATGTTTTTCGGAGGAGGGAAAGGGTTGACTATCATCGCCGATCTTTACGCCAGAGAGATCCTTGATTCGCGGGGTAACCCCACGGTGGAGGTGGAGGTGGTCCTTGAGGACGGCACCGTGGGACGCGCGGCGGTGCCTTCGGGCGCCTCGACGGGAACCTACGAAGCGGTTGAGCTGCGGGACGGCGACGCCGGGCGGTACGGAGGCAAGGGCGTCCTCCGGGCGGTGGAGCACGTCAACGACGAGATCGCGATGGAGGTCGTGGGGTTGAACGCCGTTGACCAGGCGGAGATTGATGCCCTTTTAATCGAGCTTGACGGCACCGAAAACAAGTCGCGCCTGGGAGCGAACGCCATCCTAGGGGTTTCGCTCGCGGTGGCGCGGGCGGCGGCGGCGGCGCTTGGTCTGTCCCTCTACCGCTATCTCGGCGGGGTGGGGGCAAGCCTGCTCCCCGTGCCGATGATGAACGTGGTCAACGGCGGCCGGCACGCCGACAACAACCTGGACCTGCAGGAGTTCATGATCGTCCCGGTCGGCGCCGAATCTTTCACTACCGCTCTCCGGATGGGGACGGAAGTTTATCATTCACTGCGCCGGATTCTCCACGAGCGGGGCCTCAGCACCGCGGTCGGGGATGAGGGCGGTTTCGCGCCCCGCCTTGACGCTAACGAGGAGGCGCTGAAGCTGCTCGTTGCCGCCATCGAAAGCGCTGGCTACCACCCGGGCGAGGACGTGGCTTTGGCGCTGGACCCAGCGGCCAGCGAGTTTTTCGAGGACGGGCGCTACGTTCTGAAGGGCGAGGGCCGGAGCCTGTCTCCCGCCGAGATGGTGGACTATTACGCCGACCTGGCCGGCCGGTACCCCATCCTTTCCATCGAGGACGGCCTGGCGGAGGAAGACTGGGAGGGTTGGGAACTGCTCACGCGGCGGCTCGGCAACACGGTGCAGCTTGTAGGGGACGACCTCTTTGTGACCAACCCGGGGCGGCTGAGCCGCGGCATCACGCTCGGTGTCGCAAACTCGATCCTCATCAAACTGAACCAGATCGGTACCCTGACGGAAACCCTGGAAACCATCGCCCTGGCGCGACAGGCGGGTTACACGGTCGTCATCTCGCACCGCTCCGGCGAGACGGAGGACACCTTCATCGCTGACCTGGCCGTCGCCACCCGCGCCGGCCAGATCAAAACCGGTGCGCCGTCCCGCAGCGAGCGGGTGGCCAAATACAACCAGCTCCTGCGGATCGAGAAGGAGTTGGGAGAGAGCGCCGCTTATCCGGGGAAAGGTGCTTTTAAGCGCTTTTGACCGGTTTACTGCAAAGAGATTGCCAGTCGGGAAGAATTGTGCTATAATGTTTTCCGTCTGGAGGGAAGCCGATGCTCAAGACGATTTTCACCGTTATTTACGTTTTGATCTGCATCCTGCTCATCGCGGTGGTTATCCTGCAGCCGGGGCGGAGCGCGGGGCTTTCGGGAGCGATCGGCGGCGGTGCGGAGAGCCTTTTCGGGAAGAAAAAGGGGCTGGACGAGTGGCTGGCCAAGGTGACCATTTGGGTGGCGGTGGTCTTCGGGGCCGTTTCGCTGCTGCTGGTCGTCTGGAAGTAGCAAAAGGCTTGAAAGCAGGGATTTAGAAGTCAGAAGTCTCTTCTCCTTTCTAAATTCTGGATTCTTAGCCGAATTAACTCTCAGAAAAGTAAAAATAAGCCCGCCTGTCCTGCATCCGGCGGGCTTGTTGCTTTTATATTTCGGATCCCCTTAAGAAGTAAAGGCCTTCTCCAGCGGCGGCGCCACCTGTTTCTTGCGGGACATGCAGCCCTGGACCCACATCGAGGGGCCCTCCGGCTTCTGGCCGAAGGCCTTTTCCATCATCGCGGCGTCTCCCGCAAAGTAGAGCTCGGAGCCTTCTTTGATGATGTCGGTGGCGATGAACACCACCATCGCGTAGCCCTTCTCACCTTTGAGCTTGTTCAAGTAGTCGACGATCTCGTCTTTTCTTTCGTAAACCTCGTTAATGTCCACGACCTCGGTCTGCCCGATGCCGACCTTGTTCCCGCCGAAATCGAAGTCCTTGAAGTCCACGTGGATGACATCGGCGATCGGCTTGCCCTTGATGCTCGCCTTGGCTTTCTTGATGTCAATGCCGAAGTTCTGAATGTCGGCGATGCCGGCGATTTTCGCCAGTTCGGCGGCGATCTGCTTGTCCTCTTCGGTCGTGGTCGGAGACTTGAAGATCACCGTGTCGGAGAGAACGGCGGCCAGCAGCAGACCGGCGTAGGTGGGATTGTTCTTAATCTGATCCATGTGGTGCTTGGCGATCACCGTGGCGGTGCTTCCCACCGGTTCGACATGGACGTAAATCGGCGTGTTGCAGACGAAGTTCATCTTGTGGTGGTCCAGCACTTCGATGATTTCCGCCTGGTCGGCGCCGTCAACCACCTGGGCGGGTTCGTTGTGGTCCACAAGCACCAGCTTTTTCCCGGCTGCGTTTGTCAGGAGCTCCGGGGCGGGAACCTTGAAGTAATCCAGGACGTAAGCTGTTTCTTCGTTGAGTTCCCCGGGTCGGGCGGCCTTATACCCCTTGATCCCGGCGTAAACGATCGCGGAACACACGGTGTCGGTATCAGGACTTTTGTGTCCGATGACGTAAACTTCGCTCACGTTGCCAACCTCCTTGTACTAACTGTTTCTTCCTTTCTAACAAACTTTACCTACCTACGGCTTCAGAAAAGCCGATCGAATGAAAGGAGTAACCCAACTTAACAGGGATTTCTCTTTTGACACGCCACCCCCTTTTTAGGCTATTCTTGACTTGGAGAGTTAGATACCGGCTGTCTTTCCTGTTCTTACGCCTCTTTTCATCTTCAGGCGTAGTTAGTGAATATTTTCGCTTTGTGCCGGACTTCTCCTTCAAAGATTTCAAAAAATTTTTTACAATGTGAATCACAGGCGTGGTTGCGCGGCCAGATTTAATTTCCTCTTGTATTTTAAAGCGACCGCTAATTATAATGGTCACGGTGAAGGAAGATGCGACGGGTAAAAAGGTTCCTGCGCACGCTCGATTACACTCTGCTCGCCGTTGCCGGGGTAATAATCATCTACGGCCTGATTGCCATCTCCAGCGCCACCCACGTGACCAATCCGAGCGGCGCGGACGCCTTTTATTTTGTAAAGCGACAGGTAATCTGGGTCTTTTTAGGTTTTGCCGTGGCCGCCTTTTTTATGGGCTGGCGTTACGAGGAGTTGCCGCGCTACGCTACCGTCCTGTACGTGGTGAACCTCCTGCTCCTGGC
This sequence comes from Bacillota bacterium, assembly GCA_040758635.1. GTDB lineage: Bacteria > Bacillota > Desulfotomaculia > Desulfotomaculales > Ammonificaceae > Yes71-27. The sequence goes on along the minus strand of JBFLVI010000022.1, from coordinate 3,119 downwards.
GGCAGTCCTGTTTATGGGACATACGGCCCTCGGGGCGCAGCGCTGGATCAAGCTCGGCCCTTTCCTTTTGCAGCCCTCGGAGTTTGCTAAATTTGTGATTATCATCACCCTGGCCAACTTCCTTGCCCGGCGGGAGGAAAGGTTGGAGCGCCTGCGTGACTTGCTGCCCGTGTTCCTGTATGTCGGTCTCCCGCTCTTGCTTATCCTGAAGCAGCCGGACCTGGGCACTTCCCTGGTTTTCGTCGCCGTCACCTTCAGCATGCTCTACATGGCCGGGGTGCGGGCGACCACGCTTCTGGCACTGGGGGGAACGGGATTCCTGGGGGTCTGCGGCTGGATCTGGGCGCACCTGAACTACGGCGTCTGGATTCCCCTCAAAGAATACCAGATTGCCCGGTTGACCATTTTTCTCGACCCCTGGCAGGACTGGCAGGGGGCGGGCTACCACATGATCCAGTCCCAGATCGCGCTCGGCTCCGGCGGGTTGTGGGGCCGCGGGCTTTTTAACGGCACGCAGAACCAATTAAACTTCCTGCCGGAGCAGCACACCGACTTCATCTTTTCGGTCGTCGGTGAGGAGTTGGGATTCGTCGGGGCGGTAGTACTGCTGGTCCTCTACTACTTGCTTCTCTTCCGGGCGATAAAGGTTGTCACCGTGGCGAAGGACTCCTTTGGCCGCCTGCTGGCCACAGGGATCGTCACCATGTTTGTTTTTCACATCCTGGTGAATATCGGTATGACTATGGGAATCATGCCGGTGACCGGCATCCCGCTGCCGCTTTTTAGCTACGGGGGAAGCGCGATGCTGACCAACCTGGCGGCGATCGGCCTGCTGGAAAACATCTACGCCAGGCGGCAGAAGATACTATTCTGACGCAGGTTTCCGATGGCGCTTTTCGACGATTATGCCGCCGGTTACGACTCCTGGTACGCGACTCCCCGGGGGCGGGTGGCCTGGCGGTTCGAGCTGGAACTTCTCTTGCGGGCGCTGGAACCCCGTTCTGGAGAAGAGGTTCTGGACGCGGGTTGCGGGACGGGGGTGCTTGCCCGCGAACTGGCGCTGCGGGGCGTGACGGTCACCGGGGTAGACATCTCGGGTGCGATGCTGGGCCTGGCCCGGCAAAAGCTGTACGGCGACAATGTGAAACTTGTGCACGCTGATATCACCGCGCTTCCCTTTCCCCAGACGTCTTACGATGCAGTGGTATGTTTTACGGTGTTGGAATTCCTTCCCTACCCCGAAGAAGCGCTTCGGGAGATGTGGCGGGTGCTCAAACCCGGCGGCAGACTGGTGATCGGCGTGCTGAACCGGCTGAGCCTCTGGGCCTTGAGGCGGCGCGGGCGGGGTGTGTTCGCTCACGCCAGGTTTTATACGCTCTGGGGAGTCCGGCGCTTAATCCAGAAAACCCTGCCCGTTTCCGCTTGCACGTGGGCGGGAGGGGTTTACTTTCCGCCCCGGCTTCCGAAAGGCCTCCTGCGCTATGCGCACTGTTTTGAACTTGCCGGGCGCCTTGTGGCCCGACCCTTTGGGGCGGTGCTGGTTTTCCGGGTGGACAAAGGCGCGCAGCTTTCAGAAAACTGTTAGAATTCTGAGGGTTCTTTGCTTCCGGTTCCGTCCGGTCCCTTCCGCGTTGGTATCCAGTATCCAGAAATCAGTGGCCGGTCATCCTTGTTTGTTTCAGATCAAGCCCGAATTTCTCCGGATTCCCCTTAAAGAATACCATCTATGACCTTCCGAGCCTCTTTTCCCGGGCGAATTGCTCTTTTATTCCTGTTTTTCATTAAATCTCAAAAAATGAAATTTTCGAGAAGGATTTTTGCGAATTGTGACGAATAATGTCGGTACCGATCTGAGGAGAAGTTTGGTTATGTTGTTAAAGTTAGCTAAGAAGGCCATCTCTTCCTCTTCTTTCCCGGTTATCCGGTTGATGGCCGTTGCCGGGACGCTCTGTTTTCTCGTTCTGGTTTCGATGGTCGATTACCTGACGCAGGGTCGGCCTTTCCAGGTGGTAATCCCTGCCTTTTACTTTGTTCCGGTAGTCCTGGCACTCCTTTTTTCCCGCCTGGTTGCGGTCGTAATTGCCCTCTTAGCGGGGGCCGCTGCGGGGGCGGTGGTTTTTCTGAAGGGTTCGGCGGCGGCCTTTAAAAACAATTCCGACCTCGGCATCTTCGTACTGGCCGTGATTTCCTTCCTGGCGCTTTATGCTGTGGTTGGCGCCTTCGGAAAGGCGGTGGCAAGAAGGGAACAGGCGGAGGGGCAGGCCCGGAGGTTGCAGGAGTTGTTTTGCGGAGTGGTCAGTACGCTGAGCCGGGTCCTCGATGCCCGTGACCCGCATACCGCCCGGCACTCCCAGAGCGTGGCGGAATATGCCCTGGCGATCGCAAAAGAGATGGGCCTGGGTTACTACCAGCAGGAAGTCGTTTATTTCGCCGGGCTTTTGCACGATATCGGGAAGATCGCGGTTTCGGAACAGCCGCTCAAAAAGCCGGGGAAACTGCGACCCCAGGAATGGGAAGAGATCAGGCGGCACCCGGTACTCAGCTACCGGATTTTGCGAGACATTCCCAAGCTTCAAGAGATTGCGGTGATCACGCTTTACCACCACGAACGCTGGGACGGGGGCGGGTATCCTTACGGTTTGAAGGGCCAGGAGATTCCCGTCGGGGCAAGAATCTTAGGTGTTGCAGACAGTTTTGACGCCATGGTTTCGGAGCGGGCTTACAAGCCCCAAATTTCACCGGAAATGGCGCTTCGGGAACTGGAGTTGCACGCCGGGAGCCAGTTTGATCCGCGGGTGGTCGAAGCCTTCCTGCGGTGCTTTAGAAAGGGAACGCCGGCTGAGCAAATGGTTTTCAAAGGACAGGTGCAACTGGCGGCCACCTAATCTCGCAGGGCCGGGGTTGCGGCAAAAGAGCCTGCGGGCTCTTTTATTTTTGGGCATATTTCCCATGACAACCCCATACTATTTTTTCTGAGACAGGCTCTGAAGAACGATTTGTTAGCAGTGGTTAGGGGAATGTTGCGAAACTCTAATCTCTCGAAAACAGGCTCTGTCTATTCACAGATGGAAAGCTTTGGCAGAAAGTCTGGAGACCGCGAAAAACGAGCATGGCGCGGA
>JBFLVI010000021.1:0-36101 GCA_040758635.1 Bacillota bacterium | reverse complement strand
CGGGGTCCGGTGACTCCACTGACCAAGGCTCTCAAAGCGCTAAGCCGAAATGTTTCGCCGGTTTGGTAGCTCGTTCCGCTCCAAGGTCGGTGAGGTTTCGAGATTCCTACAGTGGGTTGACACGATCAGGCGCTTGAAGGGGGCTGTAAATTCCTGCAGGATTGTTATAGAATAGCATTAACCCGCATTGTTCCGGCGGCGGAATACGCCGCCGTTAAACTTTAGCGTCATACCCAACGGCGTCCTTGGAGAGGTGAAGAATGATAATCCTAAAGTATACCATCGCCTGGTTGCCGATGGTCGTTATCGCCATAGTGAACGGCGCAATACGCGAGGCGGGATACAAGAAATTCCTTGGGGAGCCGCGCGCGCACCAGGTATCCACGGTGACCGGTATTGCTCTGTTCGGTTTATACATCTGGGCGCTCAGCCTTTGGTGGAGAATCGAATCGCCGGTCCAAGCGGTTTTGATCGGGCTTATCTGGCTGGTCCTCACAGTCGCGTTCGAGTTCGGCTTCGGATATTTCGTAATGGGGCATTCCTGGAGCAGGCTGCTGCACGACTACAACCTGCTGAAAGGCCGCCTGTGGGTATTGGTTCTGCTTTGGGTGGCCATCGCTCCTTACGCCTTTTACCGGCTATCCGGGTTTTAGTTTGGTGGAAAAACGGCAACGGGTCTTGCTGCATTTTCCTCAAGGGGCATCTGTAATAGCTATGAATGATACAAAGCCTGAAAATGAGACCCAAGAAAGGCCGCCGGTATGGTTTCCGGTAGCGCCAGTCAGTAATGATTAGGTGAAGGGCTAAAAGGAACCGGTGCTCCACAGCGAGATTTTTCGAGGTCCTTTTGCTTCAAGGAGGAAACCTGAACTGCGGTACTTCAAATGGTCGGCGGTTTTGCTTGGATGTTTGCTGTCAGCCCTATACCTGTATGCGGAGATTTACACCGTTGAAGTCAGGCAGTATACGGTCCGTGTAGCCGGACTTCCGTCCGGCCTCAACGGTTTTACGATCCTGCACCTGAGCGATTTGCACGGCAAGGAGTTCGGCAGGAATCAGGAAAAGCTGGCGGCGCTGATTAAGAAGCAGGAATACGACCTGGTAGCAATCACCGGGGACCTAGTCAACAAGTACGACCCCAAGAACGAACCGGTAGCCCGGCTGCTGGAACACCTAAAGGGTAAGCCGGTTTACTTCGTGCCGGGCAACCACGACCGGTGGACCGGTTTTCAAACCGAGAAGATATTGCGGAAGCACGGGGTTCATATTCTGATTAACGAAGCCGAAAAGATCGCGCGGGGCGACCGGCACATCTGGGTGGTCGGCGTAGACGACCCCTACATCAAAAGGGACCGCCTGGATGCGGCGCTCCGGGGAGTGACAGACGCGGCGCCGGTAATATTGCTGGCCCACGCGCCGAACATCTTTCCCGAAGCAGTCCAAAGGAAGGTACACCTGTTACTGGTCGGGCATACCCACGGGGGACAGGTCCGTCTTCCTTTTGTCGGCGCGGTTACCGTCCCGGGCCAGGGGCTTTTCCCGGAATGGGATTACGGGGTGTTCCGGTTGGGAAAAACAACGCTGATTATCAACGCCGGTTTAGGGGAAAGCGGCATCCCCTTGAGGTTTAACTGCAAACCCGAAATCGTACTGGTGACGCTGTCGGCGGAAAGCAATTGAAGCAAAACGCCCAAAGGCCGGTCACTCTCCGGCCCAACCTTTGCCCTTGAACAGCCATTTTGAACTTGTGGGTGCCGAGGACCGAAGACTTCTGCCCGGAAGATGGGCAAGATCCCCGGCAACCACTTTCCGCGGCGACGCACGGTCGCCCTTAAACCCCTCAGGTTCCGCCAAAACCGACGGTTACCTTCTCGCCCTCTACGATTACGGGCACCGCCCTCCGGCCTTCGGAATAGTCCAGCATTTGCTTCATCGCGCCGGGGTCTTCTTTCACGTCCAGGTAGCGGTAGGCAACCCCTTTCTTGGCGAAAGCATCCAGGGCAGCCTTTGTGTACGGTCACCCTTCTTTCCCGAAAATCAGAACCTTCTGAGACACGTAGCCCACCCCCCCCCTTCTATTTTCTCTTTCTTGTAATACTACCATAACACTTTAATGGGAAAAAGAAGGAGAAGGGAGACTCTCCACCCCCGCTTATGCTTTTGGTAAAGAAATATTTCAGCGAGTTAAAAAGTTTTATAATGAAGTCGACTGATCACCGCCGCGCGAACGGCTTCCCATACGGCGTTCAAACGGCCCCGCCCCCTATCCCCCGGCCCCTCGGACCCAGCGTACCTGATCCGTGTTGCACCGTTTCCGCGTCGAGAAACTGCAGCCAAAGCCGGCGTTGAAAACCTGCCGGTCCTTGAAAAACCCGGATACTTTTCTTCTGCTACTTCCCACCTGACTCGTTTCTTACTGGATACCGGAATTGATCAACCCGCACTCAAAAGCCCGGTATAAAGTCGAACATGTTTCCCCGGGTACTAAATTACCATCTCATTCCACAAAGGGCGAGAATGGTGGTATTTTGTCAAATTAATGGCTAAAAAGTTGTTTTTTGTCTTGACATAGAAATTATGGGCGGTTAAAATGGGGGTAGATCCGACCCACCGTGTGAAGGTTGCCCGTTCCGGGATGCTCCTCCCGGCAAGGCAGCGAATTGACCCACTTTCTTCAGCAGTCTTGGTCAGACAAGCAGCGATGTCGAAAATGCGTGGCAAACCTCGGTTCAGTCACACCTTAAGTCTAAGGAGGTGAGGACCCGCTACAGGGAACGCATAGCAAAATACGTTAAAGCGTTCTTCTCCGGGAAATGACAATCCGCAGTCCCGGTCACAATGCGCAGGGCGAAATTCGAAACCCCACGGAGGTGTGAGTATGGAACTCACGAGCATTTTGAAAGCCAGGGTGATCAGCCGGCGCGAGTTTATTAAAATGATGACGGCAGCGGCCGCCGCACTGGGCTTGGCCGAAGTCCTCCCCAAAGGCTGGGCGGAAGCCGCCGACAAGCTCGATGTGATCTGGCTCCACGGACAGGAATGTACCGGCTGTACGGAATCAATCATCGCCGGAATTGCCGGTTCCCGCTTCGACCAGCCCGACCCGGGCGAAGTAATCCTCAACTTCGTTGAGATCAAGTACCACGAAACCATCATGGCCGCATCCGGCGACGTGGCGGAGAAAGCCCTTGAAGACGCCATCGCGGAAGGAAACTACATCCTCGTGATGGAAGGGTCGGTTCCGGCCGCTGATCCGCGTTTTCTGTATGTCGCCGGTAAACCCCTCGAGGACACCCTGGTTGCCGCGGCCAAAAACGCCACGGCCATTATCGCCATCGGCGCCTGTGCGACGTACGGCGGAGTTAATAAACCGTGTCCCTCCAACGGCCAGGGCGTGGGATATTTCCTCAAAAAATACGGCATCGACAAGCCGCTGGTCAATCTTCCCGGGTGCCCGCTCAAGCCCGAGTGGTTCTTCGGCACCGTTGTTTACTACCTTGCATACGGCAAGCTGCCGGCGCTGGACCATTATAAGCGCCCCAAGATGTACTTTAATAAAACCGTCCACGACGAATGTCCGCGCCGGATGTACTACCACCACGGGCTTTTCCTCCTGGATTGGAACGATCCCAAACAGGCCAATTACTGCCTGCTCCTGAAAGGATGCAAAGGGCCGGTCACCTACGCGAACTGCCCTACTCTCTTATGGAACGACGGGGTCAACTGGTGTATCGGTTCCAACGCCCCCTGCGCGGGGTGTACCGAACCGGAATTCTACAGCGGTTTCAGCCCGCTTTACCAGAATACCGTCGGGTATCATACGCACCCCAAATGATTGGTGAAAGTGCCCGGCGGAACGCACACCCGAAAACGACTCCACGAAGGAGGTAATGTGGTATGGCACGAGTAGTCGTTGACCCCATCACTCGAATTGAAGGCCATCTGAAAATCGAAGCCGAAGTCACCAACGGCGTTATCTCCGATGCCTGGTCAAGCGGCACCATGGCGCGGGGAATAGAAAAGATGCTGACCGGCCGGGACCCCCGCGATGCCACCTATGTAACCGAGCGGCTCTGCGGCGTATGTTTTGGGTCCCACGGCTGGGCCTCCGCCATTGCGGTGGAAAAGGCCCAGGGAACGGAAAAATTACCGGAACTGGCACGTCTTCTGCGAAACTTGATCTTAGGAGCCTGCTGGCTCCACGACAAACCGCTGCACTTTTACCACCTTTCCGCACTTGACTACCTGGACCTGGCGGTGCTCACCAATTATCAGGGTACCGACCCCAATCTTTTGCAGATCAAGGAACTGCTCCGGACGAACCAGGCCGGTCCGCTCCTGCCGCGGTACACCCCGGATGAATACTGCGTTAAAGACCTGGATCTGGTCGCTCACTGTGTCCAGAGCTACCTTACCGCGCTGAAAATGCAGGCGGTGGCCAAGAAAATGGCGGCCATTTTCTGCGGGAAGCAGCCGCACCAATCCTCGATCGTCCCGGGCGGCGTGACCCAGCTTCCCGGCGCCGAGCAGCGGGCCGCTTTCAAGAGTCTGCTCGACCAGGTAGCCGACTTCACCAAGAACGTTTATGTGGCCGACGTCGTCCTCCTCGGTACGGGACCGCTTCTGGGGCTGGCCAAATCCGACGTTGGCGTAGGGTACCAGAACTTCCTCTGTTACGGGGGCTTCCCGGAGGACGACACCGGGGAAAACTTCCTCCTGCCTGCCGGCACCATCGTCAACGGTTCGCTGGTCGAAACCAGCCCCGCGGCAATCGAACAGAAGATCACCGAAGCCGTAACGCACAGTTGGTACCTCGACACCGACGGCGGACACCCGTACGACGAGGGACAGAATTTCGCACTCGACAAACCCGATGCTTACTCCTTCTTGAAAGCACCGCGGTATGACGGCAACCCGATGGAGGTCGGGCCGCTGGCGCGGCTGATGGTGGCCATCACCCGGCAAAACCCGCACAGCGCCGTCAAAACGCTAACGGACCTGGTAGCCCAGGGAGTGAAACCAGGCGCGGTGGCCAGGCACGCCGCACGGGCCCTTGAAGCGCTGATGATCGTGGACGGGATGTACCGGTGGCTGGACGAACTCGAAAGCCGCGTCGCCCAGGGCGACCGGACCATTCACGACACCGCCCACTGGGAGCCTCCGGCATCCGGCCGGGGATACGGTCTCGTCGAGGCGCCGCGCGGGTCGCTCGGGCACTGGGCAATAATCTCCCAGAAGGTGCTCGCCAACTATTCAATGGTGGTTTCAACCACGTGGAACGCCTCCCCGCGGGACACCGCCGGCCAAGTCGGGCCGATCGAAAAGGCGCTCATCGGTTGCCCCGTTCCCGACCTGAACAACCCGATCAACATCGTCCGGGTCGTCCGTTCCTTCGACCCGTGCATCGCCTGTGCCGTGCATCTGATCCACCCGACCTCAAACCGGGTGGTCAGGATTGAACTGAACGGCAGTACGGCTCTGTAAGCAGTTTCTTCGGGTTCTGAGGCGCTTGGAATAGAGAAGGAGGGAAAAGTGATATGAATCGGAAATGGGCGATTATCGGGGTGGCGATTACCGTCGCGTTCGTTTTCCTGGTCACGAATTTGAACCTCAACCCGGCAGGCGCGTACCCGAACATGGGCAGCGACTGCGCGGGCTGCCACGGCGGAAAAACCCCGGGCACGACGACCTCGACGACCACTACCAAGCCCACTACCACTACTACGACGACCAAGACCACGACAACCCAAACCGCAACAACCAAAACCACGACCGCCAAACCGGCAGTCAAGCGCGTTTACAAACAGGCGATCATGAAAAAGATGGGTCTGAGTTTCCTGGGAACCACCGGTGAGGTAAACGTGGCCGTGATCGACGGCCGGGCGTACATTTCCGCCCGCGACCTCACCCAACTCCTCGGGGCACAGGCGGGCATCAACAAGGATGCGACGCAGCTTACCATAAACTATCCGCCTGAAGGCGCCACCAGTTGCAAGGCCTGCCACCCGGACGTTTCTTCGGCGCTGCCGGGCGTGCCGTGTGAAGCCTGCCACAGCAACGGAGCGGCGCACATGAAGGCGCCTACCACGGCGAAAGTCGGCAAGGGCGGTGTCAACGTTTGCGCCTCCTGCCACGCCCATATCGGCAAATGAGGACTTTGAGGCGGAGCGACGCAAAGGGTTTATTTTAGACGATACCTGCCCAGCCGGGGGCAGCGGGCAACACCCCGTTGTCCCTTTATTTTTTTAAAAGGGACAACTCCTGCGGCAGCGGCAAGTTTAAGAATTTACCATAATTTCATCTTGATTTACATCAGTTATTAAACTTATGATAAAAAAAAAGGTCAAGCGGGTGGTCCCGCAAGCGTTACAAATTTTTCCGTGTTTTGCCAGTGGTGGTACACCCCGGAGAGTTTTCCGAACCCGAACCCGATGCCCGAGTGCCGGAGGCCAAAAGGTTTTACGGAGGAGAACCACATGAAAAACGCCCCCAAACCCCAGATAGGCGTGGTCGTGTGCAGTTGCGGCGGCCAGATTGCCGAAAAAGTCAACTTAGAGATACTGGCGGAAAAGGCGGCTGAGCTTGAAGGCGTAGTTAAGGTTTCCCGGGTGGACAACCTCTGCCGCCAGGACCTTTCCAGAATCAAGCAGGAGTTCCAGGGTTGCGACAGGCTCCTTTTCGCCGGGTGCTCCGAAAGGTCGTCCCTCACCTTCACCGAGGACCGCATCAGCGCATTCCTCGGCGAAATGGGTTTGAACAAGGCGATGTTCGAGGTCGCCAACCTGAGAGAGCAGTGCATTTGGATTCACGACGGGGACCTAACGGGCAAGGCGCTGGACATGCTCCGAATGGCGCACGCAAAGCTCAAATCCAACCTCCCTACCCCAGACCCCGTAAAGATTGCGCCAAAGAGCATCGTCATCGGCGGCGGTCCCGCCGGGATGCAGGCTGCCGTGGACCTGGCCGGCGCCGGGACGGACGTGGTCCTGGTGGAGAAGAGGGCTTACCTCGGGGGCCACTTCTGTCAGATCCCCTACCTGCTCCAGTGCGAAGGCTGGCCGGCCATGTGCGTCAGCGATTGCGTGGCCCCGGTCCAGGCACGAAAAGCCGCCTTTAGCCCTCGCGTCCAGATCCTTACGAACGCCGAGGTTACCGACATTACGCAGGAAAACGGGAGCTTTAAGGTGACCATCAGCAGGCAGGCCCGGTTCGTCGACCCGGAGAGGTGCGTGAGCTGCGGCAAGTGCGCCGAAGTCTGCCCGGTGGAGATACAGAACGAATACGAGTACGGTTGGACGAAACGAAAGGCGATTGACAAGGAGTATAAGCTGGCGATCCCCGACACCTATACGCTCGATGCCGGCGCCTGCACCCGGTGCGGCGAATGCCTGAACGTCTGCCCCACCGGCGCGATAAACCTGGACGCCCAACCGGAAATCGTTGCAGATACCTTTGGAACGGTCATTCTCGCCACGGGTTTCAAGACCCTCAATCTGAACACCCTTGAGGAACTGAACTACGCTTCCCCCAACGTTTTGTCCAGCATGGAAATGGAACGCCTCATCGCGGCCCGGCTGAACCGCCCCGACGGAGGAGATGTCGAACGCATCACCTTTATGCTCTGCGGCGGGTCACGGTCCATTGGTAAAGAGATTCCGAAAGGCATGCCCTACTGTTCCAAGACCTGCTGCAGCATCGCGGTAAAGCAGGCGAACCGGGTAGCGGCGCTGAAGCCCTACGCCGAAATAGCGATGATCTACTTCGGCGACATCCGGACGTACGGTCGGGCTTTTGAGCAATTCTATAACGAAGCCAAGGATTATGTGGAATTCATAAACGGAGAGGTGGTCCAGGTAGAAGACGCGGACGCCGGCCTGAAGCTCCACCTGGCGACGCCCGACGGGGAGACGGAAGAACTGGAAACCGACGTGCTCGTCCTGGCCGAAGCCCTGCTTCCCCGGGGCAACGGGTTGATTGAAAAGCTGAAGATCAAGACGGACAGGTACAGCTACCCGCTCGAGGTCCAACCGCGGATCCTCCGGCCCACGGAGTCCTTCATCGACCGGGTTTACATCGCCGGAGCCGTCACCGGCCCCAAAATGGTCCAGGAGAGCATCGAACAGGGGAGCGCGGCTGCGCTGCGGGCCCTGCAGCACGGCGCCAAGGGCGAAAAAGAACTCCTGAAGTTTGTATCGGAGGTTGACCCGGAACGGTGCTCGCACTGCCGCATCTGTGAAACCGTCTGCCCCCACGGCGCCATCCGGATGACCGGGGAGGGAGCAGCGGTAGACCAGGCCTTCTGCCAGGGATGCGGGCTGTGTGCATCCGCCTGTCCGAGCCACGCGATTCGGCTCCGTAACTTCAGCAACGCGCAGATTCTCGACCAGGTGGCGGTAGCGTTCTCGGAAGTCAACGGCGACGAACCGAAGATACTCGGACTGCTCTGCTACTGGTGCTCCTACGCGTCCGCGGACCTGATGGGGGTAAACGGGTTGAAGATTCCCCAGCAGAATTTCCGGAGCGTCCGCATCCGCTGCTCTTCTTCGGTCAACGCCGGCCTGCTCCTGGAGATTTTCAAGATGGGTGTTGACGGCATCATCATCGCCGGGTGCCCGCCGAAAAACTGTCACCACGGATCGGGCAACTACATGACGGCAAAAAGGGTGATGCTGCTGAATACGGTCATGCGCCAGCTCGGGCTCAGCGCCGGGCGGTTGAAGTGGGAGTACATCGGCGTGCCTATGTGGCGGGACCTGGCCAAGGCAATCGAAGAAATGGACAGAACGCTCCGGAAGCTCGGTCCAAATCCTTTCGGGAGGTCGCTATGAGCAGGATAAGAATGATTCTAAACTGGGGTGCTTCATGCGGCGGTTGCGACGTCTCCATCCTCGACGTGGGAAGGGCGATTCTTGACCTGCCGGAAAGCGTCGAAATCCTTTACTGGCCCGTGGCGCTGGACTTCAAGCGCCGGGACCTGGAAAACCTGCCGGACGGGAGCGTGGACGTCGGCGTCATCAACGGCGCAGTGAGAACGGCAGAGCAGGAAGAAGAAGCCAAGATCTTTCGTGCGAAGTGCAGGCAGATCATCGCCTACGGTTCCTGCGCGTGCTTCGGCGGCATTCCCGGACTGGCCAACCAGTTTACCAGGGAGGAACTTCTGCAGCGCGCGTATTTCGAAACCCCGTCAAACGTGAACCAGGCGGGAACCATGCCGCAGCCGGTATCCGGGCGGGAGGGCTTCAGCCTGACCCTTCCGGAATTCTTGCCGGAAGTGCGGTCCCTGGAGCAGGTTGTACCGGTGGACTGCTACGTTCCCGGCTGTCCCCCGTCGAACAGCACCATTATGGAGCTGCTGGGCGCACTCAGCAGCATCGCCGCGGGAAACGGCGCCAAAAAGGTTCTGGCGTCCGACAAGGCTCTTTGTTACGACTGCCCGCGGGGGAAAACAAAGGAAGCCAAGAAAGCCGCCACGTTGTACCGCCCCCACGAGATTATCGCCGGCAGCGAACGTTGCCTCCTTGAACAGGGCATTGTGTGTCTGGGTTTTGCAACCCGGGGCGGCTGCGGAGCGCGCTGCATCAGCGTGAACATGCCGTGCCGGGGCTGCTACGGATGGCTCCCGGCAATGTCCGACCCCGGCGCGGAGGCAATGTCGGCGATAGCAGCGATAACCGGTGAATGGGAAGATTACCTGCAGCCGCCGAAGATAATGGAGGTCCTGGAGGCCGTCAAAGACGCCGTGGGCATCTTTTACCCGTTCTCACTGCCTTCGGCGATAATAAACAGGAAAAGAGGATAGCAATGACCAAAAAGATCTCGATTCAACCGAACACGCGCCTCGAAGGGCACGGCAAGGTTGAAATCATCCTCGACGATGCCGGAAACGTGGTGGACGCGTTCTTCCAGGTCATCGAGTTCAGGGGCTTTGAAAAGTTCTGTGAAGGCAGGCCGGTGGAGGAACTGCCCCGGATCACGCCTAAGATTTGCGGCGTCTGTCCCGGAGCCCACCACACGGCGTCGGCCAAGGCCTGCGACGCGGTTTACGGCGTCGAGCCCCCCGAGGCCGCCAGAAAACTGCGGGAGATGTATTACTGCGCCCACATGGCCCACAGCCACATCCTGCACTTCTTTGCCCTGGGCGCTCCCGACCTGCTTCTGATGAACGAGGGTGCAGCAAAACGGAACATCTTCGGAGTCGTGGCCGCTGCCGGCAGGGAAATCGGCGCCGCCGTGGTCGACAACCGGGGCTACGCGCAGCGCATCCAGGAGATAATCGGCGGCCATCCGATTTATCCCGTTTCCTCCCTGCCCGGGGGCCTCTCGAAACCGTTGGCCGAAGAAGACCGCAAGGAAATCGAACGCCTGGCCGGCACCCTGGTTGAATTCAGCAAGCAGAGTCTGGAAATCTTCGAGAACCTGGTCCTGAAGAATCAGGAACTGGTGGAAATCATCGCCGGCGATCTCTACCGCCATGAGACCCATTACGCGGGAATGGTTGACGCGAACAACAGGGTGAACTTTTACGACGGCAGGATCAGGGTTGTTGACCCCGAGGGCAAAGAGGTCTGCGTCTTTGAACCCAAGGATTACCTGGACCACATCGGGGAACACGTGGAACCGTGGAGCTACATCAAGTTCCCCTACCTGAAAAAGAAAGGCTGGAAGGGCTTTATGGACGGCCCGCACAGCGGCGTGTACCGCGTCAACTCGCTGGCCCGGTTGAACGTGGCCGACGGGATGGCGACCCCTCTGGCCCAGGAGGCCTATGAAAAGCTGTACCGCTTTTTCGGCCAAAAGCCGGTACATCACACCCTTGCCTACCACTGGGCGCGTCTCGTGGAACTGATGTACGCCAGCGAGAAGGTCCTGGAGCTGGCCCGGGACCCCCAGGTCACCGACCCCCACGTCCGCAACGTCCCGTCCGGAAAACCTGCGGAGGGCGTCGGCGTGGTCGAGGCGCCGCGCGGCACGCTTTACCACCATTACGTCACCGATAAGAAGGGACTCGTGCAGAAGGTGAACCTGATCGTGGCCACGGTGCAAAACAACGCCGCCATCAACATGTCCGTGAAAAAAGCCGCCCAGGGACTGATCAAAGACGGTCGGGTCGACGAAAACCTCCTGAACATGGTAGAGATGGCCGTCAGGGCCTACGACCCCTGCCTGGCCTGTGCCAGCCACATGATACCGGGCAGGCTGCCACTGGAAATCAGAATTTACCGGGACGGAGAACTTTACCGGCGCATAGTTCCCGGCCAGGGAGCCTGAAACCGGCACGCTGGCTCGGATGCAACGGCCTGATTTGGAAAAAGCCATCACCTCGAACCGCAGGCTTGTTTGGACGGCGCACCATTAATACTGTCTGAGGAGGGAGCAACATGGAACGCTTTCGCAAATACGTCGGCAAGGGCCTGAACCTGGAGAACGCAAAGGATGCTGAAAAGCTGTCCACCCTCGGCATTGCCGGGAGGTACGTCCCCGACCCCCCGGAAGACTTCGACGAGTTCGAGTTCACCACCGATTTCGGCGGGGAAACCGTGGTGATTCTGGTGACGGTCGAAATGGGGAGGATAAAAAGGCTGCTTTTCAGCCTCGCCGACCAGGCAGACCCGGACCTTACCAGGCCTTTAACCGAATCCCAGTTGGTGGATTTGCTGTCTGCAAAGGGTGAGCAACTCCTCCAGTTTTTCGATCACATCACCGCGGAAAGTTAAGAATGGCGGAGCCCTCATCCCGGATTGCCCTGACGATGACCGCACGCTCCTTCTCTCCCGGCGGTATGATCCCGCTCGGTTGGAAGGTTATTTGTCTTGCCGTTTCCGAACCAAAGAGCCACCGGAAGTCCTCGGCAAACAGCTCCTCAGGATCAATATCCGGATGCCAGCCCCTCGCTTCCAGGTAGCGGTCAAACTCTTCTTCGGATAAAAAACAAAACCGGACCAGGTGTCCGATTTCGTGGGTTATTGTTGCGGCTACGTAGCACGGAACGGCCGGCTCCGCCGGCTTCAGGGTAAGCGTTCTGCCGGAAGAAGGATCCAGTTCGAAGACGGGCCCGAGCATGCCGCCGCAGGGAGCAAGGACAACCGCCTTGCCCCGCGCGGGGAACGAATATCCGGTAACGAGCGACCCGTCTTTGGCCTCGTAACACGGTCCGGCGAGGCGGACCCGCCACTTCTTGGCGCAAACGGCGGGAAGCGTTGCGGCAAGGTGCCGCAGTTCCGATAACGCGGCCTTTTCGGCTTCAGGCGGAACGCCCGGTGCGGTGGAAAGCCGCATGTTTCCGACACGTGCAAGCGGAGTCTGGCTGAAAACACAAAGGAGCGGAGGAATAAGCGGCGCAACCAACAGCATTGCCGCCAAAACCGAAACGAATAAATAAAGCCTCCGCATCCTATCACCAGCTTCGGTTCTTTTTAGGCGCCGGAAAAGACATAAGGATGATGTTTTTGACTATATTTTTTTTCGGTTGTCGTTGACCCGAACTGAAGACGCGAAAAAAGAAACCTCTCCGGCTTAAAATTTTTTGTGTTATACTTTGGGCAGAACGTCTGTAACTTTTTGCGGAGCACCATTTGGGAGAGCAGCTTCAGGCGGCAGCAAGAACACAGGAGGAGCAAAATGCGTTACGAAAGTACCAGGGGTCGGACGGCCCGTGTCAGCGCCGCGCAGGCGATCCGGGAAGGCATTGCCCCGGACGGCGGACTTTATGTTCCCGAAACCCTGCCGCAGCTCGAGCCGGCGGAGACAGCCGGCTGGCGGGATCTCCCCTACCAGGAGCGTGCCGGGCGCGTCATGACTCCTTTTCTTGCCGGTTTCACCGCGGGAGAAATCGGTCACTGCGTCACTGCCGCCTACAACCCGGAAAAATTCGGTCAGCCGGAAATCGCACCGCTTCGGCCGCTCGGCGACGGCTCCTACATCCTGGAGCTGTGGCACGGACCAACCTGCGCCTTCAAGGACATGGCCCTGCAGATCCTCCCCCACCTCCTGACCCTGTCGGTCCGGAAAACCGGCAGCACCGCGGAAATCGTCATCCTGGCGGCCACCTCCGGCGACACCGGCAAGGCAGCGCTGGAGGGCTTCCGGGACGTCCCCGGAACCAGGATTATCGTTTTTTTCCCGAACGAAGGCGTGAGCGAGGTCCAGAAGCGGCAGATGGTTACCCAGGAAGGCAGGAATACCTGGGTGGTGGCGGTGGAAGGCAACTTTGACGACGCCCAGGCCGGCGTGAAAGAGATTTTCACCGACCCGGAAATCAAAGAGCGCCTCAAAAGGTCTGGTTTTGAGTTCTCTTCGGCCAACTCGATCAACTGGGGCCGGCTCCTGCCCCAAATCGTCTACTACTTTTCGGCCTATGCGGATCTGCTGGCGAAAGACGCCATCCGGCCGGGAGAAGGGGTTAACTTCGTTGTCCCTACCGGCAACTTCGGCAACATCCTGGCCGGTTTTTACGCGCGGGAAATGGGGCTGCCGGTCAAGAGACTCATCCTGGCGGCCAACGCCAACAACGTCCTCACCGATTTCGTCCGCACCGGCGTTTACGACCGGCGCCGGCCGTTTTATAAAACCGTTTCACCGTCAATGGACATCCTCGTCTCGAGCAACCTCGAACGGTTGCTCTACGAACTCACGGACCGGGACGCCGCCCGCATCCGCGCCTGGATGCAGGAACTCCAGGATATCGGCCGCTACACCGTTGACGATACCACCCGTACGCGGGTCCAGGAAATCTTCTGGTCCGACTGGGCCGGCGACGATGCCGCACTGGCTACGATCAGGGAAACCTACTCCCGGTACGACTACGTCCTCGACCCCCATACGGCTGTGGCCCGCAGGGTGTATGAGAACTACGGCCGGGAAACCGGCGACGCCACGACGACCGTGGTACTGTCCACCGCCAGCCCGTTTAAGTTCAACCGGGACGTGGCCCGGGCGCTGCTGGGCGAAGAGGTCGCCCGGACCCACGACGAATTCGCCCTGCTCGACCTTCTCGCCGCCCGGACCGGCTGGGCCGTCCCCGCAGGCCTGCGGAACCTCGCCGAAAAGCCGGTGTGCCACCGGCGCGTCGCGCGGCGGGAACAAATGAAAGCCGTGGTAGCAGAGATCCTCGGCATTTAATCCCGGAGTTTTGCTGGCGGGCTGCTATCCAAAGGAAAGCGAAAAAATGAACGAAGATTTGCCGGTTCCGGAAGCGGCGGACATAGTGGAGTCTCAACCCGGTTTCAACGCTGCACGCCGCAGCCTGGAGATAAGATAGAAGGCTTAGAAATTATTATGCAGAGGAATCTCTTTGTTTATTTCTGCGGTTTGCGATCTTCGGAAAGTGGCAGAGGGAAAAAACCGTAGCCTGTTTCTTTTTAGGCCGGGACCGATACTAACTGATGATGATGTTGGCAGACAGTTTCACCCTCTCTCGCTCCAGCAATTCGGTCAGGGTCAGGTTTTCCACGGGGCAAAGGCCTTCCACCGCGAAGTAGGCGTTATTGGCAGCATGGTAGCCGAAAGGTTTTTCAGCACCCACCAGCACCTGGTTCCACGCCGTGCCGAAGTAGTCTTCGAAAGCCCCTTGCAGTTCTTCCGGTACGGCCGCGTCCTCCGGAAATCCAAGCCAGACTTTTGCCAGGCTGCCGACGGCAACCACCCGCCGCGGGCTGATTCACCCGGTTTCGTAAAAGTAAACCGGGAGCCGTGCCGCCTGTTCAAGCAGGCCCCGCACCGCCAGACCCGCAAAAATTTCCCCGTCCATCGTCCCGAAAACGACAAAGGGATGCCTCGCGGCGATGTCGAAAATCTCTTTCAACCGGCCGCAGCCGAGTGCGACCAGAAGCATTACCTCGCTCACGCCGGGTTTTTCTCCCTTACTCTGTATTCTCAAACAGATCTGTGGAAAGGTAACGTTCGCCGCTATCCGGAAAGACCACCACCACCAGCTTCCCTGCGTTCTCCGGACGCCGGGCCACGGAAAGAGCCGCAAAACAGGCTGCCCCCGCAGAAATACCCGCGAGCATTCCTTCCTTCACCGCCAGGGACCGCGCCATCTCACACGCTGCCTCCGTCGGCACCGGGAAGACCTCGTCAATCAGGTCCCTGTCCAGCACCTGCGGTACAAACCCCGCACCGATTCCCTGGATGCCGTGTCTCCCGGCTACACCGCGGGAAAGCACCGGTGACTCCGCCGGCTCTACGGCGACCGCCCTTACCCCGGGTTTGCGTTCCTTCAGCGCCCGGGCCACGCCGGTGAGGGTGCCGCCGGTGCCGACACCGGCGACCACAATATCCACCCGCCCCTCCGTGTCCCGCCAGATCTCCGGTCCAGTAGTCTGGTAATGGCTTTCCGCGTTGGCCGGATTGCCGAACTGGTTCGGGGTGAATGCCCCCGTCGCCGCTGCAATCTCTTCCGCGCGACGGACCGCACCCGGAATCCCTTCCGCCGCCGGCGTCAGGACCACTTCAGCACCCAGCGCCCGCAGGAGTTTGCGGCGTTCTTCACTCATGGTCTCGGGCATGGTGAGGATTACGCGCAGACCGAGCCGCACCCCGAGCCAGGCCAGCGCGATACCGGTGTTGCCGCTGGTGGGCTCAACAATCGTGTCCCCCGGCCGGATCAGTCCCCTCGTCAGCGCATCCTGGAGCATCCACCGCGCCGGCCGGTCCTTCGCGCTTCCCCCGGGATTGAACCACTCGCACTTCGCCGCTACCCTGGCCGGCAGGCCGGCGGTGATTTTCACCAATCCGACCAGGGGCGTATTCCCGATTAACCCCAACAGCGCATCGTTGACTCCGTGCACCCTCCACCTCCGCAAAAGTTGAGAATTCGTAAAACGGGCACCCACAAACCTTCTGTAACCTGTTGTTTTTGATTGTATAACGTTTGCAGACGCAAAACAACAACCTGCACAGAGCCGGCCCAAAGCAAAAGAAATGTAGTTAAAACCGACTGTTGCCCCAATTGGGAAAGAAAAACCCCGCTTCGCGCGGGGTTCGAACGAGAAACAGTGGCAGGTATTGTCCCTGAAGCAAACCTTACATCATGTCGGGAGACATCCCGCCTCCCATTCCCATTTTGTTCTTGTCTTTCTCCGGCTTTTCCGCTACCAGGCATTCGGTGGTCAGGATCATGGAAGCAATGCTGGCCGCGTTCTGCAGCGCCGAACGCGTTACCTTCACCGGGTCGATGATTCCGGCTTCAATCATGTTCACGTACTGCTCGGTCAACGCGTCAAACCCGACCCCCGGATCGCTCGCCTTGACCTTTTCGACCACGACAGACCCTTCGTAACCGGCGTTATTCGCGATCTGGCGCAGGGGTTCCTCCAGCGCCCGCCGGACGATATTCACACCGGTCTGAACGTCCGGGCTGTCAGCCTTCACATCGTCGAGCACCGGCATGCAGTTGACGAACGCAACCCCGCCGCCGGGCACGATCCCTTCCTCAACAGCCGCCCGGGTAGCGTTCAGGGCGTCCTCAATGCGGAGCTTCTTCTCCTTCATCTCGGTCTCGGTAGCGGCACCCACCTCGATCACCGCTACGCCGCCTGCCAGCTTCGCCAGCCGCTCCTGCAGCTTCTCCTTGTCAAACTCGGAAGTTGCCTCGTCGATCTGCTTCTTGATCTGGGCAATCCGCTTGGTGATGTCGTCGGGATTGCCCTGGCCGCCGACGATAATCGTCTCTTCCTTCTTGATTCGAACCTGCCGCGCCCGGCCGAGCATGTCGAGCGTCGTCTTGTCGAGCTTCAGGCCGACCTCTTCGGAAATAACCTGGCCGCCGGTCAGGATGGCAATATCCTGGAGCATCGCCTTCCGCCGGTCACCGAAGCCGGGCGCCTTGACGGCGCAGCAGGACAGCGTCCCACGCAGCTTGTTGACCACCAGCGTCGCCAGTGCTTCGCCCTCCACGTCTTCGGCAATGATCAGCAGCGGTTTACCGGACTGCAGCACTTTCTCCAGCAGCGGCAAAATATCGGTTACCGCAGAAACCTTTTTATCCGTGATCAGAATGTAGGGATCAGTGAGAATAGCTTCCATCCGTTCCGGATCGGTAATCATGTACGGCGAGATGTAACCGCGGTCGAAGTTCATCCCTTCGACTACCTCGAGCGAGGTGCCGATCCCCTTCGACTCTTCTACGGTAATCACGCCGTCCTTGCCGACCTTCTCCATCGCGTCGGCAATAAGCTCGCCGATGGTCGGGTCGTTGGCGGAAATAGAAGCCACCTGGGTGATGGACGACTTCGACTCCACCGGCTTGGCGATTCTCTTCAGTTCATCAACCACTTTTTCTACTGCCTTCTCAATCCCGCGCTTGATGAGCATCGGGTTGGCGCCGGCAGTAACGTTCTTCATCCCCTCCCGCACGATGGCCTGCGCCAAAAGCGCCGCCGTGGTGGTGCCGTCACCGGCCACATCATTGGTCTTGGTCGCGACCTCCTTCACCAGCTGCGCGCCCATATTCTCGAGCGGGTCGGGAAGCTCGATCTCCCGCGCAATGGTCACACCGTCATTGACGATCTGGGGCGAGCCGAATTTTTTCTCCAGCACCACGTTCCGGCCCCGAGGGCCCAAGGTTACTTTAACTGCGTCCGCCAGGGCGTTAACGCCCCGCTCTATTGCCGTCCGCGCATCTTCACGATAGACAATCTCTTTCCCTGGCAATTTGTTTGACCCCCTCTAACCTTAATTTTTGGGTTAAGTGTTCAAAAATCTGTGCCCACCAAGAGCTACTCAAGCACACCTAAAATATCGCTTTCGCGCAAGATCAGGTACTCCTCGCCATCAAGCTTGACCTCGTTCCCGGCATACTTGGAGTAGAGTACCTTGTCTCCGACCTTCAGGTCGATGGCTACACGCTGCCCGTTGTCAAGCAGGCGACCGGGGCCAACCGCCATGACTTCTCCCTTCTGCGGCTTTTCCTTGGCGGTGTCCGGAAGCACAATGCCGCCCTTGGTCACTTCCTCCATCGGCAGCGGTTTCACCACTACCCTTTCTCCCAAAGGTCTAATCAACGACGATCCCTCCCTTGACTTTTTGGATTATTTATTAGCACTCGCCTTTGATGAGTGCTAACACAGGCCAATAAATATAATAGCGAAGCCATCCCCAAAGGTAAACCGGCAATAAGCCAGATTTTTAAGTTTTAAGACCAACAGAAAATCCTCAGGACGTCAGTGCTGCTGCTTTTTTCTTCTTTCTGCTAATTTCATAAAATTTCATTATCTCGCTGCTGGTTGTCCTGGTTAAATATTCTTACCCTTTAAAGAAAATTTATACGGTCAAAAGGCTTGAAGACCCTGGTCGCGGCGGCCGGCAGGTTGACAATCCCGGTTAGAATTGGTATTTTGTTATTTAATTTACCGGAAAAAATAGACTTTCTACCGCCAAAATTCGGCCGCTCAAGGAGATTGTTTTGACACCGCGGCTGGCACAGTATTATCTTTTTTAAAAGTTTTATAAAGAAGCGAAGCAAGGTAGTTTGTCCTCCTGCTTTTTCCTGTGGTTTTCATAACTGATTCAACCTATACTCTCGATATGAGGAGCGTGTTGTAAAAATCTAATCTCTCGAAAGCAGGCTCTATCTATTCACAAATAGCAAGCTTTAGCAGAAAGTCTGGAGACCGCGAAAAACGAGCATGGCGCGGAAGCCGGGAGGGGACGGGGCGGAGCGTACTTGGAGGTACGTGAGCACCCGGACCCGACCGGCTGACAAAGCCAGGTGAAGTTTTGCAGCGGTCTCATGGGGAGCGTGTTGTCAAGCGCACAAAAGGACCCGGGAATCAAGGCCCGGCCGACAGGGCCGGAGCTACCGTCTGCGGATGGATTCGATAGAACCCTCCATACGAATCCTCCTTCTTCCCGGCGTCCCGCTGCGGAAAACCGAGCAACTTGAAGGGGTTTCGAAATGATCGCGGAGGAAGTGAAAAACCGCTTGCCGGTACGAAGCAAGATTCAAAAGCGGGCGCTGCGGCTGGCGCTTTTGAGCCGCCGTCAGGTACTGAGTGAAGAGGAAGTCGTCGCCGCAAGCGCAGCCATCCAGGAACGCGTCCGGAGATTGCCGGCGTTTCAGGCGGCGGGAGTAGTGCTGGCTTACGCAGCCTGCCGGAACGAGGTCCAAACCGACGTGCTGGTCCGGGAAGCGCTCGCCGCAGGCAAGCGAGTGGCCTTTCCCGTAACCGACCCGGTGAAAAAGACGCTTTCCGTGCGCGCGATAAGCCGGTACCCGGACGACCTGGTTCCGGGAGCCTACGGCATCCCGGAACCAAAACCTTCCTGCCCCACGGTGGCGCCGGACGAACTCGACCTGGTTCTCGTCCCCGGTGTCGCCTTCGACCGGAAAGGGTTTCGGCTGGGGTACGGCGGCGGGTACTATGACCGTTTTCTCCCGCAGATCCGGGAATCAACCGCGACCGTCGGCCTCGCGTACCGTTTCCAGGTGGTGAATACGGTTTATCCCGAGAAGCACGACCGCCGGGTGAGGTTTGTAGCTACTGAAGAAACCGTAATCGAAGCAAAGACGGGAGTGGGAAGCAGACGATGACGATTAATTATCCCTGCGCCGTACAGGAGCCCTACGACACGGAGCTAAGCGCCGTTCTTGACGTCTACCGGGGAAAACCGGAGCAGTTGATCGCCGGGCTTTTGGCTATCCAGCGGCATTACGGCTACCTGCCGGAAAAGGCGATGCGGGCTCTGGCCAGGGAACTAAAAGTCCCCTTCAGCAAGGTTTACGGTGTGGCCACTTTCTACGCGCAGTTCCGGCTGAAACCGTGCGGCCGCCACCTGATAAGCGTCTGCCTCGGGACAGCCTGCCAGGTCCGGGGCGGCGAACGGATTTACCGGCGGCTGAAGCGGGAGCTGGGGGTAAAGCTGGGCGGGACCACACCCGACGGACGTTTTACCCTCGAAACGGTCTCCTGCGTCGGCGCCTGCGGCATGGCTCCGGTCGTGGTGGTTGACGAGGATACCCACGGCAGGCTGACGCCCGAAAAGACGCTCAAGGTCATCCAAAAATACGAGTAGCAGGCATTCCCAAGCAAAAACCAGGAGTTGGTTGTCACGTGGAATCTTTAATGGATAAATGCTGCTCGCAGTGCCAGCACACCCCGGCAACCCCGTGCCGCGATTACATCGTCTGCCGGCGCGAAGGGCCGTTTTGCCACGAGGACGAAGCCTGCAAGCAAAAACGGCGGGAGTTTCTCACCCGCATCATGGCGCGGCCGGAGTCGGGACAGCAAAAAGTAGTGGTCTGCGGCGGGCTCAACTGCAGTTCGGGCGGCGCCTTCGGCTTGATCGACCTCTTCCGTGCCGAGGTGACCCGGCAGAAACTTGGAGACAAGGTACAGGTTGTTCTTTCCGGATGCAGGGGATTCTGCGAGCAGGGGCCGAGCGTGATCATCGAACCGGACCGGACTTTTTACCGCTGGGTGACGGCGGAAGATGTCCCCGAAATTGTAGCCCTGCACCTTAAGGAAAACCGGGTGGTAGAACGGTTGCTTTACCAGGACCCGGAAACAGGCCTTCTGTGCCGAAGCTGCGGCGACATTCCGTTTTACCGGCGGCAGATGAAGGTGGTTTTGGAGCACTGCGGTTTCATCAATCCCGAAGACATTGCGGAGTACGTCGCCGTCGGCGGTTACCGGGCGCTGACCCAGGCGCTCACCGGAATGTCACCTGAAGAGGTCCTGGCGGAAGTCAAAAAATCAGGCCTGCGGGGGCGGGGCGGTGCCGGTTTCCCTACGGGTAAAAAATGGGAATCCGCCCGGCGGGTTCCGAGCAACAAGCGCTATGTAATCTGCAACGCGGATGAGGGTGACCCGGGCGCTTTTATGGACCGGGCGGTGCTGGAAGGAAACCCGCACTCGGTCCTGGAAGGGATGCTTCTCTGTGCTTACGTCATCGGATCGGACGAAGGGTACATTTACGTACGGGCGGAATACCCGCTGGCCGTGCGGCGGCTGCGGATCGCCATTGAGCAGGCGGAACGCTACGGCCTTTTGGGCGAAAATATCTTGAACTCCGGGCTGAACTTCCGGATCCACATCAACGAAGGCGCTGGCGCCTTCGTCTGCGGCGAGTCTACGGCCCTGATGGCTTCTATCGAAGGCAACCGGGGAGTCCCGCGGATCAAAGTGCCCCGGTCAACGGAAAAAGGTCTTTTCGGTAAACCGACGGTTTTAAACAACGTCGAAACCTTCGCCAATGTGCCAAAGATCATCCTCAACGGGGGCGCATGGTTCGCCGCGATCGGCACCGAGCGCAGCAAGGGGACCAAGATATTCGCCCTTACCGGAAAGGTACGCAACACGGGGCTGGTGGAGGTTCCGATGGGGATTACCCTCCGGGAGCTTATCTTCGATATCGGCGGCGGGATCAAGGGCGGAAAAAGGTTCAAAGCCGTTCAGATCGGAGGCCCTTCGGGCGGCAGCCTTCCGGAAGACATGCTTGACCTGCAGATTGATTACGAATCCCTAACCGGTGCCGGAGCGATGATGGGATCGGGAAGCATGGTGGTAATGGATGAAGACAACTGTATGGTCAACATGGCGCGGTTCTTTCTGAACTTTACCGAACGGGAATCCTGCGGCAAGTGCACCCCCTGTCGGGAAGGAACCACGCGGATGCTGGAAATCCTCGAAAAAATAACCACAGGCAAAGGCAGCCTCAGCGATATCCCGCTTTTGGAATACCTGGGAGGTGTCGTCAAGACCACGTCTTTCTGCGGCCTGGGTACTTCCGCGCCGAACCCCGTCCTTACCACTTTGAGCTACTTCCGCAACGAGTACTTAAAGCATATCCAGGACAAGCGGTGCCCTGCAGGCGAATGTATCGCCCTGCGCCAGTTCATGATTATTGCGGAAAAATGTACCGGTTGCGGCGCCTGCCGCTACGTCTGCCCGGCACACGCAGTGAGTGGCGAAAAAAAGAAAGTCCACCGGATAGATCCAGACGCCTGCATCAGGTGCGGACGCTGTTTTGAGATTTGCAAATACCAGGCGATCAAGCGACGTTAAGGGGGATCCACGGTTGGCAAAAGAAGTCACGCTAATGATAAACGGGCAGGAAATCACCGTACCGGCAGGAACCACCGTTCTTGAAGCCGCCCGGCAGGCGGATATTTATATCCCCACGCTGTGTTACGACCCGGAGTTATCGCTCTGGGGCGGCTGCCGGTTGTGTATCGTTGAGGTGCGCAGCTGGAAAAACCTTCCTGCATCCTGCATCACGCCCGTGCGCCAGGGGATGGTCGTAGAAACCGAAAGTCCCGCGGTGCGTCATGCCCGCCGGACCCTAATCGAACTTCTCTTAGCAAACCACCCTGAGGACTGCCTTGCGTGCGAGCGCACCGGGGCTTGCGCCTTGCAGGACCTGGCTTACCGGTACGGAATAAGGCAATCGAGCTTTACCGGCAAGCGGCGCAACCATACAATCGAGAGCAGCAATCCGTTTATCGTCCGGGACATGAACAAGTGCATCCTCTGCGGCCTCTGCGTCCGGGTCTGCAGCGAAATTGTGGGGCGCTCCGCCATTGATTTTGCCAACAGGGGCTTTTTCAGCAAGGTTGCCGCGCCCATGGACCTGCCGCTGGAAAGATCGGAATGCGTTTTTTGCGGCAACTGCATCTCCGTGTGCCCGGTCGGAGCACTAACCGGAAAGCCGATGTGGGGACAGGGCCGGCGCTGGGAGATAAAGAAGGTTCAAACCGTCTGCCCTTACTGCGGCACAGGGTGTTCCTTCGACCTCAACGTGAAAGACGACCGGGTGATCGGCGTTACCTCTAACCCCGACGCGCCGGTCAACGGGCGGTGGCTCTGCATTAAAGGGCGTTTCGGTTTCGGCTTCATCCACCACCGGGAACGCCTCCAGATGCCACTGATCCGCGACCCCTTTCTCTTCAGCAAGGTCACCTGGGACCAGGCGATCGGGCTGGCGGCGAGGAAACTGAAAGAAATAAAGTCCAAACACGGTCCGGATTCCATCGGCGTGCTGGCTTCGGCCCGGTGCACAAACGAAGAGAACTACCTGCTGAATAAATTCGTGCGCGCGGTCATCGGTACCAACAACATTGACCATTGCGCCCGCCTCTGACACTCCCCCACCGTCGCCGGTCTGGCGGCAGCGTTCGGGAGCGGAGCGGCTACCAACACCCTTGGGGAAATCTCTGAGGCAGAGTTCGTTCTGGTTATTGGCAGCAACACCACCGAAACGCACCCGGTGGTGGCCATCCAGATCCAGAAGGCTTTGCGCCGCGGGGCGACGCTGGCCGTCATAGACCCGCGGGTAACGGAAATAGCTTCCCGGGCTCACTACCACCTGCAGCTCAAACCCGGCACCGACGTGGCGCTTTTGAACGCCTTCGCCCAGGTCATCCTCGAAGAAGACCTGTGGGACAAGGAATTCGTGGCCACCCAAACGGAGAATTTTGAAGCCTTCCGAGAAACCGCGCAACAGTACCCGCCCGACTTTGCAGCCACGCTCACGGAGGTGCCGGCGGACACCATCCGGAAGGTCGCCCGGGGTTACGCCCGGGCAAAAAAGGCGGTCATCCTTTACACCATGGGGATCACCCAGCATACTTGCGGTACAAACAACGTCCTGGCCATCGCCAACCTGGCGATGCTGTGCGGGCACGTGGGAAAAGAGTCCTGCGGCGTATACCCGCTGCGGGGCCAGAACAACGTTCAGGGTGCGTGCGACATGGGGGCGCTGCCGGACGTACTTCCCGGCTATCAGCGGCTCGACGACCCCAGGGTGCGCAGCAAGTTTCAAGCGGCCTGGAATGCTCCAATACCCGAAAGTCCGGGACTTACCGCGCCGGAAATGTTTGAGGCCGCCGCCGAAGGCCGGATCAAGGCGATGTACATCGTGGGCGAAAACCCCCTGTTAACGGAAGCCGACAGCAGCCTGGTCAAAAAGGCGCTGGAAAAATTAGAATTTCTGGTGGTCCAGGACCTTTTCCTTACCGAGACTGCTCAATACGCCCATGTGGTTTTGCCGGCGGCAAGCTTCGCCGAAAAAGACGGCACCTTTACCAATACCGAGCGCCGGATTCAGCGGGTGCGCCAGGCCATTCCGCCGGTGGGGCAATCGAAGCCGGACGGGGAAATAGTCTGCCTCCTTGCGCAGGCCATGGGCTACCCGATGTGGTACAGTTCCCCAGCGGAGGTGCTGGTGGAAATAGCCAGCCTTACACCGATCTACGGCGGGGTTTCGTATGCTTATCTGGAAGAAGAAGGCCTCTTCTGGCCCTGCCCGCAGCCCGGTCATCCCGGAACTAAAATCCTGCACCAAAACCTGTTCGTCCGCGGCAAAGGGCGTTTCCATCCGGTGAGCTTCGCCGCACCCGACGAGCAACCGGACGAAGCATACCCGTTCCTGCTGCTTACCGGCCGGTACCTTACCCATTACCACACCGGTTCGATGACCCGCCGGACGCCGCTTGGTTTCTACCAGGTGGCCTCCCTGGAGCTGAACCCCGAGGACGCCGCGCGGTTGGGGATCGCTTGCGGGGACCGCGTCCAGGTGACCTCCCGCCGGGGAATGGTGAAGATGCCCGCTGTTTTAAACGAGAATCTGCCTGCAGGCGTGGTCTTTGCCACCTTCCACTCGGCAGAGAGTCCGGTCAACCTGCTGGTCGGCCCGGCGCGCGACCCGGTAGCCAAAATTCCGGCATTCAAAGGGGTGGCCGTGCGGATCGAGAAGGCGACGAAATGAATGCTGGAAGATAGAATTCAGAGGTCCAGAAGTCAGGAGTCAGAATCCAGAAGAAAAGAGGTAGAACCAAACTTAGAACTTAGAACTTTCAACTTCGAACTTCGATTAACCCCGCGCTGGGTTGACTATTAGCCGTTCCGGGTGAGTATAAACGTTGAACCGCTCGCCACGGGTGAAGCCGGCAAGGGTAATGCCCTGCGCAGCCGCAATTCCCAGTCCCTCCGAGGTGGGCGCCGCCGGAGAAACCACCACCGGTATTCCCATCCGTGTTACCCGGTTCACCACTTGCGCGGTAAGACGGCCGCTGAAGGCAAGGATCAGCTCCCCAGGCACAAGTCTTTCCCGGAGCAGGAAACCGGTCAGTTTATCCAGCACGTTCAAACGTCCCGTATCCTCGGTGGAGAAAAGGACGGCGTCCTCCCGGGCAAGAAGCCCGCAGTGGACCGCGCCGGTCTGCCGGAAGAGCCGGTTCCCGGCAAGGGCGTCAGCAAGCCGGCGGACGGTTGCGGGAGAGAGGGCCGGGGTCCCAGCCTCAGGAGGCGCCGGGACCCCGGCCGCTTTCACTTCCGGGGCGCGGCGTTTTACCCACGCCCGGTTCTGGTCCGGATCAAAAGCGAATGATTCCACTTCGTCACCGCTTTCAATAAGACCGGCGTGGAAAAGGTATCCTAAAACGAGGAGTTCGGGGTCGGACGGGAGAAAATAAATTGTCTGGAGGAGTTCTCCGTCGAGATGAATGCTCAAACGCGTTTCAAGTGCGATCATGTCGGCAAGCTCCTCCCACTTTCCTGCCGTAAAGCGGTAAATTCGCCGGATAGAAGTCACCAAGGCGCTCCCCTCACAAATCGTATAGAATTCAGAACTATTATAAACCGTCGGACGGGAGGTTCAAACAAGTGAAAGGAAAAACCGCAGTGGAAGTTCCCCGGAACGTGCTGGAAGCAGTGCGCCGGGCCGCTCCCGAAAAAAGGATCACCTGCGCTCGGGCGCACCAACTGGCTGCAGAACTGAAAGTACCGCTGCGCCAAATCGGCGCGGCCTGCGACGCTTTGGGGATAAAAATCAAAGAGTGCCAGTTGGGCTGTTTTTAGAGCGCCGCCGGTCAAGCAGGAACAGCTTTTCACAATGATTCGCCGTGCCGGACAGGCGTCCGTTGCCGGTGTAAGACCGCAAGGGAGTCCAAAACGGAGCAAACCCTTCCAGGAGGACCGCTGCAAAACTTCGCCTGCCCGGCACTCAACTCCGTGGGATAACCTGCACTCAGGCAAACAGGCGTTAGAGTATTCGGTATTCTCTTTCTCAGTGAGTTGAGTGCCGGGTCGTTTTTCCCGGCCTCCCAGGCTTTCTCCAAAGTTTGCCATCTGTGAGTAGATAGGGCCTGCTTTCAAGAAATCAGAGTTTTACAACACTGTCCTATGGTCACAAGGCGGCGTAAAGGCCGCGCGCTTTGGCAAGGGTTTCCAGGTACTCCTTCTCCGGGTCGGAATCGCCGGTTACCGCCCCGCCGGTCTGGAAGTACGCCCGGCCGTCTTTCACGATGAAGGTCCGGATTACGATGTTCAGGTCCGCGTCGCCCTGAAAGCCCAACCAGCCGATTGAGCCGCAGTAGATGCCCCGGCGCACCGGCTCCAGTTCCTCGATGATCTCCATCGCCCGGATTTTCGGCGCACCGGTGATCGAGCCGCCGGGAAAAGCGGCGGTTAAAAGGTCCACCACGTCCTTGCCCGGCGCCAGCCGCCCGGTGATGGTGGAAACCAGGTGAAAAACGGTGGCGTATTCCTCCAGTACGTAGAGTTCCGGTACCTGCACCGAGCCCACCGCACAGACCCGGCCGAGGTCGTTTCGCTCCAGGTCAATGATCATGGTGAGCTCCGCCCGGTCCTTTTCACTCTCCCACAGCTCCCGCCGGAGCCTTTCGTCCTCCTCCGGGGTGCGGCCCCGGGGCCGCGTTCCCTTGATCGGCCTGGTTTCCACCACGCCGTCCTGCACCTTGAGAAACCGCTCCGGTGAGGCACTGACGACCTCCACCTCCGGAAACCGGAGGTAGGCGGCAAAAGGCGCGGGGTTCAGTTTCCGCAGGCGACAGTAGAGTTCCCAGGCCGTGCCCTTTAAGGGTACCATAAAACGCTGAGAAAGGTTGACCTCGAAAATATCTCCCGCCGCGATGTACTCCCGGGCGCGCGCAACCGCAGCGCAGTAGTTCTCCCGCGTGAAATGCTCTGCCAGGGCCGCCAAGGGAGGCAACGCTCCGGCAGCGGCGGCCGTTCCCGAAACTCTGCCCCCGGGGGCTTGCGCGATTTTCTTGCGCCACCGGGAGATTTTTTCTTCCGGAATCCCCTCCGATAATTGCAATGCGCAGAGACAAACCGTACCGGCCAGATGGTCCACCGCTACGACGGCGTCATAGAAACCAAGGTAGATCTCCGGCAGCCCCAGGTCGTCCCGGGCCAGGACCGGCAGGCGCTCGATCTGCCGCCCGAGGTCGTAGGCCAGGTAGCCGACCGCCCCCCCGAAGAAGGGCGGCCACCCGCCGGGTGGTCCCCCCGGACTGATCCGGTAGGAATCCAACACCTGCCGCAAAAGGGGGAGGGGGTTGCCCTTAAACTCCTGCGTTGAATCGCCCCGGGAAATCGCAACCTTCGTCCCTTTGTTCCGGAAGACCAGGAAGGGCTCCACGCCGAGGAAGGAGTAGCGGCCAAGGCGGTTTGGGGCCAGGGCGCTTTCCAAGAGAAACGCATAACCGGCCTCCGGCCCACCCAAAGCCCTAAAAAGCCGTGCCGGGTCGGGTTCAGCCGGCACTTCTTCCCGGTAAAAACCCGCCAACACCTTCTCACCTTTTCCCGCTGGGTCACTCTTCACAAGACTGCTTGCGAAAGCTTTCTTCCAGGCTGAGGCCGGCAACCGCGTTCGCAGTAAGGGGAGCAAAATCGCCCCGCAGAAACCGGTAGTACCCCGCCGCGGCCACCATCGCTGCGTTGTCGGTGCAGAGCACCGGCGGCGGGATGACCACCCGGAGACCATGCCCCCGCGCCCGTTTTAACAGCGATTCCCGGAGGTAGCCGTTAGCCGCAACCCCTCCCGCCAGAACAAGGGCCCTGGCGCCGTGAGCGTCGGCAGCGGCCACCGCTTTGGCCACCAGTACTTCCGCCACCGCCGCCTGAAAGCTGGCCGCCACGTCGGCAAGGTTGAGCCTACCCTCCCGCCGCGCACGGTACAGGTAGTTGACCACCGCCGTTTTCAGTCCGCTGAAACTCGTGTCGAAGGTGTCCTCTTCCAAAAACGCCCGCGGCAGGGAGACCGCCTCCGGATCCCCCTCCCGCGCCAGACGCTCGATCGCCGGGCCGCCCGGGTAGCCCAGTCCCAGCACGCGGGCCACCTTGTCGAAAGCCTCGCCGGCAGCGTCGTCGCGCGTCTGCCCTATGAGCCGGAGTTCGCTGTGGCCGGCGGCGTAAACAATATCGGTGTGCCCTCCGGAAACCACCAGAGCCACGAAGGGGAAGGGAACGTCCGGCTCTACCAGCAAGCCCGCATAGATGTGGGCCTCGATGTGGTTGACCGTGATGAGCGGAACCCCGAGGGCCAAACAAAGACTCTTGGCCGCCATCAATCCCACCAGAAGCGAGCCCAAAAGACCCGGGCCCTGGGTCACCGCCACCGCCCGGAGGTCGGCAAACCCGACACCGGCCTCCGCCAGCGCCGCGGCAATAGCCGGGTTTAGGGCCTCAAGATGCTGCCGTGAAGCCACTTCCGGCACGATGCCGCCGAAACGCCGGTGGATTTCTTCCTGGGAAGCAATTACGTTCGAGAGCACCGTGCGCCCGTCGGCCACAACCGCTGCGGCGGTTTCGTCACACGAGGTTTCAATTCCCAGAACTAAAACGCTCAAACTTGTCCCTTCCCTGAAGGCATCAGCCGGGCCGGCTAATCCCCTTTACCCATCTGTTGGAAGTCTTCCAACCACATGATGATCGCATCTTCGTTGTTATCCCGGTAGTACCGCTTGCGCACCCCTTTTTCCTTGAAGCCAAATTGTCGGTAAATCTTCCGCGCCGTGCGGTTGGAAGGGCGCACTTCCAGGGTCATCTTCCTGAGGCCCCGTTCGGCCGCGCGTCTGATCAACGCCCGCAAAATCAGCCGCCCGATACCCCGGCCCCGGAAGTCCGGATGAACGGCAATATTCGTCAGGTGGGCCTCATCAATCACCAGCCACATCCCGCCATAGCCCAAAACGCGGCCGTTGGACAGTGCAACCACGTAGTCCGCCAGCTCGTTGAGCAGAATTTCAAACAAGAAGGTCTGCCGGTCCCAGGGCAGCGGAAAGGAAACCGCCTCAATCGCCAGGACTTCATCCAGGTGTTCCGGCTCCATCGCGGTTATCTCGACCTTTAGCTCCCGGTTTTCCCTGTGAGACCGCCGCAAGAATCTCGCCCCGTTGCGCTGGAATTCAGAGGCAGGAGGTCGGAAGGGAAACGGCGTTCGCCGGTTCAGACCCCTGACCTTCAGCCTCCGGCATCTTTTTCGACCCTGCCGCTCCGGATACCTACTGCAGCCATACGTGCTTCCCGGTCAGGCCAGCCGCTCCGGTACGGCAGGCCCGGAGCTAACCATTTTTTGCAGATCCGCCGGTGATCGCCGGCGGGCGGAGGTACTCCGGCCGCAGCGCCAGAGGGTCGGTTCCCCCGCCGGAACCGAGTTCCGCCAACCCCAGGGCCGCAACCACCGCGCCGCAGGGATACTGCAGCACTTCCGGCGCAAAAACCGCGCCGCTGCCAAGAACCCCGTGAAAGGCTTCCCTCCAGGCCCACGCTCCCTCGCCCGTCAGGACCACGCGGTCGAAGGGCTTTAACCGTTCCGCCACTGCCGCAGGAGAGGCGGCAAACGCGGGAACCAGTGCCCGGCCCCCGTTCCGCGTTGATCCGTAGACCGCAGCGTAAACCTCTTCCCGGCGTGAGGCAAGCACCGCGCAAACCGGCGTTTCCCCAGGAAGCAAGGGCGCCGCCAAAGCCAGCAGGGTCGGGATACCGACCACGGGGATCTGTAGCACCTGTGCCAGCGTCTTCGCCGTTATCATCCCGAGGCGCAGCCCGGTGAAGGAACCGGGCCCGCTGGAAACAGCAATTCCGCTTAGATCGGACAGTCTCACGCCGGCCTCCGCCAGCGTTTTCCGGATAAAGGGCACCAGGCGCACCGAATGCAGCCGCGCCCCCAGAACCGACCGCTCGGCGAGCAAACCCTCCGCAGCAACCACCGCCACGCTCAAGAACGGCGTCGCCGTCTCAATCCCCAGGATGCAGGTCACGTCTTAATTCCTCCACGATCCCTTTCGCGCGGGGTCCTGTCGCCCGAAAACGGATCAGGCGGGACTCCTCCTCCCCAGGCACCCGCAGCAATTCGATCTCCAGCCGGTCTTGAGGCAAAGCCGCCGCCACGTGCTCCGCCCACTCGACCACACTAACCCCGGCGTCTTCAAAATAATCGTCACTGCCCAGGGCGAGGAGGTCTTCCGGCCCGGTCAGCCGGTAAGCGTCAAAATGGTAAAGGGGCAGCCGGCCTTCGTATTCCCGGATCAAAACAAAGGTGGGGCTGGTCACCCTGCCCGCCACTCCCAAACCCCGTGCGACCCCCTGCGTAAAGCAGGTTTTTCCCGCCCCGAGGTCACCCTGCAGGGCCACCACGTCGCCGGATTGGAGCAGCCTGCCCAGCCGTTCCCCGAGCATCCGGGTTTCTTCCGCTGAATTACTTCTTGTTTCGAGCTCAATCGCTCCGGCCATCATTGCTCCAAGGTTCTGACAGTAATAACTGTCATTATGGTAAGTACAAAGCTTGCTTTTCCCCAGTAACGCATCTTTCCCGAACCGCATAATTTTTTATCCCCGTTCAGCTACTACCAGTTAAGAAAATGCTCGTATCCCGCCCTGGCAAGCTCCGTTAAACTCCCGTCCGGCAGGACGAGCCGGACGCCTTTATCCGCCACCACTTTCCCCACCGGCCGACAGCCCATGCCGAGGCCTCCCAGCGCGTGCGCCACCTTGCCCATCGCCTCCGGGGCAACAGTAAAGACCAGTTCGTAGTCTTCGCCGCCGTAAAGCGCCCATTCCAATGGGTCCAGCCCCGCCCTCCGGCCCACCAGTTCCGCAGCCGGTTCCACCGGAACCGCAGCGCGGAAAATCTGGCAGCCCACACCGCTGGCGCCCGCGATGTGGTGCACCTCCGAAGCCAGGCCGTCACTAACGTCAATCAGGGCGTGCACCTCGGGTATACCCGCCAGCATGTAGCCGGCTTCCACCCGCGGTTCCGGGCGCCTGTGCTTGCGCAGCAAAAAATTTCGAAGCGGGTCCGGGCAGGGAAAATCACTGTTTCGTAAAAGAAAAAGGCCCGCCGCTGCGCCGCCCAGGGAACCGGTTGTACAGACTATGTCCTCCGGTTGCGCGCCGCTGCGGTAGCGTACCCGGCCGGGTGCAGCTTCGCCCAGCAGGGCCACGTTCAGCACCAGAACAGGTGCCGCGGTGGTATCGCCTCCGACCACGCCGACGCCGTAATCCCGTGCCGCCTCCCTGATCCCATCGTAAAGGGCTTCCGCCTCTTCCAGGCCGAGGCGATCCGGCAGACCCAGCGTTACCACCGCGTATAAAGGGCGCCCGCCCATGGCCGCAACGTCGCTGATGTTGACGGCCAGCGCCTTGTATCCTATATCTTCCGGGGCCGCGTAGTCCAACCGGAAGTGAACTCCTTCCACCATGCCGTCGGTGGTAAAAAGGAGCCAGCGGTCCCTGAAATCCAAGACCGCTGCGTCGTCACCGATTCCCTTGATCACCCCGGTATGTTCTCCAAACCCCGCCGTTAAGCGGCTTATCAACCCAAACTCACCGATTTCCTGCAGTTTCACGTTTTTCTCCCGTCTTAACAGCTCGCTGGTTTCGCCGCGCCGAAGAACTCGGCCACGAGCCGCATGGCACAGTATTCGCCGCACATCGTACACTCCCGCATCCCGGCCGGGTTCCGTTCCTCCCGCAGCCGCCGGGCTTTCGCAGGATCAATCGCCAGCGCCAGCTGGCGGTCCCAGTCGAGCGCCCGCCGCGCCCGGGACATTGCCAGGTCCCAGTCCCGCGCGCCCGGTATTCCCTTGACGATGTCGGCCGCGTGGCCGGCGATCCGCGCGGCAATGACTCCTTCCCGCACGTCCTCAGCCGTGGGAAGGCCCAGGTGTTCCGTCGGCGTCACGTAACAGAGGAAATCCGCGCCGGCCATCGCCGCTACCGCACCGCCGATGGCCGAAACCAGGTGGTCGTAACCGGGAGCCACATCCGTAACCAGCGGCCCGAGTACGTAAAACGGCGCGCCCCGGCACAACGATTTCTGAAGCTGGACGTTTGCCGCCACCTGGTCGAGCGGTACATGCCCGGGCCCTTCCACCATCACCTGGACCCCGCGCTCTCGCGCCCGGTCCACCAGCTCGCCGAGGATGATCAACTCCTGCACCTGCGCCCGGTCGGTAGCGTCGGCGAGACAGCCCGGCCGCAACCCGTCACCGAGACTCAACGTCACGTCGTATTCCAGGCAAATCTCCAGCAGCCGGTCGAACTGGGTGTACAGAGGATTTTCCGCGTTGTGGTGCAGCATCCATCCCAGGATGAAGCAGCCGCCCCGGCTCACCACATCCGTAACCCGCCCCTGGCGCCGCAGCCGCCCAACGCTTTCCAGCGTCACACCGCAGTGCACCGTGATGAAATCCACTCCGTCGGCTGCGTGGCGTTCAATCACCCGAAAAATCTCCTCCGCGCTCAGGGATACAATGCTTCCGTGACTCTGGAGTGCCTCGATCGCCGCCTGGTAAATCGGCACCGTGCCGACCGGCACCGGACTCTCCGCCAGCGCCTGCCGCCGCAAAGCGTCGAGGTCGCCGCCGGTGCTGAGATCCATCACCGCGTCGGTTCCCGCCTCGAGCGCCGCCCGGAGCTTCAACCGCTCTTCCTCCGCGGCGGGAAACTGGGACGACGTGCCGATGTTGGCGTTCACCTTCGTTCTCAACCCGGCCCCGATCCCCTGCGGGTCAAGCCCGCGGTGGTTTCGGTTGGCCGGGATTACTATCCTCCCGGCCGCCAACCCGTCCCGGATAAATTCCGCACTCCGGCCCTCACGGGCCGCCACCCGCTCCATCTCCGGCGTTATTTCGCCCTTTCGGGCCGCCTGCAACTGTGTCAATTCGACCCCTCCAGCATCTTCCGTAAAACCGCTGCGCTCCCGGAAACATCGGGTGCACCGGTTACGGCACTCACCACGGCTACCCGGTTGACTCCCGCCGTGACCAACACCGCCGCGTTCTCCGGCGTGATCCCGCCGATGGCAAATACCGGCAAATTTACCGCGTTCAAAACATCATTCAAAAGCGCCACGCCTTTCGGCTCCAGCTCCGGTTTGGTTGGCGTGGCGAACACGGGGCCCACCCCGACGTAATCTGCCCCGTCCCGCTCTGCCGCCACGGCCTCGGCAACCGAATGCGCCGAAACCCCGATGATCGCCCGGCCGCCCAGGATCCGACGCGCGGCGGCCAGCGGCAGGTCTTCCTGGCCCAGGTGCACCCCGTCCGCACCCACCGCTGCCGCAATATCCACCCGGTCGTTGATGATCAGCGGCACCCCCGCTTCCCCGGTCAACCGCCGGAGTACCTGCGCCAGCTCAAAGAACGCCCGTGCCGGGAGTTCCTTTTCCCGGAGCTGGATCATCCCCGCCCCGCCTCGAATCGCCGCTGCCGCAACATCCGGGACCGGCCGTGAAGCCGTGTGCGCGCTGCCCACAATCACGTAGAGTTTCGGCCCCCTGAGCAACGCGGCTTTGTCCGCAATTGCAGCCCTTCCGGCGAACTCGCGCTCCAGCTCGTAGGCCCAAAAACGCAGTTGTTTGAACTCCGCAACCGCCTCCGGACTCAAACAGCGGGCCGTCTCTTCCAGTACCCGCAACGCTTCCTGAACCCGATGCACGTTGGCCGCTACCACGGCCCCCGCATCCGGATGCGGCTGCTCGGCATAAGTTGTACCGCAATCCCGGGTTACGTCGCGCGCGGTGAGCAGTTCCTCGCCCGGCAGGAGGTTGGCGACCTGTGCCAACTGGTGCCGCGCCGCCCGCACCCTTTCGGCCAGAACGCCGTCGTCAAAGACAAAACGGGCGACATCTTCCAGCACCCTCAACCCTTCACGCGCCCGGTTCAGGTTGGCGTCGAACACCCTGTAAAGCTCTCTTTCCCGCGTCATCAGCCTGATTGCCCCATATATTACAACTCTTTTACCGAAGCTGTCAAACCTCGTCCCCAATGGCACCGTGGTCCAAATGCTCCGCGGTATCCCTTCGTCTCGTCCGCCCGCCGCGAAAGCGGGGGTAGAGAGCTGGTTCTTCTTCTTCCCCGTCCGGCTGTCACATCGCCCTGTAGGCATTCCCCAAAAGCCACGGGGAAAGCAGGCAAAAACGAA
Organism: Bacillota bacterium; assembly: GCA_040758635.1. Classification (GTDB taxonomy): domain Bacteria; phylum Bacillota; class Desulfotomaculia; order Desulfotomaculales; family Ammonificaceae; genus Yes71-27. Next base: position 1,932 of record JBFLVI010000021.1, on the reverse strand, counting down.
TTCCCCCTCCGGGGAGAGGGGGTGCAAAAATTCACTCTTTACCTCCCACTTCCTCCGCTGGCATTACCCAGTTCAGGTTCCAGGGTAAAGCACCACCCCCCTTTGGCGGCCGGGATCTCCACCGCCGGCCCGGCTTCCGCATAGCGGCATTGAGGATCGGTGCTTTTCTCAGCCCGGCACTACCCGCAGTACCGGACACCCCTGTGGGAAAGAACAGAAAAGATTATTTGTTTACTTTATCATACCATCTTCGGCGGATATTGCGGAACCCCTATTGCAAAAAAAAAACTTCCAACCGGCTTTCATTCAACGCCCCACCACATACTCCCGTCCAACCTTTCTTGAGAACCAACATACTTCTTTGCCGCGATTTCGCGCAGAACTGCCCTCACCACCGCCATGTCGAAGGGCTTGCCCAGAAAACCTACCGCCCCTTCTTTAAACGCCCTGTTAACCGTCTCCACTTCCGGATACGCAGTCATCATCACCACTTCCACCGCGGGAAGAAGCTCCCGCAGTTCGGCCAGGGCGCCGAAACCGTCCAGCACCGGCATTTTGACATCGAGAAAGACAACGTGCGGCCGGAAACGTTCCGCCACCGCAACCGCTTCGTAACCGTCTTTTGCGCTCACGGTTAAACACCCTTCGGAGACCAGTACGGTTTCCAGAAGACCACGTACTTCCGAGTGATCGTCCACCACCAGCACCCGGAGCATCTCCTTACTCATTTCATCACTTCCCGACATCTTCCGACAATAAGTAGAAATTATACAAAATTTTGTAAACACTCACTTAGTTCGCTCCGGGGGTCTGTTTTCCTGCTAAAACATTTACCATTTTTCAAGGGGCCGCCGTTTTTCCCCCGCTGCCGCCACCAGGGCGGTAAACAACCCGAGGAAAACCGACTCTTTTTCCCACATCCCCTCAGGATGAAACTGCACTCCTACCGCAAAGGGGTGATCCCCGGCCTCGATCGCCTCAATGACTCCATCCGGTGCCACCGCGCTGACCCTGAACCCAGGCGCCACCCGGTGCACCGCCTGGTGGTGGAAGGAATTGACCCGCAACCGTGAAACGTTGAAAATGCCCGCCAGCTTCGTCCCCGGGCGGATTTCAATATGGTGCGTCCCGTACCAGCGGGGTGCTTCCTGGAAATGCTTTAAAGGTTGTTTCACCCCCAAAACGAGGTCCTGGTAAACGGTGCCGCCGGCCGCCACGTTCAGCACCTGCATCCCGCGGCAAATACCGAGGACCGGAACCTGCCGGATCAGAGCCGCCCGGGCAAGAGCCAGCTCGAAAATGTCCCGCCGCGGGCTGACTTTTCCCGTACCGGGAAGCGGTTCCTCACCAAAGTGCGCCGGATCCAGGTCCCCGCCTCCCGAAAGAAGCAGGCCGCGCACCTGATCCAAGACCGCAGCAGCCATTTCGAACGGCAGAGGCGGCAAAACGACCGGAACCCCGCCGGCACAAACCACCGCGTCCACGTAAGGACGGCTCAGGCAACAGCGGTTTTCTTCCTCATCGAAAGCCGCCGTCACGCCGATGAACAGGCACATGGCATCCCCCTTGCGTGGGCGCCGCCGCACGGCTCGGGCAGGAAGCAAACCATTCCCCGATTGGCCGAAACCAACCCAAGCCTGCTTCCGGCGCTGTTTCGACAGGCTCTTTCAGGCATCAAGGGATTGGTTTTTGTAACGCCTTTACAAGAATGATATGCCGGGAACTGGAGGCGACAAACCCCGGAAAGATAATCCGCGGAGAATTCGACGGCAACAAGTAGCGCCGTGCAACCGGTTAGGCAATCTTAACTCAAGTTTGACAGTTAAAAATCACAAACCCAGTAATCATGGGCATTCTGCGCCCTGGGAAGGAAGTGTACCACCACACCCCTCCTTTGGGGTAGCATCCAGGTGTAGCACCTGGGGAGGTACA
>JBFLVI010000020.1:0-36330 GCA_040758635.1 Bacillota bacterium | reverse complement strand
CTAAGGGTTTTCCCTTACCCCCAAGGTGTAAGAAGGGGTAATGGAAAGTGTAAGGCGAGGGCTTTCATTACACCTTTTCTTACACTTACTTACACCTAAGGGGTGAGGCTCAAAACGGCACCGCGTCTGCATCTTCGGCCCCACTTACACTTCTTACACCTTTTTGTAAAAGGGAGTCATATAAACTTCTTTTCAGGGTCAGGACTCGCCGCGATTTGTTTTCGCACCATTCGACCCTCGTTTTCTTGCCGCTTTTTTCGTCCGGCTCTAAAATCCCCTCTTTTAGAAGTGCATCCCGCAGCGTCCGCTCCCGGATCGGGAAGCCACCGGAAGCTCGCAAATACTCTTGCACCGCCCGCCAGCCCGCCTCAGGGATAAAGTATAGCCCGCTGTCGTCATACCAGCCTAACAGAGCCCCATCGCTGCCGAATTCGCCTTTCTCCCCTGTCACCCGGTGGCGAAGGTGGCCGTGCCCAGTCGTGAAAATAGCGTCCAGAGTATGCAGAAATTTCACTACGGGCCTTTCTTCTTCCAAAAGCTTTCCGTGCTCCCGCGCCAGGTGCAGCAGCGTTTCCCAGCACCGCGCCTCTTTTTCTTTCGCTTCCGCTTCGCTCAGGACGCCAGCCTCTACCGCAAACCGCAGCCCTAATTCCATCCCTAATTGCAGGTGCGCCACCGCCTCCGAGAGCCGGGCGTGGCCGTCAACGGCAGCCTTCGCCCGCAGCTCTTCAAACCGGCGCGGCAGCGTCTTTGCCAGCCCGTCCATTTGTGGCGCAAGCCACTCCAGGTATCCGCGCATCCCCTGCGCCAAGAGGTGGGCCTCGGCTTGCGAAGCCGTCAGCTTTTGAAGGTCAATCTTCTCTTTGTCGAAGGGGATCGGCAGAATCCGGGCCGCCCGCGATTGAATCTCCAGCGGTAGTTGTTCCCCCGTAACCATTAACAGACAATTTGGCGTGAAGTCGTGGCGCAGGCTCAGGTCCGATTTCATCCTGCTCCGCGCCGAACGGTTTCCGATCTGGCCGATAATGCGGTTGATCTTCTTTTCCGTTTTCGCCGCCTCGTGCCGGTTGTTTTCGGGCGCGAAATCGTCAATCACCAGTAGCGCATCCCGGCAGAGGAAACAGAGCTTTTCCAGACTATTTTCAGAAGCGATCCAGTCCGCCGGCAGGCTGTCCTTGTTAAAAGGTCCGCCGAAGTGCGACAGCACCAGTGCCGCGATTGTGCTCTTATAGCTCCCGGTCTGGCCGTAAGGGAAAAGGGTCAGCGTGGGATACACCAGGCAGGCGGTCGGCGCCCGCCACACCGCCGCCCACAGGGGCAGGATCATCTCCGGGGGCGCGATCTCTAACAGCCGCAGGCCTGCCTGCAAGCCTGCTTCAACACTTCCGTCAGCCGGTAGTGTATACCGCTTCAGGGCGTCGGATTCCGGCTCCACCAGAACGCCATCGGCACCCACAGCGCCGCCCGCGTGGAGGTAAACCCAATTGTCACCGATTTTACGCCAACCGATATGGGTGTAAACCCGCTCCTGCTTCGCGCCCTTGCTTGCTAATTGAATCGCTTCGCGTAGCCGATCCTTCGCGCCCATTCCAGCGGAAATGACCGCATCAATGCCCCATTGCGCCACCCAGGACATTGAGAAGAACCGCTCAGCCGGGACCGGGATCACCGGCAACGTTTTCCCACTCGCCAGTTGACCGGTAATCTCGAATATCCGGGTTATTTCCGCGCCGTCGTCTCTGGATACATCCCGGATCACCCGTGCCATAAAATTACACAAAGGAACCGTCACTGGGCCTTCTTTAGTATCCTTCCTCCAACAAAAGCAGCCGCGGTTTATCAAATAGCATGTCCCGGGAATCACCTTATCCGGTTCCCCATCCGACTCCCTCCACTCTGGGGCCTCAGCCGCCAGCCGTAGCAGTTCTTCCGCCGTGCCGCCGCCAGCCAGCCAGTCGGAAACGTCTCCCTTTTCCGGCAGGCCGGGCAGTTCCAGCACCTTGACGCTCGCCGCTACCCCGCGCAGGGACTTTGCCACCTGCTCCGCGTGTTTGCGCCCGGGCTCGTCGCTATCCGGCAGGATCACCACGTCCGCGCCGCGCAAAGCCTCGGAGTATTCCCGCCGCCATTTACCCGCGCCGCCGGGGCAGGTGGTTGCCGTTAAGCCGATAGCCGCCAGCCGGTCCGCGTCCTTCTCGCCCTCCACCACAAAAACCGTCCGGTCTTCGTGCACCGCCGCCAGGACCTCCGGCAACCGATAAAGCACCCGCCGGACGCCTTCCAAGTTCCATTTCCAGCCGCCTGCCCCGTCGGGGCGCCGCTGCACAAACCGCTTGCCGGGGAAGCGGCAGACCTCAAAAAGGAGCTTGCCGCTCTCATCAGTGTACCGGTAAACGGCTTCCGGCTCCTGGTGGTTTTGTTTGCGCTCTCTTGCCAGGCCAAGGGCAGCGATAATGTCCTCATACCGGCAGCCGGCGAAGCAGTAAAGCAAAACCTTATCGTCTTTAGGAGTGATCCGCAGGCTCCGGCGAGGATGGCCAGGGCCTTGTTTCGTCCCGTCAGGATGGCAGGGGCAGAAGGCCATATAACTCCCCTTGCCGTCGGGTTTGGGCTCGCGGACGCGGGAGAGAATATCGTCGAGCGTTATCATAGCAGCACCTCGTTTACTTTGCTTCATTGTTGAACCAACGGTGGAACGCCTCGCGCGAGATGAAGCGCCGTTTGCCTACTTGCACAGCGGGGAAATTTGGATTGCGGAACAAATTGTAAACCGCGTTTTTTCCAGGCTTTCGGTGCCCCCGCTTTCCTTGTGCGCGAAAGAAGTTCAATACGTCCTTTGGGCTCAGGACCTCTGGTAGTTCGTGAAACTGCATAACGCCGTTCCTCCTTTATTTGTTTTAAAAAGCAAGCGGGCGAGCAACTTTAAAGCCACCCGCCCGCGTTGAATTCTTTCCTGCGCGAAAAAATTTTTCAAAAAACTTGACAGTGGAGACTATGGTATAATATAAAAAGTATAGACGCAACCCCAAGGGGGTGTTACAAAAAACTAAAGTTTTCTGTTTGCGCGTCTTTACTTTTGGGGCAGCGAGCGGGTGGCAGCCGCCGGTGCCCTTTTGCTTTTTCCCCCCAATCCTACCACCACGTTCTTTTTCTGTCAACCAAAGTTCTAATTCCTTCCGTACTATGCCAACCCCAATATCGGCACAAATAAGACGAAAAACTGCGTTTATCGCGTAGTTGCTAAGTTTTAGATTTTTTTCTCCCGGTTTCTGTCGAATTTTCTGCCGGACAGAGGAGAGTTCCGCGGTGCGGCGCTTAAAAGGGTGTCCTGAAAGCCTTGCGGCAAGCGGGTTTGAGTGCCTTTTGGGGTGCGGTAGCTGTAACTGTAGCTGTAAACGGGCAAAATGAAAGGCTCCCGATTCCCGGAAGCCTTATCGCTCTATGGTGGGCGGAGTAGGAATTGAACCTACGACCTTCTGCGCGTCAAGCAGACGTTCTCCCACTGAACTATCCGCCCGGTTTTTAGGTCGTTAAACGCCTCTGTGAATCTTATTATCTCCCAAAGCAGGCGCTTTGTCAAGCGGCCGCAATTACTCGTTACAGTACACCAAAAGCTTCGGTTGGTATATTAATTAATATACCGGTCGTCAGAACCGCTATTTATGAAATTTGCTGAGTGTCTTGCCGTCCGGCAGCAGATCTTCGGGTGCAGGTTTTCCTGTTTTCTTGCGGATCTGGTAACGCTGGCAACTGGCAAAATCCCCGGAGCAGTAGTTGTTAATGTAAATGTTCTTCAGCAAGTCGGTTTTAAACTTGGCGTAAATCGGGCACTTCTCGTAAAACTCGCACATTGCCATAACTCCACCGTCCCCCCTTAAAATTTCGGGTATTTGCGGGAGTTTTCGACACATGCCCGATTAAATCCTGCCGGGACAGGTAATTTTTCTTTTAAATTTCTTAAAAGTTTTAAAAGGGGATGCGCCGCCAGGACCAGTACCAGGGGCGTTCTTCGACCTTTCGGCCGGCGACCAGGGCCGCACGGCCCAGTTCCTGGTCTTGCCACCGAAAAATAACTTCCCCCAGGCGTTGGCCGAGCTCCACGGGCGCCGCCGGCGCCGGGAAGAGCCGCACCTCTTTTTGCAGCAGATCTTTCTGCTCGCGCGGCAAAGATACGGTTACCGCCCGGTCGGCCACCAGCGGGACGTCGGGCAATCGGCCGCCGTGCACCCGCAGGCGGGTGTAATACTCGCCGCGGTTGCAGGCGGGGAGTTTTTCCGCCGCCTCCATCCCCCACGCAAGCAGCCTTTTAGCGTCCCAGTAGCGGCCGTCGCTGTGCAAGACCACCGCGATCAGGTTCCGCCCCTCCAGGGACGCGGAGGCAATCAGGCACTGCCCCGCCTTGTCCGTGGTCCCGGTCTTGACCCCCGTCAGCCCGGGAAAGCCGCCGTGGAGCAACCGGTTGGTGTTCCTGACCCGCAGCTTCCGCGGGGGCTCCACCCAGTGAATGGTTGACTCCCGGGTTCGAACCAGGGACGCGAAATAGGGGTTCCGCAGGGCATAGCGGGTCAAAACGGCCAGGTCCGCGGCGGTGCTGTAATGGCTCGGGTGCGAGTATCCGTTGGTGTTGACGAAGTTCGTTTTCCGCATCCCGAGCAAAACCGCCCTGGCGTTCATCCAGCGGACAAACGTGTCGTGGTCACCCGCCACTCCCTCTGCAACCGCCACGGTGGCGTCGTTGGCGGAGCAGATTAGGGCTGCCTTCAATAACTCCCCTAACTTGATCCGCTCGCCCGTCCGGAGGTCGATGTCGGAGCCGACCCAGACCCTGGCCGCCCGCCGGCTCACCGTCACCTCTTCGCCGGGGTCAGCGAGTTCCATAGCCAGGATGCAGGTCATAATTTTGGTGAGGCTCGCTGGTTCACGCCGCTGCGTACCGTTTTTGGCATAAAACAATACGCCGGTGTCGGCATCCATCAAAGCCGCGGCGTCTGCCGTGACTTTCGGCTGCCCCCACGCCTCAACCGGCCAGACCAGAAGAAAAACAAAGATCCACAGAAAGAAAAGCCGTCTGAGTCCAAGCCGCATCGCGTATCCCCTTTGGATTCTCTTTATCCTAAGCTCTATTTTTGCTCCCGCAAAGCATAATTAGAAACCCAGCGCAATAGCTTTTTAAGGAAAAGAGGGCACGCCATGGTTGCGGCCGTTTTATGCCGGGCCGAAACAGGCCGGCAACCGGTAACAACCGGAATTTATGCCATTATCCAAGGAGGAAAAATGAGGGTAATCTATTTAAATTTCCGGGTTTTAAAACAGTCCCTTCTCCTTGCACTTTGTTTCGCAGTCACGGCAGGACTCTTCGCCTTCGCGGTTCTGCGCCAGCCCTTTGCTTTTCCCACCGCGGCGCAGAGCGCGCCGATAGTCTACCGCGTCAAGACCGACGAAAAGGTGGTCGCCCTGTCCTTTGACATCAGTTGGGGGACCAGAACACCGGGCCCCGTGTTGGACATCTTGAAAAAGGAGAATCTCCGGTGCACCTTTTTCCTCTCCGGCCCGTGGGTCAGAAAATACCCCGAAATCGCCAAGCGGATCGCCGCCGACGGGCACGAAATCGGCAGCCACGGGTACCGGCACATTAACCTGAGCCAGCTTCCCAAAGAAAAGATTAAGGAAGAGATCGCCACCGCCCACCAGATCATTTTCAACGTTACCGGGAAGGAACCGCGCTTAATCCGCACCCCCAACGGTGACTGGGATGAAAAGGTGGTAAAGGCCGCTCAAGAACTGGGTTACACGGTAATCCAGTGGGATGTAGACTCCCTGGACTGGAAGAATCCCGGTGTGGTAACGATTGTCCGGCGGGTATTGAAGTTAGTGCGCCCGGGAACCATCGTCCTGCTGCATGCCAGCGACAGTTGTCGGCAGACGGACAAGGCGCTGCCGGAGGTTATTGCCGGCCTGCGCCAGCAAGGTTACAAAATGGTGACGGTTTCAGAGTTGCTCCGTTACGGCCCCGGAGTCCTGGACTGAGTCTGGCGCGTCCGACAAAATATACAACCCGGCACCCAACCCGTACACAAGGAGTAGTATGTTGGATCCCGGCTGTTTGGCGAGGGTTGAGTGCCGGGTAACTTCAGCGCGTCGCCGGGGTCATCCGCCGGTTTATTTCCTGGATCTCCCGCGTGAACGCGGAGACCGGTTTCCCCTTGGCGATTCCGTCCTGAACGCGCTTAATCCGCGTAAAGGTATCCGCGTCCGTCGTGACCATCACCCGTTTAAGCCGCGGTTCGGTTTTCTTAACCCGGTCGGCCACCCGCTGCTGAATCCGTGTCGTTTCCCCTCGCTCCACGTCCGCGTTCAGGTTAATACCCACGTAGGCCGTACTTCCTCCAATAACTACTGTGGCCTTGTTCACCCCCGGCACCTCGGCCGCTTCTCCAGCCAGCCGGCTGGCCAGGCGGCTGAGCTCCCGCGGGTCGGTGGGCAGCGGTTTGCGCGCTGGTTCCGGCGCCGGTTGTGTCGGTGACGCCGGCGGCGTCGGTTTTCGCTGGGGGGTGGTGCACCCTCCCGCCCAGAAGAGACCAACTGCAAACATTAAGGCAACGATGCTGAAAAGAATCTTTCTGCGCACATTCCCCCTCCTTGCTCCGGTTTGTTCTTAGTATCTCTTGCCGGATACCCAGCATACCAGGGTAGAGCTGGAAGAAGCATCACACCGGCTCTGAAAAAGCAGAACCCGCCCCCACCCTTTATCCGGGGACGGGTAATTCTTAAAGCACGAAGGTACTTGCAAGCCAACCCAGGCGCCCCGTGAACCGCTGCGACTTCACCGGTTCACAGCAGCGGCGCGGCCGGCACCCTCCGTCATCTGCGGCGCCACCAGAAAACCAGAACCAGGATGCCGAGGAACAGGAGGATCGCGACGTCAAAGCGGTGAAACCACTCCTGCAGGACGCCCCAATGCTGACCTAATTTGAAACCCAGGTAGGTGAGAAAGAAACTCCACGGCAGCGAACCGAAGAAGGTGTAAACGACGAACCGCTTAAAATTCATCCGGGCAACGCCGGCCGGAAAGGAAATAAACGTCCGGATTACCGGCAGCAACCGGGTAAAGAAGACCGTGGCCTCCCCCCAGCGGGCAAACCAGCGGTCGGCAAGCGCCAGTTCCCGCTGCGAAATCCAGAAGTAGCGGCCGTAGCGCTCGAGAAGAGGGCGCCCGCCTTTGAAACCGAGATAATAGGAGACGATCGAACCGACCGTCCCCCCCACATTCCCCGCCAGGGCGGCCAGGAAGAAGTTCAGCTTCCCCTGGGCGGCCAGAAACCCGCCGAAAGGAAGGATAACCTCACTGGGCAGCGGGATGTTGCAGCTTTCGATGGCCATGCCGATGGCGATGCCCCAGTAGCCCAGAGCGGCAACGTACTCGGTGACCGCCTTAATAACCTTCTCCAGCATCCGGCTTCATTCTCCCCCCCACATCTTACGCCAGGTGCCCCATAAAAAAAACCCCTTTTCAGGGGTTGCTGATGCAACTCTTAAAACAGGCCGAGCGAACGACACAACAGGCGGTGGTTCACCGATACCGCCGACACTGAAACGCCGTATTCCGCCGCCAACCGCTGCTGGTTCACCCGGTCCCCCTCTATCCGCGCCACCGTGTACACCACTGCCGCCGCCCAGGCCGCAACCTTCCTGATCACCGGACCCCGGGCGACACAGAACTTATACCACAACCGGAGGGCTTTGTTTACTTCCTTCACCCGCCCGCGCTTTTTCAGGTCCTTGACCACCAGGCGCGCCACTTCGGCGTACTCGGGCCGCGGCCAGGCAAAGCCTTCCGCGCTTCCATTTTTCTTTTCCTTGTCCTTGCCGGATTTTTTTCCTTCCTCCGCCTCCCGGATGATTTCCCCAAAGAGCTCCTTCCACCGCTCCCGTCTGATGCAGTCGCGCACAAGCTCCTCGAGGATCTTTTCTTCCAGGAGGAAAAGCAGATGGTCCAGGCGTTCGCCCCAAACGTTCTCGAACTCGACGCAGCCGTCCTGGGAGCTCGACCCCAAACAGGCGACCCAGGCTGCGATCCGGTGCGCCCGCCGGCGGAGATATGAGGGCCAGTTTGCCCTTTTCCGCCCGACCAGCCGTTTGAAAACGGCGTAATCCTCTTTCAGCCACGACAGAATCGTTTCTTTGGCCTCGTGCGGTAGCAAGAGGCCCGTAGTGGAAAACTCGAACTCCCCGCCCACCCAGAGGAGCCGGAGGTACAGAATCCCGCCGGAAACCACGTCTTTGACGTTTTCAAAACCCCGCACGCAGAAGCGGTCTGCGGTCAAAATATCTTCCACCAGGACCGCCTGCTTGCCCACGGCCTTTACCTCGTAAAAGGCGTTCGGAGCCTTGCTCCACCGCTTTAAAAGGGCGGTTTCCTGGTCGTTCAACTCGGAGGCCGCAGTCTTCCGGAAAAGTTCGATAATCGTTTCCTTCCCGGTGACCGGAAAATCAAAAATGAACCACTCGAAACACCGCTCGCCGACAAAGTTGCTGTCGAGGGTAAAAAGACTCCCCGCGATGCCGCTCAAATAAAGGTGTTGGGCCCAGATCGCCGCTTCGGTAAACACCGGCTGCTGGGCGAAGAAGCCCAGCTTGCGTTTGAGCTCGCGCGCCGTGGTCCGCCAGCGCAACTGTTCCAGCGTCACGACCTTTTTGGCGCAACAGTCGCCGAAGTTGAGGCCGCTGCCGCAAGAACACGGTTGAAAGAGAGACGTAGCGATGGTTTCAGAAACCTCCTTGCAACTCACACCGGCGCCCGCCGTTATTGCAGGCCCGGTGCCGGATGTTATTGTCCTCGCCTTTATATTTACCCGCCTATTTATATTTACCCGGCTGCGCTCCATTTGGAGACGCTTAATTAATATTCCCCGTCCGATTTATTTTTCCTGCACCCTGACATGTTAACTTTTCCGCTCCGGGAAAAAACACGCCGGCCATCTCCGGGTGGCGCAGGACGAAAGGGTTTATAGAAATGTCGCTTGGGAGGAAGGTATTTTAGGGTTTCCGGTGAAATACTACCCCCGTAAATTGGTCGTCCGTTGGCGGTGGAATGTTTGCGAAAGATGCTCCTGATAGACGGAAACAGCCTGGTACACCGGGCCTTCCATGCCATCCCGGTGCTTAGCACCAGGGACGGCATTCCTACCAACGCCGTCTACGGCTTCACCAGCATGCTGCTGAAGCTGTTGAAAGAAACGCAGCCGGACGTCGTGGTGGCCGCCTTCGACAAGGGCAAGATGACCTTCCGCCACGACATCGAGGCGTCCTACAAGGCCCACCGGCCGGAAACCCCCGAGGATCTGCGGCCGCAGTTTCCGCTTGTTAAAGCGGTTCTGGACGCCTTGCGAATTCCGGTGATCGAAATGGAGGGCTTTGAGGCCGATGACATCATCGGAACAATCGCCGATCAGGCTGAAGCGGCAGGCTTTTCCTGCTTGGTGGTGACCGGCGACCTGGACACGCTGCAACTGGTCTCCCCGAAAACCTCCGTCCTGGCAACCCGCAGGGGGATCAGCGAAATCGTCCGCTACGACGAAAAAGCGGTCCGCGAACGCTTCGGCGTCGCCCCCCGCCAGCTGCCGGACCTAAAGAGCATGGCCGGCGACGCCTCTGATAACATTCCCGGCATTCCCGGCATCGGCCCGAAAACCGCCGCCGCGCTGCTGCAGAAGCATCCCAGTCTGGAAGAGCTCCTGGACCACGCCGCGGAACTGCCGGCCGGTGTCCGCCAGAAGCTCTTCGCTTACCGCGAGCAGGCCCTTCGCTCCAAGCGTCTGGCCGACATCGAGCGGACGGTGCCCCTTTCCCTGGATGTCGCGAACCTTTCCTGGCCCGGACCGGACCTGGCCGCCGTGCACAAGGTTTTCCAGAAGCTGGAGTTTCGCTCGCTCATCAAGAAACTGAACGGGCTCGCGCCGCATCCCGCCGAGCCGAAAACACAGGAAACCACGCTGCCGCCGGTCGAAAGGATTGCCGTGCCGCCGGAGGCGGTGGACAGAGTCGTCGCCGATCTGGGCCGCGCCGGCACCGCAGCCCTGTCCCTCGCCGCAGCCGGCCAACGTCCCACGGCCTGCGCCGTTTGCGCCGGAGTGCAGACCGTCTTTTTAGCCGAGGGCCCCGAAAACGCGGCGGCTTTGCTGCGGGGGATCGCTTCCCTTGCGGAACCCCGGCTTTTGGCCCACGACGTCAAGCGGATCCTGCACCTTTCAATTCCGCATGGGCTCGGACCGGAGAAATTCTCCTTCGATACGATGCTGGCGGCCTACCTGCTCAACCCGGGCGCAGCCAACACCATCGGCGACGTGCTTTTTGAGCACCGGGGCATCTTCCTGCCCGAAGAGCAAACCGGCCCGGCCGAACAGGCCCTGGCCGCTTTCCTGCTCACGCCGGTTCTCGAAGCCAAGCTGCGGCTCCAGGAACAGGAATACCTCTTCCGGGAAGTGGAGCTGCCCCTGGCCGCGGTGCTGCAGGCGATGGAAAGCGCCGGGATCGCGGTGGACCGGAAGGAACTGGCGGCCCTTTCGGCGGAACTCGGAGCGCAGATCGAAACCGCGGCCCAGGAAATCTTCCGGCTTGCCGGCGAAGAATTCAACATCAACTCCCCCCGACAGTTCGGCAGGATTCTCTTCGAAAAGATGGGGCTCAAGCCGCTGAAAAAAACCAAATCCGGCTACTCCACGGACGCCTCCGTCCTGGAGCAGTTGAGCGACCACGCACTGGTGGCCAAAGTTTTGCTCTACCGCCAATTAGCAAAGTTCAAAACGACCTATGCCGACGCGCTTCTATCGCTTATCAACCCGGCCACCGGGCGTCTGCACACCACCTTCTACCAGGCGGTGACCGCCACGGGGCGCCTCTCTTCAGCGGAGCCAAACCTGCAGAACATTCCGATTCGCGACCCTTTGGGGCGCAGGATCCGCCGCGCTTTCGTCGCCGGAAGCCCGGAGAACGTCATCCTTACCGCAGACTACTCCCAGATCGAGCTCCGGATCCTGGCGCACCTCTCGCAAGACCCGGTGCTGGTCCGCGCCTTCACCTCCGGCGAGGACATTCACACCCGGACAGCCGCCGAGGTGTTCGGCGTAGCACCCGGGGAAGTGACACCGGAGATGCGCTCACGCGCCAAGGTGGTGAACTTCGGCATCATTTACGGCATGAGCGACTACGGCCTGGCGCAGGAACTGAAGATTGAACCCCGTGAGGCACGCCGCTACATCGAAAACTACTTCGCCCGCTACCCGGGAGTCAGGACATTCATCGAAAAGGCCATCCGGGAGGCGCGGGAAAAGGGGTTTGTGACCACGCTCCTGAACCGCCGCCGTTACGTCCCGGAACTCCTGAGTCCGAACCGGGTCCAGCGGCAGTTAGGGGAACGCCTCGCGGTAAACACTATCATTCAGGGAAGCGCCGCGGACCTGATCAAGAAGGCGATGGTGGAGATCCACCGCGAACTTTCAACCCGCGGGCATAAAACCCTGATGGTGCTTCAGGTCCACGACGAACTGCTTTTCGACGCGCCCCGGGAGGAACTCCGCACGACCGCGTCCATGATCAAAGAAAAAATGGAGCAGGCGCTCCCTCTTAACGTCCCGGTGACCGTTTCCCTCAAAGCAGGACCCAACTGGCACGACGTCCAAAAGATCGAGGTGTAGTCCCTTGCCGGAGCTCCCCGAGGTGGAAACCATCAGCAGGCAACTGGCCGCAATAATTCCCGGCCGCACCATCCGTGACGCCGAGGTCCGTCTTGAAAAGGTGGTCAGGGAACCCGCCCCCGCCGCTTTTGCCGGCAGGGTCCGCGGGCGGAAGATTACCGGCGTTTCGCGCCGCGGGAAATACCTGCTCCTGGAGCTGAATGACGGGCACACCCTGGTCATCCACCTCCGGATGAGCGGACAGTTGGTATACGAAGAAGAAGCGGCGCCGCTGCCCCGCCACACCCACCTGGTCCTGCACCTCGACCGGGGGCGGCTGCGCCTGACCGACCTCCGCCAGTTCGGCCGGGTGTGGCTGCTGCCTGCAGCGGAAGCCGGCCGAATGCCGGAACTCACAAAGCTCGGCCCGGAACCCTTCTCCGCCGCGTTCAGCGAGGCCTATCTGGCAGGGCTGCTCCGAAACTCCCGGCGCCGCCTGAAACTGCTGCTGCTCGACCAGGAAGTGGTCGCCGGCATCGGAAACATTTACGCCGACGAGATCCTTTTCCAGGCGGGACTCCACCCTGCCCGCCGCGGCGCGGAACTGAGCGCCGCCGAAGTAAAGAGACTTTACCGGGCGATCAAAGCTGTACTCGCCGACGGGGTCGCGCACCGCGGCACCAGTATCCAGAACTACGTGGACGGCGAGGGCCGCATGGGAACCCACCAGAACTTTCTCCGGGTGCACCACCGCGCAGGCCAGCCCTGTCCCAGGTGCGGCACGCGGGTGGAAAAAATTAAATTCGGGGGCCGGGGAACCTATTTTTGCCCGGGATGCCAGGTGGTGAGGGTCAGAATTCAGAAGCCAGAAGCCAGAATTCAGAAGAAAGAGGTGTAATCAAACGTTGAACTTCGCCAGAGGTTGGAGGTAAGAATGATGAAGGTTATCGGGCTTACCGGCAGCGCCGGCACAGGGAAAACAAGCGTGGCCCGGCACCTGAAGATGCTCGGCGCGGAAGTCATCGAAGCCGACGAAATCGCCAGACAGTTGACCGCGCCGGGAGAACCCTTGTTGAAGAAAATCGCCGCCGCTTTCGGACCGGACTTCATTCTGCCGGGCGGCATACTCGACCGGGCCAGGCTGCGCCGGCTGATTTTCAGCGACGAGGGGGCCAGGAAAAAGCTGGACGAGATCACCCACCCCCCCATCATCGCCGCCATCGAAAAGCGGCTGGCGGAACTCCGCCGGCGCCCCGTGCCGCCGCGGGTGGTCGTCGTCGAAGCGCCGCTGCTTTTTGAAACCGGTCTCGAGCGCCTGTTTGACGAGGTCTGGGTGGTCATCGCGGAACCCGAAGCAGTTGTCCGGCGGCTCGTAGCCCGGGACCGGATCCCCCCCGAGCAGGCGCAGGCGATGATCGCAGCCCAAATGCCGCAGGCGGAAAAGATGCGGCGGGCCAACCGCGTGATTGACAACAGCGCCGGTTTCCAGCATACCCGCAACCAGGTTGAATACTTTTACAAACAGGTACTCGCCGCTCAGGGTGAAAAAGAAAAGTGATTAAAAGCCGGAACCTCCTCCTGCTGGCGCTGCTTCTCGCGGTCGCGCCGGTCTTTATGAACATTAAGCAGATCGGAAAGCATTTTTACCCGCTGAAATACCACGAGACCGTGACCCGCCATGCGCGGGAGAACGGTCTCGACCCGCTGCTCGTAACAGCGATCATCAAGGTGGAAAGCAACTTCAACCCCGGAGCCGTTTCACCGCGCGGCGCGGTGGGATTGATGCAACTGATGCCGGAAACCGCCCGGTGGGTTGCCGCAAAACGGGGCGAACCCTTCAATACCGCCCTTCTCTTCGACCCGGAGGCCAACATCCGCTTCGGCACCTGGTACCTGACCCACCTCCGGCAGGAGTTCGGCGACACGCTGCTCGCCCTTGCCGCCTACAACGGCGGCCGGACCAACGTGAAGAAATGGCTTGAGGAACAGACGTGGACCGGCCGGGCCATTGACCTGGACCAGGTGCCTTTCCCGGAAACCAGGCAGTTCGTTCGCAAGACCATCTGGACCTACCGGATTTACCGTTACCTCTACCCCGAGGCCAGCGCCCGGACCGCGCCGGCGCAGCGCGCACAAAGTTCGGCGTAGCCGGCGTCCCGCCCCACCGTTTCGCTGTAAGTCCAGCAGCGCGCGCATTTTTCGCCGGGCGCCCGCTTCACGACCACCGCCAGGCCCCCGTTGGTTCGGGCCCCGGCCGGGACGGGCGCGTCCGGAGGCGCCACCTCCAGGCGGGAAACAATGCTGATCGTCCGAAGCTCGTCCCGGTTAGCCTCCAAAAACTCGCGCGTCTCTCCGGAAGCGTAAAGCGTCACCGCCGCCTCCAGGGAATCCCCGATGACCTTCTCCTGCCGCGCCTGCTCCAAAGCATCCAAAAGGGCGCCCCGCACCCGGAGCAGCCGTTCCCAGCGTGCTTCCAGCGCCGGATCAAGGTACTCGTCCTCCAGCGGCGGCATGTCGAGCAACTGCACGGACACCGCTTTTTCTCCTGCCGCCGGCACGTGGCGCCAGATCTCCTCCGAAGTGTACGCGAGAACCGGCGTCAGCAAGCGCAAAAGGGTATCGGTGAGCCGGTACAGGACGGTCTGGGCCGCGCGGCGCTCCCGCGACGCCGGAAGCTCACAGTAGAGCCGGTCCTTGAGCACGTTCAGGTAAAAGGCGCTCAGGTCCAGAACACAAAAAGAGTAGATCGCGTGGTGCACCACATGGAACTCGTACTCCCGGTAGGCCTTCAACACCCGGCGCTTGAGCTGCTCCAGCCGCAGGAGGGCGAAGCGGTCAATCTCGAAAAGCTCCCCGTTGGGCAGGGCGGCCTCCGGCTGAAAGTCGTAAAGATTCCCCAACAGAAAGCGGAAGGTGTTGCGGATCTTCCGGTACGCCTCGATGATCTGCTTCAAGATATTGTCCGAAGCCGCCAGGTCGCCCCGGTAGTCCGCCGAGCAGACCCAGAGGCGCAGGATATCCGCGCCCAGTTGCTCGATGACCTGGGCCGGGTCAACCACGTTCCCAAGCGACTTGGACATCTTCCGCCCCTGTTCGTCCACCACGAAACCGTGGGTAAGCACCGCCCGGTAAGGCGGGTCGCCCGTAACCGCAACCGCGGTGGAAATGGAAGAGTTGAACCAGCCACGGTGCTGGTCGCTACCCTCGAGATAAAGGTCGGCCGGCCACTCCTGTTCCGACCACGGCGAAGGCTGGCGCAGGACCGCCCAGTGGCTGGAACCCGAGTCGAACCAGACGTCCATTGTATCGTCTTCTTTCGAAAACGAAGCACCGCCGCAGAAAGGGCATACCAGTCCCGCCGGAAGCAGCTCCTCCAGCGGGGCGCTGTACCAGATGTCGGAGCCATGCTGCCGGAAAAGCCCCTTCAGGTGCTCAATCGTCGTGTCGGTGATGATCTCCCTGCCGCACTCCGTGCAGTAGAAAATCGGCAGCGGGACCCCCCAGAAACGCTGGCGGGAAATGCACCAGTCGCCCCGAGCCGCCACCATGTTGTAAATCCGCTCCTCACCCCAGGCCGGAACCCACCTGACCCTGCGGATCGCTTTAAGTATCGCTTCCCTGAAGTCGTCAATCGAGGCGAACCACTGCTCGGTCGCCCGGTAAAAGACAGGATTCTTGCAGCGCCAGCAGTGGGGGTATTGGTGTCTGATCCGCCCCTTGCTCAAAAGCGCGCCCCGGCGCGCGAGCTCCTCCACGATTGGGGTGTTCGCCTCGCGGTAAAACAGCCCCGCAAACGGACCTCCTTCGGCGGTAAAGACCCCGCGGCCGTCAATCGGGGAAACCACCGGCAGGCCGTATTTTTTGGCGGTGATGAAATCCTCCTCGCCGTGCCCGGGTGCGTTGTGTACGCAACCGGTCCCTTGTTCCAAGGTCACGTAGTCGTCGAGAACCACCAGCGATTCCCGCTCAAAGAAGGGGTGCTGCAGGCGTACGCCCTCGAGTTCCCGCCCCCGATACTCCGCCTCCATCACGCTGTCTTTTTCTCCCAGCACCTTGAGGAAATCTTCCAGAAGTTCGCGCGCCACCACGTACCGCGCGTCACCGGTCCGCACTACCGCGTAGACAAAATCCGGGTGCAGGCAGACGGATACGTTGGCGGGGAGCGTCCACGGCGTGGTGGTCCAGATCACGAAGTAGGTGTCGGATGGCAACAAACCCTTTCCGTCGGTCACCCTCAGCCGGACGTAGATTGACGGGGACTCCTGCTCCGCGTACTCCACCTCCGCCTCGGCCAGCGCCGTCTCACACCCCGCGCACCAGTAAACCGGCCGCAGCCCCTTGTAGATGTAACCCTTCCTGGCCATCGCCCCGAAAACTTCAATCTGTCGGGCCTCGTACTCCGGCATCAGCGTGAGGTAAGGATTCGCCCAATCGCCGCGCACCCCGAGGCGCTTGAACTCCTCCCGCTGAATGTCAACAAACTTCAGGGCATACTCCTTGCAGCGACGCCGGAACTCTACGGGGTGCACCGCGTGGGGGTCAATCCCCAGGGTTTTGATCGCCTGCTGCTCGATGGGCAGCCCGTGTGTGTCCCAGCCGGGAACATAAGGCGCGTCGAAACCCGTCATCGAGTGGTACTTGACCACGATATCCTTCAGCACCTTGTTGAGGACGTGCCCCAGGTGGATGTGGCCGTTGGCGTAAGGCGGACCGTCGTGCAGGATGAACTTCGGCCTTCCGGCGGTCTTTTGCTGCACGAGGCGGTAAAGATCGATTTTCTCCCAGAATTTCAGGATCTCCGGTTCCCGCCGGGGCAAGTTGGCCCGCATGGGAAACTCCGTCTTCGGCAGGTTTAACGTCTTACTCCAATCCATCTTTCCCCTCCAAAAATAGTACTTCTTTCGGTAGGCGCGGCGATAAGCAACGCATTGCCGCGTCAGCCCGCAACTCTGTAGCATACCAAGCGAACAGGTGTTAGAGTATCCTGTGTTCTTCGATGTTGATTGAGCACCAGATCCTTTTTTTAACGGTCTCAGGACTTTTGTGATCGTCTGTCCCCTGTATTAAAAAACCTCCCGCCCTAAGGGACGAGAGGTCTTCCCGTGGTACCACCCTAATCCCCCGGCACTCAACTCAGGGGCGGCAGGCGCGTGACTCCTGCCTAAACGAGAGCCTTCTTGGAAAGTACTTTCCAACCGCTACACTAAGGCAGAGTTGAATGCCGGGATACTCTTCGCTGGTAACGGCAGCAACCGCCTGAAACTAATGGGAGGTGGGAAGAAGAGGTTGGAGGTGAGATCTTTTGGTTGAAATTTGGTGCAGCCAAATCCCCCCTCGAAATCTCACTTCTAACTTCCCACTTCTCACTTCCGTTCGTTTCAGGGCCTCCCGGGTGATCTTCACGCGGCTCCGCCACCTGGCTTCCACCGTCCCAGGCTCGCTCGCGGCCGGATGTCCGCGCTACTCTCCCGTTCGCCGGCTTTAACGCTTTATGTATCTTTACAGAATTCGAACCTGGTTCAGAATTATAATGATTTGCACCCTTAGTGTCAATGTTTACCCCTGAGGAACCGCTCCAGCCGTCCGGCCGCCTCCGCCGCCGTAAGGCCTTCTACCCGGATCACCTTTTCCCGACCCGCCTCCCCGCGCAGGATGGCCAACCGGCCTGCAGCCACACCGAAAATCCCGCTCAGGTACTTCAAAAGCGCCCGGTTAGCCTTTCCCTCCACCGGCGGGGCGGTGAGACGCACCCGCAACACGCCGCCATCGGAGCCAGAGATGGCGGTAGACGCCGCCCGCGGGATCACGCGGACGCGGAAAACGACCCCGCCTTCCTCCTCCCGGAAGAGCCCTGCAGGATTCTCCGCCGCCGTCACAGCTTCCGGTTCCGGCCCCGGGCACCCAAATTCCTGCCGGGCGCGGGGCTGCTCCTCCCCGTTTCGCCGCTGGCCAGGAACCGGAACTTGTGCGCCGCCTCGGTGATCAACCGCTCCAGCCGCTTTTCCGCTTCGCCGAGCACCCGTTCGGCCTCGTGTTCGATCTGGGTCACCAGTTCCCCCAGCCGGTTTTCCGCGAGCAAGAGGATTTCCTCCACCCGCTGTGCCGCCTCCACCGACGCGGCACCGAGAATCTGCTCAACCTCCTGGCGGAGCGCCTCCACCTTCAGCTTCACCTCATCCAGGGCAAGGCCCGCCGTTCCCGGGCCCGGCCAACCCCCGCTGGGTTGCCTGGCTACAGGGACGCTAAGACCCCCCGGCCTGTCAACAGGCCGGCCGCAGGCACGCAGTTCCTCGTTTTCCCGGCTGAGCCGCTCAAGCTCCACCGCAATCCGGTCCAGAAACTCGTCCACTTCCTGCTCGTCGTAACCGCGGAAAACCCGCCGGAACTCCTTCCGCTGGATGTCAAGCGGTGTCACCATGATACCACCCCGTTAAAGGTTTACGAGCAAGGCCACCAGCGCCCGGTGTACCAGTACCTGAAGCACTCCCAGCACGAGAAAAGCAACGATCGGTGAAAGGTCAACCATCCCCACCGGCGGAATAAACCGGCGAAAGATCCGCAGGTAAGGCTCGGTCACGTCGTAGATGAACCTGATCAACGGGTGGTACGGATTGTGCCTGACCCAGGAAAGGACCACCCGCACAATGATCAACCAGGAGTATACCTGGAAAGCGATGTCAACCGTACGAATTAACAGCAAATCCATTTCTCCGCGCCTTTCGCAAATGTTTTAAAACCAAACCGTCTCCAAGACCGCCTCGCGTTTACGGGTTTCCGCCTGTACTCAACTCCCGCGAGCGGGCGGCCGCCGCTCTGATTGCTTCGGCCAGCGCTGCCCTCACGCTGCGGTCCTCCAGGACGAAAAGCCCGGCTGCCGTAGTGCCTGCGGGCGTGGTCACCCGGTCCTTCAACTGGGCCGGGTGCTCCCCCGTTTCGAGCACCATCTTGGCCGCACCCAGCACGGTTTGGGCGGCCAGGACCAACGCCACGTCCCGGGGCAGTCCCATCCTTACCCCGCCGTCGGCCAGCGCCTCGATCACCAGATAAATATATGCGGGGCCGCTGCCGCTTAACCCCGTAACCGCGTCCAGCAGCGCCTCCTTTACTGCGACCACGCGCCCCACGGAAGAAAAAACGGCCTCCGCGCGCGCTGCGTCCCGGGGTCCGGCGTTGCTCCCCAGGGCGTAGGCACTGGCTCCCGCACCGACCAGACAGGGGGTGTTCGGCATCACCCGCACCACAGGCACCGGTCCGGGGATGTTCTTCTCCAGGCGGACGAGCGGGACCCCCGCGGCAATGGAAATAAGCGTTTGCTCCGGACGTAAAAGGGAGCCGATACTTTGCAGCACCGGCACCACCACGTCCGGCTTCACCGCCAGGATGACCACGTCCGCCTCGTCGGCCACAGGCTCGTTGTCCTGAAACGCCCGGATACCAAGGGTTTCCTCCAGGTTTCGCAGGCACCGGACGTTCACGTCGCTGACCAGAAGCGCACCAGCGGGAACGCGCCCGCTTTTCACCAGACCGGTGGCCAGCGCCCCACCCATCGCCCCGCCGCCGATCAAACCTATTTTCAACCCGGTGAGCGGCACCCCGCAGGCCCCCTCTTCCAAACCTCAATCCCACAAAAAAGCCGCCGGCCTGACCGCAAGGTTCCGGCAGGCGGCGACACTCTGCTCAACTGCGCATCCAGGGGAAAATGCTCTTCTCGCCTTCCTTGGCCTCACTGGCGATATCCACGTTGCTCGGGGCGCAAAGGAAGATCCCTCCGCCCACTTTCTGAATGCTGCCGCCGAGGGCGTATACCGCGCCGCTGACGAAATCCACGATCCGCCGCGCCAGGTCCGTTTCCACCCGCTCCAGATTCAGCACCACCGGGCGGCGGTTTTTGAGGTGGTCGGCGATTTCCTGAGCGTCATCAAAGGTGCGGGGTTCAGTTATCATTACCCGCATCTGCCGCTGAGTATGCAGGCTGACCACCGCGCCGCCCTTCCTCGTCCGCAGGAGCGCGTCCTGGGAATCCGCCGTCACCTGGTCGTCTTCCGGTTCGTCCTCAAACCCGATGAACCCAAGCACTTTATCCAGTATCCTCTTACCCATTTTGTTGTGCCCCCTTATTTCCGGAAACCGAAAATAGCCGTACCGATCCGCACCAAGTTTGCTCCCTCTTCGACCGCCACTGCAAAGTCCTGGGTCATCCCCATCGAAAGAAACTCCATCGTCACTCCCGGAACATCCCGGCACCGCCCAGCCAACTCCCGCAGTCTCCTGAATACCGGCCGCGCCTCTTCCGGGTCCTCCACATAGGGAGCCAGGGTCATCAATCCCCGCACCCGAACGCCAGCCAAACCGGCTGCCGCGGCCAGAAAATCCCGCACCTCCTCCTCGTAGAAGCCATGTTTCCCCGGCTCACGCGCGATATTCACCTGGACCAGCGTATCAAAGACGACGCCCCTTTTCACCCCCCGGCGGTCAAGCTCTACCGCCAGGTTCCAGCGGTCAAGGCTGTGAATCAGCTGCACCCGGCCCAATAGGTACTTCACTTTGTTTCGCTGGAGGCAACCGACAAAGTGCCATTCCACCTGGTCGCCGATCTCCCGGTATTTCCGCACAAACTCCTGGACCCTGCTCTCTCCGAAAACGGTAAGCCCCAATGCCTGGGCCGTACGTATCGCCGCTACCGGCACGCCCTTAGATACAGCCACTATCTTTATCTCTGCAGGGTCCCGCCCGGCGCGCCGCGCGGCCCGAGCGATTTCTTCCCTGACCCGCTGGAGATTTCTGCCTATGACCTGTTCCATCAGTCAGATATTCGACACCGGACTGGTAAGTCCTGCAATCCCCCGCCCTTAATTCAATTCTTCCCACTCACCCGTGACCAGGTAGATCACGTCCTCCCCGATGTTCGTCGCCCGGTCGGCCACCCGTTCCAGACGCAGGGCCGCCAGAAGCAGGTAAACGTAACACCGGGTGTTCTCCGGCTCCTTTTCCATCAGGTCGAGGATGGCGTTGAAGGTCTTCCGGTACAGGTGGTCCACCTGGTCGTCCTCACTGGACATCACGCGTGCCTTTGTCACATCATCATAAACGTAGGCGTCCAGACCGTTTTTTACCATCTGCTGCACCATTTTTCCGATTTGGGAGATGTCCTGCAGCGCCATATCGGCAACAGTGGAACTGTAGCAAATGATCAGATTCAAGGCGTAACGTGCGATGTCCACCGCATGATCGCCCATCCGTTCCAGGTTGGAAATGATCTTAATCCCAGTAATGATGATCCGCAGGTCGCGTGCGATCGGCTGCTGGGTGGCAATCAGCCGGACGCACCTGTTTTCAATTTCTCGGCACAAAACGTCGATCTGGTCGTCGTTAATGACCACTTTTTTCGCCAGCACTTCGTCCCTGGTAACCAAAGCCTGCACGGCGTTAAAGACTGCTTCCTCGACCAGACTGCCCATGCGCAAGATATCATGCTGTAACTCCGTCAGCTCCTTTTCGAACGACGCCCGCTGACTCGTCACGCTCTAACCACTCCTCAAGCTTATTTATCGGTGGTATCCGCCGAGATTTACTAAAGTTTAGCAAAAACAGAAGTATAAAGCAACAAAAACCGCTCCCGTAAAACCTTTTCCGGCTACAGACCCGCTTTTTAACCGAACCGCCCGGTGATATAATCCTCCGTCCGCTTGTCTACGGGACGGGTGAACATGACGCCCGTCTCCCCGTACTCGATCAGTTCTCCCATCAGGAAAAAGGCCGTGGTGTCCGAAACCCGTGCCGCCTGCTGCATGTTGTGGGTTACGATCACGATGGTGTAGTTCTTTTTCAACTCCTGCAGCAGTTCCTCGATCTTCATGGTGGAAACCGGGTCGAGCGCTGAAGTCGGCTCATCCATCAGCACCACCTCCGGTTCCACGGCCAGGAGCCGCGCGATGCACAGCCGCTGCTGCTGGCCACCTGAAAGACCGAGCGCCGAGTGGTAAAGCCGGTCCCGCACCTCTTCCCACAGTGCCGCCCCCCGCAGGCTCGTCTCCACGAGTTCGTCAAGGCGGCGTTTGTCCTTGAGTCCGTGAATCCGCGGACCAAAGGCCACGTTATCGTAAATTGTCATCGGGAAGGGGTTTGGGCGCTGAAAAACCATTCCCACCCGCTTGCGCAGCTCCACGACGTCTACTTGGGAACCGTATATGTCTTCACCGTCAAGAAAAACCTTCCCTTCAATACGTACACCCTCGATCAAATCATTCATCCGGTTGAGCACCCTGAGGAAAGTGGTTTTCCCGCAGCCGGAAGGCCCGATCAGGGCCGTGATCTGGTTGGCCCTGATGTCGATGCTTATGTCTTTGAGCGCCTGTTCTTCCCGGTAGTAGAGATTTAAGTTCTCGACCTTAATCTTTACCATAAACCAAATCTCTCCTATGTCCCAAAGCAGGTCATAGTATTTTAGCATTTACGTGTTAAACCATTGTTAAGTGTTTATTAAGCCAGTGTTAAACCTCTATTACCGGCAGATAAAAAGAGAAGCGGCTTCCTTTACCCAGTTCGCTATCCACGCTCACCTTTCCGCCGTGAGCTTCGACAATGTGCTTCACGATGGCCAGGCCCAGCCCCGTGCCGCCCGAGGCGCGTGAACGCGCCTTGTCCACCCGGTAGAAGCGTTCAAAAATGCGCGGCAGACTGTCTTTGGGGATGCCGATACCGGTATCCTCGACGTCCACCCGGATCCAGCCCGGGGAAGCAACGGCCCTCAGCCGGACTTCGCCCGCGGGTGTAAACTTCAGGGCGTTGTCGATGAGGTTTGCAAAAACCTGACCCAGGAGCTCGGGGTCGCCAAGGACCGCCGGCAGGCCCGGGGGGACATCCACCAGCAGCTTCAACCCCTGCTCCCGCGCCCGCTTTTCAAAGACCGGCAGGACTCTCGTCACCACCTCGCTAAGCCTGACCTCCTGCCGCACAAGGACGGTCCGGCGGTCCTCCAGGCGTGAGAGGTCGAGCAGATCCTCCACCAGTTTCTCGAGGCGCCCGGTTTCGGATTCGATGATTTTGAGAAACTCGCCTGCCGCGGCCGGGTCTTCGATGGCACCGTCCCGCAGCGTTTCCACAAACCCCCGGATGGCGGTCAGCGGGGTCCGCAGTTCGTGCGAGACGTTGGCGACAAACTCGCTCCGGAGTTGCTCCAGGCGCCTCTGCTCGGTTACATCCCGCAAAACCACCACCACCCCGGGACCCTCCGGGGTCGTGATCGGCGTGAGGCGTGCGGTGAAGGTTCGCAGCTGCGGGGTCAGGAACTTCAGTTCCTGCCGCACGGCCGTACCGGTGGCCAGAACCTGGTGCACCAGCTTTTCCAACTCGTGGTGGCGGATCACCTCAAGGATGTTCTTGCCTTGGGCTTCGGCCGGGTCGACGCCGAAAAAGTTGAGGAGAGGAAGGTTCGTCAGCAGCACCCTCCCCGAAGCATCCAGCGCGAGCACCACCTCGTTCAGACTCGCCAGAATGGCCTCCATCCAGACCTTTTCCCGCCGCAAGACGTTGAACGTCTCTTTCAACTGCCCGGCAAGCAGGTTGACACTCGAAGTCAGCCGGCCGATCTCGTCGGCCGGCACCGGGCGCTTCTCCTCTTCAAAGCGGGTCAACTCCTCGGCCACGGAAACCAGGTTCCGCAGCGGTCCGATGACCTGACGGTTGATCAACCGCCAGACAAGAGCGGCCACCAGGGCGCCGCTGAGGAGTGCGGTCACCAGGTGCGACCGGCCGTGGTAGAGCAAGCAGCAGAAAAGGGCGAAAGCCAAGAAAACCAGACATAGACAGATGCAGATCCGCCCCTGGATCGTTCTGATCATTCTAACCGCTCCCGAAAGCGGTACCCCACGCCCCGCACCGTCTCGATTAAAGGTGGGGCGCCGGGCAACTGCTCGAGTTTGTGCCGGATGTACCGGATGTGTACGTCCACGGTCCGGGAGCCGCCGGGAAAATCAAACCCCCAAATCTTATCCAGGAGATGCTCCCGTGAGAAGACCCGGCCCGGGTGGGAAGCTAAAAAGTAAAGCAACTCGAACTCCTTGGGCGTAAGGGTCTGGCGGCTCTCGCCCCACGAAACGCTCAGGCGCTCCCGGTCAATCACCAGTTCGCCAAATACCAGCCTGCTCTTTTCTTCTGACGGAGGCTTGCGGCGTAAATGCGCACGCACCCGGGCCACAAGCTCCCGGACGCTGAAGGGCTTGGTCACGTAATCGTCGGCCCCGGTTTCCAGCCCGAGCACCCTGTCCATTTCCGTCCCGCGCGCACTCAACATGATCACGGGTATTTCCTGGAGTTCCTGATCCGCCCGTACGGCCTTGCAGAACTCCAGACCGCTCTTTTCGGGCAGCATTACGTCCAGGATGATTAAATCCGGGCGGCGGGTCCGGGCAAGTTTGAGGCCCTCGGCTCCGTCTCCCGCGGTGACAACCTGAAAGCCCTCGCGCTCCAGCGAAAAACGCAGCAGCGTCCGGATGTGCTCCTCGTCGTCCACAACCAAAACCAGCGGCATCTCCTAAAGCTCCTTTGGCCGGATGGCCGCCACAGCCGCCATTCTGCCCGTTTTCCCGCCGTTCCGCCGGTGGGAGAACATCAGTTCCGGATGACAGGCGGTACAGACCCTCACCACTCCGATATTCCCGTCCGGGACACCTGCGGCCACAAGGATCCGGCGGTTGGCCTCCCAGAGGTCAACCCGCCAGACGCCGCCGTCCCGCCGGACGACCCTGTCGCCCCAGTGAGCAAACGCCTCCGCCACCTGCCCACCGACTGTGTAACAGCAAGGACCGATTGCCGGACCAAGCACCGCTACGCATTCGGCCGGGTTTGCGTTAAAGACCATGGACATCCGGGCAAGCGCCTTTCCCGCGATGAGCTTCAGCGTTCCCCGCCAGCCGGCGTGTGCGACCCCCACTGCCCGCCTCCGGGTGTCGGCGAGAACCACCGGGACGCAATCTGCAAAGAAGGCCAGCAACGCCAAACCCGGCGTACTTGTGACCAGGCCGTCGGTCGCCGGAAGAGCAGTTCCCTGCTCAAGCGCCCCCGCTCCGGCCTCGCGGGCGGTTACCGGAACCACCTCGTCCCCGTGGACCTGCTGTCCCGCGACCGCCCTTTCCGGATCGTACCCGAGCGCTTCCGCCAGGCGTTTCCTGTTTACCGCCACCCGCTCCGGCAGATCCCCTACCCTGAAACCAAGGTTCAGGGTGGCGTACACCCCTTCGCTCACACCGCCCAGGCGCGTGCTGAAGCCGTGCTGCAGCCACGGGAAATCCAGGAGCGCCGTCTGAAACAACTGCACCCCCCGATAATCATTCAAGGCGAAATCCCCGTTTACCTTACCTGCTCCCCTTTACAAGCCTTTTAACCACTATATTATACCATCAACCGCCCGTCCCCCGTCAGACTGCAAGGGCTTCGAGCGGCTTTTACCGGCCCGCGATTTCTTCCAGTTGCCTGGCGACGGCGTCAATTTCGGCCGGGGCTGCCCGGCGCAAAAACTCCTGCAGCCGCTCGCCGAGCCGCCGGTACGCGTCAAGAAGTACGGCGGCCTGGACGTCCGCCCCCAGCGTCCAGGATGAACCGTAGTCCGGCACCACGGCGCTCAACCCCAACTCGCTCTCGATCTTACTCCGGAGCATCTCCGCCGCCTCCGCCTCGCCGTGAACCACGAAGACCTGCCGGGGTCTCTTTTGAATGCCGTTCAACCAGTTGAGGAGCGCCGGCTGGTCGGCGTGGGCCGAATAACCCGGAAGCTCTACAATTTCGGCATTAACGGCGATTTCTTCTCCGAAAATCGTCACCATCTTATCGCCGTCGAGGATGTGGCGGCCGAGCGTCCCCTCGGCCTGGTACCCCACAAACAACACCGTGCACTCCGGCCGCCAGAGATTGTGTTTCAGGTGGTGGCGGATTCGTCCCGCTTCGCACATCCCGCTCGCCGAAATAATCACCAAGCCGCTCTGGATGGCATTCAGGGCCTGGGATTCCTCGGTGGTAATGGAAAAATTAATGCATTCGGAGTTTAACGGGTCCTGCCCGCACCTGATCAGGAAGCGGGTTTCTCTGTCATAGTATTCCGGGTGCCGGGTGAAGATGTCGGTCACTGCCGCCGCCAGCGGACTGTCAATAACAATCTTCACGGGAGGGAGTTTGCCGGCATGGTAAAGCTCGCTGAGGTCGTAAAGCAGGTCCTGCGTACGCTCCACGGCAAAGGCCGGAATGATCAAGTTGCCCCCCCGCCGGTAGGTACGCCAGAGCACGTCGTGCAGTACCGCCTTCTCGTCAACGTCCTGGTGAATCCTGTTGCCGTATGTGGACTCGATGACCACGTAATCGGCCGCCTCCACCACCGCCGGGTCCTTAACGAACCGCTGTCCCGGCCGTCCGATATCCCCCGTAAAAAGCAGGCGGAAGGAAAACCCGTTTTCTGTAACCGTCAAGAGCACCATCGCCGCTCCCAGGATGTGCCCGGCGTCAAAAAAGGTGGCGGACACGTGCGGCGCAAGAGACAGCTCCGTACCGTAATCAACACCCTCAAAGAAATGCAGGCTTTCCTGGGCATCCGTCAGGGTATAAAGCGGAGGAACGACCGGCCTGCCGGCACGCCTGGCCTTCCTGCTCTTCTGTTCCGCCTCCATTTCCTGAACGTGCGCCGCATCCGGCAAAAGGACCCCCATCAAGTCAACGGTTGGCTTCGTGGCCAGGATCTTGCCTTGGAAGCCCTCCCTGCACAGGCGCGGAATCAGTCCGGAATGGTCAATATGGGCGTGCGTCAGCAAAAGGTAGTCGACGGAGGCCGGCACAAACGGAAAAGGTTTGAAGCTGAGTTCCCGGATTTCCCGGGCACCCTGGAAGAGGCCGCAGTCAACAAGAACCCGAAGCCCCCCGGTCTCGACCAGAAAACAGGACCCCGTCACGATCCGGGTGGCGCCGTAAAAACTCAATCGCATTTCTTTACTCTCCCGCGCGCTTTATACTGAACTTTATTCTCTGCCCGCGTCCAAAATCCTGTCGAACCGTGGACCGTTATTGACAAGAGACCGCGTTTCCCGTTAAGCTTTTAGTTGACGCAGATTAAAAACGAAAGGAGAGCTCCCATGCCCATTTATGAATTCCGCTGCAAAGCATGCAACCAGCGCTTTGAAAGGCTATGTCCGGTCGGCGAAACAGGAGAAAACCTTTCCTGTCCGGCCTGCAATACTCCAAACCCCGAAAAACTCCTTTCTTCCTTCGCCACCCGCGGCGTCGAAGGGGGCAAGGGTGCCTCCTGCACCACCTGCAAGGCTTCGAGCTGTTCAAGCTGCCATTAATAAAGAACACAAGTTAAAAAACCGCCGCGTTCAACACACGGCGGTTTTTTATTTTTGGTACCCGTTTGGCCGGCTCAGCGGGCCCGGACAGCTTCCTTCCGGAGCCCGTGCTTCCGGGCCCAGATTTCATCTGCTACCTTACCCCACTCCGCAGCGCGCCGGTCGAGGTAGGAAGCGATTGTTCCGGTAAGAACGGAGTCCGCCCCGGCATGGGTAGGCCGGGCACCGGTCTCTGCCACAATCTCCCTTAAGGCCTGCGGCACGTCAATGATCGGGCAGGGCCGCAAGAAGTTGTCGTGGAACGGCTGCCGCTTCTGGAACGCCGCAAACACCGGATTTTTTAGTACCTCGATCAAGCTCTTTCCCTTGATGTTGTCCACGGCGAAATGCGCGAAGGCGCAGGGTTCCACGTCGCCGCTCGCCGCAATGTGGAAGTACATCCGGCCGCCAGCGATGCAGCCGTGAGTAAGTTCGCCGTCGTTCCAGAAATCGGCGATCTGGATCGGCTTGTGCGTCCGGATGTAAGGAATCCGCTCCGCCAGGTAGGCGCGCTGCTCCGGCGTCACCATCAGGTCCAGGTTGGGATTCCGGCCGACCGGAACGTAGTGGAAGGTCCAGCCGTAGATTGCTCCCTTGTCAATGAGGAAGTCAATGAACTCGTCGCTCGTGACCTCCTCGACGTTGTACTTCGTAATCGTGATCGAAATGCCGAAGACGGCGCCCCGCTCCCGGAGGGCGTCCATAGCCTTCATGATCCGGTCGAATACTCCCTTGCCGCGCCGCGCGTCGGTCCGCTCCCGCCATCCCTCGAGGCTTATCGCCGGCGAAAGGTTACCGAGCTCCACGATCGCGTCGGCCACTTGTTCCGTGATCAGCGTGCCGTTGGTGTAAAGCATAAAGGCCATGTCCGGGTGCTTTTCTGCCAGACGAAGCAGGTGCGGGTACTTGAACGGCTCTCCGCCCGACATTACCACCCAGTATATACCAAGTTCCTTTGCTTCGGTCAGCAGCCGGTCAAGCGTTTCAAAATCAAGTGTATCGTGCTTGGAATACAGCCCCGCCCAGCAACCTTCGCACCGCAGGTTGCAGTCGCTGGTAGGGTCAACCAGGAAGAAGTTCGGGATATGCACCCCGAGCTTCTCCGAAAGTTCCTGCTGGCGCGGAATGCCCAGGAGCATCGCGTTGACAAACCAGTTGTACACAAGCCGGCGCTTCACGTTCGGGTGCGTCCGCTCGAAAAGACGGTTGATGTAGGCCCGTCCCGCCGGATTGTTTTCATACCAGTCCAGAATCTTCAACGCGTGCTGCTGGTGATGCGGCTTTTTCGCTAATTTCTTTGACAGATTGAGGATCTTTGGAAGGTTTTCCGCGGGATTCCGGTCAACATATCCGAGCATTTGCCGGAGCACCTGTTCCTCGACAAAGCGCTTGGCAAAGTCGAAATTAGGTAAGACGTGTGCCATAAATCCCCCTCCTTATGGTGTCATTTCAAGTATCGCATCGGCCAACCTTCTCTTCTCGCCCCAAATCCTCCATCGTTACCCAAACCGCACTGTTACCTCCGTGTGCATCCTTCCTCCCACCCCCAAACCTAAACTGACCGTTCGAGTCCCTCCTTTAAGAAACTGGCCAGTGAGCTGGCCTCGCCCGGCTCCAACTCGTTGAGATGAGCTTGCAACCGTTTAACGCACTCCTCCACGGGCCCGGAGATCACACCCCGTACCCGGAGCAGGCTGCCGATGGCCGCACCGGCAAAGAGGCTCAAACCCTGCTCGGGATGCCGCGCCCGGCTGATCATCTCGGCCAGGGCGCGCCGGCCGCGCCCGCCGATTTCTCCCAGGTGGGCAATCAATACCGTGAGGTTGTAAGCGCTTTTTGCCAGCCGGCCCTGAATCTCCGGCAGCTCATGAAGAAGCTCCGCCACCTTTTCCCTTGCCGCCCGCTTCTTCTCTCCCAGCAATGCCAGCAAGCGCGCCCGCAGTACCAGCCAGTCCTCCGTACCCGTCTTGAACTCCTCCCTTTTTAGAGTCGGCCGGTAAAACACCTGGTTCCGGCCCGGACCCCGCTTCTCTCTGCCCGGTCCGTAAACCGCTTCCAGATAACCGTCGAGTTCAAGCTCGCGCAGAATATCGTACGCCGTCCAGCGGCTTACTTTGAGCACCTGGGCTACGTCGCTGTAATGCACCGGTCGCGGCCGCTGCTCGTACATCTCGAGTACCGCCGCGAGAAAATCCTTGCGCCGTTTTGTTAAGGCCAATCTGCCCCCCCCAAAAACCCAAGAACCCCAAAAAACCAAAATTTTATTTTTTATTATATTACGCCTGCCGTAAAATATGCCAAATGCGATTGAAACTGATTTTTCCGGAAGACGTTTTCTTAAGTTTGAAAGAAAGCTCTTTTCGAAGATTTGCTCGCTCTTGTGGCACGAAGGTCAATAATGCGCTGATTTCGGGAACCGCGGAAGGGAAGGGTAAGGTCCCGCTCGTCCAGAATGAAGGGGCCGTCAATCAGGATGTCGGTCACCGTAAGGAGGTCCTGCACCCCCGGGTCCGCCATCGCCTGGAGCTCTTCGTAGGTGTAGCCGGTGTAGGTGACGATGTCGTAACCCTTCTCCCGGAGCGCCCGCCCCAAAACCGCAAAAGCGGCCGCCTGCTGGAAAGGTTCCCCGCCGGAGAAGGTGATCCCGCTAAGCAGCGGGTTGCGGACGATATCCGCCAGGAGCTCTTCAACGGTTACCCGGTACCCGCCCGCCGGGTCCCACGTCTCCGGGTTATGACACCCAACGCAGCGGTGCGGGCAACCCTGCGCGAAGACGACGTAGCGGAGGCCCGGTCCGTCCACCACGCTCTCGCGAACAACGCCGGCAATACGCAGAAAAGTTGTTGCGCCTAAACTATCCACCATAAATTTCCTTAACTAGAGCGGTCTTTATGACGCAATCCTAAAACCGACCTTTTGGTCAAGGTCAGCTAACTGCGATTCTAAAAACACCAGTTTCATCGTTCTCCGGATGCATATTCTCGCGCCAGAACCGCTCTCGCTTCTCGGCAGATTGCTGATTACGGTAAGCTTCAACCGTAACAGGAATACCACTCTCGACTTTTACAACAACCCATACCCGTTCCTGTTTTTCCTTCATCGTTAACACCCCAACTCACTTGGCTTCAATTCGTCTATACCATCCGTAAACATTAACGTATTCCAGAAAGGTACAAAGCTCGGCCAACCCGCTCATTTGGAATGTTAGCTTGCGTAAGGGCCCATACCTCTTAGTCAACTCTTTTAGAAAGGAAGCTTTAACCTCATTCGCCATAGCTACACCCTTATTATCGGGTCAGTCGGAACCCCCTATTTGTAGATAGCCGACACGAATTGCGCTACTAATGCACCATCTCCGGCTTCCCTAAATGCACCACCCGGCTCTTCAGCTCCGCCACCTTGGCGTCGTTGAAGCGGTCCACCGTGGAGAGGTAGCCGGTGATCCGCCGCACCCGCCTGATTTCGGCCGATCCGCACTTCGGGCAGGACTCTCCCAGCACCCCGGAGAAGCTGCACCTTGTGCAGAAGTCCACCGGGAAGTTCACCCCTACGTAGCCCATATCGCATTTAGCCATATAACGAACGATTGCCTCTACCGCCTCAGGGTTGTGCACCGGCGGCGAGGGAAGTTCTACGTAGCTGATGTGCCCGGCGTTGCAGAATTTATGGTACGGCCCCTCGAGCTCGATCTTCTGGAAGCACTCGATCGGGAAGTGAACCGGGATGTGGAACGAGTTGGTGTAGTACTCCCGGTCGTTGACCCCGGGAACGATGCCGAACTCCTTCCGGTCCAGCCGCACGAACCGCCCGGCCAGACCCTCCGCCGGCGTGGCCAGGAGGGTGTAGTTCAGGTTGTATTCCTCGCAGGCCGCGTCGATCCGTTCCCGGAGACGGCGGACGATTTCCAGCCCCAGCTCCTGCGCCCCGGCGTCCTGGCCGTGGTGCCTGCCGGTGAGTGCCACCAGTGTCTCGGCGAGCCCGATAAAGCCCAGGGCCAGCGTGCCGTGTTTGATCGCTTCCACAATGGGATCTTCCGGCTTCAGGCCGGCGGCGTCCAGGTAAAGCCCCTGTCCCATTACGAACGGAATGTCCTTCACCCTTAACCGTGCCTGAAGGGTGAAGCGGTGGAAGAGCTGCCGGATGCCGACCTCGGCGGCGTCATTCAGTATGCTGAAGAACTTCTTCAGGTCGCGCTCGGCCTTCAGCGCCACCCGCGGCAGGTTGATGGTGGTGAAGGAAAGATTTCCCCGCCCCTCGGTCACCTCCGGGCCGCGCCGGTTAGCCATCACCCGCGAACGACAGCCCATGTAGGATACCTGGTCGCTGTAGGGAGCGTTGAAGCTTGCATCCATAAAGCTGAAGGTGGGGTTGAGGCGCTTGGCGGCCACCCGCACCGCCAGCTGGAACAGGTCGAAGTTGGGGTCACCCGGTTCGAAGTTGATCCCTTTTTTCACCCGGAAGATGATATTCGGAAAGATGGGGGCTTCGTTGCGTCCCAGGCCGGCCTCGTAGGCGAGCAGGAGGTTGCGCGTCACTTTCCGGGCCGCCTCGCTGGTTTCCGTGCCGAGATTGATGCTGGAAAAGGGGACCTGGGCGCCGGCCCGCGAATGCATGCTGTTCAGGTTATATACCAGTGCCTCCATCGCCTGGTATACCTCGTCCTCGGTGGCGTTTTCCACGTACGGAGCCATGTCCCGGTCAAAGAAAGCGAAAGACTGTCCGCCGAACATGTCGTTCTGGGAACTCTGCAGGATGATGCAGGCCAGCGCGGTCGCGGAGCCGGGCCGCTTCGGGGGCCGGATGTAGCCGTGGCCGGTGTTGAACCCCTCAGACAGCAGCCTGCCCAAGGGAATCTGGATGCAGTTCAGGGTCTTGGCGTAAAAACCCAGGTCGTGGATGTGCAGGTCGCCCCGGATGTGCGCCTGGGCGAACTCTTCGGGGATAAGCCGGGTGAGGTAGTACTTTTTGCTCGCCGCTTCGGCAACCTGGAGCATCTTGGCTGAAGGGGAATTGGAAACGTTGGCGTTTTCCCGGCTTGTTTCTTCCAGGATCTCCTCCACCGCGTCCATCAGTTCGCTTTTCGTCTCCCGGATGCGCGTGCGCCAGTCGCGGTAGAGAATGTAAGCCTTGGCCGTACGCGCGTGACCGGCCTCGATGAGCACCTTTTCCACGATGTCCTGCACGTCTTCAACCCCGAAGGCCGTGCCGTTGTACTTGGCCTTCAGCATCCGCAGCACCTCGAGCGTTAGCCGCATGGCCGTTTCCCGGTCCTCACCGCCCACCGCCCGCGCCGCCTTGAAGATGGCGTCGGTGATCTTGGTCTCGTCAAACGGTACTTCCCGCCCGTCGCGCTTTCTGATGACCTGGAACACTAAGTTCTACCCCCTTTATGATCTTTGAACATCCGTTCCAGCTCCGCCTTAAAGTCCTGCCCGTCCCGGAACTCCCGGTAAACACTGGCGAAACGGACGTAAGCCACCTCATCCAGCCAGCGGAGCCTGTCCACCACCAGCTCTCCGATTACGTAGCTTGGCACCTCGGGTTCCAGCCGGTTCCGCACCTCCCGCTCCACCTCATCTACGATCCGCTCCAGGTCTTCCGGCTTCACCGGACGCTTGTGACACGCCTTCAAAAGGCCGCCCATCACCTTCGTGCGGTTGAAGATTTCCCGGCGGCCGTCCTTCTTCACTACCACCAGCGGCAGTTCGTCAACGCGCTCGAAGGTCGTGAAGCGCCGGTTGCAGTGGGGACACTCCCGACGTCTCCTGATTGTCGCTCCCTCGTCGGCGGCCCGGGTGTCAACAACCCGGGTGTCCGCAAAGGTGCAGAACGGACAGCGCATCTCGTCCAAATCCTTTTCCTAACCATATCTTTCTTAAGGAGGAAAGTTTTAGCCACCCCAACAAGATATAGTATTTTAACAAGACTTATACCACAAGATTTGGGGTTTGTAAACGGTAAAAAGGCGAGAAAAAGGAGCAAGAACAGTCATTTTAATCACCGGCCGGGCTCAGGCTCGTCCGGACGAGAATTAGATAAAAAATTTAGGAATCTTGTTCCTAAATGTCGAAACTTGATTTAGCGCCGGTAGGAGTAGCGGCCGTAGGAATCTCCCGGGGCCTCGACCAGGATTACGTCCATCCCAATGCGTACCACCTTCTCCCAGGGAATGACGACTTCCTCTTCCTTGCCGAAAAACCCGAGCAACCGGGACGAGCCCGGCAGGACCAGGGCGTTGATCTTGCCGTTCTCCACGTCAACGTCAATATCCTTTATCAGCCCCAGGCGCCGCCCGTCTACGACGTTGATAACCTCCAGCATCCGCAGGTCTGACACCTTAATCATGCCACCGCCCTCCCGTTTAAAAAATATATGCCCCTCTGGTAAAAGGTAGAAGCCCATAAAAACGTAAGCCGGGCGGCAACCCGGCATCATTTTGTGGGCGGTGAAGAAGTAATTTTTCAGGGTCA
Source organism: Bacillota bacterium (assembly GCA_040758635.1). Lineage (GTDB taxonomy): Bacteria > Bacillota > Desulfotomaculia > Desulfotomaculales > Ammonificaceae > Yes71-27. Next base: position 2,823 of record JBFLVI010000020.1, on the reverse strand, counting down.
GTTGTGCCTGTCGGCCTCGGACCTCCGGACGACCTGTTTCAACGGTTCCAGGTGGCGCTCGGCAAGCTCCCACAGGCGGGAGCGAAACTGCACCTTGTCCGCGCCGGTCTCGCCGGCCAGGACGGGAACCTCCGCCTCGGCCACCTCGATGTTTACCAGACAGAGCGGCGGGAAGAGCACGCACCACCAGTTCTGCCCCTTGCCCGCGCCGAGGACGACCCGGACGGCCTCGTACTCTCCTGCCGGCAGCGTAAGGTTACCGTAAGTCCGCTCCGGAAAGTCGAACTGCCCGTGGTAGACGCGGACGCCGTAGTCCTTTCCCGCAGACGCGATCTCCTTGACGGCCGCTGCCTCGATCCGCTCCATGTTGGCGTCAACGAGCCGGCGGGCCTCCCGAACGTCCTTGACTCCCCGGAATTCCGGTGCCATCGCCTCGATCACCGCCCGGCGGACCCGGTGTTTGAGGATCTGGTCCACCGGCGCGTCGCTGTTCGGAATGACGTGCAGCCGGATGAGGTTGTCCGGGTTGTAAGCCTCCACCGCCCGCTCGTACCAGATGCCGGCGGCCAGCCCGGTCGAAACCAGGCCGATCAGTAATATACTCAACAAAAACCGTTTTATTTTCATTTTGCACCCCTCCCTCACATGTACTTCCGGATATGATTGAGAGCCGCTTTCTCCAGGCGGGAAACCTGTGCCTGAGAAATCCCGATTTCCTCGGCTACCTCCATCTGCGTTTTCCCTTCAAAGAAACGCATCGTGAGGATCAACCGTTCCCGGTCGCTCAAGCGCTGGAGCGCGTCCCGGATCGCAATGATCTCAAGCCAGTTCGCGTCCTGGTTTTTCTCGTCCCCGATCTGGTCCATAACGTAGATCGGGTCCCCGCCGTCGTGGTAGATCGGTTCAAACAGCGACACCGGCTCCTGGATGGCGTCCAGGGCCAGCACCACCTCTTCCTGCGGCAGGTTTAACTCCTTGGCGATTTCGTTTACCGAAGGCTCCCGCGCGTTCTTGCTCGCCAGGGCGTCCCTTACCTGGAGGGCCTTGTAGGCCACATCCCGGAGCGAGCGCGAGACCCGGATGGCGTTGTTGTCCCGCAGGTAGCGGCGGATCTCGCCGATGATCATCGGCACCGCGTAGGTAGAAAACTTTACGTTCTGGCTGAGGTCAAAGTTGTCAATCGCCTTGATTAAACCGATGCAACCGACCTGAAAGAGGTCGTCCACATACTCCCCCCGGTTCGTAAAACGCTGAATCACACTCAAAACCAGCCGCAAATTTCCGTTGATCAACTCCATCCGGGCGCTACGATCACCCTGCTTCATCGCCTCGAAGAGCTTCTGCATCTGGGCCGCAGTTAAAACCGGCAGTTTGGCCGTATTCACCCCGCAGATTTCAACCTTGTTGATCATAGTCGCCCCGCCTCACATCAATGCCGTATTTGCGACCTTCTTCGATTGTCATTATTGCCACGGCGATTTTTGTTTATACCTTTTAAAATTAATCAAAAAATAAAAACCGGGTTCGTCCACCCGTTTTTACAACCACCGGTGAATGAAACTGCGGCCTTATCTGAATTCTGGACTGAAAGAGGAGGAAAAAAGATGCGCCCGTGGAAGAAATTTATCGAAGCCGTCTTCCTTCAAAACCGCAGGGGCGAAGCCAGGGGTGAGGATATGATGAAAACAACCCATAAAATAATCATCGGCGATTCGAGATGGATGAAAGAGGTGCCGGATGAATCAGTTCACCTTATCATCACCTCACCACCTTACTGGCAGTTGAAGGACTACGGCAACGGAAAGCAGATCGGTTTTAACGATACCTACGAGGATTATATCAACAACCTCAACTTAGTGTGGAACGAGTGCCGCCGAGTCTTACACAAAGGCTGCCGCCTGTGTATCAACATTGGTGACCAGTTTGCCCGCTCGGTCTATTACGGAAGGTATAAAGTCATCCCGATAAGAACGGAAATTATCAAGTTTTGCGAAAGTACCGGCTTTGATTATATGGGGGCGATCATCTGGCAAAAGGTTACCACCTGCCATACGACCGGCGGCGCCACTGTAATGGGCTCTTTCCCCTATCCCCGCAACGGCATTCTGAAGCTGGATTACGAGTTTATCTTGGTTTTTAAGAAATATGGTACTCCTCCGAAGGTTAGCAAAGAAATCAAAGAGTTATCTAAATTAACCGAGGAAGAGTGGAATCAGTATTTTACTGGGCACTGGAACTTTCCGGGCGAAAAACAAGATAAGCACCTGGCGATGTTCCCTGAAGAACTACCGCGGCGGCTGATTAAGATGTTTAGCTTTGTTGGCGACACAGTGCTTGACCCGTTCCTCGGCAGCGGGACAACCTCCTTGGCAGCAAAAAACCTTAACCGGAACTCTATCGGCTACGAGATAAATGAAGATTTTCTCCCGGTTATAAAGGAAAAGCTCGGACTTGGACAAACGACCATCTTTAAGGACGCAATTTTTGAGATAATTAAGCAAGAAGAACCGGAGGCAGATCTTAAAGAAGAAATTGCAAAGTTACCTTATATCTTCCGCGACCCGGTAAAATTCGATAAGAAGGTTGACCCCAAAAAGTTACGCTTCGGCTCAAGGATAGACAACAGCCGTTACGAAAGGGAAACGTACTACACCGTGAAAGAGATTATCTCCCCCGAAATACTGGTTTTAAATAATGGCTTAAAAATCAGGTTAATCGGAGTAAAGGTAAAGCAGGAACAAAACGGGGAAGCCATTCAGTTTTTGAAAGAAAAAACTCGTGGGCAGAAGGTATTTATGAGGTTCGACAATATAAAATACGATG
>JBFLVI010000019.1:0-39081 GCA_040758635.1 Bacillota bacterium | reverse complement strand
GGTAGTGGAAGACGAGCGCAAACTCCTTTTCTTCAATGAAAGAGCCCGGGGTCCGGTCCGCAAAAAACTCGAGGATCGGACGGATTTCTTCCTTCCACTCGTTGGTGAGCGGTTCGATCATTTCCCAATCCTTGCCTCTCTCCTTCACCCACAATCCGTGCTCCGCAATTAACGCGACGTCCAAAGAACCAAACCATTTTTCGAGCGTGTTTTTGTCCCGCCCGCTTATCAGCACAACCTCGTTCCGGGGATCGGCAGCCAGTCGTGCCAGCAGCGTCAACACCTCTCCGCCGGGTTTCGCATCCTGGGGCCGGGTATAGAACCGGATAAGCGTCCCGTCGTAGTCCAGAAGAATCAGGCGGCGGCTGCTCCCTTGAAAGTCGGCGACCAGTTTCTCCTTCATCCGGGCGTTCAAACGCTTTACTAACAGCCCTTCGTGGCGTTTCCTGGTTTCGACCAGTTTTTCAATGAACCTCTCGGCCCACTCCGCCACGTTCCAGCGTTTCAGCCTGGTCTGCATCATCCGGTTGCGCGCCACCTGCTCCTCCTCGGGCATCTTGAGGGCCTCGTTCAGCGCTTCCGCTATTTCCGCCTTGTTGTTCGGATTTATCACCAGGGCCTCTCCCAACTCGCTTGCCGCGCCGGCCATTTCACTGACGATTAAAACCCCTTTCCCGTCCTTCTTGGTGGCAATATATTCCTTTGCAATGAGGTTCATGCCGTCCCGGAGGGGCGTAATCAGCGCCGCATCGGAAACACAGTACATCGCCGTCAGCGGATAAAACGGCAGAGAACGGCTGAGGTACCGGATGGGCGTCCAGCTCACGGTTCCGTACCGGCCGTTGATCCGCCCCACCAGCTCGTCCACCTCTCGCTTCAACAGGCGGTACTGGTCCAGGTTCGACCGGGAGGGGGCCGTCACCAGAATCAGGGTGACTTTTTCGTGCCACTGCGGGTACCTTCTCAGAAAAAGGTCAAACGCTTCCAGACGCTGGGGGATCCCTTTGGTATAATCCAACCGGTCAATTGACAGGATAACCCGCGTGTTGCCCAACTGCTGCCGCAGCGCCCTGATTTCGTTCTGCACCTCAACGGCGTCGCTGGCCCTGGAAAACCGGTCGTAATCAATCCCCATCGGAAAGCAGTCCACCTTGACCACGCGGTTCCCCGTGATGATTTCCCCGAGCTTGTGGTCGTAGCCTAACAAACGGAGCACGCTGCTCAAGAAATGCCGTGCGTAGTCGTAAGTGTGGAAACCGATAAGGTCGGCTCCCAAAAGACCCTCCAGAATCTCCCGCCGCCAGGGCAACAACCGGAACAATTCGAAAGAAGGAAAGGGTATGTGGAGGAAAAAGCCGATCGCCGCCTCCGGCAGCTTTTCCCGCAACAGTTTGGGCAGAAGCATTAAATGGTAGTCGTGAACCCAGATGACGTCGTCCGGTTTTGCCATTTCCAGGACTTTGGTGCAAAAAATCTGGTTCACGCGTTCGTACGCCTTCCAGTAAATCTCGTCATATACGGTGTACACGGGAAAGTAATGAAAAAGCGGCCAGATCGTTTTGTTGCTGAATCCCCCGTAGTACCTTTCCACTTCCAGCGGCGCAAGGAATACCGGGTAGCAGTTGAAGTCGGCCAGGAGCCTTTCTCTAATCTCTTTATATGCCTCTTTTTCCTGGATCTCGCCGGGCCACCCGACCCAAAGGCTCTCCTGTGATCCGGAAACAGACTTCAGGCCCGTGGCCAGCCCTCCGATACTTGGCAGGAAGTGATAGCCGTCTCTTTTCTTGACAATGGTAACCGGAAGCCTGTTGGAAACAATTAACAGCCTGCCCAAGTGCGGCCACACCCCTCTCGCTTACCTAATGTTCGCCTTAAAGAAAATTCCGGGAGATTTAGTCGAAATAGCACTGTCAATTTCAGTATAATAAACTTCTCCCGGACAAATCCAGCATTATAGAAAGTTCTTGCGGACTTCATGCCGCCAATTTACTTGTGACAGTGCTTGCAGGCCCTAAATCACCTTGTTTTTCTCTCCCCTGGCTCCAACTTTGGTTGAATAAGGCACTATGCGTTTTTCCCAGGTACGCAGAACAACCTTACCGGGTTTCTGGTCCACGACATAAGCCGGCGTCACCGGTGTTTTGCCCAGCCCACCGGGAGCATTGATGATGTACGTCGGAACAGCCAGGCCGGAGGTGTAACCGCGCAGCTGCTCCATGATCTGGACCCCTTCCTCCACCGGGGTGACAAAGTGGCCGGTTCCCTGCACGTTCTTGGCCTGGAAGAGGTAGTAAGGGCGGACACGGATCTTCAGCAGTTCCTGATTCAAGCGGCGCATCACGAACGGGTCGTTGTTCACGTTGCGCAAAAGCACAGACTGGTTGCCCAGAACCACCCCGGCCCGGATCAACAGGTCACAGGCGCGCGCCGCCTCCCTGGTTACCTCAAGCGGGTGGTTGAATTGGGTATTGATGTAAATCGGCGGGTATTTGGCCAGCACCGCACAAAGCTCCTCGGTAATGCGCTGCGGCAACGTCACCGGCGTCCGCGTACCCAACCGCTTAATCTCGACGTGCGGAATCCGGTGCAACTCCGCCAGCAACCAGTTGAGCTGGTGGTCTGACAAGAGCAGGGCGTCTCCCCCGGTCACCAGTACGTCCCGGATCTCGGGATTGGACCGGATATAGTCCAGCGCGGCCTCCAATACCCAATGGGGCTGGTGCCGGTCAACCTCCCCGATATTGCGCCGCCGCTGACAGTGCCGGCAGTACATCGGACACATGTTGGTAACGTTGATGATCAAGCGGTCGGGATAGCGCCGCGTGATCCCGGGAGCCGGTGAAGTCAGTTCCTCGGACATCGGGTCAAGACTGCCGCCGCAATCCTTCAGCTCCTCCAGTGACGGCACGGCCTGGCGCCAAACCGGACTCTCGGGTCCTGCCGCCGCAACAAGCGCAGCGTAATAAGGTGAAATCGCCCAGCGGTAGCGCCTGGCTACCTTATCGATGTCCGCCAGGGTGGTCAGCGGCAAACCGGTCACCTGCGCCAGCATTTCGGTGGAACTAATCCGGTTGCGCATCTGCCAGTGCCAGTCTTCCCAATCCGAAGGTGAAGCTCCAAGAACCTTCAAAATCCTTTCCCTGCAATAATCAATCCTGTCGGCCCAGGTGAAGCCGGAAGGGATGTGGTCGCGAACCGCCAGGTAATCAGCAATTCGGCTTTTTAGCTCCTCCGCTCGCGCAAGGGCGACCAGCCGCTTTTTCTCCGGGGTTAAAACAGCAAGGTCCAGGCACTGACTAGAGATGGTCATTAGATCGTAAGTGGTCATCCGTATCACCCCCGTCAAAATGAAGCGCTCCGGAGTTCCTTCCGGAGCGCGCAGAAAAGCAACACCTGCCACGCCTCATGGCAAAGCCGTCTTTCCACGCTTACGAGGTTAGCTGACGGGTTCGGGTCGAAAGCTAACCCTACCCGACACTCAACTCGCTTCTCATCCCTCTGTTATTCGGTACACCTTTCGATCCAGGATAAACCATCAGCGCAACGAATAATAATACATGAAGTTGAGTGTCGGGATTCACCCCAAAAACTGGTTCCCCCGCTTCTCCGAAGAGAACTCAGCGATTTATTTAGTTTCCGCTAAATAAATTCTAACAGGTGGCGTAATCCTTGTCAATACAACCGGTTGGGTTGGATTGACCTCCTCGGACCCATACCCTCCCTACGTCTCAGGAACATCGCTCCCGCCTGCCCGTGCGGTAGCAAGTCCAGCAGCCGCAGCGCGACGGCGACCCTATCACTGAGCGCCGGGCCTTTGGGGCAAACCCTTCATCATCTCGTTCAGATCGGTGACCTGTACGCCCGCCGGCAGCTTGAAGGTTTCGGGAGGCTGCGGCCCGACCTTCAGGTTCTTATATTCCATCACTACCTTGGTACCGTCCGGAGCCGTTGTTTCAACCCGGATGGGAATCCCGTAATCTTCGCGCACCCACATTTTTACTTCGCTGCCGTCCGGGCTCTGAACCAGCACCACCCTGCATTTAACCCCGTCGTACACCGTCGTTTCCAGGACTTTGGCGGCAGCCGGATCGGTGTTTTCAACGTAATCGGTGGGGCTTTGTGTCTCCTCGCCCTGCTCTCCCGCTGAAAGCTTGACCGCCCTGTTCTGGTCCGGATAATAGGTGTAAACCGTACTCGTCTCGCCGTCTACAATCGTGACTATCCTTTGTCCGTTGACCGTACCCTCAGTCCGCATCTTTTCCCCCTGCATCCAGACCTTGCCGGTCATTTTGCCGGTGGGCATCGTCAAAATGTACTCGTAAGACATGCCCTCGATCTTCTTCCCCTTAGCAAACACTTCGGCTAAAGGCTCTTCCCCGGTCTCCTGGCGCTCAGATGATTTGGCAGGCGCGGGCTCGCCCCCCGTCTCTTTCTCGCCCCCGCCGCAGCCCGTAAGACAGGTAAGGAGAAAGGCTACCGCCACCCAAAGCAGCGCCGGTTTTCTCATCCAAGTGACCATTTAGTTAATGCTCCCCCTTCAAGTAGTCTCCGAAAAATGCCCGACGCCTGCGAACAGGCCCGCGCTCCCGACCTCTCCTGCATCCGGACCCCGGGTCGCAAGCAGCCGGCGGTTCAAGGCGCCCTCGCCCTTTCACCTCCCCGGTTCGGCCTGTAAAAATGCATCCCAAAAATTAGTGTCCTTCCCCTCATTTTCTAAGAAAGTGTCCGTTCTGGCAAGAACTTTTGCACCCTTTGTTAAACCAACCGGCCCAAGAAACCAAACCTACTGCACCGTCTCAATTTTTTTGATTTCGCCGGGGATCTCCACCTCTACCGTGCGCCCGTCCTGGGTGGTAATGCGCAACCTGGTTTGTTTCCCGCTTCCCCCGCCCGCGCCTTTACTGCCGCCGCCCTGCTCGTTCTTCTTTTTTTCGGCACCGCCCGAAGAGCTGCCGCTTCCTCCGCCGCCCCCGTATTTCTGCCACCGTTCGGTAAGCAGGTAGAGGCTTTCCGGTCGGATAAGGCGTACGGGAACCAGTTGCGCCGGAACGCTCAAGTCGCCGTTCGCCACCCTGGTCTCGTAGCGCCACTCGCCCTTCTTCACCAGTTCCACCGCCGCGGTGAGCGCGGCGGTACCCAGCATTTCGGGCTGGACGTCCACCTCTGCTTCGTGCTGCCCGGCGCTCAACAGGTCGGTCGCCCTCCGGTCGGCACCCACGCCGGCCGTTACCACCGCGTCCACCAGCCCCCGGCCGCGCAGCACTTCGATTGCCGCCACCCCCAGCCGGCTGTCGGCCGCCGCTATCGCGTTAACGGCATTCCCGTACCGCGCGAGAATCCCTTCTACAAGAGCCGGTACCGCACCGGGCTCACCCCGGGGAATGTTTTCCACCAGAACCTCGACCTGCGGGTAGCCGCTAAAAAACTCCCGGAAAGCGGCGGCCACCGCCTCCATGCCCGGGTTGTCAGGATCCCCGCCCAAAAACAACACCCGCGCCGGCGCTCCTCCGCCATCCGGGAGATTTTCACGGACGAATTGGGCCAGCAATTCCCCGGCCCGCGCGTGATCCGGCGCCACGTAGGCGTCCAGGGGCGCGTCGGGCACCAGGGTATCCAGCGCCACAACCTTCACCCCGGCTTCCTTCAACCGCCGCACCATCCCCGCGGCCGCTGCCGGGTCCACGAACTGAGCCACCACAGCCCGCACCCGCTCCTTTTCCACCAGGCGCTCCAGGTCCTTTTCCTGGCGGAGCGGGTCGCCGCCGGCATCTGCGAAAACAACTTTTACCCTCCCGGCACGGCCTTTTTCCTCCATCACTTTTCTGATGATCACGTTCCCGTCCCGGGTGGCGTCGGCCACACTCAGGCCGATTTTCACAAGGGGCATAACCGGTTTGCGTTCTGGTTTCCGGCTGCATCCTCCGGCCGGCCCAATCAAAAAGACCGCCAGTATGAAACCGGCCACCAAACGCTTCCAAGGCATTCGCTTCACCCCGATCAGGCTGCCTTACCATTATCTTGCCCCGGCCGGAACCACAAATTCTTCGCGGTTGGTGAAGAAACCACTCCGGTCCTATGGCGCGCTTCGGGAGCATAAAATGTACAGACGTCTGGCAGGGAAGACCGCGGGCTGAACCCGGGTCTGAAAGGAAGTGGTGAAGTGCTTTCCTTCTTCCGGTTTTGCCGGCAACAGCAAAGGCAGCACCCGCTGCTGGAAGAATTCTACGGAGCACTCGCGCACCTGCGCTTCAGCCGCCGCCAGCTCGACTTCTGCGACCCCGAGTTAACCGATGCCACCGTCTTCAACATTGACGCCGCCGAGTGCCGAATCGTCGCCGTCTTGAAACAGGCCCGAAAGGAAGGAATCACCGCCTGGTAAGAAAGCGGGAGAAAGGTGAACGCTCCGGACTCACGAACCGGCTCCAAGGAAAAAACAAGGCAGGAAGCGTTTCTTTACGGATTAAAAAAGAAACCTCTGGGGAAGTTTTGACGAAATTCTGCGTTTGCCCGGGGATATCAAAATTACAGGCGTTTTCCGTCGCCAGGGCCGGAGCCGCTTTTCAGCGCGAAGTAAGCCTTCCGAACCTGTTGAAAATCCTCCCATACCGGCCGCTTCTTGTGCGGGTCGCGCAGGAGAGCCGCCGGGTGGTACGTGGCCATCAACTGCGCCCCGTACAGCGGGCCGAACCATTGGCCCCGCATTTTGGTGATCCTTGCTTCAGGACCCACTAAATACTGGAGCGCTGTGGAACCCAAGAGAACGATAATCCGCGGCCGGATCAGTTCGATCTGCCGCCTCAAGAAAGGAAGGCAGGCCTCAGCTTCTTCCTTGAGCGGGACGCGGTTACCGGGTGGCCGGCACTTGACCACGTTGGCGATGTAAACCTCCTCGCGGCTGATGCCGCAGGCGTTTAAAATCCTGTCCAGAAGCTGCCCTGCCGCACCCACGAACGGCCGCCCGAGCCGGTCTTCGTCCGCTCCCGGCCCTTCGCCGATCAGCATCAGGATTGCAAAGGGGTTCCCTTCCCCGAAAACCACGGTAGACCGGTTGGCGGCCAGGTCGCACCTCCGGCAATCGGCGATGCTCGCCTTTAATTCCTCGAGAGTTTGGGGGGCCGCAAGATCTTCAAAAGTGAGCTGCAACCCTTCCTTTATCCCTCTTCCCATTTCGTCCACTCCCGCCTTATTCCAAGCGTCATGAAAAAACGCCCGAAAATCAGCCCGGGCGCAAACCGCTTCCCTGCCGGGTAGAATTCAACCACCCTTTCCGGTAACTATTCAGGCGCGTCCGCGGGGCGCGGCTAAAGCTTGCGCATAGCACCATGACCAGCCACTCGGGCCGATCCTTACGTACCATTTGAGAGGTGAGATGTGGGAGGTTAGAGGTGAGATTTCTAAGGGAGAAAATTCGCTGCGCGAAATTCTTCATAACTCGCACTTCTCACTTCTCACTTCTCACTTCCCAATCAGCTCCGGTTCGTCCCTCGTGGCTTCCGCGCTCTGTCCAGCGATAGTCTGGCGTTCCGCAAGTGTAATGTGACAGGCTGAATAGTTACCCTTTCCGGACCGAATCCGTAGCCGGGCTAAAAAGCCGGCCGCTACCGGCCCGCCCGCCTTAGTCGCGCTCAAGGATAATTTTGTGTTCCACCAGGGCCAGTTCCTTGATCTTCGCCTTCAGGATCTTCCGCCGGCCGTAGATATCCTCGAGCAGCAGACCGTCTTCGAAAGGAACAACCTTATCCACCATCTCCAGCACCAGTTCATCCTTATCGCCTTCGCGGAGGTAGGCATTTGCTTCGCACACTTTCTCCACCCCGTTCTTTTGCGCCCGCTCTTCTCGCGCCCGTGCGCGGCTCTCCCACGGCTGCCGCCGCCAAACGTCAAAAAGCCATTCGCAATCCTTGCGACCTCCATGGCCGAACCGGAGCTCCAGGCCCCGTTTTAGAAATTATAAGCATCCGCGAGTAAACCTGTCAACGCCATAGAGACCGGTGCAAAACTTCGCCTGGGAAATGGGAGGTGGGAGTTTTGCAACACTCTCCTAGTCCGCACCTGCACCGGCGGTTTTCTGCCCGTTTCCGGCTGCAAGTCTGAGTTCACGCAACAGCATGTCACGGGCGGTGCGTAACTGCCGGTCGTCGTTTCCTTCCTTTGGCTGCTCCACCTTGACGTCCGGCTCAATGCCTTCCTTATTGATGGAATGTTTCTTCGGCGTAAGATACCGGGCTGTCGTCAGCTTCAAACCCGCACCGTTTCGCAAAGGAAATACCGACTGCACCACTCCCTTGCCGAAGGTCCGGGTCCCAACAACCTTTCCCGCCTTTGTCTCCTTCACCGCAGCGGCCACAATCTCCGCGGCGCTCGCGCTGTTTTCGTTCACCAGCACTACCAGCGGCAGCGTTATCCGGTAGCCGTCCGCCCGGTAAACTTCATCCTTGCCGCGGCGGTAGTCAACGTAAACCACCGGTCCTTGCGGGACAAAATAGTCCGCCACCTTGACCGCCGCCTGAAGTTCACCTCCGGGATTGTCGCGCAGGTCAAGGATCACCGCCCGCATCCCTTTTTCCTGGAGATTTGTAACTGCCTGATGCAACTCTGCCGGTGTTCGCTCGGTAAACTGGGTGATCGTGATGTGCCCGATCTTCTCGGAGAGCAGTTCCCCTTCCACCGAAGGTACGTTGATCTCTTCCCGCCTCAGGCTGAGTTTTTGCGGCCTGCCGCCGGAACGCATGATGGTCAGCGTGACCTCCGTGCCCACCGGGCCGCGCATCAGGTCCACGGCCGTCTCCAGGTCGAGCCCTTCGGTATACCGGTCGTTGATCTTGACGATGATGTCTCCGGCTTTGATTCCCGCTCGCCCGGCCGGGGTGTCCGGAAACGGCCGGATTACTGTCAGGTGGTTGTTCCGGAGGCCGACCAGGATCCCCAGGCCCCCGAAGGACCCGCGGATTTCGGCCCGCAGGTGGTTGAAGGTTTGGGGTTCCAAATAAACAGAATAAGGATCGCCCAATGCCCCAACGATCCCCTTTGCTGCCCCTTCCACCAGTTGGGAGGGACTGACCTCTTCGATGTAATGGGAACGAATGATGCCAACGACCTCGACCAGATTCCTTACCTCCTGGTGCCCGAGAACCACCATCACCGAGCCGACCAGCAGACCCAAGACCACCAGTCCCACGCAGCCGGCGGCCACCCAGAAGCGGCCGATTTTCAACACCTGCACGTACCCGCCCACTCCTTCGGACAAACACTTATACTCAAAAAGCCGAACAAAGGCTATTAATCATTATATCACGAAGAAACAAATAAAAAGACCCGGACTTACCCGCGGTCCACCACGTCCCTAAAATTCTCGGCGGGACGCTTAAACGGGCTAAAATCTCCTCCGGGCTCTCCTCACGGAAGAAGTTAATATGCCGGGCTGCTTTTACACGTAATTCAGCGGGTTTTGCGGTGTACCGTTCACCCGGGTTTCGAAATGCAGGTGGGGCCCGGTGGAAAGCCCCGTGCTGCCGACCGCACCTATTTTCTGCCCGACCCTGACCTCCTGTCCCTCGCTGACACTGAAACTGGAAAGGTGGGCGTAAAGGGTCGTGAGGCCTCCGCCGTGGTCCAGCATAATCACGTTTCCGTAGCCGCGCATCGTGCCGACGTAGATTACGGTCCCGTCCTGGGCGGCAACCACCGGAGCGCCGTGACTCGCAGGGATATCGATTCCGGCGTGGAACCGGACCACACGCAGGATGGGATGCACCCTATTGCCGAAACCGGAAGAAATCGTCCGCGAGTTTGGTACGGGCCAGAGAAGCGCTCCTACGGCCTGGTTTTTCCGCTTGGCCCGTTCGATGGCAATCTGGCGGAGGATTTCCCGTTCCTGGGCCTCCAGAGCGTCGAGTTCCGCCTGGAAGCGCTTAAGCTCCCGCTGGGCCCGCGAAAGGAGAGCCTCTTTTTCGTTCTGCCGGGCGGCCAGCTCCGCACGAGCCGCTTCTTCCCTTGAACGCAGGAAGGCCAGATGGTTTCGGGTTCCCTCCACCTGGCGCTTGTACTCTGCCACTTCCTCCCGCTGGGCAGTCATCTTGTCCACCAGCGCCGCGTCGTACGCCACGATCTGCTGCAACAGGTCCATCCGGCAGATAAAGTCGTTGAAATCCGTCGCCCCCAGCAGGACGTCCAGGTAAGCAACGCTTCCCTCTTCATAGATCCCCCGGAGACGCTGGCGAAAGGTTTCGATGGTCTCGTTCAGGCGCTCTTCCGCAGCCTCAAGCTTCTGTTCGGCCTCCGCCAGTTCAGCCTCCGCCCGGCTCAGTTTCACGGTCAGGTCCTGAATCTCCCGCGATTTTGCGCCAATGGTACTGTCCAGGGCCGCGATCTCCCGGGCGAAACTGTTAATGGTGAGCTTCGTTTGTTTTACCACCTGGCGCTTCTGGTTCATTTTGCTGCGGGTCTCCTGGAGCTTCTCTTCCAGGCTCTGGCTCCAGGCTACGGACCACACGCCCGTCAAGAACACAGCAGCAAGAACTACCGCCAGCAGGCACCGCCAGGAACGCAAACCGATCACTCCCCAACCAATCAATTAGCGTACCAATAACAAAGGCCTGTATCCCCTACTCTTTATAATCGTCAACCAGCAAAACCACTTTAGACCGTAAGGAAGCGATGCACCGACAGGGCGCTCGCCACGGCCCCCAGGAAAACGCCGCCCGCAAGCATAGAACCGCATACCATCAGGAAGACCTCGCCTCCCGCCACCGGCTGCAAGAAGACCAGGGCGGCCTGCTCCACCTGCCGAACCAGGGAGGAATACCCCCAGTATAAAAGCCCGGCAGCTATTGCCGCACCGCTGAAACCAACGATAACTCCTTCCAGGATGAAAGGCCCGCGCACGAACCAATTCGTCGCTCCCAGGAGTTTCATGATCCCGATCTCGTCCTGGCGGTTCAGAATGGACAGGCGGATGGTAGTCATCGTCAGGAACACTGCCGCCACGCCGAAAAGAAGCACCAGCGCCACCGCGGCGAAGCGCACCCAGTTTGTGATCCGGAGCAGTCTCTCCACCACACCTTCGCCGTAGCGCACCTTTTCCACTCCCGGAAGCGCCGCCGCCCGTTTGGCGATTAACGGCACCATCGCCGCATCCCGGGGACGAAGCCGGAAGGCGTCGGGCAATGGATTGTCCTTTTCCAGACCCATCAGCAGGCTGCTTTTTTCCCCGAGGTCCTCCTTCAGCTTCTCCAAGGCCTTATCCTTGGGAATAAAGGTAACCCGCGTTACGCCCTCGATCCGCTCCAACTCCCGCCCGAGTTGCGCTACCAGGTCGGAAGCGACCTCATCCTTTACGAACACGGTAACCTCAATCTCCCTTTCTACCAACCGGGAAAAATGCGTCGCGTTCAGCGCCAGCAGGCAAACAAAACCCAAAAGGAAAAGCGCCACCAGCACCATTCCTGTTGCCGATGCCGCCAGCCAACCATTGCGGGCGAGTGAAAGTAGAGCCTCACGCCACCAGCGCCACAGCATCCTAAGTGCCATACTGGTAACTCCCCCGCGAATTGTACGTTACAAGGCAGCCCGCGTCCAGCGCAATTACCCGCTTCTGCAGCGTACCGACGATGTCCCGCGCGTGGGTTGCCATCAAAACCGTCGTACCCTCGCGGTTTATCTCTAATAGCAAGCGCACCAGTTCCCGGGCGTTCTCCGCGTCGAGGTTCCCCGTGGGTTCGTCCGCCATCACCAGACAGGGATGGTTTACCAGCGCCCGGGCAAGAGAAACCCGCTGCTGTTCCCCGCCCGAAAGCTGGTACGGAAAGCAGCGGGCTTTAGTCAGGAGGCCGACGCGTGCCAGGACTGCCGGAACCTGCTTCCTGATTTCCCGCCCCGGCACTCCGGCAATCTCCAGCGCCAGAGCCACGTTTTCAAACACGGTCTTGCGGGGCAGCAACCGGAAATCCTGAAAAACCATCCCTATTTTCCGCCGCAAGAGCGCGATCTCCTTCCCCGATAACCGGCCAAGGTTTTTCCCGTTGAAGATCACCTGACCGCGGGTAGGCGATTCCTCCCGGCAGATCAGCCGCAGCAGCGTCGTCTTCCCCGCGCCGCTGGGGCCGACAACAAACACGAACTCTCCTTGATTGACGGAAAGCGTGATGTCGGTTAGTGCCTTAACCCCGTTTGGGTAAACCTTTGTTACGTTGTAAAACCTGATCAAACAGAACCACCCCTGGTTGCTTCTGGGCTCCCTGGGTTAAACGGCAGTTTTTTTGCCTATTCGACACTAACCTGATAATTCCTCTAAAAACCGGAAAAAAAGTAAGTTGAAATTATTTCCCCGCCGCAAAAAAAGCGGGGATAACCCCGCTAAATTGCGGCCTGGCGGCCACGCGCAGCCCGTTTCCCCTTATTTTTGCGCTGCCTTGCGCCGCAGGACCTCGTGAACCGCTGCTACAAGGTGCGCGGGAGCAAGTCCGTACTTCTCCAAAAGCTCCGCCGGTTTTCCAGATTCGCCGAAAGAATCCTGTATCCCCACCCGCTTCAGCACAACCGGGCACTTTTCGCCCAAAAGTTCCGCCACGGCGCCCCCCAGGCCCCCGATCACGCTGTGTTCTTCGGCGGTCACTACGGCACCGGTCTCTTTGGCCGCGCGCACGACCGCCACCATATCCAGCGGTTTGATCGTGTGGACATCGAGCACCCGCACCTCAACTCCCTGCTGCGCCAGAATCTCCGCCGCTTCCAGCGCCGCGGCGACCATAATTCCGGTAGCGATGATGGCCGCGTGCCTCCCCTCTCGCAGCAGTACCGCTTCGCCGGGGCGGAAAACGAAGTCCGGCCCGTGCAGCACCGGTACCGGTGCCCGGCCGAGACGGATGTAAACCGGCCCCTTGATCCGCGCCGCCGCCTGGACCGCTCCGGCGACCTCGACCGCATCCGCCGGGACGAAAACCGTCATGTTGGGCAACACCCGCATCAGCGCAATATCCTCTATGGACTGGTGGGAACTCCCGTCTTCTCCCACGGTGATCCCCGCGTGGCTGGCGCCGATTTTAACGTTCAACCGCGGGTAGGCAATGCTCTGGCGGACCTGGTCGAAAGCCCGCCCGGCAGCAAAAACCGCAAAGGTAGAACAGAAAGGCACCTTCCCCGCCGCCGCTAATCCGGCCGCCGTGCCCATCATGTTCTGCTCCGCCACCCCAAAGTCAAAGAAGCGGTCGGGAAAACGTTTCTTGAAATCAATCGTCTTGGTCGACTTCGCCAGGTCGGCGTCTAAAACCACGACGTCCGGGTTTTCTTCCCCCAGCGCCACCAGCGCCCGGCCGTACGCCTCGCGGGTAGCTATTTTTTCGGTCATCGTCCACCCTCCTGTTAATCCGCCAGTTCTTGCATGGCCCGTGCCGCCTGTTCCGCCTTGGGAGCCGTGCCGTGCCAGTCCACCTGGTTTTCCATAAAGGAAACGCCCTTCCCTTTCACCGTTCGGGCCACAACCATCGTAGGCTTGCCCTTGGTTTCTTTTGCCTGTGCCACCGCGTCGAGGATTTCCGCAAAATCATGCCCGTCGATCTCGATGACGTGCCAGCCGAAGGCACGCCACTTGTCGGCCAGTGGACCGAGCGACATCACCTCTTCCACCGGCCCGTCAATTTGCAGGCCGTTATAGTCCAGGAAAGCCGTCAGGTTGTCGAGCCTGTAGTGCGCTGCCGCCATCGCCGCCTCCCAAACCTGGCCTTCCTGGCACTCCCCGTCGCCAAGCAGGACGTAGACCCGGTAATTCCGGCCATCCAGCCGCGCCGCAAGCGCCATCCCGTTGGCGGCCGACAGCCCCTGCCCGAGCGACCCGGTGGACATCTCTACCCCGGGCAGCTTCCGCATGTCCGGGTGCCCCTGCAGCCGGCTGCCCAGCTTCCGGAGCGTCATCAGTTCCTCGCGCGGAAAAAAGCCCCGCTCGGCCAGCACGGCGTAGAGAAGCGGGGCGGCATGCCCTTTGGACAGCACAAAGCGGTCCCGGTCCGGGTCATCCGGCCGTCTCGGGTCAAGCTTCATGACCGCAAAGTAAAGCGCCGTCACGATGTCGGTCGCCGAGAGCGAGCCTCCCGGGTGTCCGGAACCCGCCGCCGCAGTCATCAGAATGATGTAGCGCCGGATCTCCTTCGCCTTCTTTTCTAATTTTCTTACCAACACCTCCGACATCAACCCAAACCTCCATGCATTTATAGAATCCAGAAGAAAGAAGGGGAGTTTCTGACTTCTGACTTCTGACTTCTGACTTCTGACTTCTGACTTCTGACCCGTAAACCTATCCCCGGTATTCTTTAAACCCCTCCCCCAGCACCTCGTGGACATTCGTTAGGATTACGAACGCGCGGGGGTCGATCCGGTACACCACTTCTTTCAGCCGGGTCACCTCGCTCCGGGAGACGACCGTTAAAAGAAGCATCCGCGCAGCACCGGTATATGCTCCCGTCCCCTCCCACAGGGTGGCGCCCCGGTTCACTTCGGTGAGGACCGCCCGGGCAATGGCCTGGTGTTTGTCGGAAATGACCAGAAAAGCCTTCGTGTAACCCAGACCCTCCTGAACGACATCAATCACCCAGGCCGAAACGAAGATGGTGATGAGGGCGTACATCGCAAGCTCCGGCGAGCGGAACGCAAAGCCTGCAGCCAGAACTACCGCCCCGTCGACCAAGAAGAGCAACTGCCCCACGTTAATCCCGACGTAGCTGCGCAAAATGGTCGCCGCCAGGTCCGTCCCCCCCGTGGTACCTTTGGCCCGGAAGACCAGCCCCAACCCTAAGCCTACCAGCACCCCGCCGTAAAGGCTGGCCAGAAGGGCGTCGGCGGTCAGTACCGGTAGAAAAGGCACCAGCCCGTCCACCACGCCGGAGAGGAGCACCGTCCCCAGAAGGGAGCGAAAACCGACACCCAGACCGAGCCGGAAGAAGCCCCAGAGGAAAAGGGGGATGTTAAGTACCAGCATCGTGGCGCCCACCGGGAAACCGACAAGGTGATGGAGAATGGTGGCGATACCGCTAACACCGCCGGCCGCAATCTTGTTGGGAACCAGAAAAAGATCAAGCCCCAGGGCGATCAAAACCACCCCGAGAAAGAGGAGCGCGGCATCTCTCAGCGCCCTGGCAAACATCTCTACCCCCGGCTTAGCATACCCAGCGCACAAAACGTTGTATTAATTCGAGCCATGCCGGGAAAATCCTCCTTTAATCGTTTTATTTTGGCTGTTGCAAATAAAAAATCGGTGATACTCCCCGAGCAATGAAGAAAAACCACCTCAAACAGCAAAATAGTAGCTAAAATGGGTAAACTGTCGGACTTGCCAGCCACCTCAAAGTAGTTACGGCGCACCACTTGCCTATCCGTGCTTTGAACCTCTTAACAAAAAAACCGGGTAAGAAACCCTGGGTTACTGGCCGGTTAATTAAGTTTGACAACCTTAAGCACAGGTGACTTGGGTTCAGCGCCCATAATTACTGGAAGACAAACCGAAGTGGGACTCAGGTGCCTGCTTCCCTGCAATTACCCGCGCGAGAAAAAAGAGGACAGGCTTCGGTTCGAAACCTGTCCCCTTAAACTCCTCCCTTGAACCAGCTGCTACCTACCCCGGTTCCCGGCCGCGGCCGCTACGGACTGCTTCTTCGCCTCCGCCTGCAAGAAGGCATGGATGAAGTCGTCAATCTCGCCGTCGAGCACCGCCTGGACATCGCCCCGCTCCAGCCCCGTCCGGTGGTCCTTTACCATGCTGTAAGGGTTGAGGACATACGAGCGGATCTGGCTGCCCCAGGCGATCTCGCGCTGCTCGGCGCGCAGCTTTGCCAGTTCCGCCTCCTGTTCCTTCAGCCTCAGGTCCAGGAGCCTCGCCTTCAAAATTTCCAGCGCCGATGCCTTGTTCGCCGCCTGGGAGCGCTCGCTCTGGCAGGTCACCGTAACTCCAGTGGGAAGGTGCGTGATCCGCACAGCTGATTCGGTCTTATTCACGTGCTGGCCGCCGGCGCCGCTTGCCCTGAAGGTATCGATCCGGAGGTCCTCCGGTTTTAGCTCCACCTCAGCCTCCCCGCTTACGGCGGGCAGCACGTCAACCGAAGCGAAGGAAGTATGGCGCCGACCGCTGGCGTCAAAGGGGGAGATCCGTACCAAACGGTGCACGCCCCGCTCCGCCCGGAGGTAACCGTAGGCGTTTTCCCCGTCTACCTCAAAGGTCACGCTTTTCAATCCGGCCTCGTCCCCGGCCAGCAGGTCGAGCACCTGCACCCGGTAACCGCGCTCTTCAGCCCAACGGGTGTACATCCGGAGCAGCATCGCCACCCAGTCCTGGGCGTCCGTACCCCCGGCCCCGGCGTGCAGCGTGACGATGGCGCTCGCGGCATCATAGGGCCCTGACAGGAGCACCGCCATCTCAAGCGCCGCCACCCCTTGAGCCAAGCGCCTGGTATCGGCCACAAGCTCAGCCAGCAGCCCTTCGTCGCCCTCTTCTTCTGCCAGATCAAGCAAAACGGCAAGCTCCTCGTACTCGTGGCGCAGGCGTTTGTACTCGGACAGCGTGTTACGCAGGCCGGCAAGCTGCTGGACCACCGGCTGGGCCCGGGCTGCGTCCTCCCAAAATCCGGGCGCCGCCATCCGCTTCTCCAGTTCGGCGATTTGGCGTTCTTTGCCGGCTATGTCAAAGAGATGCCCCGAGGCCGGTCAGCTTCTCCTCCAGGCTCTCGAGTTCCCGCCTTAATTCGGCATACAATTTCAAACTCCTCCCCAACTCTTGCTTATGGTCGGCCGGCCCCCGACCGAAAACCGGCAGGCTGATGCCGCTCATTTTCAAGCGTGCCGATTTCCTGCATCTGGCTCCTAAAGTCAGCCCGTAGAAGCCTGGCGCCCGCAGCACTTCTTGTATTTCTTGCCGCTCCCGCACGGACAGGGGGCGTTCCGCCCCACCTTTTGCTCGCGCCGCACCGTCCGGCCGGAGCCTTCCTCGGGCTGACGGTTTTCCACCGTCTGCCGCCGTTCGGGGGCGGCTACGACACGCACCCGGAAAAGGTAGCGGATCGCGTCCTCCTGAATCGAAGCGATCATGTTCTGGAACATTTCGTAACTCTCGAACTTGTACTCAACCAGCGGGTCGCGCTGGCCGTATGCCCTGAGCCCGATCCCTTCGCGCAACTGATCCATCGCGTCCAGGTGGTCCATCCACTTCTCATCGACCAGCCGCAGAAGGATCAACCGTTCCAGTTCCCGCATCGTCAGGGGACCCAGTTCCGCCTCCCGCGCGTCGTAGAAAGTGCGCGCCCGCTCCACCAGGAGTTCCCGCAGCTCTTCGCGCCGCTTGCCGGCCAACTCCCGGGAATCAATCCCGTCCGGCAAAAGGACCTGCGCCGCGTAACCGGCCAATCCTTCAAGGTCCCACTCCTCCTGGTGCACTCCTTCAGGGCAGTACACGACAACCGCACGGGCAGTGACTTCCTCAATCATTCCCGTGATCACGTCGCGCAGGTTCTCGCCCGTAAGCACCTTCCGGCGCTGGCCGTAAATGACCTCCCGCTGCTTGTTCAGCACGTCGTCGTACTCGAGCACGTGCTTGCGGACGGAGAAGTTCCGGTTTTCCACCCGCTTCTGGGCGGTCTCCAGCGACCGGGTCACCAGCCCGTGCTCAATCGGCATGTCTTCCTCCAACCCCAGCCTGGTCGCCAGGCCGGAAATCGTCTCGCCCCCGAACAACCGCAGGAGGTCGTCTTCCAGCGACGAGAAAAACTGTGTCGAGCCCGGGTCCCCCTGCCGGCCGCAGCGCCCGCGGAGCTGGTTGTCAATCCGGCGGCTCTCGTGCCGTTCGGTTCCGATGATGTGGAGCCCACCGAGGGCCACCACCTTTTCCCGCTCCGCCTCCGTAAGCCTGGTCATCTCCGCCAGGATCTCTTTAAAAACCCGCCGCGCCTCGGCCACCTCCGGGCTGGAAGGCTCGCCGTATTCCGTAGCCTCGGCGATCACCTCCTGGGAGTAACCGCGCCGCCGCATCTCTTCCTTGGCCAGGAAAACCGGGTTGCCGCCCAGCAGGATATCGGTACCCCGGCCGGCCATGTTCGTGGCGATGGTCACCGCACCGAGGCGCCCGGCCTGAGCGACGATCTCGGCCTCCCTTTCGTGGTGCTTCGCGTTGAGCACGTTGTGCGGGATGCCCCGCTTCCTCAGCATCTCGCTGATGATCTCGGACTTCTCAATGGAAATGGTGCCCACAAGCACCGGCTGGCCCGTGGCGTGGCGGCGGGCGATCTCTTCCACCACCGCGCGGAACTTGGCCCGCTCCGTTTTAAACACGGCGTCCGGCAGGTCCTGCCGGATCATCGGCTTGTGGGTCGGTACCACCACCACGTCAATCCCGTAAATCTTTCGGAACTCCTCTTCCTCCGTCGCCGCCGTACCGGTCATCCCGGCCAGCTTTTCGTACATCCGGAAGTAGTTCTGAAAGGTGATCGTCGCCAGCGTCTGCGACTCCCGTTCGATTTTTACCCCTTCCTTGGCCTCGATCGCTTGGTGCAGCCCGTCGCTGTAGCGCCGCCCGAACATCAGCCGACCGGTGAACTCGTCAACGATGATCACCTGACCGTCTTTCACCACGTAGTCCCGGTCCCGTTTCATCAGGGCGTGGGCTTTAAGCGCCTGCCGCAGGTGGTGCATCAGCCCGATGTTCTTGTCGTCGCACAGGTTATCCACCTTCAGCCATTTCTCGACCTTGGCCACCCCGGACTCGGTGACGGACACCGTGTGCGCTTTCTCGTCCACGGTGTAGTCCTTGCCGGCCTCCAGGCGCGGCACGAGCCGGGCGAAAGTGTAGTACAGGTCGGTGGGCTTGGTGGAAGGACCGGAAATGATCAGCGGCGTCCGCGCCTCGTCAATCAGGATCGAGTCCACCTCGTCCACGATCGCGTAGTGCAAGTCCCGCTGTACCACCTCTTCCGGTCCGAGCGCCATGTTGTCCCGGAGGTAATCGAAGCCGAACTCGTTGTTCGTCCCGTAAGTGACGTCTGCCTGGTACGCTTTTTTCCGGGTATTCCAATCCAGGCCGTGTACGAGCACGCCCACGCTGAGCCCCAGAAAACGATAAATCTGGCCCATCCACTCCGCGTCACGGCGGGCCAGGTAGTCGTTAACGGTTACAATATGCACCCCTTTACCGGTCAGGGCGTTGAGGTAAGCCGGCAGGGTGGCCACCAGGGTCTTGCCCTCGCCGGTCTTCATCTCGGCGATCCGGCCCTGGTGGAGTACAATTCCGCCCATCAACTGAACATCGAAGTGGCGCATCCCCAGAACGCGGCGCGCAGTCTCCCGGACCACGGCAAACGCTTCCGGTAAAAGGTCTTCCAGCGCCGCGCCCCGTTCAAGGCGTTCTTTGAACTCCGCCGTCTTGGCCGCCAGCGCTACGTCGGGAAGCGCCTCGACTGAAGGCTCAAATTCGTTGATCTCCGTCACGGTGCGCTTGAGTCGCTTGACTTCCTTGGCGTTGTCGTCCAAGAGATTCGTGATAAGTTTTAGCAGGGTGATCCCCCCTCCGCACAAAATGAGGAACCTGTAAAACACGGTTCCTCACCATCGGCCCAAACAAGACCTTTGCTTATATCTTATTCTACCACTCTGAGGGTTTCTGTTCAACCAGTCAGGACGGTAAGCCGCCGGTTGATGGCGTCCAGCACCGACCGTACAATCGCTTCCGGTTCCTCTTCGTCAACGACCGCGCTTCCCGTAAGAAATTCCTCTCCCAACGAGGAGAGAATGGAAACACCGACGAGAGCCACGCGCTTCCCGGCAAGCGGCACCAGTACGAGGTCTTCAAGGATGAAGGAATAGCGATTCTGTGAAGACCAGCTTTCCAGAGCCATCAACGTCGCCTGCGCAATCAAACGCCGCCGGTTCCGGGTTGAAGCCGGTCCGACCGCTACGCCGCTCACCACGGCATTCCCGTAAGCGATCTCCACCCGGACTTCCACCTGATTCCCCTTTGAACTCACATTGAGCCCGGCAAAGTAAGGCCGGCGCTCTCCCGACGTCGCAACATCCTTCTCCAACGGTTCATGCAAGTGCGTTACTGTAACCTTTTCCGGCCCGACCTCCACCGCGAAGTATTTTTTCAGCACCGATACCACGTCCGAGGCTACTTCGGCCGCACTCCGCTCTGCCCCCGCCAGCACCTGGACTTCGTTCAAGGTTCCATCTGAACCAAGCAAAACACGGGCAGAAACCACGTCCTGGATGTTACGCAGCATCTCCTCGCACATCGTTACCTGCTCGGCTCCTAATTTACTCATCCTTAACCCCCTGTCAGACCAAGATCCCACGGCCGCCAAGTCTCAACGGACCTCCCATTAAGTTTATACACGAAAACCGAAGTTTTTTGCGTGGGGGAAACGAAATCTTAGACATCTGCCGAAGAACCAGCGGGGCAGCAGTATTTGCTCGGCTCGTGCTCTTTCCCTTTCCGCTGAAGTATCAGGCCTCCGGCTCGATGAGCCCGTAATTTCCGTCCCTGCGCCGGTAAACGACACACACTGCTTCCGTCTCCGCGTTGGTAAAAACGAAAAAGCTGTGGCCGAGCAAGTTCATCTGCATAATGGCCTCGTCGACGTTCATCGGCTTCATCGTGAAACGCTTCACTCTGACCACTTTGAATTCTTCTTCCGGTAGCTCCTCTTGAGCTGGCGTCTCCACATCCGGGCTCGTCCGGGCACGCCGGGTGAACCGACCCTTGTAACGTTCGATCTGCTTCCCCAACTTCTCCACTACCATGTCCACCGCAGCGTACATGTCGTGCGTGGCCTCTTCACCGCGCAAAATCATTCCGTTGACCGGTACCGTTACCTCCACCCGGTGATTCTCTTTTTCCACGGACAGGGTCACCTGAACCTCGCCGAAATTATTCAAATAGCGCTCCAGTTTGGCCAGTCTTTTCTCCACATAGTTCCGCAGGGCATCAGTTACCTTGATGTTTTTTCCCCGCACAGCTATTTGCACCCGTGCCAACTCCTTTCGAAAAAGACAAAGGGATTTTGTTTTGAGATATATTATTTCCCCCCCGGAAACCAAATTCCTGCCAGAACTACCTTGCAGTTCCGAACTTGCTCAATATTTCGGCATTTTAACCGCCAACCGAAGTTAATCACGAAACCTCCCTCGCAAATAGACGTTTAACCTTTACTGACAGACCTTTGGGGTCCGTTCAACGTTCAACGTTGATAAAAAGACCGAAGCATTCCGGTTGCGGCGCAAACCGCCCGGGCAGGGCCGGAGCCTGGAAAGATTCGATGAGATTTTCTCCCACACATGCAAAGGACCCCGGCCGTCGGCCGAGGTCCTGGTTTTTTCAGCCTTTAGAGCTTAACCACGTTCGAGGCCTGTGGCCCTCGTGGACCCTCTACTATCTCAAACTGCACTTCCTCGCCCTCCTGGAGGCACTTGAAGCCCCGTTCCTGAATGGCAGAGTAGTGCACGAAGACGTCACCGCCGCCATCCAGCCGCTCGATGAACCCGTAACCTTTCTCCCGACTGAACCACTTGACCCGACCTTGCATTAAAAACTTCCTCCTAAAACAGTATTTCGCGGCTTCGCCGCAAACTGCATTGTACCACAACAAAAAGGTCCCTGTCAACGTTTTAAGGGAATTTTATGTTAGAAACCAAGTTTTTATCCTTTCTTGCTGCGTTTTTCTCACAATCCGTTTCAGTTAGCGCCTGCTCACCGGTAAAGCGCAACCAACACCAGGCCAGGGTGAAAACATTCGGAGAATCGGAGTACGATTGTTTATCCTACCTGAAGCCCCCGTTCAGATTTTGCCGGGGGTAGATTCGCAAGCGCCCCGGCAGCCGCTCCGGGCAGGCAGCAGCCGGGGAGACAGCCGGCCGTTTCGATATCAAGATGAGGCCCGTGCAGCGCCTTCGCTTTTGTGGAACGGGAACAAACCACCTGCTACTGCTGTTTTTTCCGTGCAACAACCGGAAAACGAACCTCGGTTGCCATCTTTTCCATCTGGACTTCCGGAAAATCCGGCGGGTACACTTCTTCCGCCGGCCCGGCAAGGCGGTAACCCCTGTCGTACAGCGCCTGGAACAGCGCCGGTAAGAGAATCTCGATCGTGGTGTAGCCGCCGCGGCTCGTCGTGAAGACGACCTCCCGTCCCGCCACCTCTTTAATGCCCGTTCCAGCTTCCCCCTCGTTCGGAACCGCTTCTCCCGCCACCGGAATCTGGAGTTCCCATTCCCGGAACGCCGGGGGCACACCGCCCGGGTTGCTGAGGTAAACCAGAACCGGCGGACCGGCCGGCTCAAGTCCCTTTTCCCGCACCCAGGCCGCAAGGTCCCGGAATGCAACAGCCAGCGCGTTGTACTCCCCTTTCCGCACCAGGTACGCCACCCGTTCCGGGGGCAAAACCTTCACTCCTACACCGGACAAGCCTTGATCAACTCCTTTACCGCCCCGGCACCTGCCAAAATAGAAGTAAGAAGCCAGACCATTCCCAAATTTAACCACCCAAAAGCAGGCGAATTCATTTTGGGGCGGTTAAGTTGTCTTGCAACACTCTCCTGGCAGTTTCCCCGAACAGGACCGGAGCCTACTCCCTGTAATAGCTATTCGCCGGACGGCCCTTTTCCCCCTTCCGGAAAAGCTCCGCTCTTCAACCATACCCCTTACCCGTTTTTAGCGGGCGGAACGCACGCCGGCCCCTTGCGGTTGCCAAAGGATCTTCCTCCGTGATAGTGTAATAACTAAGAACGGGCAGCCTCAGGAACCGGGACGGGAGGCAAACAGGGTGCCGCAGATTCTGCTGGTAGACGACGAACGCCTGCTGGTAAAGGGGTTGAAACGCAGTCTGGAGGAAAACGGCTTCACTGTCGTCACCGCTTTTGACGGCGAGCAGGCGTTAGGTGTTTTGCAGAACACGCAGGTGGACCTGGTGGTGCTGGACATCATGTTGCCGAAAATTGACGGTCTGGAGGTGTGCCGCCGCATCCGGAAACGGTGGAACACCCCGGTGATCATGCTGACCGCCCGGGGTGAAGACACCGACAAGATCGTGGGCCTGGAGCTCGGGGCCGACGATTACCTGGCCAAGCCCTTCAACACCAGGGAACTGATCGCCCGAATCAGGGCGGTCCTGCGCCGCACGGCCCACGCAGGAGAAGAGGCTCCCGCAGGTGTTCTCCAGTTTGGCGACCTGGAAATCGACATTCCCCGGCAGCGCGTGACCGTTGCGGGGAGGCCGGTTGAACTGACGGCCACCGAGTTTGATCTTCTCTCTACCCTTGCGCGCCGTCCGGGCCGCGTCTTCACCCGGGAAATACTGCTCGAACAGGTCTGGGGGTCGCCTTACACCGACCCGCGGACCGTTGACGTTTACATCCGCCGCATCCGGGAGAAAATCGAGCCGGACCCCGCCCATCCATGCTGGGTCATGACCAAGCGGGGCTCCGGGTACTTTTTCAAAGAGCAGGAATGATGCGGCTCTCCATCCGCTGGAAACTTGCCGGGACCTACTTTCTGATCATCCTCCTGATCCTGGCCGGCACCAACCTCTTCCTCTACCGCACGCTCAAGCTGAACTACCTCGAGGCACGGAAGGCAGCCGTCCTCGGCAACGCCAACATCATCGCCACCACAGGCAAAGAGACGATCCTGAAAGGAGACCGCAGCACGTACTACCTGGCCCGCAATTTCGGGAATCAGATGGAGGCCCGGGTTTTGATTCTGGATGACAAGGGCAGGGTCATGGTCGACTCTTTCGGCGAAACCCGGCTGGAAAACCGCCTCCTGCAGCACGATGAAGTGCTGGCAGCCCTGAAAGGGCGCGCCGCCGCAGGCGACCACGTCCTGGCCGACGGACAATGGGTTCTATATGCAGCCGTTCCTGTAACGGGCAAAGTAGATGGGACAGCGGGGGTGGTGATGCTGGTCACAGAACTTGAAGACGTACGGGCAAGCCTCACGCAGATCCGCGACCGGATGGCGGCAGCGGCGTTAAGCAGCGGTTTTCTGGCCGTTCTGGTCAGTCTGGGTTTGGCCGGGTTGCTCACCAGACCGGTCAACGAACTGAAGCGCGCCGTGGAGCGCATGGCCCAGGGGCACCTGGGAGAGCGGGTCCCTGTCCGCAGCCGGGACGAGATCGGCGAACTTGCCGCCGCTTTCAACGCCATGAACGTGAAAGTGGCCCGCGTAGACCGGATGCGGCGCGAGTTCCTGGCCAACGTGTCGCACGAACTCAAATCTCCCCTGAGTTCGATCAAAGCCCTGGCCCAATCCCTCCTGGACGGCCGGGAGGAAAACGTGGCGGTATACCGTGAATTCCTGCGCGACATCGACCTGGAAATCGACCGGCTGACCCGCCTGGTAAATGACATGCTCGAAATGACCCGGCTGGAATACGACGACCGTCCCCTGCCCCGGCCGGAGGAGGATATCGCAGGTCTATTGGAGCACATCAGTGCCCTCTTCCGCGTCCGGGCCGCCAACCTCGGCATCCACCTGCGTGTAGCGGTAAAACAGGCGCTGCGCTGGCCGGTTAACCGGGACCTGTTGAGCCTTGTACTCGTGAACCTCCTGGACAACGCCCTCCGGTACACGCCGCCGGACGGTGAAGTGACCCTGAGCGCCTCAGAAAACCAGGGAGCGCTCGTGATCACGGTACGGGACTCCGGGTCGGGGATTCCGCCGGAAGAGTTGCCCAAGATTTTCGAACGCTTTCACCGGGTGGACAAGGCCCGCTCCCGGGAAACCGGCGGAACAGGCCTCGGGCTGGCCATTGTCCACCGGGCGGTCCGACGCATGGACGGAAAGATAGAGGTGACGAGTACACCGGGGAAAGGAACTAAGTTTACAATTACGCTCCCGGGATTTTAAAATGGATTCCGGGACCAGAGGATTGTAACATTACTGTAACAAGAGTTTATTGCTATGTAACAATTCCCGCCTATAATCAATACTGGCCGCAGCCAAAGACTGACGTTGGAGGTGTGGAAAATGGTTAAGAAGCGTTCGCAGCGGCGCCTGTTCCGGGTGTGCAGTCTGGTGCTGGCCGCCGTTCTGGTGCTGGGGCTCCTCTCGAGCGGGTGCGGCAGGAGCCCGGAGCCAAAACCGCAGCCGGAAAGACCGCAACCGAATCTGGAGGACACCAGACCGGACATCGGCGCCCAGCCGACGGAAACCAGGGTGAAGGTGACCCTCTATTTCGGCGACAGGCAGGCGATGTACCTGGTTCCGGAGGAGCGGGAAGTGGTCAAGGGAAACAGGACGCTGGAAGAAGTCGTGGTCGCCGAGTTGATCAAGGGGCCCCAAAACCCGGAGTTGGTCAAGACGATTCCAGAAGGGACGAAGCTGCTCTCCGTAAAGGTCGTGGACGGGATCGCCTACGTCAACTTCTCGAAGGAATTTCAGACCCGGCACTGGGGTGGTTCAACAGGTGAGACCTTCACCATCTTCTCGGTGGTCAACTCGCTGGCCCGGCTGGACGGCATCGAAAAGGTACAGTTCCTGCTTGAAGGCGAAAAGATGGAGACCCTCGCCGGACACATGGAGACCACCGAGCCGATCGCCCCGCAATGGAATATGGTGCAACCGGAGCGGCAGTAGCTCCAGCAACCGACAACGTGCAAGATAAACCTGCCAGGTGCAGGCCCAAACCCCGCAGGGTGCGGCCTGCACCCGCTTTTTATGCGGGTTGAAAGGTCCCTGTACCCTGGAAGGGTTTACTCGCGGGGACGGTGCAGTGGAAAAAGGATGACCTCACGGATGGACGAAACATTGGCCAGGAGCATCACCAGCCGGTCAACGCCGATGCCCAGCCCGCCTGCAGGCGGCATTCCGTATTCCAGTGCGGTAATGAAATCTTCGTCGAACATGTGCGCTTCTTCATCGCCGGCCTGCCGCTTGTCCAACTGTTTCAAAAACCGCTCCCGCTGGTCAAGGGGGTCGTTCAGCTCGGAGAAGGCGTTGGCGATTTCCCGGCCGGCGATGAAAAGCTCGAACCGGTAGGTCAGCCGCGGGTCGTCCGCCTTCCGCTTGGCCAGGGGAGAGATGTCGACCGGGTAGTCGAGGACGAACGTCGGCTGAACCAGCGCCGGCTCCACCACCTCTTCAAAGACCGCGTTCACCGCTTCTCCCCAGAGCGCATTTTGCTCGACCTCGACCCCCAGCCCGTGCGCCGCCTCCCATGCTTCCCGTGCGTCCAGTTGACTGAAATCAACGCCCGTCCTCTCGCGCACCGCTTCCAGGAACGAAAGCCGGGGCCACGGTGGGCGCAGGTTGATCGCCGTGTCGCCGCAACCGACCTCCAGGGTTCCCAGGACTTCCTGCGCCGCCGTGCTGATCAATTCTTCGGTGAGTACCATCATGTCGGTGTAATCCGCGTAGGCCTGGTAAATTTCAAGCATGGTGAACTCGGGGTTATGCTTCGTTGAGATCCCCTCGTTGCGGAAGTTCCGGTTGATTTCGTACACCTTTTCGAAACCCCCGACCAGGAGCCGCTTGAGGTAAAGCTCGGGGGCAATCCGCAGGTAGAGCCTGAGGTCGAGCGCATTGTGGTAAGTGGTAAAAGGGCGTGCCGCCGCACCCCCGGCAACCGGCTGCATCATCGGCGTTTCCACCTCGAGAAAACCGCGCTCGTCGAGAAAACGCCGCAGCGCCCGGACGACTTTGCTCCGCAAAACGAAAGTCTCCTTGACCTCGGGATTGACGATGAGGTCGAGGTAACGCTGGCGTAAGCGCAGCTCGACATCCTTGAGCCCGTGCCATTTCTCGGGAAGGGGACGCAGGGACTTGGCAAGCAAGGTCAAGGCTTTCACGCCGACGGTGATTTCCCCCGTTTTGGTCCGGAAAACCGTTCCCCGGACACCCAGGATGTCACCGATATCGAGTTTTTTTCTGAAAAACTGGTAGGTGTCCGGCCCTACTTCGTCCTGGCGGAGGTGAATCTGAATCCGGCCGGAAAAATCCTGCAGGTCGCCGAAAGCAGCTTTGCCGTGCCCGCGTTTGGCCATCAGCCGCCCGGCGATGCTCACCTCTTTGCCTTCGAGATCGGTGAAACCGGTGTGGATTTCCAGTGCGGTATGGGTGCGCTCGTATCGCCCCCCGTAAGGTTCGACACCTTTCTCCCGCAGTTCCCGGAGCTTCGAACGGCGCACCAGAAGTAGTTCGTCCAGTTCCCCTTCAGGCTCGTGCATAGCCAACTCCCGCCAGGTCAAGATTAGTGCTTCATAATGTCCCGGATCATCAACTTCCGCCTTCCGTCCGGCACTTCCACCTCGATGATCGTCCCTTTCGGCTGCCCCAGAAGGGCTTGCCCGACCGGCGACTCGTTGGAGATCTTCAGCGCCCCCGGATCCGCTTCCGCCGAACCGACAATGGTGTATTTATACTCGGTCCCGTCGGTAAGATCCTCAAGCAACACCGTTGAACCCACGCTCACCACGTCGGTTCCGATCTCCGCCGCGTCAATCACCCGGGCGTTCCGCAGCATCTTTTCCAGGGTGATGATCTGCCCCTCCAGAAAAGCCTGCTCATTCTTCGCGTCCTCGTATTCCGAGTTCTCGGTCAGGTCACCGAATTCAACCGCCTGTTTGATCCGTTCCGCCACCTCGCGGCGCCGGACGGATTTCAGCGTTTCCAACTCCTCTTCCAGCTTCCGCAGCCCTTCTGTCGTGAGAATGACTTCCTTTTCCTTCATTCCGCATTCTCCTTACCAACGGTTTTGCTCCTTGCCGGCCAATATATCTTTTATATATGCGTTTCCCCTGCTATTCAAGCAAAAAAACCAGGGCAAAAACCACAACCCGGTTCAAAAATAACTTTAGCACTGCCTGAGTTCCCGAAACCGCGCAGTGCCTCGTCAACCCTTGGCCACCATTATAAGAACCCGCATAATCTGTGTCAAGTCCGGTTTTTTTGTCTCGCCGCCTCCTTTACCCGCTCGATTGCGGCCGCATCAAGCGCCTTTTCAAAACTGCGGAAACCGGCCAGTTTAAAACCGTGCTTCTGCGCCAGGGCTGCAATTTCCTCCACCTTTTCGGTGGTGAGTTCCCGGCCCAGGGTGAAAGATTCGTAACGCCGTTCGAGCGCAAGAACCATCGTCTCCGCCATGCAGGCGTAGGCCGTTTTAGGGGGAAAGCCGAAATCGAGGTTGAACTTCACGTCACCCGGAACCGCCACCACACCTCCCTCGATCACCAGCACATCCGGTCGTTCGGTCGCCACCCGGCGAGAAACATCCCGCGGCCGCGCCACATCGCAAACCACCGCTCCCGGTTTCAGGTCCTCAGGCTCGATGACCGTATCGACGGCACTTGTCACGGTAATAACTATATCGGCCCCGCGCAAAGTTTTCTTGATATCCGTGGAGATCTTGGCCGCCAAGCCGGTCCGGTAAAGGATGCGGTCGGCCAGCATCTCGAGCTTCTGGAGGTTCCGCCCCACCAGCGTCAGCTCCCGCGCCTCCCGGCTCAGGAGTTCCGCACAGACCCCGCCTATCGCCCCCGTGGCCCCCACCACGGCCACCGCCGCCCCTCGGAGGTCGTGCCCCATGAGCCGTGCCGCTTCCCTGGTACCTTCCACCGCCGTGGCCACGGTATAGCTGTTTCCGGTCGTCACCGGGATCCGCAAATTCTTGGCGAGGCTGACCCCCGCGTCGCCGAACACCTTGGTGAAGGCGCCCAAACCGAGGATTTTCGCCCCCAACTCCTCTGCCAACCGCCCCGCCCGAACCAGCTTTTTTAAAACATAGTCCGCCGGCAGGTTCATGATCTGCCGGGCGGTCAACGGGCAGGAGACAAACCACCCCTCGGTCTCGGCGTACGCCGACCGTACACCGGTAATGTGGGCCACTTTCATCGCCGGCAGAAATTTCAGCGCGCCTTCCACCACCCTTGCAGGGAGAAAGCGGGTAAAAGGAAACTTCCGGGCCACGTCCTTTACGTCAAGCGGATGGATTACAAAGGCAAAACTCTCCATTCAACTACCTCCGGGTTATGCTAAGAGTCAGCGAGTCAAGAAACGGCTGCTCTTCGGCCATTTCGGCGTAAGAGAACCTGTATCCTTAAGGCTGGTGGTTCCGTTCCCAGATGAGCCTCAGACCGGTCAAAGTGAGAAAGGGATCCACCCGCTGGATCGTCTTGCTTTCCCGGGCGATCAATTCCGCCAGCCCACCGGTGGCTACCACCGGTGCATCTACACCCAGTTCCGCCCTCATTCGGCGCACCATCTCGTCCACCAGACCGGCGAAACCGAAAATAATTCCCGACTGCATGCCGTGCACCGTATTCTTTCCGATCACCGTCAGCGGCGGCACCAGGTCCACCCGCGGCAGCCGCGCCGCCCGGGAAAAAAGCGCCTCGCAGGCGATCCCCACGCCGGGTGCGATCGCCCCGCCAAGGTACTCTCCCCTGGCGGAAACCACGTCAAAGGTAATGGCGGTACCGAAATCAACGATAATCAGCGGGCCGCCGTAGAGCACATACCCGGCGGCAGCATTGACCACCCGGTCCGCGCCCACCTCCCGGGGGTTTTCCATTTTGACCGGTACGCCGGTCCGGGTGCCCGGACCGACGAAGAAAGCCGTCCGGTGGAAATAGCGTTCGGACATCTCCTCGATCACCGTGTTCAGCGGGGGAACAACCGAGCATACCACGATGTCCCGTACCGCCTTTACGTCCAGTCCTTCCTCCCGGAAGAACTGGCAGAGAACCAGCCCCAGTTCGTCAGCCGTCTGCTCCCGCCGGGTTGCCAGCCGCCAGGCGACAACCAGATCCTGGCCGCGAAAAACCCCCACGGTGATGTTCGTGTTACCGATGTCCAGAACCAGCAGCAACAGCGTCTCCCTCCCTTACCGTCACCTCACCGCCGCTGAGCCGCTTGATCCCCCCGCCGGGCACGGACAAAAGCAACCGGCCGGCGGCGTCCACACCCGCCGCAAGCCCGGTCAAAACCTCTCCGGCGGCAACCACTACCACCTCTTTTCCCAAAAAACTGCACCGCTCCTGGTACGCGGCGTGGAACGGTGCAAAGCCCGCCCGGCACCAGCGCCGGTAATCTTCTTCGATAACGGCGAGGAGCACACCCAACAGGCGCGCCCGGGAAACTTCCCCGCCCGACTGGATCCGGAGCGAGGTAGCCGTCGTTTCAAGCTCCGGAGGAAAAGAGGTGATGTTCACGTTCAGGCCGATACCGGCAACGACATGGTGTACCTGCTCCGTCTCGGCGCTCATTTCGGTGAGGATGCCGCCCACCTTGCGCCCCCCCAGCAGGATGTCGTTGGGCCATTTCAAACCCGGCTGCAGGCCGAGGTGTTCTTCAATCCCCCGGACCACCGCCACCGACAGCAGAAGGGGAAGCGTCTGGGTTTCGGCCGGAGGCACGTCAGGCCGGAGCAAGAGCGAGAACCACAATCCTCCCGGAGGGGAATGCCAGGAACGCCCCCGTCTCCCCCGTCCCCCCGTCTGTTGTTCGGCGACCACCACGGTTCCTTCGGGCGCCCCTGATTGCGCCAGCTCTTTAGCCCGGTCGTTGGTGGAAGAAGTGACCGGATGGTAACGGTAAGGTCTCCCGAAGCCGCCGGTTAAGAACGGAAGCACGACCGGGGGCAAGAGCGTGTCCGGAACGTCACCCAGGCGGTAACCCCGGCGGGGGCTGCCGAAAATGGCGAATCCTTCCTCCCGCAACGCCCGCACGTGCTTCCAAACCGCACCCCGGGAAATCCCGAGGCGCAGGCCTATTTCGGTCCCCGAAACAAAGCCCCGGTCCTTCAAGAGCTGCACCAATCGTTCCCGTGCGGAACCTGCCGAACCCACTCCCGGACCTCCCGTGTGCGTGAACCTCCGCCTCAGATCATTCGCCGGCAACGCCCCGGTCGGTGCCGCTGGTCAAAATCTCCAGTGAAATGTCCAGTGCCCGTACCGAATGGGTAAGCGCCCCCGCGGAAATCAGGTCCACCCCCGTGGCCGCCACCGCCCGGATGTTCTCTTCGGTGATCCCGCCCGAGGCTTCGACCAGCGCCCGCCCGGCGATCAACCGCACCGCTTCCCGCATCGTTTCCAGCGGCATGTTGTCCAGCATAATGACGTCTACTCCAGCCGCCAGCGCCTCTTCAACCTGCGCCAGGCTCTCGGCTTCCACTTCAACCTTCAGCGTATGCGGCACGCTTTCCCGCACCCGGCGCACCGCTTCTTTCACGCCGCCCGCAATTCTGATGTGGTTGTCCTTGATCAGGACCCCGTCGTATAGACCGAAACGGTGGTTCTTGCCTCCGCCGACGCGCACCGCGTATTTCTCTAAGGCCCGCAGGCCCGGCGTCGTCTTCCGCGTATCCGTCACCAACACTTGAAACTCCTGCACCAGCGCCACCATCCCCGCCGTCCGGGTAGCGATTCCCGAAAGGTGCCTCAGGAAATTCAACGCCACCCGTTCGCCGCAAAGGACGGCGCGAGCGCGGCCAACCACCTCTGCCAGCACTGTACCGGCGGCAACCTTCGCGCCTTCTTCGACCCGGCACCGAAACTCACTTTCCGGATCAAGACGCCGGAACACCCTTGTCGCTACCGGCAACCCCGCTACCACCCCTTCTTCTCTTGTCAGAAAAACACCCCGGGCGAAAACGCCTTCCGGGACGATGCCCAAAGTGGTAAGGTCTCCGGTGCCCAGGTCTTCCTGGAGCGCCCGGTCCACCAGTTCGTCGAGCCCGAAAAAGAGTTCTTCCGCCATCGGCTACACCTGCCGCCGGAGGATGATATGTCTCTTCCACCGCTCTCGGCTTTCCGGGTAATCGGCCCGAAGGTGAGCGCCCCGGGACTCGGTGCGCATCAGGGCCGTTTCCGCAATCAACTCCGCGACGTCGAAGATATTCCGGAACTCCATCAGCTCCGGCGTCCGGGCCTCTTTCCGCCGCAGGTACTCCCACTCTTCAAAGCGCCTCAGGACGGCCTGAAGTCCTTCCGCCGTCCGCACCGGCCCCACCCGCTCCTGCATCATCGCCTTCAGCTCCGCCCTGAGCGCGGCAACGTCCAACCCCTCGGCCGGCTCCAGTCCCTCGTTCACGGCGATGGTTTCCACGGCCTCCGGACGATAACACCGGGCGTGCTCCACGATCTTACCGCCAAAAACCAGGCCGTCGAGAAGCGAATTCGAGGCCAGGCGGTTGGCGCCGTGAATTCCGGCGCAGGCCGTTTCCCCGCAGGCGTAAAGCCCCTTTAGATTCGTTTCCCCGTACAACCCCGTTTTAACACCACCCATCAGGTAGTGCGCCGCAGGAGCAACCGGGATGAGGTCGGTGGCCAGGTCCAGGCCGTAAGCGCGCAACCGCCGGGTAATCGTCGGAAAGCGCTCCCGCACCTTCTGCGGCTCGAGGTGCGCCAGGCTCAGGTAAACGTGCTCTCCCCCTTCAGCCGCCAGTTCCTGCAGTATCGCCCGGACCACGACGTCCCGGGGAGCGAGTTCCCCAAGGTGATGGTACCGGAGCATAAACCGCTCCCCCTTGGAATTTAAGAGAATTCCCCCCTCGCCCCGCACCGCTTCCGAAATCAAAAAGCGCGGCGCCCCCCGCAGCGCGAGTACCGTGGGGTGAAACTGGACGAATTCCATATCCATTACTTCGGCCCCAGCCCGGTAGGCCGCAGCAACGCCGTCGCCCGTGACAACCCGGGGATTTGTGGTATCCCGGTAAACCTGCCCCGCGCCTCCCGTGGCGAGAACCACAACCGGAGCACGAAAAACCCGCAGTTTCTCCCGGGCCGCGTCCCAGGCCAGGACGCCCCAGCAGACGTCGTTTGTGACCAGCAGGTCCACCAGGAAGTGATTTTCCAAAACGGTGACCCGGGGGTTTTCCCGGACGGCGGAAGAAAGCACGCGCTGGATCTCGGCGCCTGTCGCATCTCCGGCTGCATGTAAAATGCGCCGCCGGGTGTGCGCGCCCTCCCGGGTAAGGTCAAAAAGCCCGTTGGCCCGGTCAAACCGTGCTCCCAGCCGGATTAGCTCCTCGACCCGGGCCGGCCCCTCCGTAACCAGGATCCGGGTCGCGGCAGCGTCACAAAGACCGGCCCCCGCCGTAAGCGTATCCTCATAATGCAGCACCGGTGAATCGCTGGGACCCACCGCGGCCGCAATTCCTCCCTGGGCTCTTTCCGTCGCCGTGTCGTCAATACCCCGCTTGGTCAGCACCACGACGTCGCTCCAGAACCGGCTGGCCGTATGTGCGGTGTACAGCCCGGCAATACCGCTCCCCAAAATAAGAAAGGCGCACGCCGTTGTTTCCAGTTCCCGGGTGTCGAAGTTAACGAGGAAGTGTCCCACGAACCCCACCTTCAACTAATGGCCAGCATGCGTTCCACCGCCCGCACCGCACGTTCCCGTACCGGTTTGGGCACCTCGACCCGCGGCTCGAGATTATACAGGGACCGGTGAAGCTTGGTGAGGGTAATCCGCTTCATGTCTGGACAGACCAGTTTCGGCGAGGCCAGATAGAACCGTTTATCAGGACATTCCTTCCGGAGTTGGTGCAACAGCCCTTCTTCGGTTACGATGATGAACTCCCGCGCCGCGCTCTCCCGCGCGAAACGGATAATGCCTGAGGTGCTGGCCACTCCGTCGGCCAGTGCGAGGACCTCCGGACGGCATTCCGGGTGTGCCAGCACCGCTGCCGCAGGATGTTCTTCCTTTGCTTTGAGGATGTCCGCCGCCCGCATCTGGTCGTGGACATAGCAGTAACCGTCCCAGAGGACGATGCGCCGGTCCGGATTCTGGGCCGCCGCGTACCGCCCCAGGTTCCGGTCCGGCAAAAACAAGACCTCCTGCCCGGGCGGCAGGCTCCGCACCACCTTCGCCGCGTTGGCCGAAGTACAGACAATATCGCTCTCCGCCTTGACCGCCGCGGTGGTATTGACGTAAGAAACCACCGCCGCCCCCGGCAGTTGCTCCTTTCGAGCCCGCAGGGCCTCCGGCGTCACCATCGCTGCCAGCGGGCAACCGGCCTTGGGGTCTGGAATAACCACGATCTTTTCCGGTGAAAGGACGGCCGCCGTCTCCGCCATAAAGTGGACGCCGCAGAAAACCAGCACCCGGGCGGAGGTTGCCGCCGCCCGGCGGGAAAGTTCCAGCGAGTCGCCGACAAAGTCGGCAAGATCCTGGATTTCCGGACGCTGGTAGTAGTGGCTGAGAATCAGCGCCTCGCGCTCTTCCTTGAGGCGCTTGATTTCCGATACCAGTTCGGTAATCTCTTCGGGCACTGCCTGCCTCTCCTAAAACCGTTATCGCCGCCGGATTAAGCTTAATTCTAACTGCCACGCCAGTTGCTGTCAATAGAGCCTTTCTACGGTGCCTGGACCGTTCCGTGCGGCACGTCCCGGTTCACCTCGGCCACCCGGTTGCCGTCGCCTACCACCACTATCCGCGGCCGGAAGCCGCGGGCTTCCTCGTAGGGAACAAAAGCGTAGGCGACGACGATGACGCGGTCCCCCACCTGGGCCAGCCGGGCCGCCGGTCCGTTAAGACAAACGATGCCGCTGTCCCGCGGTCCGGAAATCGTATACGTTTCAAAACGCTCGCCGTTGTTGAGATTAAAGACCTGCACCCGCTCTCCGGGCAGAATGTCCGCCGCCTCCAAAAGGGCCTCGTCAATCGTAATGCTGCCCGCGTACTCCAGTCTCGTTTCGGTTACGGTCGCCCGGTGGATCTTCCCGCGCAACATCGCCACAAACATCCTATGCCATCACCTCTACCAACAGGTTGTCAATCAGCCGTGCCCGGCCAAAATAAGCTGCCACCGCCAAAAGCACCTGGCCCGGCCGGAGTTCGTCAAGCGGCTTCAAGTCCGGCCAGCTTACGACCGCGGCGTAATCGAGCCGCGCCAGCGGCTCCGCGCCGATCGCCTCCTCCAGGAACCTCTTCAGCCGCAGCCCGTTTCGTTCCCCCTGCCCTACCAGTTCTTCGGCCCGCTTTAGGCTCCGGTAAAGCACCGTCGCCGCCTGCCTTTCTTCCGCGCTCAGGTAAATATTCCGGGAGCTCACTGCCAGGCCGTCTTCTTCCCGCACCGTCGGGTGCACCTTTATTTTCACCGGAAAATTGAGGTCCTCGGCCATCCGCCGGATCACCACCACCTGCTGGGCGTCTTTGATACCGAAATAAGCGCAATCCGGCTGGACGATGTTGAAAAGCTTCGCCACAACCGTCGCGACCCCCCGGAAGTGACCGGGGCGCGAGCGCCCGCAAAGGATCTCGGTCACCCCCGTAACCTCGACGTGCGTGGCAAACCCCTCCGGGTACATCTCCGCCACTGCCGGTACGAAAAGGGCATCCGTCCCGCCGTCAAGACACAGTTTTTTGTCCTGCTCGAGGTCTCGCGGGTAGTCCCGGTAGTCTTCCCGGGGACCAAACTGCAGCGGGTTGACAAAGATACTCACCACCACCCGGTCCACCTCGTCGTCCTCCCTGGCACAACGGATCAGTGCCAGGTGCCCTTGGTGAAGGAAACCCATCGTGGGGACAAACCCGATCCGTTCGCCCCTCGCCTTTGCTTCCGCCAGGTACGCCCGCATGTCCGCGATCCTTTCGAAGAGTTTCACGTTTTCCCTCCTCCCGCAAACCAGAGACCGCCGGTTGCCAAAACCGCCTGTCCGTCCGATCAGTCGCCGCCGAACCGGCTTCCGCGCCTTCGTTCCTATTCCTTCAAGAACTCCGCCAGTTCCTCCGCCGGCATCGAAAAACTGTGCTCCGGGCCGGGAAACTCCCGCCCCAGCACCTCTGCCCGGAAAGCCTCCAGCGCCCGCTTGATTTCCTCGACCAGGCTGGCGTAGCGCTTCGCAAACTTCGGGGAAAACCCGCCGTAGAGCCCGAGCAGGTCGTGCGTCACAAGCACCTGCCCGTCACAGTCAACACCCGCGCCGATCCCGATCGTCGGCACCGGAATGGTCGCCGTAATCTTCTTGGCCACCTCCGCCGGAACGCATTCCAGGACAATCGCAAAAACCCCGGCCTGCGCGAGACTGACCGCGTCGCCGACCAGGCGGCGAGCCGCCTCGGCCTGCCGCCCCTGCACCCGGTATCCGCCCAACTGGTGCACGTACTGCGGGGTCAACCCGATGTGACCCATCACCGGAATGCCGCTGTTCACGATCGCCTTTACCGTCCCGGCAACCTCCTGGCCGCCTTCAAGCTTTACCGCCTGCGCCCCGGCTTCCTTGAGAAAGCGCCCGGCGTTGCGGACCGCCTCCGCCGTGGAAGCCTGGTAGGAAAGAAAAGGCATGTCCCCGATCACCAGCGCCCGGGAAGCGCCGCGCGCCACCGCCCGGGTGTGGTGCAGCATCTCCTCCATCGTCACCGGCAGTGTAGAATCGTAACCCAACACCACGTTGCCCACCGAATCCCCGACCAGGATGGCGTCGATTCCCGCCTCGTCCAGCAGCCGGGCCGTAGGGAAATCATAGGCGGTAAGCATGGTAACCGGACGTCCTTCTTCCTTCCAACGGCGAAAATCCGCCGTAGTTATGCGTACTTCAGCCATTTCATTTCACCTCGCCGAATATTTTTTCCAGCTCCCGCGCCGTTTCAGGCGACAGGCCTTTGCGCCGGGCCAGTTTTACGGTGTGCAGCCCCAGCATCCGGTACAGTTCCCACGCGTCCTTTTCCATCGCCCGGGCGTGTTGCCGGATCGTCTCCACGTCGCCGCGGGCCACCGGTCCGGTAAGTCCGGTCACCGGTCCCACCGCCCCCACGTTCTGCAGGGTCCCCTGGATGAGCGGCAGGAAAGCCGGGAAAATGCCGTCCCGCGGCAGGCCGGCCCGTTCCGCCAGGGTTAAGACCAGGCCCAGCAAAGTGACCAGGTAGTTCGACGCCACGCAGGCCGCAGCGTGGTAGAGCGGTTTCGCGGCTGCGTCCAACTCGAAAAGAATCCCGTCCAGGTCCGCAACCAGCCGGCGGGCCAGCGGGAGGGCGTCCGCATCCCCTTCGAAGGTGAAGTAGGAACCGGGCAAGCGGTCCACCGCGAGTTCCGGCGTGGCGAAGGACTGCAGCGGGTGGA
Source organism: Bacillota bacterium (assembly GCA_040758635.1). Taxonomy (GTDB): domain Bacteria; phylum Bacillota; class Desulfotomaculia; order Desulfotomaculales; family Ammonificaceae; genus Yes71-27. The sequence continues at coordinate 2,062 of JBFLVI010000019.1, read as the reverse complement.
GCGAAAAAACGGCCGCTCCCGCCTGCCGCGCCGGCGACAGCACAGCCGCCGGCAGGGCCCCGCTGGCGTGGGCCACAAACTGCCCGGGGCAAAACCCCCCTTCCCGAGAAATCTCTTCCGCCACCACGGCGATTACCCCGTCGGGGGTGGTCAGCAGAACCAGTTCCCCTGCGCGGGCCGCTTCCGCCGCCCCACACGCTTTTGCTCCCGTCATCTCCGCAAGCCGTCCGGCCGAAGCCGGACTGCGGCTCGCCACCGCCACCACCGGGTAACCCTTTTCCTTCAGCCGCAGGGTGAAGGCCGTACCGACCCTTCCTGCTCCAATCACCGCCACCTTGGGTCGCAAAGCTTCCACCTCCCCAAAAACGTCTGCAAACAACTCACAGCAGGATGCGTCCCTTAAAAAACAAAAACCCCCCGGACCATCGTCCGAAAGGTAAAGGAACCTACCTCCCGTCTCGGTCCTGCCCGGCTCCAAGCGGTCGCATCAGCACAACCGGCAACAAAAACGGTGCAGCTCCTTTAAGATGCTGCCCTGGTTCAGAAATTCCCGTATTAAGGATATCTTAACACAGCGTTCCTGACGGTGCAATAAAATCACCGCACAGGATGCACCGGGGCTCCAAACCCCGCCGCGGCAATCCTCCGGGGCCGGACAGAAAAGCACGTGGGATTCAAGGCGGCTCCTTAGGACCTGGTTACCACCGTAATCGTTCTTGTCTCTTCGTCCCAGTGCACGCTCCCGCCGATGGCCTCCACGAACGAGCGCAACTCCACGTAAGTCCTGCCCTCGATAATCCGGAAAGGCACGTCGCTCGCAAGCCGTCCGTTGACCACCAGCCGGGGCACCCCTGGCGGTTCTGCTTCCTCCGGCATCCGAATGCCGAAGTATTCGGCCACCGCCTCTGCGATCGCCTGCGCCGCCCTGTTCCTGAAATCGGGCTGCGCCAAAAGCCGTTCCTCTTGCGGGTTGCTGATGAAAGCCAGTTCGGTGAGGACCGCCGGCATGATTGTATGGCGCAGGACATAGTAATTGGCCGTCTTCGTGCCGCGGTCGTGCAGCCCGAGGGCCTCCACCAGCCTGGCTTGAATTATCCTGGCGGCATCTGCCGCCCGTCCGGTGTTCCGGAACGAGTACGTTTCCGTCCCGTGCGCATCCGGATTGATTGCACTGTTGCAGTGGATGCTTACAAAAAGGTCGGCACCCGCCCGGTTCGCAATCTCGCACCGGGCAGCCAGGTCCTTATTAATATCCGCCGGCCAGGGCACCTGGTCGCTGTTCCGCGTGAAGATCGCCTCTACTCCGGCACCCGACAGGTGCGACCCCACCTTGAGGGCAACAGCAAGGGTAACGTCTTTTTCCTTCAATCCGGTGGGGCCGACCGCCCCCGGGTCGTACCCCCCGTGACCGGGGTCCAGGCACAAAAGTATTCCTTTCCGCCTCCTCATCGAATCTCCTCCCCCAAGCAGGAAAACACCTTTCCTCAAATCATTCCTTCGCTGCCGCATGTACTTCCTCCTGGCGGAAGAAAGAAAGATTTTAGCCAACGACAACTCAACAATCCGTCGTCCGGCCACTGAACCCGATCACAATGCCTTTAAAAAAAGCGCTTTCCCTCTAAAGGACTCCCGCAAACCCGGCAAAAGGGATAGAAAACACCCGTCTCCTGGCCGCACTGCGGGCAAGGGGTTTGTAAGGCCGTACCGCACCAGGCACAAAAGGCCCCGGAGGCCGAAAAGCCGCAGACCGCGCACTCTCCCTTCCATAAACGCCGGCGCTTCACAAGCGACACCGAAAAAAGTCTGCGTCGCAGGTAAATTATAGCGATAATGCAAATACCCGAACCACCGACGGACACGACCCATTCGACGGGAACCACGCCCCGCAAAAAAGGATAGGCGATTTTCAGGGAAACCACCAGTAACTGAAGCGCAGCAAACCCAAGGATACTGCTGCCGATAATGGCAAAACGGTTGAACCGGGGGTTCCGCTGCAGGAAACCAAAAAGAAAACAAGCGGCGGCAAAGGCCCCCAGTGCATAACCGAGACAGGCCGTCCCGG
>JBFLVI010000018.1:0-44503 GCA_040758635.1 Bacillota bacterium | reverse complement strand
TAGTGAGCCATCCTTTCTCCCTCCTGGTGGTTGAGATTTGTGTTGTTTCTTATCTACCAGAGGGAGGGGTGGCTCTCCTGCTTCAAGCCCTCACCAATTTTACACCATCATAATGGACACAACTGCCCGAAAAAAGCTCGCTACTTGGCTCGGATGGCGGCACATAAACCAGACGTTGTATGTGAAATTATCCTGGAAATGCCTGCCACGGAGAATATTACGGTACTTATAGAACTTGCCGAGGCAGCGTTAAAAATGCCTCCGGAATTTGCGGCCCAGCTTGTGGAAAAGGCTAAAGCCTGGGCTGATACGCCCAATCTGGACTTGCTGTTGGTGGACAGGTTTGGTAAACTAATCGCGCACCTGGCTAAAGGTGGGCATAACCGCGCCGCCTTGGAGCTGGCCCAAGTGTTGCTCGATGTCCTTCCGGACCCTGACACATCTCGAAAAACCGAAGCCGAAAGTGATGATGGGGCATTTAAGTTACGGCTACCTCCTAAGCCGAAAGCGAAAATAGATTTATGGCATTATAAAGACATTTTGGGGAAATACGCCCCTGAACTTGTCAAAGCGGCTAAAAAGGAAGCGCTCGTATTACTTTGCAGCTTGCTGGATAGAGCGATTGTTTATTCTCAGCTTCCGGGTGAAAATGAGGCCGAGGATTACTCCCATATTTGGCGCGGGGCAATTGAAAACTCCGCCGAAGACCACGGAGAGGATCTTAAAAATATCTTGGTAGATAGTGTGCGTGATGCCGCAGAGCTACTCGTCAAGGAAGAACTCCTTTTCCTTCCCGAAGTTGTTCAATATCTGGAATCCCTAAAGTGGCCGGTTTTTCGCCGGATCGCCCTTCACCTGTTGAGGCGATTTCCTGACCAGGCACCTGAACTCGTGTCTACGCGGCTAACAGACCGCTCCCTCTTTGATGACCCAAATTTGCGGTATGAATTCGGGGTTCTGCTCCGCGAACAGTTCAATTCCCTTACCTCGGAACAGCAACGGTTGATTTTGGACTGGCTTGAGGAAGGCCCCGATCTCAGCCGCGTGGGTTCGGACGTCTCGCCAGAAGAAAAGGAACAGATCAAGAAAGGGTGGCAACTCAGGTGGTTGACCTGGATTAAGGAAGATTTACCGGAAGAATGGAAGCAACGTTACGAAAATCTTGTAGCGGAACTTGGAGAACCGAAAGAACCGATTTCTGTGACCACCTGGGTAGGACCTCAAAGCCCTAAATCGGTTGCGGAATTGAAGGCAATGACCGTTTCGGAGATTGTGGACTTCCTTAAAACCTGGCAGCCTCAGAAGGGGATTTTTGAGCCGTCTCCGGAAGGTCTTGGAAGGGAGCTTGCGGGGGTAGTAGAGGAAGACCCTGAACGTTTTGCTGTAGAGGCGACGCGCTTCTGCGGGCTCGACCCTACCTACGTGCGTCACCTACTACATGGCCTCGAAGGTGCTCTCAAGGGAGGGAGGGCCTTCTCTTGGGATCCGGTACTTGAGCTTTGCAAATGGGTCACCGAGCAACCCAGAGAGATACCCGGGAGGGGTCTAAGAAGCTATAGTCTAATGGATCTTGACCCCCACTGGGGCTGGGCGCGAAAAGAAATCGCGAGTCTCTTTCAAATCGCGTTTGATAAAGACCGCATCCCGTTCGCTTTACGTGAGCGTGTCTGGGAGATTTTAAAGCCCATCACCGATGATCCGGACCCAACACCTGAAGATGAAGCCCGTTACGGTCCGCCGAATATGGATTGGGCTACCTTTTCCATTAATACCACCCGCGGCGAGGCCATGCACGCGGTTATAAGTTATGCATTGTGGGTCCACCAACACCTAAAGGAATTTCCTGAGGGCCAGCGGCGGATTGCGCAGGGCTTTGACGAGATGCCTGAGGTCCGGGAGATTCTCGAAAAACATCTGGATCCGGAAAATGATCCCTCTACGACCATTCGCTCGGTATACGGTAGGTGGTTCCCTTGGCTTGTGCTTCTCGATCCGAAATGGGCAAGTGAAAAAATCTCGGCGATCTTCCCAATGGATGAATCTCAGAAAGCCTTTTTCGATGCTGCCTGGGAAACCTACGTAGTTTTTAACAGGGCCTACGATAACATTTTCGATCTTTTGCGTGAGCAGTACGCCTTTGTGGTAGACCGCGTGGGTTGTTTACACGATGACCAGAAGCAATATTTCAACCCCGCAAGGGGTTTTGCCGAGCACCTGATGACCTTCTATTGGCGGGGAAAAATCGCCTTGGATGATCCGCTCTTAGCCAGCTTCTGGGGAAAAGCTGTGCCTTCTCTAAGGCATCATGCCTTGGCTTTTGTAGGGGGGAGCTTTTACAGAACCGAGGGAGTTGTTGCGCCAGAAATTCTCGAGCGACTCAAGGCCTTGTGGCATAGCCGCCTGGGTGCTGCCAAAGCTGATCCCGGGGAACGTGGCAGCGAGATGGGAGCTTTTGGGTGGTGGTTTATCTCGGAGAAGTTCGACGAGGAATGGGCTATCAACCAACTTTTAGAGGCACTACGGATCCAAAAAGAAACAGAACCTGATGATAGGGTAGTTGAACGACTCTCCATTCTATCTGCGAGAATGCCCCTTGAGTGCATCCTTTGTTTGAGGGCCTTAGTCGAAGGCGATAAAGATGGTTGGAAAATCTATTTCTGGCGGGAGTGGATGCGGGCAACTTTGACCACAACCCTTCAAAGTGGGAACGAGAAGGTTATAAAGGAAGCGCAGAATTTAATCAGCTATCTTGGCAGCCGGGGCTACGTTGAAGAATTCCGTGACTTGTGGCGCAGTTTTTAAGAGTTTATGCCGGTGAAAACTGATGACTTGCGGAGCGGTTACGGAAAGATTACCATTTGTACAGAGAGGGTGGTATAAGTGTCAAACAGTGGAAGAAAGTGGACAGAGATTTTAGGGCCTCGGGTAGAGTTTTAATAGATGAGGACGGAACGAAGATGGAGTTCGAATTCACCATCAAAAATTACCGCTGCTTTTCTGACGAGAACCCGGCACGATTTACTATCAGACCGGGCTTCACCGCTTTTGTAGGGGTTAACAACTCTGGCAAGTCTTCACTCTTACGCCTCTTTTACGAACTTCGTAGCGTTTTTTCCATAGCTTACAATGTACTATCAAGTCTACTCTCAATGAGTCAGCCAGCGGCCTTATTAACTAAAGAGCATAGGGTTTCTTTTCTCTCTCCCGTACAGGATCCTGACCAGATCTTTACGGACACTAACAACCGAGATTTAACCGTAGTCATAAAAAGTTGGCAAAGTGGTTCCAAAGGAAATCCCCGTCTTCACCCTTTTGAACTCGCCATCACTATACGCCGGGCTGATAAACACTGCACGTTTCAAATCATCACGCCAGAAGGGCCTCTTTTAAAAGGCAGCGAAACCTTAAGCACTAGCAATGGAGTATTAGATGTTTCTGAACACTTAGTGGGTGGGCAGGTTACCGACACAGTCTTCTTAAAACCCATAATTGACCTGCTGTTCGATTTAATAGGTTCCCTTTACGTAGGGCCATTTCGCAACGCGGTTAATATAGGGTCCAACGAAAACTATTATGATATTCAAGTTGGGCAAGGCTTCATTAGAAAGTGGCGGGAAATTAAAACAGGCCCTTTGAAAAAACAAAATGAAGCGGCTTTCCAGCTTACCAAAGATATTCAGAGAATATTTGAATTTGAGGAATTTGAAATCAATCCGTCAGCAGACGACACGACTCTTCAAGTAATCATAAACGGGCGAAGCTATAAATTGCCTGATCTCGGCGCAGGATTAACGCAGTTCATACTTGTACTGGCCAACGCCGCTATACGCGAACCCGCCTATATCTTTATAGACGAACCGGAATTAAATTTACATCCTTCACTACAGCTTGACTTTCTGACAACTCTTGGTTCTTATGCTCGAAAGGGAGTTTTCTTCGCAACTCATACTATCGGTCTGGCCCGGGCATCTGCCGACCGAATTTACGCGGTAAGAATGGGAAAACAAGGAAGTGAAGTAAAACCATTAGAATCAACTCCCCGCCTCGCAGAACTGCTTGGAGAACTGAGTTTTTCTGGATACCGTGAACTTGGTTTTCGAACTGTGCTACTCGTTGAAGGCGTAACGGAAGTCAAAACACTACAGTTGAAAAAAGACCATAGGGTTCTTTTGATTCCGTTAGGTGGTGCACAACTTATCAACGAAACGACCGAGGCCGAGCTTGCTGAACTAACACGCATTCCAGCCGACTTTTATGCTTTAATTGACAGTGAAAAAGCTTCCAAAGAAGAACCTCTGGAAGCTTCCCGTGAAGCATTCCGTAAGATGTGTGAAAAAGTAGGGATCCGGTGCCATGTTTTAGAACGGCGGGCTTTAGAAAACTATTTCACAGATGCTGCAATCAAACAAGAGAAAGGGAGCAAGTACCGTGCTTTAGGCCCTTACGAATCTCTTAAGGAAGTGGATCCGGCTTGGGCAAAGTCAGAGAATTGGCGCATTGCCAGAAGAATGAGCTTCACAGACACCGAAAAGACCGACCTTAGCGAATTTCTGCAAAAGCTGTAAGAACTTTTGTGGCAATGACAATGAAAAGGAATCGCTCTTCCGCTTCTGGGAGACCTACCTGGGCGTGAAAGAGATAGAGCCGCACCCGGAGATCGCCGTAACCCAGATCACGGGGGAGAACCCGGGTGCGCCGGTGCTGAAAACATTACTGGGGTGAGGCAGTTTTATGGAACTTGTTCTGATACAACTTATCAAAGACCAAAACCGAGAAGGAATACTTCGTTACTTGGCCGAGAAGAACATTGTCCCCGTCAAGGCGCCTCCTTGGGCAGATTACCCTTTTGAACTGCGCCGAAACGAGAAGTCCCTAAAAGGCCAGGTTGGTAAGCACTTTGTTGGTAAAGAGACGACTCAATTTATCCTTGAACTTTTGGGCGTCCGGGATGAGCAGTCTTGCAAAGCAGTTAGGGACCAGATTAAATGGATTCGGCAACACTTTGGTTATTTATGATATTGTCGACGCCGAGTTAATTTTAACCCATTGGCGCCACCTGGGAATTGACCCACCCGCCCCCAATAAAGCCAATGAATGACCCTAAGAAGTGCGTTGCGCGCGATGAACTAAGGGAGCCCCAGTGAGTATAGGGTGCTGTAGTCGGCGTACGTTGACCTTGGACCCGGAAACCCTGCCAATATACAGATAGAGCGACAAGGCTTCCGGGGGATTCGGAAGCCTTTCGTTTTTTCGGGTTTCGTAACAATCTGCCAACAATGCGGAAGCCGGAATCGCCGAGGAAGCAAGGAATTTACACCATAATTCGGACTTGACCCTCCCAACCGCTTTGGCGAGCGAAGTTTGAGGGGAGCGGAAAATTCCTGCTCCTTGGATCTCTTCCAAGAATCAACCGATAATCAATTCCTCCAAAGATCGCTTTGGGACATGGTGGACGCCTTCGCTGTCACGCCAGTACTTGATGTCACCATCCGGGCCGACTTCTTCGAGTACGACTTTCTCCTTCGGCTTGCCGAGGGCTATTGCCAGCAGTATTTCGTATTGCTCCGGGATTTTCAGCAAGCCCCTTATTTTTTCTCTCTGCACCGACCCGAGGATGCAGCCGGCCAAGTCTTTCTCCCTTGCGCCCAGGAGAATGCTCTGAGCGGCGATCCCAGCGTCGTACGTAAACGAGGAAGCGATCCTCTTGTCTCCAAGTATAAGGATGTACGCGGCCGGTCTCTCGCCCTCGGGCGGGCTCCAGTCTTTCAAATAACCCGCCCAGGTGAGACAGGAAAAAATTAATTTATTCTTTTCGGGATCGGTTGACAGGATGTACTTGAGGGGTTGCAGGTTCTGGGCCGAAGGGGACAGCCTGGCCAAGTCGACCAACTCTCTGAGCGTTTCGATATCCACCTTGTTTTCCTGGTAAAACCGCCGGCAGCTCCGATTTTTCAGAATCAAATCCTTTAACACGGGTCATCACATCCTTTGCAAGGGGTTATCAATAATCTACAGTATTCTCCGGAAAGCTGTCAAAACCGGAGTAGCCCTCCTCCTGAAAAGGTTCGGGGAGACGGCAGCATCATTGACTTAGGAAAACCAAGTTTCCTATACTCGCCGGTGTTGTTCCCTCCCCGCCCGCCACGCGTTAAAAAGGTAGAACCGTCCCGGTACATATTTCGCCGGTCGGGGACATAAGTTACGCTGTAGACCCGGCTTCATCAGCGGGGGTGGTGATTTGGAGCTGGTTTTCTGCGTTGACCGGAGCCTGAAGCGGGATTTCGCCTGGGTCCTGCGCGAGGAACTCCGGGTGCTGCGTCGCGAGGGACTTCGCTGCCGGCTGGCGGTGACCGGCGGAATATTTCGGATCAGGGCTCCGGTGAAGAGCGATAACGAGAAGCGTTACGTTCGCCTGCGCCTCAGCCAGGCAGCGGGGACCTTTTTAGCCAGGCACGCTCTGGAGATCCGGGCGGAGGATTTTCTGCGCCGGAAGGAGCTTTGGGAAGCCAAGGTGGCGGAGACCGTGAAGAAGCGGCTTTACGTGGTACGCGAACTGCTGCTGCCGCTGCGGTCCGAAATTATAGTAAGACTCAACGAATATCTGACCGCCGAAAACTGGGTTGATTTCAGGGGTTTCCTGCGTTTTCGCCTGAAGCACATCGAGGCCTTTCTTACCGTGGTCTTCTGGCGGCTGGTGGACGAAGTGCAGTTCGAGCTGGAGTGGGAGCACTTTATTTCGTTCCTGCGCCGCTTCCGGCAGGGCCGCAATCCGGGAGTGAAGCAGGTTCACTGCTTCCCCGGGGAGGAAGGAGGGTTCACGCTTTTAGACAAACGGGGGCACCTGTTAGAATTGGTGCCGCCGGCTGCCGCCGCCGGAGACGAACCGGGGAACGAGGACGTGTTGATCGGCAGTCTCCTGGTGAAAGGAGTGCAGAAGATCACCCTGCACCGCTGGACCCCTTCGCCACCGGCGCTGAAGGTACTGCGCGCCGTTTTCCACGTGAAGGAGTGCAGCGGCTGTTCGCTCTGCCGCCCGAAGGTTTCTGCGGAAAAAGGTGCGGCCCGGGGCGGTTCTGGTCGGGAATAATCGGGGAGACCGGCTCCCACGGCGTGTTTCAAGTCACGGTTGGACCGAAGAGATTCTATTCTGAAATCCGCCGCCGGACGGCACAAAGCAGAAGATCCAGCGAACGCCCGGCGTTTTGGGCCCGATCTTCCGAAAGTAATCGGGGCTCCCGCTTGAAGGCTGAATAATTCCAAACGCTGCGGCGACGGTAAAGGCCGGTACATGCCGGTTAAACGGAGTAAACTTCTCGGGCGTCCGGCACCTTGTAACCGGCCTGACTCAGGACGGCGATGGCCTTTTCGGTGTCGTTGACCTTGAAAAGCACCATCGCCAGGTCCGCGCATTTGGCGACAAAGGCGTAAAGGTACTCAATGTTGATGTCGGCCTTTTCAAGCGCTGCCAGCGCCGGTGCCAGGCCTCCCGGCTTGTCGGGGACGGCGACGGCCAGAACGTCGGTGGCCGACACCGTAAACCCGCCTTCTTTTAAGACCTGGTACGCCCTGTCGGGTTGGTCCACGATCAGGCGCAGGATGCCGAAATCCGAAGTGTCGGCGATCGAAAGCGCCCGGATGTTGATCCCCTTTTCGGCCAGCAGCCGCGTAACGGCAGCGAGACGCCCGCTCTTGTTCTCCAGGAAGACGGAAATCTGCTTTACGGCCATATTTTCCCCTCCTTACTTTTTCTCGAGGTCGCGCTTGTCCCAGACCCGCTTGGCTTTTCCTTCGCTGCGCTGGATGGTTTTGGGCTCCACCAATTTTACTTTAACCGAAATGCCCAGCACGCTTTCAATCTCGTCGTGGATGCGGCGCTCCAGTTCTTCCAGGCCCCTTACCTCGTCGCGGAACAGGTCCTCCGAGACCTCCACCCATACCTCGAGGGTGTCGAGCGCCTTCTCCCGGTCAACCACTAAGAGGTAGTGCGGCTCGGTTTGTCCGACGGAGAGCAGCACGCTTTCGATCTGCGTTGGGAAGACGTTGACGCCGCGGATGATCAGCATGTCGTCTGTACGCCCGGTGATCCTGGACATCCGGATATGGGTGCGGCCGCAGGGGCAGGGCGCGTCGAGCAGCCTGGTAATGTCCCGGGTGCGGTAGCGGATTACCGGGAAACCCTCCTTGGTGATGGTCGTGAACACCAGTTCGCCGTACTGCCCGGGCGGCAGCACCTCGCCGGTCGCCGGATCGATGACTTCGGGTATGAAGTGGTCTTCACAGATGTGCAGGCCGTCCTTGTTCAGGCACTCGCTGGCTACCCCCGGCCCGATCACCTCGCTGAGGCCGTAAATGTCAATGGCGTCGATCTTCAGCTTGTCCTCAATTTCCCGCCGCATGTTGTCCGACCAGGGCTCGGCGCCGAAGAGGCCGGCGCGGAGTTTCAAGGTTTCGCGCGGGATGCCGCTCTCACGAAGCACCTCGGCGATGTAAAGGGCGTAGGACGGGGTGCAGCAGAGTACCGTAGTGCCGAAGTCCTGCATCAGCATGATCTGGCGCTTGGTGTTTCCGCCGGAAATCGGTATCACTGCAGCGCCGGTCCGCTCGGCGCCGTAGTGGAGGCCGAGACCGCCGGTGAAGAGGCCGTAACCGTATGCAACCTGCACCACGTCGTCAGGGGTGGTGTTGACCATACCTAATGTCCGCGCCATAACCTCAGACCAGGTGTCAATATCCCGGCGGGTGTAGCCCACCACGGTCGGCTTGCCGGTGGTTCCCGAGGAGGCGTGCACCCGGACGATTTCCCGGAGCGGCACGGCAAAAAGCCCGAAGGGGTAGTTGTTGCGCAGGTCCTCCTTGAGGGTAAACGGCAGGCGGACCAGGTCGTCGAGCGACTTGATGTCGCCGGGTTCAAGCCCGGCTTCCTGGAATTTCGCCCGGTAGTAGGGCACCCTTGTATAGGCCCGGTGCACGGTTTCCTTGAGGCGCTGGAGTTGCAGTTCCCGCAGCTTCTCGCGGGGCATGCGTTCGACTTCCGGATTCCACATGGCGAAACCTCCTTTACGGTCCTTGACGGTCGGTCAGAATTCTCAGAATCCTGACTTTAGGAAAGAGTTCTTATAACATTTGAATGGATGGTAACTAATTCAATGTAGCTGCTGTTATTCCGGCTTCCGGATACCGGTTCTCACTTCTGACGCAGACGCAGTTGTTTTGAAGCCGCGATTTCAAATCCGCGGGCAAAGGCCCGCCGGTTAAGTTCCAGAAAACGCGCGGGAACCACGGCGCGAAGCGCTTCCTCCCAAACGCTCCTGGGGAAAGGCAGCCGGTGCGCCAGAGCCCCGAGCAGCACCACGTTGGCCGCGCGGGTATCACCGCAGCCTTCGGCCTCGGCCAGGGCGTTAATCACGAGCAGCGGGAAGCGGGCGCCGATCTGTTCCACCACGTCTGCCGGGTAGGTTGCCTTTCCCAACAGCACCGGGAGCGGCTCGATGACTTGGTCGTTTAGAATCACGGTGCCTCCGGGCCTCAAGAACTTCAGGTTGCGCAGGCCCTCTAATTTTTCAAAGGCCAGCAGGAAGTCCGCCCCGCCGGAGTCAATCACCGGCGCGAAAACCTTCGGGCCGAAGCGCACGTGGGTCACGACACTCCCGCCGCGCTGGGCCATTCCGTGGATTTCCGAGGTCTTGACGTCCATCCCGCCCAGAATCGCCGCCTGGGCCGCAAGCTTGCCGGCCAGGATGATCCCCTGGCCGCCCACGCCGGCTATCAGAATACCGGTTACGTCACGCATCCGACCCACCTGCCTTTCCGATCGCACCGTGGCGGCAGACCTGGGTGCAGAGACCGCAGCCGACGCAGAGGTGGGGGTTAACGGCAATGCGCTTGTCCGGCAGGGAAAGCGCTGGGCAGCCGAGCCCCAGGCACAGTTTGCAGCCCTTGCAGGCCCCGGGATCGGTGGGTACGGGGTTGGGGGCAGGGCGGGCAAGCAGAACGCACGGCCGGCTGGCGACGACCACCGCCGGCGCGGGCGCTTTCAGGGCCCGGGAGATCGCCCTCCGGGTTGCGGCGAGGTCCGCCGGGTCCACCACCGATACCCGTGAGACACCAATAGCGCGGGCTAATTTGACAAAGTCCAGGGCCCTGGTGGGTTCGCGCCGCGCAGTCCGGCCGGTGCCGGGATGATCCTGGTGTCCGGTCATCGCCGTGGTCCGGTTGTCGGCGATGATCACGGTGCTCACCCCCCGGTTGTAAACGATGTCTATGAGGCCGGTGATGCCCGAGTGGACAAAGGTAGAGTCGCCGATCACCGCCACGGTTTTTGCGGCGCTTTCCGGGTCGGCCTTGGCCATACCGTGGGCCATGCCGGCGCCGGCACCCATGCAGATGCAGGTGTCCATGGCGGAAAGCGGCGGCAGGCCGCCCAGGGTATAGCAGCCGATGTCGCCCATCACGTTCAGCTTAAGTTTCTTTAAAACGTAGAAAAGCCCCCGGTGCGGGCACCCGGGACAGAGCACCGGCGGGCGCAGCGGCAGGGGCTGGTCCTCCGGTTCCGCCGGGAACACGGTCCCGTGCTCGCGGGCGACTGCCGCGAAGGACGGGTCCTGTTGGAGGGCGCGCGCGATTACCGCGGGTGACAGCTCTCCCGTACGGGGAATCAAGTCCTTTCCCCGCACCGCGATCCCGGCGGCGGCCACCTGCTCTTCCAGGAACGGCTCGAGTTCCTCGACGACGAAAAGGTTTTCCACCCGTCCGGCGAAGGTCCTGACCAGACCGGCAGGGAAGGGGTGGCTCAAGCCGAGTTTCAGCACCGAGGCCCAGGGAAAAACCTCCTTGACGTAACAGTAGCTGATGCCGCTGGTGATGATGCCCACGCGCCGGTCGCCTTCGTCCACGCGGTTGACCGGAGTTTGTTCGGCGAGCGCCCGGAGCTTTTCGCGCCGCTCCTCGAGGGCGCGGTGGCGGTTGCGGGCGTTGGCGGGAACCATCACGTATTTCGCGAAGTCCTTTTGGTACGGTCTCTTTAACGGTGAGACCGGTTCTTCCTCGCGGACCAGGCTTTTGGAGTGCGCCACCCTGGTGCTCGTCCGCAGCATCACCGGAATGTCGAAGGCTTCGCTGACCTCGAAGGCGATTCGGAGAAAGTCCTTTGCTTCCCGGCTGTCGGCCGGTTCGAAAAGCGGGATCTGCGCAAAGCGGGCGTAGAAGCGGTTATCCTGCTCGTTTTGGGAGCTGTGCATCCCGGGGTCGTCGGCCGAAACCAGCACCAGGCCGGCATTGACCCCGGTGTACGCGAGGGTAACCAGCGGGTCGGCGGCGACATTCACGCCCACATGCTTCATCGCCACCAGCGCGCGCGCGCCGCCCAGAGAAGCGCCGATGCCCACCTCGAGGGCGACCTTTTCGTTCGGTGCCCATTCCACGTAAATCTCCGGGTAGTGGCGGGCGATGTTCTCCAGGATCTCCGTGCTCGGCGTGCCGGGGTAGGCGGTCGCCACTTTAACCCCGGCCTCCCAAGCCCCCCGCGCGATGGCTTCGTTTCCGCTCAACAGTTTCATTTCCCTGCCTCCTTGCGGCGGTCGAGAACCCGCTGCGCCTTGCCGGCGGTCCGCTCAAGGGAGCCGAATTCAAGCAGTTTTACGCGCGGCGTCAGCGAAAGCACCGCCTGAAGCCGGTTTTTGACCGTTTCCTCCAGTGCGGCGAGGTCCTGGAAGCGGTCGGTGAAACCTTCCTGCGCGAGTTCCACCTGCACCTCAAACTCGTCCAGGTAGCCCTTTTTGTCCACGATGATCAGGTAATGCGGCGCCAGACCGGGAATGGCGGTCAGGACCTCCTCGACCTGCGAGGGGAAAACGTTGACGCCGCGGATGATCAGCATGTCGTCGGTCCGGCCGGTCACCTTTTCCATCCGCACCGTGGTACGGCCGCAGGGGCAGGGCTCCGGAATCAGACGGGAGAGGTCCCGGGTCCGGTAGCGGATCACCGGGAAAGCCTCTTTGGTCAAGGTGGTGAAGACCAGTTCACCTCTTTCGCCGGGCGGCAGCGGGGTGCCGCTTTCCGGGTCAATGACCTCGACCAGGAAATGGTCCTCGCTGATGTGCAGCCCCCTCTTTGCCTGGCATTCTCCGGCCACCCCCGGACCGATCACCTCGCTCAGTCCATAGTTGTCGAAGGCCTCGATGCCCCAGACCCTTTCAATTTCCGTCCGCATTCCCTCCGTCCAGGGCTCGGCGCCGAAAAGCCCCTTGCGGACGCTCAGCGAGCGGGGATCGACCCCCATTCCGAGGGCCACTTCGGCGATGTAAAGGGCGTAAGACGGGGTACCCACGATCACCGTGGTGCCGAAGTCCCGCATCAACTGGATGTGCCTTTCCGTGTTGCCGGCCGCGGCCGGGACAACCGTTGCCCCCGCCCTTTCAAGCCCGTAATGCAGCCCGAACCCCCCGGTGAAGAGCCCGTAGGAAAAGCAAACCTGGGCCACGTCGCCCCGCTTCACCCCGGCCTGGGTGACAATCCGGGCGATCAGCTCCGCCCAGGTGCGCAGATCTTTTTTTGTATAACCGACGACCGTCGGTTTGCCGGTGGTTCCGGAGGAGGCGTGGATGCGGACGACCCGGTCCAGGGGAACCGCGAAGAGGCCGAAAGGGTAATTCGTACGGATGTCCTCCTTGGTGGTGAAGGGCAGGCGGGCCAGGTCGGCCAGCGACCTGAGGTCCTCTGGTTTCACTCCGGCGGCTTCCAGGCGCCGGCGGTAATACGGCACTTTCCGGTAAACCCGCGACAGCTGTTTCTGCAGGCGCTCGAGTTGCAACGCTTCCAGTTCCCTGCGGGGAAGCGTTTCGTGTTTTCTATCCCAGATAATCGGCATCATCCCCAGATGGCTCTATTGGCAGGAAGAAGCAAGTCCACTAACGAGTTGGCTCAATTATACCACAAAAGCCTTGTACCGCATATAACCCCCTACTCCCGGCCAGAATGCGCTATTGGGCATTGCCCCGAAAGAAATCCGCCGTGCTTTGAAAAAAAAGGTGTATAGGATTAGTAAGGGGCCCTTTTAGTCAAAAAGGAAGAATTTGAACCGATGATAATTATGAGAGCCGTTTTTTTGTCTCCTGATCGGGTCGCCGCATAATCTGAATCAGAGGTGTGGTAAAATGCCTGTGGCAAAGAAGGTTGTAGGTAAAACCGTTCCTCAGAAGGAGCCGGCGCCGGAGAAAGACATCACTCTTTACGCCCAGTTTGTGGGTGAGGAAAAGATCGAGGAACTGCTGCGGCTCGGGGAAGAACTGCGGGGCGTGAAGCTCCAGCAGGTGAATTCGGCCCGGGTCGGCGGCGGTGTGGCGGAGATGCTGCAATCGGTCGTGCCCTTAGAGCGGGCGCTCGGCCTGGACGTGACCTGGAAGGTGATCACCGGCACCCGCGATTTTTTTGCCTTCACCAAAACGCTGCACAACTTTTTGCAGGGCCGGCTCGGGGCGCCGGACATCCTGGGCTCCAAGGTTTACTGGGATACCAACAGGAGGAACTATAGGCTGATTGACGAGCAGGCCGACGTGGTGCTGATCCACGACCCCCAGCCGGCGGGGTTAATTACGTATGCGCCGCCCGACGCGCGGGAGCGCCAGAAGTGGATCTGGCGCTGTCACATCCAGATGGATACGGAACTCTGCCTGATGATGGATTATCTCCGGCCGCTCATAGAGCTTTACGACGCGGCCGTCTTTTCGTCGCTCAGGTTCACCCCACGCTGGCACGTCACCCCATTCGTGATCCTGCCGTACATCGACCCGCTCTCGGACAAAAACCGGCAGTTGAGCGCGCGCGAGGTGCGGGCGGTCTTAGACAAGTACGGCATCGAGGACCTCGACCGGAAGCCGCTTATTACCCTGGTTTCCCGGTTCGACCCCTTTAAAGGGCATACTTACGCCCTGGACGCTTTCAAGGAAGTGCGCCGGGTCATTCCCTGCCAGTTGCTATTTGTGGGGGGTACCGCCAGCGACGACCCGGAGAACCGGGTGATTTTCGAGGAACTGGCCGAGCGGGTGAAGGACGTGCCGGACGTACACCTCCTGAATCTGCCGGCAGACAGCCACCTGGAGATCAACGCCTTCCAGTGGGCGTCGTCGATCATTCTCCAGCCCTCGCTGAAGGAGGGTTTCGGGTTGACGGTGACCGAGGGGATGTGGAAGGGGAAGCCGGTCGTCGGCGGGAACGTGGGAGGCATTCCTTCGCAGATCGCCGACGGCTATAACGGTTTCCTGGTGACGCCGGGCGAGAAGGGCGTTTCCGAGATGGCGGAGCGCATCTTGCACCTCCTGCTTCACCCCACGCTGGCTGAGGTGATCGGGCAGAGGGCGCGGGAGAGCGTCCGGGACCGGTTCCTGATTACCCGGGGCGTCTGGGACGAGTTGATGCTGGTGAAAAGCGTCTTGAAAAACCACCTGCAGCGGATTTGAGTGCCTCAGCAGTCGGGCCGGAGCCGTTGCGGCGGCCGGCCCTTTGTCGTTTTGGGCGGAGCCCGCCCCCGCTGCGGTTAATTTCCCGCGAGCAGGGCGGCGGGAAAACTTCGGAATACACAGGCAAGCGGGAGCGTCTTGCTTCCGGGCGGGGTGCCGGCTGCCGGGACAGCGGCTAATGCTTCCCCGGTCAGCACGTTGTGCCAGCGGTCCGGTGAGTTTTCGGGCAGGATGAGGGTTGTTTCGCTCCAGGCCGCTTCTCCGAGCGGGGGTTTGAGCACTGGCAGCCGGTCGGCTGCCGCCTCCGCCGGCGTTGCCCGGCCTGCTTCCTGAAGCCGCACCGGGAGCCGGGGCACGGCCACGAGAACCCACCGGTCGCCCAGGCGGCGGGCAAAGGCGCACGCGTGCTCGTCCCCGGGTTTCGTGACTTCAACGGGCAGGTATTCGCCGGCGGCGAACAGCTCCCGGTTGGCCCGGCGGAAGTGCAGCGCCTTGTAGGTCAGGTAGAGCTTCACCCGCCCGTCTTCCCAGGTCTCGAGGAGTTCCCGCACCAGAGCCGGCAGCCCGTGCGCTTCCCTCTCCTGCAGCGCCGCCAGCAGTTCCGCCCGGGTTTTGAAGTCCACGGGGCGCCGGTTGTCCGGATCCACCAGGCTCAGGTTCCACAACTCCGTCCCCTGGTAAAAATCCGGGATCCCCGGGGCGGTGATCTTCAAAAGCACCTGCGCCAGCGAGTTCAGGGCGCCGAAAAAGGCGGTTATCTTCTGAAAGCCCACGAAGTCGCGCAGGAACAGGTTGTCTTCCCCCGGTTTTAGAATCGCTGCGGTGAAGGCGGTGAGGGCGTCCTCGTACTCGGGGCGCGGGTTGAGCCAGCTTGTATGGACCTTTGCCTCCCGGGCGGCTTTCACCAGGTATGTCCGAAGTCTTTCCTTGAACGCGGGCACTTCTCCTTCGCTCAGCGGCCAGGCCCCGACCAGCGTCTGGTAAATAAGCAACTCCATGTTGCCGTCGGGGACGGGCCGGCCGTCCACCACCGGTTTCCTGGAGTGGTTCCAGTCCCGCCACCGGGACAGCTTTTCCGCCCACAGGCCGGGTATCTCCGAAAGCACGTTGATACGCGCCCGGACATCCTCGCTCCGCTTGGTGTCGTGGGTGGAGGTTGCGTTCAGGGTGTGGGGCCAGCGTTCCTGCACCGCCCGGTTGCGCGCATGAAATTCGGCCACGGAGACCCCTGCGGTCTGCGGGTCCCCGCCCACCTCGTTAAGGGAGACCAGCCGGTTGTAAACGTAAAGGGCGGTGTCCTCGTAGCCTTTGGCCATGACCGGGCCGGTCAGTTGCTGCCAGCGCATCGCGAAGCGCAGCCGTTCCCGTTTTTCCTCCGCGGGGAGGTGGTCCGGGAACTCTAACAGTAGCACCCGGCGCAGGAACGCGCAGGCCGGACCGGCGGCGGGATTCCGTTTCGCCGCGGCCGTGACGGCGCGTTCAACGTAACGCCGGTCCCGGGCCGTCACGTGGAAATCGCGGATGTAAGTGCGGTAGACGGGGAGCCAGGCGGTGACTTCTATAACGGCCTGTTCCAGTTCGGGCAGCGTGAGGTCACAGCCGTGCCGGTCCTGTTCCGCAAGCCGGCCGAGCTGCCAGGCGAGACGGCGCACCTCTCCGGGAAAAAGCTCCTCCAGCACCTGCCGTTTTCGCGCGTACACCACCTCGAAGAAGTCCTCCTCGACCCCGCCGAACCGCTGGTAGGTCTCGTCGAGGATACCGGTGCCGCGCCTGTCGCAGAAAAGCCCGTTCACCGCATTCAGGAAATCGTAGCCCGTCGTACCCGAAACCGGCCACTCGGGAGGCAGATCCTCACCGTTGGCGAGGATCTTCTCCGCTACGATATAAAACGGGTTGACCGCTCCGGCGGCACCGAGGTGCTCCTGCAGCCGTCGGAGGTAGCCTTCAGGGTCGAACAGGCCGTCAATGTGGTCTATGCGCAGGCCCGTGATGGAACCCGCGGCGGCGAGTTGCAGAATCCGGGCGTGGGTGGCGGCGAAGACGTTTTCTTCTTCCACCCGCACGGAAACCAGGTCGCTGATGTCGAAGAACCGGCGGTAGTTGATTTCACGGTGCGCCGCGCGCCAGAAGGCAAGGCGGTAATGCTGCTGCGTCAAAAGGCGGTCCAGGGCGTCAAAGCTCCGCGGGTCGTCCTGGCGGCCGTTCAGGGACCGCAAGGTGCCTTCCAAAAAGTCCCTTATCCGGGGTTGGGTGTTGTAAAGCGACCGGAGCCTGCGCACGGCCTGGCGGAAGGCGGAGGCGAAATCGTCCTTGTCCGGGGCCGGCAGCGTGCGGAAAAGTTCAATCAAGTCTATGAACGCCAGCACCGCCGGGTGGTCCTTCCCGGAGGCCGTGACCAGTTCTTCCAGCCGGTGGCTGAGGACCACCGCGTAGGATGCGGGCTTCAGCGGGAAGCGCTTGTCGTGGTAGCGGACAAAGAAGCCGTCCTCCTCGAGCACGAGGTTGAGTTTCTGACTTTCGAGTTCGCAGCCGTAGGGGGCGCCTAGGACCGGGAGCAGGACCTTGTTTGCCAGTCCGGGCCGCAAGGGGCGCCAGTCGATGTCAAACCAGGCGGCATAGGGTGAGGCCGGACCGTTTTGCAGGACGTCCGCCCACCACGGGTTTTCGGTGCTGGCGGCCATGTGGTTGGGGACGATGTCCAGCAGGAGCCCCATTTCGTGCTGCTGCAGCGCTGCGGTCAGTTCGGCGAACTCTTCCTCACCCCCCAGTTCCCGGTTCAGCTGCGTGGGGTCCGTGACGTCGTAACCGTGGGCGCTGCCCTCCCGGGCCTGGAGCAGGGGGGACGCGTAAAGGTCCGTGATGCCCAGCGCGTGCAGGTAAGGCACCAGCGCCCGGGCGTCCGTGAGGCGAAACCCCCGGTTGAACTGGAGCCGGTAGGTGGCGCCGGGAACCCGCAGGGGCGGCAACTCAGGTGCCCCTCCTCATGCGAAGGTTGTCGCCGAGCGTATTGAAGCGTTCCACGAGTTGCCGGGCGGTCTCGTCTCCCGCGTCGGCCTTGGTCCGGAAACCCTGGTACGCCGTCAGGAGCAGGTCGTAGTAGATGTTCTGCACCCTCCACAGGTCCACCTCGAAGGGAAGCGAACGGGCCAGGCCGGTGGCGGCTTCCAGACTCGCAAGCAGGGAGAGGTCCGTCGGGTCGGTGCGTAAACGCTCCGCCATCTGCGCGACGGTTTTTTCCAGGACGAATCCCAGCCCTTCGCCGTCGAGCGGGATTTCCAGCATACCCGCCTCGTTCAGGAGGGTGGTGATGTAGTCAAAATCCAGCGGCTCTTCGGCGAAAGCCCGGCGGAGGCTGATGTTGATGATGAATTCGGCGGCCGTGTGCAGGGCCTTGGGCTGCGGGATACCCAGGTCTTTCAGGAACCGCATCAGGGAAGCGTGGCGCTCGTATATCCGCCGGTAGTCCGACTCGATTTCTGCAAGCGTTGAATCCAGAATCGTCTCCAGGACCCGGCGCTGTTCGTCCCGGAAGAGCTGCTTCAGCGAATAGGTTGCTCCCTCAAAGTGGTTATCCAGCAGCCGCAGCACCTCGGCGAGGTCGGCCCGGTCGAAGGCTTCACTTATTTCTTGCGCCATCGCCCGGTAGGCCTCTTCGCCGCGGTACACCCGGACGCCGCCGTTCACGTTGTGTTCACCGAAGTAGAGCACCCCGTAGCTCAGGTCCACCGACTCCCGCGTGATGTCGGAGGTGATCTGCGCCTGCCCCATCGCCAGCTTCACCTTCCCGGCCGCGAGGTTTTGCGCGTCCTTCCGTTCCACGGTGTAGCAGTAAATGCGGGACTGTTCCCCGTAAGTCTCGAACAGCGAGCTGATGGCGTAGTGCGCGCCCACCTTCAGCAGGTCCACCATCGCGGGCTTGGCGAATTTTTTGTAGATGTGCGCGCCGTCGCGGTGCTCGGGGATGTTGCTCTTCGCCTGGGACAGGATCTCGAGAAACTTGGACTCGACGGCATTGTTGAAGAGGTCCTCCGCCAGCTGGATGACGCGCGCGGCGTACTGCAATACCTGGACGGCCTCGATCCCGGAGATTTCGTCGAAAAACCAGCCGCAGCTGGTGAACATCAGCATGGCGTGCCGCTGCATTTCGAGCAGCTTCAATACCGTGACCTGCTCGGCGGGGCCGAGTTCGCGCACGGCGTGCCGCGCCAGAAACCGGTCCACGTTTTCCGGGGAACGGTCGAGCAGCACGCTGATGTAGTCGTTTCTTGCCGCCCAGGGGTCCTTGAGAAACCGGCGCGCTTTTTCCTCAAACTGGGGAGCCACCGTGTTCCGCAGGTGGTTAAGGGCGTTGCGCAGCGGAGCCCGCCAGGCCTGGTTCCAGCCCGGGTGCTGGCCGGAGTTGCAGCCGCAGTTGCTCCGCCACCGCTCGACTCCGTGGCAACAGCTCCACGAAGAATTTTCGTGAATCTCGACCTCGTGGGAGGGCGGGTGTTTTTCCAGGTACTCGCTGTAGTTGGTGATCCGCGCGAGCTTGTTGGACTCCAGGTAGTGCAGGGCGTAGGCCAGCGCCATGTCGCCATGATGGTGGTGGTGGCCGTAGGTTTCTCCGTCGGTAGCGATGCTGAGGAGCTGGGGCCATGAACGCCCTTCGGCGAAACCGGTCACGAGCCGCTTGGCAAAGTGTTCGCCGTTGGAGAGCAGCTTCTCGAAGGCCACGGCGCGGGAAATCGGCCCGTCGTAAAAGAAGATGTTCATGCTCCGGCCCGAAGCGGGCAGGTGGAGCAGGTAAGGCATCGAGGGGTCGATACCCCCGGGCCCCGGTTCCTCCCAGGTGTCGGCGCCGATTTTCCGCACCCGCCGGGCCTGGTAGGGCGAAAGGATGGTGAAACGGATGCCCTGCTCGGCCATGATTTCCAGCGTTTCTAAATCCACCGCGGTTTCCGGCAGCCACATGCCTTCCGGCCGCCGGCCGAAGCGGTGCTCGAAATCACGCAGGCCCCATATCACCTGGGTGTACTTGTCGCGCGTACAGGCCAGAGGCATGATCATGTGGTTGTATGCCTGGGCAAGGGCCGAACCGTGCCCGGAAAAATGCTGCATGCTTTCCCGGTCGGCGGCGATTACCGCCTGGTAAACGTCCGGCTTCTTAGTTGCCAGCCAGTCCAGCAGGGTCGGGCCGAAGTTGAAGCTGATCCGGGCGTAGTTGTTGACGATCCTTTTGATCCGGCCGGAGTTGTCCAGGATGCGGGACGCTGTGTTCGGCTCGTAACACTCGGCGGTGATCCGTTCGTTCCAGTCGTGGTATGGGTACGCCGAATCCTGAAGCTCGATATCTTCCAGCCACGGGTTCTCCCGTGGCGGTTGGTAGAAATGTCCGTGAATACACACGTACCGGTCCATCTAAATTCTCACCCCTCCCTCAATGTAGGGTTTCTCTCAATGCAAGGTTTCTGCAGCGGCCCTGGGCAGGCCGGCTTGCGCCAGATTCCTGCGCTGACCGCACTATCGCTCGTCGCCGGCTCTCCGTCCGGCACCGCGCAAACTCGGCGTCCCTGCCTTAATTAGAAGTGAGAGGCCGGAGGTTGGAGGTTAGTAACTTTGTGAGAAATCAGCATAGCTGATTTCTTCAAAAATCCCACCTCTAACCTCTAACTTCCAACCTCTAATTACTCCGGTCTTGCCGCAGGTCCTACACACATTTTCACTCCCGGTGGCGATGATTAATCGTCGTGAACGACTCCTCCGTTTGCAAAAACAATATGCATGCCAGGGGGCTGAGGGTTACGGTTGCTTCTCCCCCGGACTCGAGTACGTCGGGAACCGGACTGCCGCCGCCGAGCCACCGCTCGTCTGCAGCGTCCAGAAGCTTGCGCCATTTTCCCGCCGGCAACGGTAAAGTGACGGTTTTCCGGGTCTCTGCGAAGGAAAAAACCATGGCCACTTCGGTGCCGGCGCTCCAGCGCCGGACGAAAAGCAACCGTTCCCGTTCCAAAGGAATTGCTTCCATGGCCTCCCGGTCCAGGTTCGATAAAGCCGGGACTTCCCGGCGCAACCGGATCAGTTCCCGGTAGAACTCGAACAGCGCTCGGTGCTCCCCCTGCCGGCGCAACTCCCGCCGGAGCTTAGAGCGCAGGAAGGTTTCCTCGTCCTGCGGGTCGGGCACGCCGTCCCCCCATTCGAATGCGGTAAACTCCTCCCGCCGGCCGCGCCGCACCGCCTCGGCCAACTTCGGGTCCGTATGGCTGGTGAAGTACTGGAAGGGCGCTGTCTCGCCGTACTCCTCACCCATAAACAGCAGGGGCAGAAAAGGGGACAGGAGGACGGTGCCGGCCGCCAGTTTCAGCGCGGCAAAAGAGACCAGGGTGCTGAGACGCTCGCCGCAGGCGCGGTTGCCGACCTGGTCGTGGTTCTGCGCGAAAACCACGAACCGGCGGGCGTCACAGAGCCGGGTTGAATTGCCGTGCCGCCGGCCGCGGTAGGCAGAATACTGACCGGTGTAGACAAAACCTTCGGAAAAGGCCTTGGCCATTTGCCGGAGCCCGCCGAAATCCCGGTAATACCCGATTCGTTCCCCGGTCAGCAGGGCGTGCAGGGAGTGGTGGAAGTCGTCGCTCCACTGGGCGTCCAGACCGTAACCGCCCAGCGCCCGCGGCCGGATCAGCCGGGCGTCGTTCAGGT
This sequence comes from Bacillota bacterium, assembly GCA_040758635.1. Taxonomy (GTDB): domain Bacteria; phylum Bacillota; class Desulfotomaculia; order Desulfotomaculales; family Ammonificaceae; genus Yes71-27. Next base: position 23,372 of record JBFLVI010000018.1, on the reverse strand, counting down.
CGCTTTCGGCGATCACGTAGACGCGCCGCCCCAGCTTTTCGGCCTGCCGGTGAACCGCGGCGGCCAGTTCTTCCAGGAAATGGAACGCCGAGAAGTCGAAGATCGCGTGGACGGCGTCCAGCCGGAGGCCGTCGAGGTGAAACTCCGCCAGCCAGTACAGGGCGTTTTCGATAAAGAAGCGCCGCACCTCGTCGCTGCCGTATCCGTCGAAATTCACCGCCCGGCCCCACGGGGTGCGGTAGCGGTCGGTGAAGTAGGGTGCAAAATCTCCCAGGTAATTTCCCTCGGGTCCCAGGTGGTTGTAAACCACGTCGAGAAAGACCGCCAGCCGGCGCCGGTGGCAGGCGTCTACCAGCCGCCGCAGACCCTCCGGGCCGCCGTAAGAGCTCTGCACGGCAAAGGGGTAAACCCCGTCGTACCCCCAGTTCCGGCTGCCCGGAAACTGGGCAACGGGCATAAGCTCGATGGCGGTGATCCCCAGGGCGCTTAGCTCGTCGAGGTGCGGGATGATCGCGTCAAAGGTGCCCTCGGGTGTAAAGGTGCCGACGTGGAGTTCGTAAAAGATCAGCTCTTCCTGCGCGTGCCCGAACCAGCAACCGTCCGACCAGGTGAAGGCGCGCGGATCCACTACCTGGGACGGGCCGTGGACGCCCTGCGGCTGGCACCGCGACGCCGGATCAGGCCGCTCCCTTTTGCCGTCGAGCAGGTAGAAGTAAAGGCTGCCGGGTGCAATTCCTTCCAACATTCCATGGTGGTAACCCCGTTCTTCCCGGGCGAGTGGAATGAGCTGTTCCCGGGGAGCGACGATGTGCACCGCGACGTCGTCGGCCAGGGGGGCCCACACGCGAAACCGGCAGCGGTTTTTGCCCAGGTAGGTGGCGCCCAGGGTTAACTCCGCGTTCATTGAGCGACCCCCTTGAACCGGCGCGTCCGTCCGGCGGCGGAAAAGTCCGGGCGCAAATGCGGTCGTTCCCGGCCGGCCGGTGGAATTCTGTACCGAGAACCGGTCACTGGTACGTATTCCTCCTCAGGTAGTCTATCTCCTGCAGGATCTGCAGGACTTCGGGCATCCGGCTGAACTCTTCGAAGGCGTGACGCGCCTTCCGCCGCCAACTGGGATGTTCGCCGGCGGTGCCCGGGACATTCTGGGAAGCCGCTTCCAGCCACAGGTCTTCTAGGTTCACCAGGACGATGCGGGCCGGGCCGGCGGAAAGGTATGCCAGGCACGCCCGGAGAATAGCCTTCGGATCTTCATTTTCCGCTTCCAGCCAACCTTCGCTGCGCAGGAAGGAGGTCAGGGCGGAGCGCATTTTCGGGGGCTCCTTCGACCAGAAGGCGGCGAAAGGAGGCATGTCGTGGGTGTTCAGACTGGCCAAAGCGTCTGCGGGTATTGGGTGCAGCGCCCTGCCGGGGTTTCCGGTGAGTTCAAACGGAAGAACATACATCCGGTTGATTTTGTGCCTGCCCATGGCCGTCCGGACACAATGGGGCACGGTCCCCAGGTCTTCGCCCACGATCACCGCCTGGTGCCGGTGGGACTCGAGGCTGAGGATGGCGTAAAACTCCTCGGCTTGGTAGCGGACGTAGACCCCTTCGCGCGCCGCCACACCTTCGGGTATCCAGAAGAGACGGTGCAGCCCCATCACGTGATCCAGGCGCAGCACCCGGGCGTGCCGGAGGTGATTCCGGAGACAGGCAATGTAATAACGGTAACCCTGTTCGCGGATTCTCTCCGGGTGCAGCGGCGGGAAGCCCCAGTTCTGCCCCTCGCTGAAGAACGGGTCGGGCGGTGCACCGGTGCTGGCTTCCAGGGCGAAGGCGGCCCGCTCCCGCCAGACGTCGTATCCACCGCTATGCACCCCCAGGGGCAGGTCGAGGTAGAGCCCGGGGCCGCCCTGGCGGGCCTGTTCCGCGAGGGATTTGAGTTGTTCGTCGGCCAGCCACTGGACGTAAAGGTGGTACCGTTCCGCGTCCGGGTCACGGTCTTCTTCCCGGAGGACTCCCGCGCGCAGGCGGTCGGGCCACGCCGGCCAGCCGGAGCGCTGCATTTCGGCGGTAGCCCGGAAGCGTGCGTAGTCTTGCGCTGCCGGATGCTCGGCCGCCCAGCGCCGCAGGTCGGCCTGGCGTCCGGACTCCTCGGAAAAACAACAGCGCGACAGGTGTTCCAGAACCCTACGTTTTACCGCCATCGTGCGGCGGTAGTCCACCAGGGGCGTATCCCGCAGGGCGGCGATTTCGTGCTGCACTGCGGGTGAGGAAAGCAGGTCCCGGGCGGCCGGACACCGGTCCAGTTCCGGTATCCGGGTGACATCCAGGTAGAACTCGTTCCAGAAAAGGCGGCTGACCGGCAAGTACGGGCTCGGCTCGAAGGGTTCGTCCAGGAAAGCGGCCAGCAGCGGCAGGGTGCCGACCAGGCTGCCTCCCCGTTCCCGGACCCAGTCCAACAGATTTTGCAGGTCGCCGAAATCGCCGGCGCCCCAGCTACGAGCGGAGTGAAGGGCGTAAAGCGGAATGAAAACCCCCCAGGTTTTGCCCCCGGGTCCGGCGAGAGAAGTATAAGCCTGCCGCGGTGCGGCAATAACGAGAGTTTCCGACGCGGCGTCCGGGAGGGTCAGGGTGAACCGGTGGTATCCCCAGGGCAACCCGGGGGGCAGGCGGAGCTGCTTTACCACGTAGCGGTCACCCTCGACCTGAGCTGCCCGCGTCTCGCTCAGGTCAGCCAGGTGGCAGGTCCAGCGCCGGACCGCGCCGTCTTCCAGTTCGAGGACGCATTCGGCTGACACTCCTGCCTGCGACACGGGGAGGCGCACCTCGATCTCTAACGGCTCCCCGTCCCAGGTCACGGCTACCGGTTCACAGCGGCGCTCCAGTTTCTTTCGCCGGCGTTCCCGGATGGCGGCGCAAACGTCCGCCCTCTTTTCCACCGGCGCTCCCAGCGCGCGGAGCACGGCAAGGAGCGCGTGCGGTGCAGCCTGTTGGCGGAGGCCCGTCACGTTGTAGTAGGCCGTTTCCACACCGTAGAGTTGGGCCAGTTGATGAAGCTGCCGGATTTGCGTTTCCGTCACGGAATCATCCCCAAACGTTATGGCCGGGACTTTGCGCGGTGGGGGCGGTCAGGCCTGCACCTTTCTAAATTCCCGGTTAATAACCTGGGACAACGGTGCAGGGATCGGTAATCCCCGCATTTTTTTTCGTTGTCCAATACCTGGACGAGCGAAAACTCGGGAAGCGCGCCCCCGGCGGAATTCTTTCCACCAATTCGGGCAGACGCTGGAAGCAGGGTTCGTGACCGAGGATATTATTCCCCGCCGCACCGGCTTTGATAAACTCCCGGCGGCCGTTTCGGCCCGGGTATTATATGAACCACCGGTCACAGGTTCAAAGAGTCGGTTCTGGCCGCCGGGGCTCCCGGAAGGATTCGTAAGCAACTCCGTCCCCTAAAATCATATACTCCATGATATCCAAGATTGCAGACTCAAGTAAAGGGTCCTTCCAGAAGTGCCGCAGGTTGGGAAAAGGGCTTTTGGTAACAGTACCAAGGCTTTGGACGGGCTTCGGTTGACGAAACGACATAATTTGTGCTATTCTTAAGGATGTAATCGGTTAAAAAAAGCGAATTGAAAGAAATATCCCTTAACTAAACGCTGAATTCCCGTGAGGGAAACGGGGGAACCAAATTTTGGGGCTAATCTCCACGCTCAGTTGTTCTTCGGTATTTTCGGGCTGTTCAACGGCGTGGTTTGAGCCGGGAGTGAACAGGGAATACGAGGGCTGAGTGTGGAGTAGGGCTATCTTCCAGTCCGCGCCCGTCAGCTAACCCCGTAAGCGTAGGAGGAGAGGGGAACCTTTCGGTTTTAGCCCGGGTCGCCTCGGGCTTTGCTGTTTTTAAGACGGGAGGCACTGTCTTGTCCACGGCTAAAATTGAGGTGAAAAACCTGGTAAAGATTTTCGGGGATCACCCCCAGAAAGCGCTTGCGCTGTTGAAGGACGGCTACAGCAAAGAGGAGATTTTCAGCCAGACCCGCCAGACCGTAGCCATCGCCGATGTGAGCTTTGAGGTCCGCGCAGGTGAAATTTTCGTCTTGATGGGTCTTTCCGGGAGCGGGAAATCGACGATCCTGCGCTGTCTGAACCGCCTGATCGAACCGACGAGCGGAAGCATCTTGATTGATGAGGAAGACATTACCAGGATCAGCGAGCAGCAGCTCCGGGAAGTCCGGCGCAAGAAGGTGGGGATGGTATTTCAGCAGTTTGCCCTTTTCCCGCACCGGACCGTGCTGGAGAACGCTGCCTACGGCCTCGAAGTCCAGGGTGTGCCGAAGAACGATCGGGAAGAGCGGGCAAAGGCCACACTCGAGACCGTCGGCCTGCAGGGCTGGGAGCATGCCTATCCGAGCCAGTTGAGCGGCGGAATGCAGCAGCGCGTCGGGTTGGCCCGGGCCCTGGTCTGCGACCCGGACATTCTACTGATGGACGAGGCGTTCAGTGGTTTGGACCCCCTCATCCGCAGGGAGATGCACGACGAGTTGCTGGCTTTGCAGGACCGCATGAACAAGACGATCGTCTTTGTCACCCACGATCTCGACGAAGCGCTGAAATTAGGCGACCGGATCGCCCTCTTGAAGGATGGGGCCATCCAGCAGATTGGCACCCCGGAGGAGATTCTCATGAACCCGGCCAACGAGTATGTGGCCAGGTTCGTTGAAGACGTAGACGTCTCGAAGGTTTTGACGGCCGAGGGAATTATGAAGGAGCCGGGACATGTTCTTTCCCACAAAGACGGGCCGCACGTGGCCCTGCGTCTCATGCGGGAAAACGGCCGGTCTTCGCTGTTCGTCGTAGACAGAGGGCGCAGACTGGTGGGCCTGGTCACCGCCGACGCGGCTTTCGAGGCCGCCGAGCGCGGGCAGCCGGACCTGACCGGCGTACTGGTCCGGGACATTCCCACCGCCCGTCCCGACACCTGCATTGTGGAACTGATTCCGGTGCTTGCAGAGACGAAATACCCCGTGGCGGTAACTGATGATAACGGGCGCCTGTTGGGCGTAGTGGTCCGCGGTGCGCTTCTCGCCGGGCTGGCCAAAAAAGGAGAGGAGAAAGCATCGTGAACGGGTATATACCGCTGGCCGATTGGGTGGAAACCGCGGTCGACTACATCTTGATTCACTGTAAAGGCTTTTTTGACGTTTTGAAAGCGATCATCTGGTTCGCGTGGTTCAATGTTGAGGAGGTCCTGGCGTTCATCCCGTGGTGGGCACTTGTTGTTTTACTGGCGTTGGTCGCCTGGCGTTACGCGGGCCGCAACGTGGCGATTTTGACCTTCCTGGGATTGTTGTTCCTGCAAGGTTTGGGCGTCTGGGACGGGATGGTCCGCACGCTCAGTCTGGTAATAACCGCGGTGGTTTTCTGCATCGTCCTCGGGATTCCGCTTGGCATCTGGGCGGCCCGTTCCGATCTCGTCCACGCGATAGTCCGCCCGGTGCTGGACTTCATGCAGACCATGCCCAGTTTCGTCTACCTCATTCCGGCGCTCATGCTTTTTGGACTCGGCCCCGTGCCGGCCCTGATCTCCATCGTGATCTTCGCCATGCCGCCCCTGGTTCGGCTTACGGATTTGGGCATCCGCCAGGTCTCGCCCAGCCTGCTTGAGGCGGCGCGCGCCTTCGGTTCCACACCGAACCAGATCCTGACCAAGGTGCAGTTGCCGTTGGCCCTGCCGACGATCATGACGGGTGTCAACCAGGCGATCATGCTGGCGCTCTCGATGTCGGTCATCGCTTCGATGATCGGCGCCGGCGGGCTGGGGGACGAGGTTCTTTACGGCATCACCCGCGTCCAGGTGGGACGGGGGTTTGTAGGCGGCATCTCGATCGTGATTGTGGCCGTAGTGCTCGACCGGATGACGCAGGGGATCCGGCAGCGGTGGAGGGAAAAGGAGGTGTAGCCGGTGGCCGCACCCAAAATTCTGGGCCTGGGCGGCAGCCCGCGTAGGGGAGGCAACACCGACGCGTTGCTGCGGGAAATTTTGCGCGGTGCCGCAAGTGTCGGTGCAAAAGTCGAGCACGTGTTCCTGCGCGACTACGCCATAACGGCCTGTGACGGCTGCGAGGCGTGCCGGCGGGCCAAGACGTGCACCAGGTTTAAGGACGGGATGCAGCTTCTTTACCCGAAAGTGGAGGCGGCGCAGGGGATCGTTCTCGGCTCGCCGACCCACACGTACAACGTCACGGCTATGACAAAAGCCTTCATTGACCGCCTCTATCCTTTCTACGAATTCGACCCCGCGAACCGGCGGAAGTGGTCCAGCCGGCTGGCGGGGCAAAACCGGAAGGCGCTTGTTTTCTCCGTTTGCGAGCAGCCGGAGCCTGAGTCCCTGGGAGTAACGCTGCCGGCAATGCGGCTGGCGCTGGAGGCGCTTGGGTACGAGGTTGTTGACGAGATGGGCGTAACCGGCTTTTTTGCCCGGGCCGCGGTACGCAAGGACCTGGCGGTTCTGGATGAAGCATACGCCAGGGGCCGGGCACTTGCCCTGGCGCTTGGTGGGAAAACTGCCTTGGACGAAGGAGGGGGTGATCGCCGCAAGCACAGTGAAGTGAACGATTGAAACTTAAGGGGGAGTGAGAATGAGGCGAAAAGGTATTTTAACTCTGGTCGCGATCCTGCTGGTCGGGTTGCTCGTGGCAGGGGCCGGTTGCGGCGGCAGGGCCGCAAAAAAAGAGATCACCATTGGAATGACGCCCTGGTCGAGTACCATCCCTACCACCAACATTGCCAAAATACTTCTTGAAGAGGAATTGGGGTATAAGGTCAATGTTCAGAAGGCAGACGTCGGAGTGGTATTCAGCGGTCTATCATCCGGGGACATTGACGTATTTCTGGACTCCTGGCTTCCGAATATGCATAAAGACTACATGCAAAAGTACGGTGACAAGATTTCGGACGTCGGGACCATTTACACAGAGGGTGTTCTCGGCTGGGTTACGCCTGCCTACGTCGAACCGGACAGCATCGCTGAACTTAATGAGTACAAGGATAAGTTTGACAACGACGGCGACGGCAAGGGTGAAATAGTAGGTATCGAGGCGGGAGCCGGGATGATGCGCACCTCGCAGGAAATAATCGAGGGGTACGGGCTTGAGTTCGAACTGATCGAGAGCAGCGAGTGGGCGATGATGGCCGAAGCGGACAAAGCAATTAAGGATAACCGGTGGATCGTTTTTCTCGGCTGGAGTCCCCACTGGATGTTCGCGAAGTATGACCTCAAGTATCTCGAAGACCCCAAGGGTTATTGGAAAGGTGACGAGGTTCATGCCCTGGTGACCAAGGGGCTGGAAGAGCGGGCTCCCGACGTGGTGGATTTTCTCAGCAAGTTCAAAGTAGACGTCGAGGATATGAACCAGATGATCTACGAGATCGAGGTGGAGAATAAAGACCCGGTTGCCGTTGCCCGGGGGTGGATTGAGTCCCACCAGGATCAGGTCAAGGAGATGCTCGGTAAGTAGGACAGGCTGAAGGCACCCCGGCAAGGGGTGCTTTCGATTTTCGGGCTTGGGCAAAACAAACACCGGCCTTACCTGCGTCCGGTATTTGGTTTTGTGGATCGGTCTCACGTTTTCCGCAGCCGTACGGCACAGACCTTAAACTCCGGAATTTTGGCCACGGGGTCCAGGGCGTCGCTGGTCAACGCGTTGGCGGGGGCTTCCCGGAAGTGGAAGGTCATGAAGACCATGCCGCGCCTGACCCGCTCGGTCACGAGGGCCCGTGCCACCACCTGTCCCCGGCGCGATTCGACGAGCACCGCGACGCTGTCGGAGATGTTCAGTTCCGCGGCATCTTCCGGGTTCACCTCTACCAGTCCTGGGAAGGATATGGCCTCCAGCCCGGTTTTAACTATCTATCGAACAGATTAGGTGGTTTCTCCAGAGGGTGGCTGCAAAAGGTGACTGAGTATCTTATTTCCCGGGATGGCGGGGCAGACTGAAGAGAAATTTTGCAAAGGTGGGTTTCCGGTAGTTCTAAGGAAATCGAGTCGAATAAAGCGGGCAGGCGGCTCAACCGGCTGATAGCTGAGAAAAGCCCGTATTTACTGCAGGCGCGTACAATCCTGTGGACTGCCATAGGATGCCGGGCTTTAAAAAAAGGCGAAGTCGTGATCGCCGGCAACCTGCGGGCGGACGATGCGAAAGCGATGCCGGCGGTGCTCCGGCGGCAGTTTGTCCCCGACAAGGTGGTCCTGCTCCGTCCCACGGGGAAGAAAGCGCCTGCAAACACTCGCCTGGCTGGTTTCACCAGGAACCTTGCCGCAAGAGAAGGGCAACCGCCTACGTCTGCCGGAACTACCAGTGCCAACTGCCGGTGACGGGAGCGGAAGAAATGCTGGCGCTGTTGAACGCGTCCGAATAAGCTACGTTATTTCAGGAATGGCGTCTTCTTTAATGGCGTTGCGCCAGATGCGGCAGAAGGTGCAGGGGCTGGCGGCCGCCGGGAGGCCGCAAACCTCACAGGTAACGAGCGGCGGGCGGGCGGTCTCTTCTTGGAAACGGTGGGCGTTTTTGGTATAACCCTCGTAGAATGCGCGCTTGAGCCCGGGGGATTTTTCTTCCAGGCTGTTGAGCATCGCCTTGTAGCGCTTGAATTTTGCTTCGGCGGCCCAAGGGCAGCGAGCTTCCACGGGCTTTATACCGTGCAGCCGTGCGAAGGCAATGATTTCTCCTTCGCTCTGCAGCGCCAGCGGCTTTATCTTTTTGGCGAAGCCGTCTCCGGCGGGGAGGACGGGCAGCCCTTTGGCCAGGTAGTGGAGGTCCCAGCGGACGAGGTTGGCAAAGAGTGCGGCGGCCATGTCGTCAAGGGTGTGGCCGGTGGCCAGGGCGTGGGCCCCGGTTTTCAGGGTGTATTCGTTCATGATGTGCCGCTTGGTCATCCCGCAGACGGCGCAAATCCGGGGATAGCGGCGGGCGATTTCGGGGACGGTCCGGCCGAATTCCTCGTGGAGACTGAAGACTTTTAACGGTATTTCGTAGGCCGCGCAGAATTCTTCACAGGCCTGCCGGGAGGCGGGTGAGAAGTCGCCCTCAGTGATGCCAAGGTCAATGAAGAGCCCTTCCGCCCGGTAGCCAAGCCGCTTGAGCACCAGCGCGGTCACCAGGGAGTCTTTCCCTCCGGAGAGCGCCACCACGACCTGCGCCTCAGGGGGCAGCATCCGGTATTTTTTCACCGTGTGGGCCACCTGCCGCAGGAAGAAGGCGTCGAGGTGCGCTTCGCAAAAGGCGGCGTTGTGCGCCGGAAACTTGACCAAAGCCGGTGCTTTGCAGACGCGACACTTCATCCGCTCACCTCTTGAGGTTTAGGATTGCTCTAACCAAAACCTTATACCCTACCGCGAAGATTATCAATAATCAGGGTGGCAACTTTCTTCCCGGAGAGCACCATCCCGCCGAAGACGGGGCCCATCCGGTAGCCGCCGGCCACCGCGTTGGCGGCCATACCGGCAACATATAGCCCCGGGTAGACCTCACCAGTATTTTCCAGGATCTGCTGCTCACCGATTTCGGCCCACAGGGATTTCTCCCCGCGCATGCGGCCGCCGGGTATTTTAAGAACCACACCGTTTTTCTCGGCCAGAATCCGTACTACCTGGGCGTCGTGGCCGGTAGCATCCACCACGCAGCGGCACCGGACAGCCAAAGGGTCTACGTGCAGTCCGGCCATTTCCACTGCCGACCAGTTGAGGACCAGCCCGGTTACCCGATCGTTCTGGAGGGCCACATCTTCTACCGTGATGCAGTTCATTATCCGTGCTCCCGCCCGGCAGGCCGCGTACGCAAATCCGGCCACTGCTTCTACGGCGTGGGCCGTGTAATAGTCGGATGCAAACTCTTCGAACCGGATCCCTGCTTCTTCAAAAACTTCCCGGGCGGGTTCCTGAAAAACAATCTGGTTGAACATCATCGCCCCGCCCCACATCCCGCCGCCAACACTTAAACGGCGTTCAAAGACCGCGGTTTTTAAACCGCTGCGGGCCAGGTAAAAAGCGGCCGAGAGCCCTGATGGTCCGGCGCCGACTACCGCCACGTCGATTTCGAGGAGGGAAAGCAGTTCCTGGGTATACCGGGTGATTATCGCGCGGGAGATTATCCTTTCATCGAGGTTCGGAAAGCTTTTGTTCAACGAATTCAACCCCTTTTGCTTTAGATGGATTTTGGATCTGGTTATGCACCACCGGTTTAGCACCGGGCCTGTTCTTACGCTCCAGGTAATCTTTTATTGCCTTATGCAAGGCATCTGCTCCCAAATTAGAGCAGTGCAACTTTTGTTTTGGTAACCCTTCCAAAGCTTCGGCAACGTCCTTGTTGGTAATTTTCAGTGCCTTCTCGATGGTCTTGCCTTTTGCCATCTCGCTGATCATACTGGAAACAGCGATGGCTGCCCCGCAGCCAAAGGTCTGGAACTTGACGTCTTCAACCCGGTCGTCCTTCACCTTTATGTAAAAGGTCATCACGTCGCCGCAAGCCGGGTTGCCCACCTCGCCGACTCCGTCTGCGTCCTCGATCACACCCACGTTGCGCGGGTTCATAAAATGGTCCATGACCTTGGGATTGTACATTCTAACACCCCCTAAATGGTTACGCCTTTGCCTGTTGACGCTTTGCTTTATAGTACAGGGGCGACATCTCGCGCAGCCGCTCGACAACCGGAGGCAGGGCTTCGAGGAGGCGGTCCACGTCTTTCTCTGTATTGTGAATACCAAGGGTAAAGACCAGGGAGCCCTGGGCGGTAGCCGAACCGACTCCCATGGCCAGCATCACGTGGGAGACCTTTAGCGAGCGGGAAACACAGGCTGAACCGCTCGAGATCTCGATCCCCGCCATATCCATGAACAGGAGCATTGATTCGCCCTCGATGTATTCCACAGCCACGCTGACATTATTCGGCAGCCTCTGTCTGGGATGACCAAGCAGGATTGTGTGGGGGACGCGTGCTGGCAGTTCCCGGATTAGGCGGTCGCGCAGAGCCTGCAGGTGCTGGATGCGGGAAGCCATTTCCTTTTTGGCGAGCTCGGCGGCCACACCCATCCCGACAATGGCCGGGACGTTCTCGGTTCCTGCCCGCAACCCGCGTTCCTGGATCCCGCCGTCCAACAGCGGTTGAATCCGGATCCCCTTACGAAGGTAAAGTGCCGCGGCGCCTTTGGGACCATAGAAAGTGTTGGCAGACAAGGTTAAGAGATCCACGTTTAACCCCTTGACGTCGACCGGGATGAGTCCTGCTGTGGCCACAGCATCGGTGTGGAAGAGGATATTTTTGTCCCGGCAAATGCGCCCGATTTCAGCAATCGGTTGAATGGTGCCCACCTCGTTGTTGGCGTGCATTACCGAAACAAGAATGGTGTCAGGCCGGATTACTTTTTCTACGTCTGCCGGGTTAACCATACCGTACGAATCAACCGGTAAGCGGGTAACTTCGAATCCCCAGCGTTCTAAGGTCCTGGCACAGTGCATAATAGAAAAGTGCTCCACTGCACTGATAATGATGTGTTTACCCCGGCTTTCATTAGCCCACGCGATGCCCTTAAGGGCGAAGTTGTTTGCTTCGGTGCCGCAGGAGGTGAAGATTATCTCGTCAGGCATTGCTCCTATCAGGTCAGCGACCTGGGTGCGTGCCCTGTCCAGTGCTCCCCGGGCCTTTTCACCGAAGCTGTGGATACTGGAGGGATTACCCCAAAGTTCCGTGAAGTAGGGGGCCATTGCTTCGTAAACCTCCGGGAGCACCGGTGCGGCTGCAATATAATCCAGATAAACCAAAAGAAGCAACCTCCTTTTCGTAAGAGAGACTCCCCGAAAACTGCGCCTGGCTATTTTTAGAAGCCAGAAGCCCGGAGCCGGAGGTCAAAACGGGGGAGGAAATTTGCGTAGCAAATTCCTATGATAAATTTTGACGTCCGGCATCCTGCAGCCGACCTCTGTTTCGCCGCTGCTTTTTTGGGGTGGTAGCCGCGGCCTGTTAACGAGACCTGGTGAGCGCAGTTCCGGTGATTTTAGGGTTTGGCAAAATTTTCTTATGTCCGCTCTTGTCGCCGTTTTGCGGGAGCTCTGCAGGCAAAGGTGTTTGCCTGCTTCCCGGCTGTTGCAATGGTATTACTGCGGGATCTTTTTTACGCGCGCTTTGCCGGGTGAGTATGAACATCCGTTCGAGAGCGCAACGGGCACGAACCCGAGTTTCTTCCGGCACGGTAATTTCCGGCTGGAGCGTTTCCAGGGAGCGGACCACCTTTTCCAGAGTGACGCGTTTCATGTTGGGGCATACCGCCTTTGCTGAAGCTGGTATAAACCTCTTTTCTGGGTTTTCTCTCCGCAAGCGGTGCAGTATCCCCACCTCGGTGCCTACGATCAGTGTGTCGAATTCCTTCTCTTTAGCGTAGCGGCAAATACCTCCTGTACTTAAGACCGCGTCCGCCAGGTTCCTTACCTCGCGCCGGCACTCAGGGTGGACAACAACATGGGCGTGGGGATACCGGGTCTTCAATTCTATGATGTCTTCAGGTTTAATGGCAACATGCGTAGGACAGAACCCTGGCCACAGGATTATGCGTTGGCCCGTGACCTCGCGAACGTACTCGCCGAGGTACTGGTCGGGAACAAACAAAATTTCCGCGTCGCCAAGGGCCTGCACGATGCCCACCGCATTGGCGGAAGTGCAACAGATGTCACTGGCCGCCTTAATAGCCGCACTGGAGTTCACGTAGCAAACCACGATCGCCTGGGGGAATTGTCGTTTAGCTTCTTCAAGATTGTCAGGCGTGATCATATCCGCCATGCGGCACCCCGCCCCAACATCCGGCAACAAAACTTTCTTGTTGGGGCAGATAATTGCTGCCGTCTCCGCCATAAAGTGAACACCGCAGAATACGATTATTTCCGCGCCGGTTCTTGCGGCCTGCTGGCTCAGTTCCAGGCTGTCCCCAACAAAGTCGGCTACGTCCTGGACCTCTCCCCGCTGGTAGTTATGGGCGAGAATGACGGCGTTTTTCTCCCTCTTCAAAGCTAAGATTCGCTTTTTAAGCTCGTTCTTTTCCATCTCCGGCCCTCCCCTCTTTCTTGGCCCGAAAGTGCTCCAGCTTTTTCTGCTGCCGCTGCAAAAGATCCACAAGCGTTAGCGACGCCAATACATTCCTGAAGGCTTCGTTGGCTTCCTGCCACATATCCCGGACAGCGCAGCAGTCGGCCCGCAAGCACACCTCCTGGTCATGAAGGCAATCCATTAGGGCGATTGTTCCGCCTAAGATCTCCACCACTTCGCTGATCCGGATGTCGGAAGCGCGCCTGCTTAAGAAAAACCCTCCGTGGGCACCGCGGACACTTCTGACCAGCCCTGCACCTTTTAGAAGCAGGACCAGTTGTTCCAGGTACTGCTCCGAGATTCCCTGGCGGCGCGCAACATCTTTCAGGCTTACCGGCCCTGCCGGGCTGTGCTCTGCAATATCCATGAGCGCCCTGACTCCGTAGCGAACCCTGGTCGAGAGCTTCATTCTCTCTTCCCTCCAGTTACGCGTTGCGGATGGGTATAAACGTTCATTCTTTTCCCCCGCACAAATCCAACAAGCGTGACCCCTAAATCGCAGGCCACTTTGACGGCGAGGGTGGTGGGTGCCGACTTGGAGATTACAACCGGTAGTCCCAGCCGGGCTGCCTTAAGTACCAAATCTGAGGAAATCCTGCCCGTTGTGAGTAACAGGCGGTCCGTTAAAGGTATGTTTCCGAAAAGGCAGGCGCCCAGCACTTTATCAACAGCGTTGTGCCGGCTTACGTCTTCCATAAACACGAGAAGTTCGGTACCGTTCGATAACGCGGCGCCGTGAACGCCGCCAGTTTCACGGTACACACTTGGCGACCGGTGGAACGCCCGGGTTGCGTTAAAAACTTGTTCAAACGACACGGTAAGGTTACTTTTTATCCGGTCGGGCATCTTTGGAATAGTGCCGGCAAAAAGGCTGCCTTTCCCGCAGCCCGAGGTTAGCTCCAAACTGCCGGCGGGAAGTCGGGGAGATAATTGAGCATCGGCCGTTACGTTTATGGGTACGGGTACAGTTCCTTCGCCAACCACGACTTCCTTGATGTTTCTACCGTCACGTATTAACCCTTCGGAAAGGAGAAATCCCACCGCGAGGTAACGAAGATTGGAAGGACTGCATACCAGGGTTGCTACTTCTTGTCCGTTAACGATTATCGTTGCTGCAGACTCCACTGCCAAAGCATCTACAAACTCGTAGCGCTCCCCGTCTTCAAACTGCTGGATGCAAAGGTTTTCAACATCTCCGGCTCTAACCGTCATAACGCCCCGTCCCGTTTTATTTTTATAAGGATGGTTTTGGAAATCGACCGCCCCGAAAATCAACCTTGCGGTTATTTGGCCGTCGTTCACGCTTAAGACAAGCCCTCCGCAATAGGGACATGCGCTTACATCTTCCTGGCAAAAGAAGAACACCACCTGCTTACATTGCCCGCAGAGCCTCAGAACCCCATCCCCATTTTCAAGACCCGCCTCTCTTATTCCTATTAATATTATCATTTTACTCATAATAAATCAGGAAAATCTTCTTGTCAAGGAAAATCTTCTTGTCAATTTTCTGGGCGGGTTTTTATTTCGGAGACCTGAATTTGGCGTGTACAGGGAACGAAGATGAAGGTCAAGTAGTTTCGGGCACAAAATCTTTTTAGGCGTGGGTTAAAAAACCGCGTTCACAAGTCTTGAAAAGGGGTGTTACTTGAGGAACTGCTGGGAATATAAGGGGTTGATAGGGAGCCTGGTGGGGCAAAGGTGTAAGAATTGGGGGTTTGTCCCGCTTATTACGGGGGACATTTGGCGCATATCGACCTGAACAGGGTGGTGCTCAGGTAACGGTCGCCCCGGTCGGGCAGAATCACAACAATTGTGCCGGAGTCCATCTCCTTTGCTACCCGCAAAGCCCCGGCCACTGCCGCGCCGCTCGACATCCCGACGAAGATCCCCTCTTTAATAGCGAGCAGCCTTGTGGTTTCAAACGCTTCGCCGTCTTCGATGACGATCTTCGCGTCCAGTGCTTTCGGGTCGTAGATTTTGGGAACAATGGATTCGTTCATGTTTTTGAGTCCCTGGATGGCGTGTCTTTCTGTGGGTTCTACCCCGATGATTCTAATCGTCGGCTTTTTCTCCTTTAGATACCGGCTTACCCCCATCAAGGTTCCGGTAGTTCCCATCCCGGCAACAAAGACATCAACCTGGCCATTGGTCTGGGTAAATATTTCGGGCCCGGTGGTCTCGTAGTGTGCGAGCACGTTATTCTCGTTTTCGAACTGGTTGGGCATGTAGTACTTGTCCGGTTCGGCGTGGAAAAGCTGCAGTGCTCTCCTGATAGCGCCGTCGGTGCCTTCGCGCGCCGGGGTAAGTACGACCTCCGCCCCAAAGGCTTCGAGGGTGCGCTGCCTCTCCACACTGACGCATTCCGGCATGAAAAGTTTGACCCGGTATCCTTTGGCGGCGCCGATCATGGCCAGGGCAATGCCGGTGTTTCCCGACGTCGGTTCAAGGATTATCTTCTTCCTGGTGAGTTCACCGGATTCCTCTGCCTTTTTGATCATGTAGTAGGCAGGCCGGTCTTTGACCGAACCGGCGGGGTTGTTACCTTCGAGTTTCCCGAAAATCCTCACCCTGGCATTGCTGTTCAAGTTGGTTAACTCTACGAGCGGTGTATTTCCGATGGCGGATAAGATGCTCATTTCGTGGTTCACCTCCATACCACCCAGTAGGCTCTGCGCCGGCCTTCGAGTCCCGCGTCATTGTTTTTCGCGGCCTCCGGGCTTCCCGCCAGAACTTGCCGTCTGTGGATAGATGAGCTTGCTTCTCGACAGATTAGGGTTTTGCAGCGCTTTCTTAGAGTGTCTTTGCCGTTGGGTCGTTACCTCTGGTTGTACAGAAGGTTCTGAGATACCACCTCAATGGGATCGCCCACCTGCACCGTGCCGCCTTTAATCACCCGTACAAAGATGCCTTCCCGGGGCATGACGCAGTCTCCGGCCTGGCGGCGGATGGCGCAGGGAGCGTGGCATTCCTTCCCGATTTGGGTTACCTCTCCGAGGGCGGTACCAATCCGCAGGAGGGTGCCTACGGGCAAGTGCATCAAATCCAGCCCCTGGGTGGTGATGTTTTCCGCAAAGTCTCCCGGCCCAACTTCCAGGCCCCGTGCCCGCATCTTCTCGATGCTTTCGAGAGCGAGGAGGCTTACCTGGCGGTGCCAGTTGCCGGCGTGGGCGTCGCCTTCAAGGCCGTGGCCGGCCAACAGTTGCCCCCTCCCGATGTCCTTTTTGCGTTCCCCTTTATGCTTACTCAGGCATACTGCCACGACCTGCCCCCGCATCTTTTTGCGTGCTCCCCCGCTGTTGTTCATCTTCCAATGCCTCCCGGCTTTCAGGGAACCGTCCGGTTTCAGGTAAGAGGCCTTCTTGCCTCCAATAATTTTAACATACCGGGGAGTTAGTTTGATGTCAATAGCGGACACAAGTAGAGTGGACGTCGGTATCGAATAGCGGCACAAATCTGTAAAGGTCGGTTGTGTCGGAGGTGGATCCCGGAACTGTACGAAGACGGAGCTTCCCAATGTACCTCGCGACCTCTCCTGAAATCTTGGCCAAACCAAGAGGCGCAGAGAACGCTGCGGAAGGGTTGTGCCTTCGGGCCTCTGCGCCTCTGTGGCAATCCCGTGTAGTTAAAACTTTCCGAAATCTGTATCGTCCAGTCTAATCACCTCTTCTGATTTCCCTCCCTGGTTTACCGGATCGTTCCCCGAGGAAGACGCGGCCGCTTCCCGGACGCCGGTCAGGCGCTTCCACGCTGCGTTGTCCAAACTCTGACCGGCAGCCGGGCGAAACTGACCCGCCTGCTGCGTCCCGGTTTTCCTGAGCTTAAACTTGCCCAGCATCTGCTTGAGCTGCAAGGCCTGGGCGGAAAGCTCTTCGCTTGTTGCTGCGGATTCCTGAGAGTTTGCGGTGTTTTGCTGGATGACCTGGTCTACCTGGTTTAAGCCCTGGTTGATTTGGGCGATGGCCTGCGCCTGCTCCTTTGAAGCGGCGGCTATTTCCCCGATCAGGTCGGTTACCTTCGTGGCACTTAACGTTATTTCTTCCAGTGCTTTTGAAGTCTCTTCGACGATCTTTGTGCCTGCCTCGGTTTTCCTGATCGAACCCTCGATCATCTCGGCCGTTTCTTTTGCCGCCTCGGCGCTCCGCTCGGCGAGGTTCCGTACTTCTTCGGCAACTACGGCAAAACCTTTACCGTGCTTGCCGGCCCGGGCTGCCTCCACCGCCGCGTTCAGGGCCAGCAGGTTGGTCTGGAAGGCGATTTCGTCAATCGCCTTGATGATTTTAGAGATGTTGGCGGCGGATTCGTTAATGGCGTTCATTGCCCTGACCATCTCTACCATCTGCTCGTTGCCTCTCATCGCACTCGCTTTCGCCTGATCACCCAACTGGTTGGCCTGGGTAGCGTTCTCTGCATTTTGTTTCGTTTGTACCGTGATTTCTTGCATTGAAGCAGTGATTTCCTGGACAGAAGCAGCCGATTCGGTAGCACCTTGCGCCAGAGCCTGGCTGGCGTTGGATACCTGTTGGGCACCGGCGGCCACCTGCTCAACAGCAACGGCGACCTGGGCCAGAAGCTCGTTGATGGCGCCGAGAGTCGTATTCAGCGCGTCTTTGATGATGGCATGGTCGCCCCGGTAATCACCGGTAACGGAAACGTCCAAGTTGCCCTTAGCCATTTCTTTTAAGCATTCCGCTGCTTCGTTGATCGGTTTAAGGGTGGCGTCGAGGGTTTCGTTTATTCCCTGAACGATTTCGCGATAGCTTCCCTCAAATTTGCCGGCGTTCCCACGAGTTTGCAGTTGACCTTCCACGGCAGCCTTGGAAAGCATCAGGGTCTCTTCGACCATTGCCTTAATCGTATCGGTCATTGCCTTGAAAGATTTTGAAAGCAAGCCGATTTCGTCTTTTGTGTTGACCTCAATATCCACGTTTACGTCGCCGCGGGCAAGCTTATCCGCCATCTGAGCCAGCTTGTTCACCGGCCTGCTGATGACCCTTGCGATGAAGAAGGTGATGATTAATCCAAGGAAGAAAACGATGGCCGCAATGACGATTGAAATCAGGATGGTTTGCCTCGCCGTGGCCGACGTTTCGCTGGCACCGGTTTCTAAGCGATTGGACTGGCGGTTTGCAAGGGCTTCGCCGGCCTCAACCATGGCGCCGACGATTCCTTCGTTGGACTTCAGGTATTCGTCCAGTTGTTTCTCAGCCGTCGTCCGGTTCGCCCCTTTCGCTGCCTCGCGAGCCTGAACCAGGGAAATCGCCTCTTCCCCGTACCGCTTAAAGTCGTTCACTTTGTCCTGAAAGTTTTTGTATATCTGCCTGCCTTCTTCGGTTTCCAATAAGGGCTCGACCTTGCTGACATAACTGTCTCCTTCTTTGACGTTTTGTTGGTACTTGGTTATGTAACTGGAGTTGCCGCCGATAATGTACGCTCTTAGCCTGGCGGCAGCAGAGTTGTACTGCGCCAAAGCGTTTAGCGAATACGTACAGGCCTGAGCCTTGCGGTCAATCAAGTTGTTGTAGCGGTTGTTAATGCCGTTCATGCTTGCGATGAGATACAAGCAGGTGCCCAGCATCAGCACCAAAACCAATCCAAAGCCCCCAAAAAGCTTTGTCCCGATTTTTAAATCATAAAACCATCTCATGTTGCTGATTCCTCCTTCTCCCAAAGTAATTTTTCCGCATTCAGCAATATCTTGACCTCCTCGCCAACCTTACCCATGCCCTGGATAAAGCGGCTGCCTGCACCCTTTCTGACCGCCGGCGGCGGCTCAATGTCATTCTTCGGAATGTCCAGAACCTCGGAAACCCGGTCCACTATAAGTCCTACCGCCTGCCCGTCAATATTGATTACCACGATACAGGTACGGTCGTCGTACTCACGTTCCGCCATTCCAAACCGCAAGCGCACGTCCATCACCGGGATGACCTTCCCCCGCAGGTTGATCACTCCCTTGACATAGAGAGGCATATCCGGAACCTCCGTGATGTTCTGAATCCCGATTATTTCCGTCACATGCCTGATTTCGATGCCGTATTCTTCCTCACCCAGGATGAAGGTTAAGAACTTGTCCTCTTGCGTATCTTCGCCTTCGTCGTCTGTGATGAACTCGGCATCCAGATTATCCTGCAGGTTCATTAAATTCACCTCTATCCGGAAGATTTTAGTGTAGTTGGTGCACCATCAATCAGCACCCTTCATTAGATCACCTCCTCGGTATTACTGAAGCCTTCTCCTGTTATATAGCTAGACCCAGGTAACGCACCGCGTTTAACGGGACAACTTTTGGGTTGCAGAGTGTAGTCTTGCTGCGATCTTCGGACGGCGTAGCTGTTTCAGCAATATAGCTACCACCTGTGGGTCAAACTGGGTGCCGGCACAGCGGTTGAGTTCGGCCACTGCTTCCGTCAGCAAAAGCGCCTTGCGGTAAGGGCGGTAAGCCAGCATCGCTTCAAGAGCATCGGCGGCACCGACGATTCGGGCAGGAAGGGGAATTTCTTCTCCTTTCAGCCCGTCGGGATAACCGGTACCGTCCCAGTGTTCATGGTGGTGCAGCACCCCTTTAGCTACGCCTTCGAGACCTGGAATTCCGGCCAAGACTCGGCTGCCCACCGCCGGGTGCTGTTTGATCAGTTCCCAATCCTCGGCAGTTAACTCACCAGGTTTGAAAAGGACGGCGTCTGGCACTGCCACTTTCCCCAGGTCGTGAAAAAGTCCTGTCAGGTAGACCTCGACTTGAAATCGGGGGCTTAAATGCATTTCCCGGGCTACCAATAGTGCCAAATCAGCGGTCAGTACCGAGTGGTGTGCAGTGCGAGCGTCACAGCCATGAAAGAACTGGCTCAGTCTGGTCGCAACGCTGTAGAAAACGGTTCCGCTAAAACGCAACCCCTCCCGGAGGATGTAAAGCAGACCCACCATGCTGCTGTAGGTAAAGAAGGCAACTCCACAATGAATCCCTCCCGGTATGTCCCAAGAGTAATGGACAGCGGTTTTGGCAAAAGCCAACAGAGCTGCCATGCCGAGTCCGAGGAGGGGAGTGGCGAGCGCTGCCGCGGCTATCGGCAAATAGTAGAGAAGGTGCACGGCCTGACGATATAGTTCATTCAAAACGATATCAGCCAGTACCACGGCTACAGATGAAAAAGCGCTAAATGCAATGTACCAACCGGGTGATAAAAGGCACAAGTGACCCGGGGAATAAGGCGCGAGGCGGGAGGCAAAAAGGGGGCATAAAGTTTGTAACACCGCCGGTAATTCCCCAGTAAGCTCGGGCTCACTACCAAACTGTCTGTTCATCTCGTGCATTTTGTTGCTTTCCTCTCCCGGTCCTAACTGTGGTTGTTAGTCGGCTTGCGCTGTGGTAAAATGGCGTTGCAGATCATCGTTGATTTGTAATAACGTTTGTTTAATTCACCCCCGGTCTACCTAAACATTCGTCGTATTTCTCTTAAACTTAATTGAATAACTATTTAAATTTTGAATTTTCCTTTTTAGAGTAGTAAAGTTTTCCAGCTTTAAGAATAATTAAGAAACGTAGCACCTAAGTTAATAAACGGTAGGGAAAAGCAGATGAATTCGTTCAGTAGCAGACTCAGACAGGCACTAAAAGAAAAAGGTTTAACCCAGAAAGAGGCCGCGCGGGCCATCGGCGTTACGGAGCAGGCGATGTCCAATTACGTTTCCGGCCGTATCCCGGAGGCCAGAATCCTGTTTCGGCTTGCCCGGTTATGCCACCGGCCGATGGAGTGGTTTCTGGCGGAAGACGACGAGGCGGTGCTGTTGAACGGCCCGTTTATCTCTATCGGTGAACGGATTGAAAACGCAATGACCTGGGCTGGCCTTACCAAAACAGAACTCGCTGAAGCCTTGGATGTGTCCGTGGCAGAAGTAGAGGCGATGCTCAGGGGCTGGCAGCTCGAACTTTCAATAATCCCGAAGCTTTGCTGTGTCCTGCAGGTAACACCGGAATGGCTTCTGTGTGAGGAGGGTGAGTGCCCTCCTCCTAAAAGGTTAGAGATCGCAGCCGCGGAGGGAGATTTTCTAAACTCTTTGGTTCAACTGATTGCGGTCGTGGCCACAGCTTCTCCTGAGGAACTGAAACAAGTCGCTGCGGGCAAAGTCCCGGGGCGGGTATTACTACCCGAAGACTTTAACTTGGACTGTTTTCTTTGTAACTTCAGGAAACTTTTGCGTTTGCAGGCGGGTCGCCCGATAACCGTGCAGCAGCCGTAGGTTTCCGTACTCCTCGGACAAGACACGATTAGAACTGCGAACTGTAAAAACCGTAGCCGCTTAGTTGGCCCTTCTTATTACCCTCCCGATTTTTGTCTCGAGTTTAACATTACTGAGTTAGCTGCCTGCAGGTATAATAAATGGTCCATCCTTTTGCCAAGAGCGTTGACGATTTTGCCTTACTCCCTTATAATTGTGGAAACAGGGTAAGAAATCCTGGAAATGGCCACGGAGGTCTGAAGGAGACCTTAGTGGTTTTTTTCTTTTTCGGTGAAGGCTCTAATAGCTGCCGCTCTGATAGCTGCCGAGGGAAAAGAAAGTAGGCGGACTTATAAAATCTTATAAAATATCGACAGGAGGTCTTCTTCCGTGCCGGGTGACGATGAGCGCGTCTTTTCGCTGGAGGACGTGAGGTTTTGCTACCATCAGAGCCAACCGGTCTTTGAAGGAATCAGCTTTAGTGTTCGCCGGGGGGAGCGTCTGGTGCTGCTCGGGCCGAACGGTTCGGGGAAATCCACGCTTTTAAAGCTGCTGGCGGGGCTCATTTTCCCCACCGCCGGTGTGGTACGGGCTTTCGGCGAAGTGCTGACGCCGGCTGCGTTCAGGGACCAAAACTTCAACTTCTCCTTCCGGCGGCGGGTGGGAGTCGTCCTGCAGAACGCAGAGGCGCAGCTCTTCTGCCCCACGGTATGGGACGAGGTGGCTTTCGGGCCGTTGCACCTCGGTTTTTCACGCGCGGAGATCGAAGAACGGGTTAGCCAGACGCTGGCGCTTTTGGAGATTGCCCACCTGCGGGACCGCTTGCCCCACCAGCTTTCGGACGGGGAGAAGAAAAAGGTTGCCTTGGCGGCGGTGCTGGCGGTTAACCCGGACGTGCTGCTGCTGGACGAGCCAACTGCAAACCTCGATCCCCGGTCACAACACTGGCTTTTGCATTTTCTGCTCGCGCTTTCCCGGGCGGGCAAGACGGTCGTTGTGGCGACCCACGACCTGGTAACCGTGCCCGTACTGGCGGAGAGGGTGTTGATCCTGGGGGAGGACCGTCGGCTGGTCAACACAGGGGAACCGGAGGAAATCCTGGCCGACCGGGAACTCCTCCTTGCGGCGAACTTAGTGCACCCGGATTATCACCTCCACCGGGTGGGAAGCGGGAAAGACCACTTGTACCCGCACGTTCATTTATCACCTGGTGAAAAAGAGTGAGACGAAATCCGGCTGAAATTTATCTTTGCGGCAGGATTTTTCCAGGTGAGCGCGAACTTATTCGCTAAAGCCTGCATGAAGCAGGCGTGAAGGCGTTACGGGTCGGCCGTTAGTTTAAAGGGTTTAAAACAAGGCCATGGAGGCCGCCTGGCGGGCTTAGGAAAAGCCCGGAAGGGTGGCTTCGTTGTTTTTCATCGGAAACAGGCGCTACGTTGCGAAGCGGTCGAGGTAAAGGAGAGCGCCGGCGATGAGGGCGGTAGCTGCGATCCAGACCCAATCAAGCGCCCGCAGGCGGAAACGGTTCATAACCCTGGGTTCACCGGTATAGCCCCGCGCGCGCATCGCCTCGTAAACCGCTTCGTTT
Organism: Bacillota bacterium; assembly: GCA_040758635.1. Lineage (GTDB taxonomy): Bacteria > Bacillota > Desulfotomaculia > Desulfotomaculales > Ammonificaceae > Yes71-27. The sequence continues at coordinate 454 of JBFLVI010000018.1, read as the reverse complement.
AAGACGTATGACTTGGAGACGATCGTACCCAGGATGGCGGCGAAGAAGGCTCTATTTTCCCGCTGGCTAAGGGGCCCGACCATCCGCAGCTCGCGGGCCTCAAGGGTTTCAACGGCGACCCTGACGAGAAGGAAGATGTACCGGAAGGTCACTTCGAGGATTAAGATTATCACCCGCGGGACGTAGAGCGCCCGGAGGGCTTTGAGAAGGCCGGTCCAGGGAGTAGTCAAGGCCAGGAGCAGCGCCAGCGAAGCGGCGGTGCCTGCCCGAAGTACAATGACCGCGGCGCGCTCACACCCCGCCGCGGTCACGGTGAGCGGGCCGGGGAACTGGTAAAAACCAAGGTCGGCACCGCTTTGCAGGAGCACCAGTACCGGTTCGCCGGGCGTGACCCGGTTCAAGGTGAGCGGGAGGACCATAATCCCGGCGAAAAGCAGGGTAAAGCCCCACGTCC
>JBFLVI010000017.1:0-46251 GCA_040758635.1 Bacillota bacterium | reverse complement strand
AGAAAAGGAATTTAAGGAACGAGTAAATGGTATCGTTGTGAATAAATTGGCAGCGATTGAACATGGATTGCTCTTCATGGAAAATGTATTATTTATCACCTTTACAGCAGGTTTAGTACTTCTGGTTGCGAGTTTCAGAAATAACTAATAAAGTTCAGAGAAGATCTAATCAATGGACCACACAAAAACTGCTATGGTATCGTTCAGAGAAGGCTTTAACTGTGCGCAGGCGGTGTTGTCTGCCTACGGACCGGGATTCGGCCTGGGCCGGGAGGCGGCGCTGAAGGTGGCGGCGGCTTTCGGGGCGGGGGTCGGCCGGATGGGGGAGACGTGCGGCGCCGTGACGGGCGCCTTTATGGTTATCGGGCTGGCACGCGGTAGGACCGGTGCCGGTGACGATGAGGCGAAGGAACAGATTTACCGGCTTGCCGGCGAATTCGTCAACCGGTTCAAGTCGCGGCACGGCTCCGTCAGGTGCCGGGAACTGCTCGGCTGCGACCTGGGCACCGCCGAAGGGATGAATTACGCGAAGGAAGCAAAGCTTTTCGAAACGCGGTGTCCGGGTTTTATCCGGGACGCGGCGGAGATTTTAGAAGAGCTGCTGAGATTGAAGGACGGGTGAGCGGGTATTTATAGCGGATAGGAAAGGGTTGACCCGGATCTTTCGCGAGCTTTTTAATCAAAAGTAGATTATTAATCAAAAGTAGATTAGATATGGACCCTTCTTAGTTTTTCTTGGACTGAGCGCAAAATACTGAAACGGCTTGCTGAGCGTTACCGGAAATCGGGATGAGAAGAGGAGGCTTTATGACGGAAATAAGGTACCGGCCAATAGGCGTGATTCGCTCGCCTTTTAAGGATGTCGAGGGAATGCCCATCCAGGCGGCGGCTGCAGCAGGGGTTGCCGGGACCGTGGAACTGAAGCCGGAGTTCGCCGGCGGGCTCAAAGACGTCGAGGGTTTTTCGCACCTCATCCTGATTTACCATTTTCACCGTGTTGAAGGCTACTCTCTGGAGGTGAAGCCGTTTCTGGACGACGTCCTGCGCGGGGTGTTCGCGACCAGGGCCCCCAGGCGCCCGAACCCGATCGGGATCTCCGTGATCCGGCTGGTCCAGGTGGAAGGGCGGGTGCTGCACATCGAAGGCGTGGACATTCTGGACGGGACGCCTTTACTTGATATCAAGCCTTACGTGCCGGAGTTTGACACCGTGGCGGCCGAGCGCACGAGCTGGCTTGCCGGGAAGGCGGGCAGGGTGCGCGGGATGCGGGCGGACGGAAGGTTTAAGTAGTACTCGCGGGACGGGATTTGGGGTATCGGTTGTCAGGAATTCTGTTTAAAGGGTGAGGGTAAAAATGACAGGGCGCGCGATAGCCGTACTGGCCTGCAGGGTGCTTGCAATATACACCGTACTTCAGGAAATCAACCTGCTCTACGCGGCGACCGTGCAGATCGGCTCGGTATTTCAGGGCCCCGGTGCCGGAGCGGGCCAGCTGCTCGGTGCGCTTTCCACGCTTGCGGTCATCGTGCTGCTGGCGGGCCTTGCGGTCGTGCTCTGGGTCGGAGCCGGGCGGATCGCGCGGGTGATGGTGCCGAGCGATGACGCTCCGGATGCGGGGGCAGGACCGGCCGCGGAAGAAATCCAGGCGATCGGGTTTTCCATCATTGGGCTCTTGGTCCTGATTCGGGCTGTCCCCCACGCTGCCGGGGTCTTTTTCAACTACTGGTTCCTGGAAAGGGGCGCGCTGGCCAACCAGTCAATGAGCGCGCATACCAAGGTTCAACTGGGTATCGCGGCGATCGAGCTGGTGCTGGGGGCCTGCCTGCTGTTCGGGGCACGCGGCCTGGCGGGAGTTTTGAAAACCGTTCGGCAGGCGGGTGTGCGGGGCCCGGACGGCGGGGCGGATTAGCATTTTTGCCCGGGGTTTTAATGATACGACGCAAAAAGCTGCTGGGGGGATAGAGTGACGGGAACGAGCTGGTTGACGGACTACGACATCTACCTCTTCAGAGAAGGGGGGCATTTCCGGCTTTACGACAAGTTAGGCGCCCACGTCCGGACCATCCGCGGGGAAAAAGGCGCCTGTTTTGCTGTTTGGGCGCCGAACGCGGAGCGGGTTTCCGTGATCGGGGAGTTCAACGGCTGGGACCCGGCGGTTCACCCGCTCAAGGTGCGGGAAGACGGTTCCGGCATCTGGGAAGGGTTTGTTCCGGGGGTGGAGCCCGGGGCGGCCTACAAGTACCACGTCGTCTCGCGATACAACGGGTACCGGGTAGACAAGGGCGATCCCTTCGCCTTTTACTGGGAAACGTCCCCGCGGACGGCCTCCCGGGTCTGGGACCTGGCCTATGAATGGGGGGACGGGGAGTGGATGGCTTCGCGGCCCAAACGAAATGCGCTCGGCAGGCCCATCTCCATCTACGAGGTGCACCTCGGCTCCTGGAGGCGGGTTCCCGAGGAAGGAAACCGGTGCTTGAACTACCGCGAGATTGCGCCCTACCTTGCAGAGTACGTCAAGGAGATGGGCTTCACCCACGTTGAGATTCTGCCCGTTACGGAGCACCCCTTCTACGGCTCGTGGGGTTACCAGACTCTGGGTTACTTTGCGCCCACCAGCAGGTACGGGACGCCCCAGGACTTCATGTACCTGGTGGACCACCTGCACCAGAACGGGATCGGGGTGATCCTGGACTGGGTGCCCTCGCACTTTCCAACCGATGAGCACGGGCTGGCCTTTTTCGACGGAACGCACCTTTACGAGCACGCCGACCCCCGAAGGGGGCTGCACCCCGACTGGGACAGTTACATTTTCAACTACGGCCGGCACGAAGTAGCGGCTTTCCTCATCAGCTCCGCGTTTTTCTGGCTCGACAGGTACCACGTCGACGGCCTCCGGGTGGACGCGGTGGCGTCGATGCTCTACCTGGACTACTCCAGGACGGAAGGGGAATGGGTGCCGAACGTTTACGGCGGCAGGGAGAACCTGGAGGCGATCGCCTTTATCAAAAGGTTTAACGAGGCCGTGCACCAGGAGTTTCCCGGGATCCTGACGGTGGCCGAAGAGTCTACGGAATGGCCGATGGTGTCAAGGCCCGTTTACGCCGGCGGCCTCGGGTTCGACCTGAAGTGGAACATGGGCTGGATGCACGACACGCTGGACTATTTCTCCAGGGACCCGATATACCGGAAGTACCACCACAATCAGCTCACCTTCAGCATTTGGTACGCCTTCTCCGAAAACTTTGTTTTGCCGCTTTCGCATGACGAGGTTGTACACGGCAAAGGCTCGCTGATCGGGAAAATGCCGGGAGACGAGTGGCAGCGGTTCGCGAATCTCCGGCTTCTGCTCGGCTACATGTACGCCCACCCCGGGAAGAAGCTCCTCTTTATGGGGGGCGAGTTCGGCCAGTGGCGCGAGTGGAACCACGACACAAGCCTGGACTGGCATCTTCTCGAACACCCCCTGCACCAGGGAGTACAGCGGTGGGTGAAGGACCTGAACCGCTTTTATGCCGCTACGCCTGCGGCTTACGAGCTGGATTTTGCCTTTGAGGGTTTCGAGTGGGTGGACTTTCACGACTGGGAACAGAGCGTGATAAGCTTTATCCGGAAAAGCAGGAGCGGGCGCGGCACGGCGCTGGTTGTATGCAACTTCACCCCCGTACCCAGGTACAACTACCGGGTCGGGGTTCCCCGCGGCGGCGTCTGGAAAGAGGCGCTGAACAGTGACGCCGAGGTGTACGGCGGAAGCGGGCACGGAAACTTCGGCGCCGTGGAGGCCGTCCCGGTGCCGGCGCACGGAAGGTATTACTCCCTGTTGCTGACCCTGCCTCCGCTCGGGGCGCTGTTTCTGATAGAGGAGACAACATAGTCCTCGGCGGTTTCAACAAAATTTAAATACTTTTTTGAGAAATGGTTTCATTTTTTGTTTTCAATGTTTATAATATATTAAACGTTCTAAATTATCAAAGGATAAAAGCGGCTTATGGATGAGAAACTGCGCGAAGCACGGGAGCAACTGGTGGCCGCCCTGGGGCGCCAGAGCAGCTTCTGGGGGCTGGGGAAAATTACCGGCGAGCTGTACGCGGTGCTCTACCTCTCCGAGAGACCCTTGACGCTGGCCGAACTGGCGGAGGCGCTCGGGGTGACCAAGGGGAACGTCAGCGTGGCGATCCGGGTCCTCGAGCAACTCGGCATGGTGCGGCGCAGCATGCGGCCGGGCGACCGCCGGGTTTTCTTCGAAGCGGAGCTCGACTTCTGGTATATCGCCCGGCGGGTGCTTGAGCAGCGCCAGAAGCCCGAGTTCGACGAGTCGTTCCGGATGGTAGAGGAGGGCCTGAAGCGCGCGCTGGACGCGGAGCCGGGGAAAAGCCGCGACTTTGTGCTGGACCGCCTGAGCCGGTTGCAGCAGTTCTACCGGGAGTTGGACCAGGTGGTGGAGAAGATCCTGTTTATCGGCCCGAGTAGGGTCTTCGAGTTGATGAAGATCATGTTGCGGTTGTAATCGGGATGGCGGATGTCGGCAAAGGAAACGGGGCGTGGCGGTTTCGGGGGTCGGGGAGAAGTTGTTCACGACGATAAAGTCGCGCCGCGAATGAAATGTGTGTAGCGGAAAAGCGGCGTCGCCTGTTTCGACTCCCCAGCGAACACTTGAGACGCGCGGCAACCAAACTGGGCGACGACGAGCGGCGGAGGCGGGTCTGCGGCCACGGATGGCCCGGCACTCAGCCTTTGAGTGCCGGGTGAACGTGTGAGCGGGAGCGAAACAGGTTGAAACAGCCGCCGGCGTTAGCAATAATTGGTCATTTTTGAGGGAGTAGAAACGGGGAGTGAGTCTCATGGAAACCCCGGAACTAAACGTTGTGACCGGGGCGTTCGGCTACACCGGCAAGTACATTGCCCGGCGGCTCATTTTGCTGGGGAAGCGGGTGAAAACGCTGACCGGGCGACCCAGCCGTCCCCACCCGTTCGGCGAGATGGTGAGCGTGGCTCCGTTTAATTTTGACCGGCCGGAAGAACTGGTAAAGAGTCTGCGGGGAGCCACAACCTTTTACAATACCTACTGGATTCGTTTCCCGCGGGGACGGCTGACCTACGAGAAAGCGGTCGCCAACACGAAAACGCTGATTGCCGCGGCCCGGGAGGCCGGCGTGCGGCGATTTGTGCACGTCAGCATCGTCAACGCGGCGCCGGAATCGTCCCTTCCTTATTTCCGGGGGAAGGGGATTCTCGAACAGGAGCTTATCAACTCCGGGTTGTCTTACGCGATCATCCGGCCCACGGTGATCTTCGGACCCGAGGACATCCTGATCAACAATATCGCCTGGCTGCTCAGGCGCTTTCCGGTCTTTGCGGTTCCCGGCGACGGGCGGTACCGGCTCCAGCCGGTCTTTGTGGAGGACGTAGCCGCGCTGGCGGTTGATGCGGGACAGCGCGGGGAAAACGTGGTTATAGATGCGGTTGGTCCGGAGGTTTTTGCCTTTGATGAGCTGGCGGGACTGATTGCAGAAAAGGTGGGCAGCAGGGCGCGCATCATTCACCTGCCGCCCGGCCTCGCTTTCGCCCTGGCGATGGTGGTCGGCTGTTTTGTTAGGGATGTGCTGATCACCCGGGACGAACTCAAGGGGCTGATGGCCGGCCTTCTAATTTCCGACGGCCCGGTGGCGGGGCGGGTTCGCCTCAGCGACTGGCTGGCGGAAAACGCCGGCCGGGTGGGCGCCGGTTATGCTTCGGAGCTGGGAAGGCACTACCGCCTGGTCAGGCCGTCGCGGGAGGAAGCGGCGGCAAAACCGGCTGGCGGTGCGGTTATGGATATGGAAAAATGATCTTCTGCACAATCGGGCAGCCTGGAGGGCGGTTTCAGGAGCGCTTTAACAGCTTGTAAAGGGCGGCGGCGAAGCGGCCGTCGTCGGCGGGGGAGCGTTTCGCGGGGCCTCTGGTATGTACGCCGCCGCGGCGGAGACGCGCCTTGAGGCTGCGCTCTTCGAGGAGAAACGGGATCGACTCCGGACGGTAGATGCGGCCGTTCGGGGAAAGGGCAGCTGCACCCTTGGCGACAACCAGGGCGGCCAGGCCCCAATCCTGCGTTACCACGATATCCCCGGCCCGGGCGGCGTTGGCAACGGCGATGTCGGTTTCCTCGGGGGCGTCGCCGACGGTGATGTGCTTTTCGGATTCGATCTGGTGGTGGAAGCTGGCCACGGTCCAGAGCGGGATCCCAAACTCGCGCGTCGCCTGCCGGCAGATCTTCAGGACGCTTGCCGGACAGGCGTCGGCATCCACGATCACTTTCAAGGTTTCCTTCCTCCCGGACGGGTGGTAACCCCATTATACAACGGCACCGATGTGTTTGAAACGAGAGGCTTGCCGTGGAATTTCTCGTGTGGTAGGATGCCCTTAGGATAAAAGAGAAACAGAAGTTAAGGTGATCCCCTTTGCTGGTTACTAACGAGGGAGCGCTGGCGGAGCTGCGGCGCTTCGGTGAAGCGCTTTCGGAGATCAAAAGGCCTGAAAGCAGTGTCTTGCGCCAGGCACTGGCCCGCCTTGGGCGGTTTGTCCGCATTGAACCGGTTAAACCGGATGGTCTGATCGTGGCGGTGGACGGTTCCTGCCAGACGGTAGGGGCAAGTTACCCGTATTTTTTGACGCTGGTTCAGGCGGTGGCCCTGAGCCTGCCGCCGCGGCAGCCGCTGGTGCGGCACCGGCTTTTTTCGCCGCTTTTTCCGGAGGAACGGGCGGAACTTGAAACGCGGGCGGGCGAAAGCCAGCCGGTCGAGGTGACGGCGGAACTCCGGGTCCGGGAGTTGATGGCCGAGGCGGAGCTGGCGGTGGCGTGCGAAGCTGCCCGGCAGTACCGGGATGGGCTCATTTTACTCGACGGAGGATTTGTCCACTTCGGGGCGCGTGCGGAGACGCTCTTCGAAGAGTTGGCGGAAGCGGCGGTGAGGAGCGGGTGCCTGCTGGTGGGGACGATCGAAGAGGTTTCCAGCCGGTTGCTGTGCAGGGTCGTGGACGGTTTGTGGACGAAGGACAGTCCGGCGTACGACCGGGAGATCCTGTATGGTTGTCTCGCGGTCGGCGAAGCATTTATTCTTCCGCCGGAAGTGCACAAGGAGAAGGGGATCAGCACGGTTTTCGCGCGTTTTGCGGCGCATCCCCAGCCGGTGGCTTTCGATTTTCTGACCGGCCGCGAAAGGGAAATACCCTGGGTGCTCGGGGTTTTGCGGGCGCTGACGCCTTTTGACGGACGGGGCATCCCGGCGGTTCTTGACATCGCCGACCGGTACGTAAGGCTTACGGCGGCGGAAGTGGAGCAGTTAGTGGTGGCGGCCGTGCCGCCGGAGGTGCGGGAGGTTTTTCTTACGGCGCACCGGCTGCGGCGGGCATTGTAATTGCACGCAGGGAGGATTGGTTTGCGGGTAATCGGTATTACCGACCAGCAGCGGGCGAAGGTCGCTACACGGGAGCGGCCTTTCCGGATTAACGAGTTTTTGGTGGTGGAGGATGGCACCAGGGAAGCCCTGGTGGAGGTGGTAGCTACCCAGGCGGTGAACCCGCTTCTCCCGGAGTCCGGGCGCGGGCCCGGCTTGATTGACGAAGCCACGTTGAGTACGCTTCAGGCCTTGGGGTACAACCCCGGAAACGAGACTTTTTACATCGCCGAGGTGAGGGCCACCGCGGAGCTTTCATACCCGCTGGCGGTGGGGGCGAAGGTGCGCCCGGCGCTCTTTACGGAGGTCCGCACGCTCTTGCTGCCGGAAGAGACCGGGCGGGCGGCGCTGCTCGGTGTGGTACGGGGCACGGAAGAGTTCGCGGTGCCGCCGGAGTTTACGGGCCTGGCTTTCCGGTACCACCCCCGGGAGGACCGCGCCACGTCTGCGCCCGGGGTACCGTTTTTCCTGGATTGGGACCAGCTCAGCCAGTACCCGCACATCGGCGTTTTCGGGGGCTCCGGTTCCGGGAAGTCCTTCGCCCTCCGGGTTTTGGCCGAGGAGTTGATGCAGCGGGGGCTGCCCGCGCTGGTCTTCGACCCCCATTTCGAGCTGAGCTTCGAGCAGCCGCTGGTATTTGACCCGCTTTTCATAGCGAAGAAGGAAGAACTGGCCGGGCGGTGGGCGGTTTTCACGCTGGGGCAAAACGTGAGCATCCGGTTCGAGGATCTGACGCGCGGCGACCTGGTGAACCTCTTCCGGGGGGCGATGGAGGGCTGGACGGAGCAGATGGAGCACGCGGCGCGGGTTCTCTGGCGGCCGGGCGACAGCGTAGAGACTTACCAGCGGCGGATAGCGGCTCTGGCGGAGGCACTTTCGCAAAGGAACAGGTACGAGCGGGCTCTCGAAGCTATGGATAAAGGGGAGGACCCGGCCGCGCGGTTGTTTCCCGAGGACCCGTGGCGGCAGCAGGAGTTCCGCGAGCGACTGGGGATTTACCGGGACTTCCGGGATACCGGGATCGCCGAGGTAACTGCACACGCAGTGCTCCGGCGTCTGGACTACCTGCGCTACGGGAACCTTTTCAGCCCCCAGGGCACGGAGGTCCTGGAGGAAGCGCTGCGGCAGGGGAGGACGTGCATCGTGCGCGGGGAAACCCGCAACTTGGGCATTTTCGCCACCTACGCCATTCGCAAGCTTTTCGGCCTGCGCCGCCGCTACCGGGATAACCTCCAGTACGGCGACGGCAGGGGCGAGGCGTTTTTCCCACCGTTCTTTTTAGTGACCGACGAAGCGCATAGCCTGGCGCCCAAGCCGAAGGGAGAGAAAGACTTTGCACCGGCGCGGCCGGTGATCCGCGAAATAGCGCAGGAGGGACGGAAGTACGGTGTCTTTTTGATTCTTGCCACGCAGCGGCCGGCGCTCCTGGATGATACGGTGAACGCCCAACTGAACACGAAGATCATCCTGCGCACGGTACGGGCGCAGGACCTGGACGCCGTGAGCCGGGAAACCGACCTGGGGCCGCACGAGGTGGCCAGGCTGCCCTACCTTTCTTCAGGAAACGCCTTCGTTTCCTCGGCGATCGTGGGGCGGACGGTACCGGTGGCGGTGCGGGCTTCTTGGACGCGCAGCCCGCATGCCGAGAGTCCGTTTGACGAATGGCGGCACCACCTGAGTACCACCGGCGAAGACCTTTGGCCGGCGGTGCGGGCCTTTTTTGCCGCCAACAGGGGGGTGCTCACGGAGATCGACCTCGCCGCCTGTTTGAATCACTGCCAGCAGGCGCTCGATCGGCGGGTGACGGAGAGCGAGTTGCGCCGGGCGCTTGACCGCTGGGCGGAAGAGGGGCGGCTCGAAGCCCGTCCCAACCGGGCGTTCGGCGGAACGCGCTGGGTGATTAAATAGTTCGAAGTTCGAAGTTCAAAGTTCAAAGTTCGAGGTTAGAAGTTCTGGCTTCTGACTGCTGAATTCTGGATTCTGACCCCTAATTCATTACACCGGAGGCCGAGATGCGTCTTCTATTTGTCACCGACACCCACCTGCGAGGGGTGGCGCCGCGCAACCGGACGGACGACTTCGTGGCGGCGCTGAAGGCAAAACTGCAAGAAGTCGTTGCCTTGGCAAACGAGTTGCAGGTGGCGGCGGTCCTCCACGGCGGGGACGTCTTCGACGTCCCGATGCCCGGCCTGGCGGCGACGGGCGAGTTTGCTTCCATCCTGCAAAGGCTGGAGGCCCCGCTGTACGTCGTGCCCGGCAACCACGACCTGCACGGGCAGAACCCTGCCTCCCTGATGCGGACCCTTCTCGGTTTCTTAGGGCGGTGGGGGGTGGTGCGGCTGCTGGATAAAGAGCCGGTTTATCTGGACGACGGCAACGTCAGGGTTCAGGTTACCGGTGCCCCTTTTCATTTCGCGATTGACGACAGCGGCGGGGACTATATCGTGAAGAAGCGAAACTGCGACGTGGCGGTTCACATCTGCCACGGGGCGCTGCTGAACCAGGATTTCGGGCCCATGGTCAAGTACACGCTGATTGACGACATCGCCCCGTTCACGGAGGCCGATTACACCCTCTGCGGGCATTACCATCTGGGTTTCGCAGACGTCTGCCGCGACGGGAAGTGGTTTTTGAATCCGGGGGCCCTGGTGCGGCTGTCGGCGAGCCCCGGGGAAATATCCCGGGAACCCGCGGTCGTGGTGCTGTTTGTGGAGGGGGGAAAGGCCCGCCACGAAACGGTCAGACTGAAGAGCGCCCGGCCGGGCTCCGAGGTGCTCGACCGCAGCGGGTTGGAAGAAACGATTTTCCGGGCCAGGAAGCGCCAGGAGTTCCTCCAGACGGTCCGGCAGATAACGTCGGAAGCGGGCTTCCTGTCGCGCACCGACCCGCAGGCGATTCTGGATCAGGTCTTAGAGAAGATGAGAGAGCGGCCGGAATTCGCCCGGTTGCAGGCCGAGGTGGCGGCGCTTTGGGCCGAGGTGGTGGAGGAGGAAGGAAAGGGTTGCGGCGGCTGAAACGGGTCATCCTGGAAAACTTCCAGTCGCACCGCCAGACGGAAATCGTCCTGGCCCCCACCGTTTCGGCCCTGATCGGCGAGTCGGACCAGGGAAAGTCGGCGGTCGTCAGGGCGCTGCGGTGGCTTTTTTATAACAAGCCGCAGGGAGCAGACTTCGTGCGGGTGGGAGCGGACTCCTGCCGGGTGGCGGCGGAGTTTGACGACGGTGTGACGGTGATCCGGGAGAAAAGGGGCCGGGTCAACCGCTACGAGATCCGCCATCCCGGCAGGGGGCCGGAGGTGCTGGAAGGTGTCGGTCGGGAAGTCCCGGCCCAGGTCCGGGAAGTGGTAGAGATTCACCCGCTCAAACTTGAGGGGGCCAGCTTTGAGCTCCATGTGGCACACCAGTTGGACCCGCCCTTTTTATTAAAGGAAACTCCGGCGGTGCGGGCCCGGGCGGTTGGGCACCTGTCGGGAACCGATCTTTTCGACGCGGCGGACAAGCGCGCGGCACGAAAGCTCTCGGACCTTTCCCGGCTGCGGCGGGAACTGGAGGAGAAGGCGGCCTCCCTGGAAGCGGAAATGGCGGGTTTTGGCAACCTGGAAGAACTGGAGGCGCGTCTGGCAAGATCCACGGAGCTTTTCCGTCTGGGTGAGGATGCCGGGGTCCGGGCCGCCCGGCTTGCCGGGCTAAAGGGAAAATTGGCGCAGGTGAAGCGGGAACTGGCTGGGATCGAGGACCTGCTGCGGGCGCTTCCGCAGGCGGAGAAGCTTGAAAGCGTTTACGGGGCGGTAGCCGGGTTGGCACTGCACCGCGAGCGGATCAAGGTCTTAAAGGAACGCAGGGAGAGGGTTCAGGAAAGCCTGGACCGGGCGCGAGAGGCTCTGGGGACGACGGTGCGATTGCCGGAGGCGGAGCGTGCCGTGGTTGTAGTGGAAAGCTATCAAGGCTTGGCGTTGTGTTACCGGCGGCGGGCGGGACTGCTGCGCGAAAAAGAGAAGACCGATCTGGTGCTGGCGGCTCTGGCCGCGTTGCCGGAGGCGGAAGAGGTTGCCCAGCGCTTAACCCAGTTAAGTGCCGGACTTGAGCGTTTGCGTGAGCGATACGGGCGGCGGCAGGAGATACGTAACCGTCTTGCGCGTACCGGGGCGGTGCTTGAGCAACTGGCTCATATAGCGGCGGCGGAACGGCTGTTTACCGCCGGGATTGAGAACGTAAACCGGACGAAGCGGCTCGGAGAAATTTGCGGGCGGTACGGCCGGCTGCAGCGGGAAATTTTAAGGCTTGCAGCCCAAGGCCGGGAGGCCCAGGCCGAGATCGGACGCCGGGGCAGGGAACTCCGAGAGCTGTTACTGAAGGCGAACCGCTGTCCGATTTGTCTCAGCCCGTTATCCGGGCCGCAGGTGGAGGTGATTGTCGAAAGGATGAAGGAGGAAGGATGAAGGATGAAGGACGAAGGATGAAGGGGCAGGGAAGAGGTATGGAGGATTTTGAAAGGGCCCTGGGGCGGCTGAGAGAAGGGATTGAGCGGGCCAAACGGCTGCGGGAACAGGCGGCGGCGCGTAAAGAGGTCCTGGAGCAGCAGTTGCGGGAAATCGAGGCGGAGATCCGGGCCCAGGGAGTAGAACCGGAACGGCTCGAGGAGGAAATCGCCCGATTGGAAGCAGAGGCGCGCCAGGCTCTGACGGAGGCGGAAAAGCTCATTCCCTGGGATCTCCTCCAGCGGGTGGAGGACAACCGCGGCCCGGGCGGGAGGAAGTAGCGGTGCCGGAAAGGGAAGCAATCGGCCGGGGAGTGGAAGAGTTTGGGGAATACGTACGCCGGCGCCGGTGGGAGTTCGAGCGCCTGACCGCGGAGAGGCAGGCCGTGGAGGAGAAACTGGCGGAAGTCCGGGCAAAGGAGGCGGTTTTAACCCAGGCCCGGGAGGTTTTTCAGCTTGCCGCCGAGACGGCGCGGGAGCAAGCCAAACAAAGCGTGGAGCGGGTGGTTACCTGGGCGCTGCAGGCTGTTTTCGGGCCGGAAATCTCCTTTGCAATCTCGCTGGAAGAACGGCGTGACCAGCCCGAAGCCGACTTTGTCGTGGTCAGCACCTACGGCGGCACGACACCGGTGCGGACCGAACCGATGGAGGCGCGCGGCGGCGGCATCGTGGACGTGATCTCGCTGGCCTTGCGCGGCGTGCTGCTGGAACGCACCCGGATGGGCGGGCCGCTGGTGCTTGATGAACCGGGAAAACACGTTAGCGAGGAATACTCCCGCGCTTTGGGGGAGTTTATCCGGGCGATCAGCGAGGGTACCGGCCGGCAGGTGATCCTGGTTACCCACAACAGTGAGCTTGCCGAGACGGCGGAGGTGGCCTACCGGGTAGAGCTTAAGAACGGCGAAAGCTACGTCTATCCGGTAGGCAGTAGCCCGCCGCACCGGTCTTGATTCTGTTGCGGGGCTTCCTGAAAAGCGCAAAAAAGTCCCGCCAGAATAACGGCGGGACAAAATGAGAATCCCGGTTATTCTTAGGTTCGGTTTGTCTGCTACAGGGTTACCGTTGCCGTTCTGGTGGCGGCGTCCCACGCGACTTTTGCGCCGAGGGATTCGCTGATGAAGCGCACCGGAACCAGGGTTCGCCCGTTCACGATCTTGCTGGGAACGTCGAGCGCCACCGCTTTGCCGTCAACGTACCCGACCTTTTCCCCGATACGCAGCGCCACCGTCCGGGAGCCCTTTTGGCCGGTGACCGTCCGGGTTTTTTCGTCCCAGGTAACACTGGCGCCCAGGGCTTCAAAAAGCGCACGCAACGGCACCAGCAGCCGGTTCTCCTCGATTACCGGCGGAACGTCGGCCATCAGTACTTTGTCCCCGACGACGAGCGTGACGTCTGGCGGCCCGATGCGCGGCACCGTTGGCTTGGGTTCAACTACTATCGCCCTCGGCTGCCCGTAAACAACCCTTACACTCTCCTGGCCGACGCCGTTTATTGCCTTGACCCAGACCTGCCAGGCCGGTCCGAGTAACACCGGGGAGGGAAGGGAAACCGCCGGGTTTTCGTATTCCAGGTTTCTCCCCACCGTCCGCCATGAGAGAAGGTCCGGTGCCTCCATACTGGCCAGGCGCGAACCGGCAGCTACCTGGTACTCGGCTATCCCCGACTCGCTGTCGCGCACCTCCTCCCAAGAGACCTTTAAGGGAGTGGTGTTTATAACCCTTGGCTGGGGTGCCGGCGGCGGGGTGGTGTTGGTAAAGTGGACCACGCAGGTCGCCGTTGCCGCACCCCCGGTATTACCCGCCCGGTCCCGTGCCTGCAGCTTGAGGGTGTAAGTTCTTCCGTCACGCAGGTAAGGCAGGTCTCTTAAAACCAGCGCGCCGTTCTGGAGGTCGGCGGGCTTGAAATCTGTTGTAAACACCGTTAGGCTCAGCGGGTACAGGTGGGAAGGCAACAGCCGGTCGGCGAAAAGCTCCACCGCAGACGTAAAGAGACTACCTCCGGCGGGGGACTGGAGAGCCGAGGATCCTGCAGTGCCGCCGGCGGGAGCCGGGGATAGCTGTTCCGTAATCCACAATTTGTAGCTTTCGATCCCGGAGCCTTCATCCTGCCCTTCGAGCGATATCCGGAAGGAATTTGGATAGTTAACTACTGTTCCGGTGGGAGCGGGTTCTATCGGCCTGGGCCGGCCCGCCTTCCAAGAAAACACCTGAAGGTTGGTGGCGGTCACCTGGCTGAATTCCCGGATGGTCACGGCAGGCGGCCTCAGGTCCACCGTAATTCCGTCCGAAGGGCCGGCGGCCGACCAGCCGGCGACATTCCGGGCCTTTACTTCCACGTAGTACGTGTACCCGTGTTGGAGCGGTATCGCGGCCCGTACGTGGGTTGCCGGACCCGCCGAGGTCCAGTTAAGGACTGTCGTTGATGCCCCGGACCCCGGTTGCCGGATTACGCGGTACTGGTATTCCAGTACCGGGTTATACTCCGAACCTGCTGTTGCCGGGACGTTCCAGGAGGCATACAGTTCGTCTGCTTTCGCCGACCATTCCCCCTCATCAGCTACCACCGGCGCCGCCGGCGGCAGGGGTATCAACTGTCCCGGCGGCAGGTGAATTGCTGCGGAGAAGGCGCGCCGGGCTGGCTCTTCGAGCGTCACTGTAAAGTCGGCTGCCGTTTCGTCCCCGTCGCCGTCATACTCGTACCAGGCGGCGCCGTAACGGAAGCCGTCGGTATGCACGGACCCGAGGCTACCGATCGTTTCCGGCGGGCCGTCCGCAAACCAGTATTTTCGGCCCAGGTCGTGGGCGATGTCGCACTGGTCGTCGCCGCTCCGGAAACTCGGCAGGACGCCGCCCCCGACGCAGTCCTCGTCCCAGACGGCGATCTCCAGCCGGACGTGGCCGTCATCCGGGCGGAGCGGTGATAGGGTGAGCCAGTTGGTGGGTGAAATGTCGTCATCGTCTTCGTGCATTGCCTCGAGGTACTCAGTGCCGTCCACCTTGATTTTTGCGTAAAAGTCAGCTTCGCCGCCGGGGTTAATATCCCAGACCAGGTCGTTGTCGGTCTGGCGAACCCGGGTGATCCGCACCTTCAACCACTTCTGGCTTTCCGGGTAAACGATGGCCATCGGTACTACGAGGCCGGGATCCGGGTCGGCGGTCACCAGCGGGGCGTACTCTTTCCACTTGGCGATGTAACCCCGGTTAGCACCAAGCAGGTATACAGGGCCGATTGCCGCCGTGTCGTCGCGGGACTTGCTTGACGGTCCCTTCCAGTGGCCTTCGTACCACGACATGTACCTAATGAACCTTTTTTCTGTTCCGATACCGGAAGACGTGTGACTCTTAGCCCGTGCCCAGAAATCATTGCTCACCCACGAGTGTACCAAGCACACCCACTGCCAACTGGCGTAAAACGCCTCCCGGTACGCCCGTTCAAAATAGGGCCGGCCGGCGTAATCCTTATTGATCCTGTCGTGGGACCGCGTCCCGGTGGTATGGGTGTATATTTCGCCTGTCCGCTTTTCTGCTTCAGGCACGTCGAACCAGGTGGCGTCGCCGCCCCAATCCCGCTCTGCCCAGTTGGAGTGGGCGTAAAAGTCCTGCACCTGGTGGAGCGACATCCCCAGGACGGCTAACAGGCCGGCCGCGTCGTTTCGTCGCTCAGCTTCCCTAACGCCATTATAGGTGCCTTTAACCAGCCTCTCCCACGCGGCAGACACCTGGTGGTAGTTCGCCAGGTTGTCAAAATGCATATGGGTGTCTGAAGCGTCCCGCAGCGCCGCCGGGCCGTACAGGTTGCCCCAGTCATCGTCCAGGTGCAGTGCCTGTACTGTTTCGTCGGCGATTACCGTCTTGGCCGATTCGAAGCCGTCGTTATAGTAATTGCATATCTGCGCCATCCCGATGGCGCCCTCGCCGAAGGATTCTTTCAGAAGCACTTCCCTGGTTAGGTCAAAATGGTAACCGGTGTCGAACGCCCACGCGGGAAGGCACCACAAGAAAAGAGAAGCCAGGATGATACAGGCAAGTGAACTGGCCTTCCACAACCTGTCAATTCTCATATTTTCACTCCTGGTACAGGTTTTGTGTGCCGGTCGCTGTCTCGCAGAAAACGATACACTGAAAAATTTGAGGTTCGGGGCCTTTGGGTAGCATTTTAGAAACTCTTCGGGGGTCGTGGGTTTCTAAAGAAGCGCCTTCCTGCTGGAACACCGATCTCTATGCAGGCTAGGTAAAATGTATCAATTATGCCATCATTTTGTCAATCCTTTTTTCCGAGACCAGAACAGATGTCAGGAGGAAACAAACGACCAGGAATAGGACGCAGCCGTAAAAAGGGGCGGCAGGGGCCACGCGGTCGTAGAGAAAGCCTCCAGCCCCGGGACCCAAGATGAAGCCCAGGCTCTGCATCGTGCCGATGGCAGCGATCGCAGCACCCTGCCGGCCCGGGGGTGCGGCCATGCTGGCGAGCGCCGTCCAAGCCGGAGCCCCGGTGACGTAAGCCAGCCCCAGAACAGCGACCAGGAACTGCCAGGACAGCGGGTGCTTAGCGCCGGGCATCAAGAAGATCGCGAGCGCCGCGGCAAGGAAAGCGCAGCGGACGGCGCGGGATTTACCGATGGCATCGGCGGTGCGGCCCAGGGGGATTGCGAGCAAGGCGATGGTGAGCGCCGGGAAGAGGAGGATGCGCCCGATCTCCGCCTGCGTGAAGCCGACTTGTTCCCGTCCGAAAAGGACAAAAACCGGTGCCAGAAAACCGGCGCCGAACTGCTGCAAGAGTGATACGAGCAGCATCACTCCCAGGACGGGTTGGCGGAGCAATGCTTTCAAGCCCTCCCAGGCGTCAGGCCCGGGGCCGGCCGGAACCAGGGCCTGTCCCTGCGCTGCGGCATTATCGCTACCGGCCGTTTCAGGGGTGAGTTGGTTTGGCGTACCGGTTTCGAGCGCGTATACCCTTTCATCGCCGGCGGTTCCCTCTGCCGGCACCAGAACCGTTTTTTTGCCCGGCCGGGGCAGAGAGAGCGCGCCGATTATCGCGGCTCCGGCTAAGAAAGTTGAAGCCAGATAGAATGCGGCGGTGTTACTGCCTGCCGCGTGGTTAACGAAGGTTCCGAGGGCCGGGCCGAACCCGAGGCCGATGAGGTAGGACATGTTGAAGACGGTCATGGCCTGGGCGCGCCTTTCGACGGCCACGATGTCGGCGGTCAGCGCCGCGAGTGCAGGCCAGAAGGCTGCCACCCCCGCGCCGTTCACCATTTGGAGCAACGCCAAGGACACCGGGTGGCGGGGGAGCGTCATCAGGTAGGGCACGGGGAAACAGAGGAGCAAGCCGGTGATGATTACCGACCGGCGCCCGATCCGGTCGCTGACAAACCCCAGCGGTGTCTTGGCCAAGGTCTCGGCGGCGGCGTAGGCACCGAAGATGAGTCCAATAAGGCTGGCGCTGAAGCCAAGGTTTTCTTTTAAGTAAAGTGGCAGAATGGGGATAATTACGGCATAACCCAGGGTGGTCAGCAGGGCCACCGCGCCGACGGCGGTCATCACCGGGTACCTCTGAAAGATATCGTAACAGACCAGAAGCTGACGCAAAAGGAGGCCTCCTTCCGGCGGCCGGTACTCAAAGGGGTGCTGCACCGGAACGGCTCTATTTCATTATATACAGAATCGCTTCGGACTCCGTAAGCATTTTAAGGATCAGCGGGCCTATAACACCTGCCGGCGGGTTTTTCCCGGAAGTAATCAGGCGCAGAGTCGAAAAATTCTGCCTGAATTCTTATCCGTTGCGTTATAATGATGGGTATAAGGTTGGGCGGGTGGTGGTTCGCAGTTGCGGTTGGCGCTGGTACAGTTCAACCCTACGGTCGGGGACGTAGCCGGTAATGCCGCGCGGATGCTTGAAGCGGTTTCCCGGGCGGAGGCGGCCGGGGCCGAACTGGTAGTCTTCCCGGAGCTTTCCCTGGTCGGCTACCCGCCGCGGGATCTCTTGTGGCGGACGGAACTCCACCGGGCGGTGGAGAAAGTGCTTGCGGAAAAGTTCGCGCCGGCGAGCCGGAACGTGGGTATTCTGCTGGGTGCACCGGTAAGGGAAAAGAACTACCTGTATAACACGGCGCTTCTGTTGTATGGCGGGGCGTTGTTCGGGCGCCAGGACAAAACCCTTTTGCCGAGTTACGACGTTTTCGACGAAACGCGCTACTTCAAACCTGCCGCCAGGCGTCAGGCCGTCCTTTTCCGCGGGGAAACGCTCGGTTTGACGGTCTGCGAGGACGTGTGGAACGACAAGGATTTTTGGAGCCAGCGGCTCTACGAAGAGGATCCGGTGGAGGAACTGGTGGCTCAAGGGGCGACAATCTTGATCAACATCGCGGCTTCGCCTTACCATTACGGGAAGCGGCGCCTGCGGGCCGAGATGCTGGCTCACACCGCCCGCGAGCACGGCCGGCCGCTGATTTACGTAAACCAGGTCGGGGGAAACGACGAGCTGATTTTCGACGGGTCCAGCCTGGTTTTCAACGGGCGGGGGGAGCTGGTCTGGGAGGGCGAGGCGTTTGCCGAGGAGTTTGCGATTGTAGAAACAACATCCTTTCCGGCGGGAAGAGAACCGGCCCGGGTGGAGGAGGATATTTCCTGTGTTCACGCGGCGCTGGTACTCGGAACCCGGGATTATTTCCGGAAGACGGGCTTCAAACGGGCAGTAGTCGGTTTGAGCGGCGGGATCGACTCCTCGGTGGTGGCGGCGCTGGCCGCCGAGGCCCTCGGACCGGAGAATGTTTTGGGGGTGGGAATGCCTTCCCCGTACTCTTCTCCCGGAAGCTTGCGGGATGCCGAAGCGCTGGCGCGCAACCTCGGGATCGGCTGGCGGGTGGTCCCGATCGAGCGGATATTTGCCGCTTACCTCGAAACCCTCAATCCCGACGCCAAGCCGTGCCTGGACGTGGCCGAAGAGAACGTTCAGGCCCGCATCCGCGGCAACATCCTGATGTTCATCTCAAACCGTGAAGGCTACCTGGTTCTCAGCACGGGCAACAAGTCCGAACTGGCGGTAGGCTACTGCACCCTGTACGGGGACATGTCCGGGGGGCTTTCGGTAATTGCCGACGTGCCCAAAATGATGGTTTACGATCTCGCAAGGTATATCAACCGGGAACGGGAAATCATTCCGGCGGCCGTGCTGACGAAACCCCCGTCGGCGGAACTGCGACCCGACCAGCGCGACGAGGATTCCCTGCCTCCCTACCGGTTGCTCGACCCCGTCCTCAAGGCTTACATTGAAGAGAATCTTTCGGCGGAAGAGATCATCGCCCGGGGTTTCACTCCCGAGCTTGTGCGCGAGGTAATTCGGCGGGTGGACCGGGCGGAGTTCAAGCGCCGCCAGGCCGCGCCGGGGCTGAAGGTGACAACCAAGGCTTTCGGTATGGGGCGGCGTCTGCCGGTTGCCTGGCGTCCTGGATGGTAAAGGGGACCTTCCGCCAAGAAGTTATGCCTTCCGTGGCCTGCGGCCAGCGACCGGTGCGGCGGGCAAATCATTGTCGCCGTCGCCCGTCTGTTTCAGGAAAAGGGGCTTGATTTCCTCGCTCATTCACCCGCATACAACTTGAGGCAAATCGAATAGAAACAGGCACTCAAGATGAAATCAGGTATTGACATCCCGTTTTAAAATGATTTATACTTGTCCAAAAGATTTTGAATAGTTTCTTGTAAAATGGGGGCGAGTATACCTTTAATTTTTTGAGGTTGCATGTTCCGATTATCACAAGTTCCAACAAGGAGGTGGGTTGCGGGGAGCACAAACTCTTTTCAAAAACAGCCTGCTGTAGCTCTTACAACACAATTTGCGCTTTGCAAGACAAAAGTAATTTGCTGTCTGTCAGGAGATCTTTAGGAAAAGAAGGAGGTACGTAAATGTCCATAAGGATTGAAAGGCCTGAGCCTCATGGCGGCAGACTTATAGAGAGGGTCGTAACGGATCCCGTTGCTGGAAAGAAGCTGGCCAAAGGTGCGGCGGCGGCTTTCGACATCAAACCGACGGTGGACGAAAAGGGTGTGCCGGTACGCAACGTATACCGGGAAATAATGTCGGTCTGCTACGGTTTCTTCTCCCCCGTTGAAGGTTCGATGACGGAGGCGGAACTCGAAAGGGTTCTTAAGGAAAGAAGACTTCTTAACGAGTGGATTTTCCCGTACCCAATCCTCTTCGACGTTTCCGAGGAAGACCATAAGAAATTAGGCGTAAGTTCTGGGGACAGGCTGCTTCTCAGACTTAAAGGGAAACCGTTTGCGATTCTTGACATTGAGGAAATATACCGCATCAACCCGGAAGAAGTAGCCACCAGGACTTTTGGTACGCCGGAGAATAATCCCGAGGTCGTAAAAGAGCCCTTTGATAAGAAGCATCCGGGCTGGGTAATCTATAAGAGCATGAATCCGGTAATCTACGCTGGAAAGTACAAAATCATCAATGAGCCGAAGCTGAAACCTCCCTTCGACAGGTTCTGGTACCCGCCCAAGAAATCCCGCGAGGAATTCGACAAGAGAGGCTGGCGGACGGTAATCAACCATCAGACCAGAAATGTTCCGCACGTCGGCCACGAACACCTGATGAAGAACGCCGCCTACACCGGGGACCTTGAGCCCTGCCACGGCATCCTGGTTAACGCGGTGATTGGCGTCAAGCGGAAAGGCGACTATCCGGACGAGGCGATCGTCGAAGGACACGAGGCGGTCAACCTCTCTGGTTACATCAAGCCGGAGCGGCATTTGGTAACCATCCTGCTCTGGGATATGCGGTACGGCAACCCGCTTGAATCCTTGCTCCATGGTATAGTCCGCCAGAACATGGGCTGCACGCACCATATGTTCGGCCGTGACCACGCTGCCGTCGGTGAATACTACGATATGTATGCCACGCAGATTCTCTGGGGTAAGGGTATTCCCAGCTTTGGTTTCGATAAGCCGGTTAATGAGGTGCCGTATGGTCTGAAGATCAGACCGCAGAATATGGCCGAGTTTTGGTACTGCCCGAAGTGCGGCGAGATTGCGTACAGCGGTAACTGCAACCATAAGGAAAGACAGAAGTTCAGCGGCAGCTTCATCCGCGGTATGGTTTCCGAGGGTGTCTTCCCGCCGCCGGTGATCTTCCGGCCGGAGGTCTACAAAGTGGCCGTGAAGTGGTGGAAGGTCTACGGTTATCCGTTTGTTACACCGAAGTACTTGATGGAACGGGAGAAAGAGCTCGAAGTTGATCTTCCGGATATGGATGTTTAAGGGTATTTTAACCAGGAGGTGAGATTGATGGCCAAATACATAGTTGTACTTTTGGACGAGGGCCGGCTTAAGAAGCTTGAAGGAAGCGGGCTGGAAAAGCAGGTCGAAAAACTATTTGGTGGGGCGCTCAACGCTTTTAATGTGGAGCTCAGCGACGAAGATGCGCAGCGGATTCTGGACGAGTTCGCCACGGCCCGGGTCGATTCGCGGGGCGCTATCACCGATGTTCCGGTTGCGTTCAACCGGGTTGTGTTTGAGGAAATAGCGAAGAACAAGTCCCTCGGTCCGGAGGTAATGCAGGGTGTTTTTGCCCGCCTCGCGGAGATCAAGGAAATGGCTGCGAAGGAAAGCGAGTACCTGCCGCCTCCGGAGATCGAAGTCTAACTGCACCTTGGATTGGGAAAAAGCCGCCTGCTCTTGCGGGCGGCTTTTTAAATCCGAGTGCTTCCGTCCCGGACGCTAAGAATACAAGGCAATGCGGGTTGCCATGTTCCCCAGCCTTACAGGTCTCCTTAGGAGACCGCTGCAAAACTTCGCCTGCCCGGCACTCAACTCTGTGGTATAATCTGCACTCAAGCAAACAGGCATTAGAGTATCTCGTATCCTTTTACGGTGAGTTGAGTGCCGGGTTGTTTTTCGCGGCCTCCGGGCTTCCTACTAAAACCGTATTGTGTGGATAAGTGAACTTACTCTTCGACAAATTAGGGTTTTGCAATACTCTCTTAGAGGTTGTTAGGTTCGAACGGTTGAAGCGCCCCCGGTTTTTTGTTACAATGAGACTGCGGCCGGAGTGGCGGAAAGGCAGACGCACGGGACTTAAAATCCCGGGGGAGCTCGCTCCCGTGTGGGTTCAAATCCCACCTCCGGCACCAGGTTCGTTAAAGGCTTGCCGGTAACGGGCGCCGTCAGGCGGCGTCCGGTTTGTTTTTCAGCAGCCGGTGGACGGTTGCCGGCTCGGGTTCGTCGCAGCGCGGGAGCGGGCGGCTGCCTCAGGGTTCGGTTACGTAACCAGCAAACTGAAAGGTCAGTAAAATGAAAAAGGACACTCCGGAGTGCCGGTCCAGCCGGCGTCACTTCGCCGAGGAGGGGGGCAGAATGATGGAAAGATGCGCCATATGCGGCGTTGAAGCAGACGAGGGGAAAATGCTCCGGGTTTCGGGATGCGCGATCTGTCCGGGTTGCGTCGAAACCTGGGAAGAGTTCGCAGAGGAATACGACGACGACTGAGGTTTCAGTGCAGGAACCATTTGGCGCGTTTCAAGTGGCGGTTGAGCGTTGTCAACGCGTGGTTCAGGTCCAGCAAGGCCTCTCTAAGCTCCAACATCAAACGATGCTGCTTTTCCAGGACATGGGCGGCCTGGTTAAAGGCTTTAGTTTCCTTGAAATACTGTTCCGAGTCATAACCTTTAACCGAACGCAGGTACCGGTATCTTTGTCTGTGGTTCATCCGCGCAACCCCCTATTTCTTCCATTATAAACCGGGTACTGGCGGTTTGCAACGGAGGAGGTGCTACAGAATCTTGCAGCCGGACGGCGGGCGCTCTTTTTTCGTAGGCAGGTCGCCCGGTCAAGGAGAAGCATTTTTACCGGGGTTGACGGTTCCAATTTATTGACGCTGTTTCCTTCTCGTGTTATAATGGCGCAAAGGTAATACCGGACACGCGTAAAGCAGAAGCCATCCGCTTCTCACCTTGCGGCGCCTTTGCTGCCGGCAGGGTCATGGGACCAGGTAACAGGTTGTTTTCCGGACGAGGTATTAGCAAGGCGGGTGGGTATGCCCGCCTTTTGTATTTTGGAGGTGGATAGGTTATTACCAAGGACTTTCGGATCAATGAGCAAATCAAAGCCCGCGAGGTAAGACTGATTGACGTTGACGGGACCCAGGTGGGGATTGTTCCTTTTCGGGAGGCGTTGCGGATTGCGGAGGAGCGGGAACTGGACCTGGTGGAAGTCGCGGCGCAGGCTAAACCCCCGGTTTGCCGGATTATGGACTTTGGCAAGTACAAGTACGAGATGAGCAAGCGGGACAAAGAGGCCCGCAAGAAACAGCGCGTGATCAGCATCAAGGAAGTGAAACTGCGCCCGGGAATTGAGGAGCACGACTTCCAGGTGAAGATGCGCAATGCCTTGCGTTTTTTGAGTGACGGGGACAAGGTAAAGGTTACCCTTATCTTTCGCGGGCGGGAGATTATCCACCCGGAGATCGGCGAAAAGCTCTTGAAGCGGCTGGCGGCCGAGGTGGGACACGTGGCTCTGGTGGAGCGGCTGCCGAAGCTTGAAGGGAGAAATATGATCATGATTCTGGCTCCCAGGCCGGAACAGGAAAGGAGGACCAGTCTTGCCGAAGATCAGAACACACCGGGGGGCAGCTAAACGCTTTAAGAAAACGGGAACGGGAAAGATTGTGGGGTGGCACCCGTTTAAAAGCCACCTGCTGGAAGGTAAACCAAGCCGGCGGACGCGGCGTCTCCGGCGCAAAACCGTCCTGGTGCCCGGTGACGCGGCGCGGGTAAGGCGGCTTTTGCCCTATTAATGATGCAGTAGTTGTAAATAAACGAAACGCGGTGAGAAGCAAGCAGAGCGAGGAAGTCCGGGTGGGGACGGGCCGGAGCCCAGCACTCAGAGCAGTTTTTGAGCTTCGAAGGAGAAACCTTTATTATATTAGCCTAAAAAAGTAGCTTTTCAAAGCGCAATCATAGCATTGAGTGCTGGGTGAGGACCCGGATCCAGCCGGCTGACGAAGCTATGCGAAGCTTATCGCCGCGCCCTGCAAGAGAAGTATTATTTTCAAGGGAGGTCGGTTAGGATGCCGCGGGTGAAGACGAGCGTGATAAAGCGCAGGCGGCATAAAAAGATACTGCGGCTGGCACGCGGTTACTGGGGTGCAAAGTCCAAGCTTTACCGGGTGGCCAAGCAGCAGGTAATGAAATCGCTGGTGTATGCTTACCGTGACCGGCGGGCCCGGAAGCGGGATTTTCGGCGTCTTTGGATTGCGCGGATCAATGCGGCGGCACGGCAGAACGGCCTGTCGTACAGCCGCCTGATCAGCGGGTTGAAAGAGGCAGGGGTGGAGATCAATCGGAAAGTGCTGGCGGATATTGCGGTAAATGACCAGCAGGCGTTCGGCCAACTGGTGGAGATGGCTAAAGCTAAGCTCAGTTGAGAGCGAAGATAATGGTGTTTGATCGGGTTTAAGCATGGTGATATTTTCCATGCTTAAATTTTGCCGGAGTAATGAACGAAACGGATCTTTTGCGGCAAAGTCGGCCTGAAAGGCGGCGGCGCAGGTGGCGGTTCACGCCGCCCCAGGTGCTGGTTTTGGGTTTTGCCGGGCTGATTCTTGCCGGCACACTGCTTTTGAATACCGGCGGGGCAACCCGGAGCGGGGTGCCTCCTGGGTTCCTCACGGCGCTTTTTACGGCCACTTCGTCCGTCTGCGTCACCGGCCTGGTGGTTGTGGATACGGGCACGTACTGGTCTGCTTTCGGGCAAACGGTCATTCTGCTCCTGATTCAGCTCGGCGGCCTGGGGATTATGACCAGTGCCACCATTTTTTCCATTCTCCTGGGGCGCCAGATTGGGCTGAAAGAGCGGCTACTGATCCGCGAATCGCTGAGCCAAGTCAACGTGGCCGGCGTGGTCCGGCTGGTAAAACGCGTACTTCTTTTTACGCTGATCATCGAAGGCTTTTTCGCGGTGGTCCTGGTGCTGCGGCTGGCGCAGGAATATGGCTGGCCGGGAACTTTGTGGTACGGACTGTTTCACGCGGTTTCAGCTTTCAACAACGCGGGTTTTGATCTCTTTGGGGACTTCCGGAGTCTCACCGGTTATCTCTCCGACCCGGTGGTGAACTTCGGTATTGCCCTGCCCGTCATCATCGGCGGATTGGGGTTTTCAGTTGTCAGCGAACTGGTGCGGCACCGGAAGTGGCGGCGTTTTTCGCTTCACGCCAAACTGACGCTGGTAACCACGGCCGGTTTGCTTCTGGCGGGGTTCGTGCTTTTTCTGATCCTGGAGCGCACCAACACGCTGGGCGGTTTGGCGTGGCCGACCAGGGTTCTGGCGTCGTTCTTTCAGGCGGTGACCCCGCGCACGGCCGGCTTCAATACCGTTGACATCGGCGCACTCAATCCTGCGACCCAGTTGCTGCTCTGCCTGCTGATGTTTGTCGGGGCTTCGCCCGGCTCCACCGGCGGCGGGATTAAGACCACGACCTTTATTCTGCTTGGTCTGACGGTCTGGTCCCTGGCTGCCGGCCGGGAGGGTACCGAAGTTTTCGGGCGCCGGATACCGATTGCCCAGGTGCTCAGGGCGATAGGAATCTTCATGCTGGGTGTCGGGTGGGTGAGCGCCGCTTTGCTTGTGCTGCTAATAGTGGAGCAAAAGGATTTTTTGCCGCTGTTGTTCGAGACTGTTTCGGCTTTTGGCACTGTCGGACTCTCGATGGGTATTACGCCGGACCTGAGTCCGCTGGGACGCTTCGTGATTATCTTGACGATGTTTGTCGGCCGGCTCGGGCCGCTGACCGTGGCTTTTGCCCTGGCACAGCGGCGGCGGGCTGCTTTCCGGCACCCGGAAGAGCAGATTATGGTAGGGTAAAGGGGCAGGGATAATGAAACAGTTTGCGGTGATCGGCCTGGGACGGTTCGGGATGAGCGTGGCGGAGACCCTCACCCGGATGGGTTACGATGTCCTGGCCGTAGATGTAGACCCGGAAAAAGTGAATTTGGTGATGGATACCGTTACCCATGCGGTTCAGGTGGATGCCTTGGACGAGCATGCCTTGAAATCGCTGGGTATTCGGAACTTTGATGTGGTTATTGTGGCCATCGGCGAGGACATCCAGGCGAACATCCTGGTTACCGTGATGTTGAAAGAGATGGGCGTGAAAACGGTGGTGGCCAAGGCGCGCACCGAACTGCACGGCCGGGTGCTGGCCAAGGTCGGGGCCGACAAGGTGGTTTTCCCGGAGCGGGATATGGGCGTGCGGGTGGCGCGTGCACTGGTGGCGGCGAATATCGTGGACCAGATCGAGCTGTCGCCCGACTTCAGCATCATGGAACTGATCGCGCCAAGGGAGTTCGTGGGCAAGTCCATCGGGGAGTCGGCCATCCGGATGAAGCACGGGGTTACGGTGCTGGCGATCCGGCGGGGCCAGGAAATCATCATCTCTCCGGGAGCGCGCCAAACGGTTGAGGAAGGCGATATCCTCGTCGTGGTCGGGCGGAATGACCGGTTGAAGCGGCTCGAGCAATGACCCTGCTGGGGAAACACAACCCGCGGGTGAAGGCACTTTTACGCCTCGCCCGGCGGCGTTACCGGGAACAGGAGGGAAAATTTGTTGCCGAGGGCCCCGACCTGGTGGCGGAGGCGCTGGCTTCCAACTGGCCGGTGGAAGCGCTTTATTGCACTGCACGGTTCGCCGCCGCTGCAGACGGGGAAAGAATTCTCGCGGCGGCGCGGAGGCAAGGTGTCGCAGTCTTCGAACTGGCGCCCGAGGTGTTCGAACGGGCGGCGGCTACAGAAACGCCGCAGGGCGTGCTTGCCGTCGTCGGGAAACGGGAAGCCGCCCTGGACGACCTGCTCCGCAACGGGACGCCGCTGGTCGTGGTGGTTGACGGCATCCAGGATCCGGGGAACCTGGGCACCATCATCCGCACCGCCCACGGCGCAGGCGCTTCCGGTGCACTCCTGCTTACAGGCACCGTAGATCTTTACAATCCCAAGACAGTCCGCGCCACAGCCGGCGCGGTTTTTCGTTTGCCGGTGGTGCAAGGGATTTCCTGGGAGGAAGCATACGTTTTCCTGCGGCAGTCGGGCCTGAAGCTGGTGGTGGCCGGCCCTCGGGGAGAAACACCTCTTTACGCTGCGGACCTCACTGGCCCGGTTGCCTTGGTCGTCGGAAGCGAGGGGGCGGGTCCGAGACCCGCGGTACGCGAGGCTGCCGCGCAGCACGTTTTCATCCCGATGCCCGGCGGCGCAGAATCCCTGAATGCTGCGGTGGCGGCAGCCCTGCTGCTGTACGAGGCGGTGCGCCAACGCTGGCAAGGAAAATAATGGTAATATTTCGCCGGAACGGCGCGTATAATCCCAGGTAAGCAGATCAAAAACCGCATAGTTTTTGCCTGTAACCTTTGTTAAGAGTTCCTTGTTTTCGGGTAGGCGGTATGTTATAATTCGGACAGAGGGCTCCAAAAAATCTGCGAAAGGTTGTGAGTTGATGTTCTGGACCGCCGAGTTTTTTTGGAGACTCTTTGAAACGACGGGCTCAATTCGGGCTTATGTTCTTTACCGGAGGTTGGCAGTACACTAAGGCAGTTTTAGGGTAATAGATTCAGGTTAAACGCTTTGATACAAGCATCCGGTGAGAAGGGGACGGATCCCCGCAGCTCTTGCTTTACGCTTTTACGGGCAAGAGCATTTTTATTTTACAAATCGGCCCTCAGGGGCTAAAATTATTTAAGATACCGGTTCGGGTGGAAATGAAAGGATACCCTGACCTAATCTAAGACAGGAAGACGATGCCTTGGGAGGCTCTGGTAACACCGGAGTTTGGTCTTTACGGGGGGTTAGATGTTGTTAAGAGAACTGGAAGAGATTTGGCGCCGGGCGCAGACAGCGATTGCGGCAGCCCGGAACCTGGAGGAGATCGAGGTCGCCCGCGTGCGTTTTTTAGGCCGGAAGGGCGAACTGACCCAGGCGCTGCGGCGGGTGGCGGCGTTGCCGGCGGCGGAGCGCCCGCTCGCAGGCCAGCGGGCCAACGAGGTGAAGGAAAAGGTTGAACAGGCCCTGGCTGAGAGAAGCGGGGTTTTGCGCGGGGAGGCGCTGACCCGCAGGCTCGAGGCGGAAGCGGTGGACGTAACCTTGCCGGGGCGGCCCGTGATGTTAGGGTACCGGCATCCTTTAAGCCAGGTCCGGGAGGAGATCGAAAACATCTTCCTGGGTCTTGGCTTCAGTATTGCGGAAGGGCCGGAGGTCGAACTGGACTACTACAACTTCGAAGCGTTAAATTTACCGAAGGGCCATCCGGCACGGGATATGCAGGACACCTTCTTCATTTCCGAGGAGGTTCTGCTGCGCACGCATACGTCGCCGGTGCAGGTAAGGACGCTTGAACGCCTGGCACCGCAACTCCCGGTCAAGATTATCGCGCCGGGCAAGGTTTACCGGCGGGACGACGACGCCACCCACTCCCCAATGTTCCACCAGGTGGAAGGGCTCGCCGTGGACACGAACATCCGGTTCAGCGATCTGAAGGGGGTCCTCCTGGTTTTTGCGCGGGAGATGTTCGGGCCGGAAACCAAGCTGCGGCTGCGGCCGAGTTACTTTCCGTTCACCGAGCCGAGCGCCGAGGTGGACATCTCTTGCGTCATCTGCGGCGGTGAAGGTTGCCGGCTTTGCAAGCAAACCGGCTGGCTGGAAATCTTGGGCGCGGGGATGGTTCACCCGCGGGTGCTGGCGGTTTCGGGTTACGACCCGGAGAAATGCCGGGGATTTGCTTTCGGGATGGGTATCGAACGGATCGCGCTGTTGAAATACGGCGTCAATGACCTGCGCCTGTTTTTTGATAACGACCTGCGCTTTTTGAGTCAGTTTTAATCTTGTGGGCTTGAAATTTTCGGTCAAATTCAGCAGTCAGTAGTCGGAATCCAGAAGGTTTAAAGGGGAAACTCGATCCGGAATTCCTACAGGCCCCATTCTGAATTCTGACCCTTAATCATTGCCGAAGGAGGAGCTTTTGTTGCGGGTACCTTTGAGTTGGCTCAAGGAGTTTGTTGACGTTCCGGTGTCGCCGGAGGAACTGGCAGAACGTCTGACGATGGCGGGGATCGCGGTTGACGCCGTGGTGCCGTTCGGTGAGGAAGTCAAGGGGGTGGTCGCGGCCCGGCTGACCGAGGTCCGGCCCCACCCGAATGCCGACCGGCTCAGGATTTGCGTGGCCGACACCGGGACCGCTTTATACGAAGTGGTCACCGGGGCACCCAACGTTTTCCCGGGGGCGGTGGTTCCCCTGGGGTTAGAAGGCGCCCGGCTGGCAAACGGGATGGTCATCAAAAGGGCGCGTTTCCGGGGTGTGGATTCCTGTGGGATGCTCTGCTCCGAGGCGGAGCTGGGGCTGGAGGAGCGTTCGGCCGGAATCATGATTTTGCCGCCGGAGACGCCGCTCGGGGAAGATGTCGCGACGCTCCTGGGGTTTCCGGATTTCGTGCTGGAGTTCGACCTCACTCCTAACCGGGGCGACTGCCTTTGTGTAGCCGGGATCGCCCGGGAGGTGGCGGCGCTTTACGGGCTGCCGCTGAAGTTTCCCCCGGTGCTGCCGGCGGGCCGGGAAACCTTGGGCGATCTGGTCAAGGTGGAGATCGCGGCGCCGGAGCTTTGCGGACGGTATGCGGCCCGGGTCTTCAAGGAGGTCAAAATCGGTCCCTCGCCGCTGTGGATGCAGGTAAGGTTACGGATGGCAGGAATGAGGCCGATCAACAACATGGTTGACGTCACGAACTACGTGATGCTGGAACTGGGGCAGCCGCTGCACGCCTTTGACTACGAAACCCTCCGCGGCCGGAAGATCGTGGTGCGCCGGGCGGATGCCGGGGAGCGGCTCGTCTCGCTGGACGAGGTGACCCGTGAGCTCGGCTCGGAAGACCTGGTCATCGCGGACGCCGAACGTGCCGTGGCGATCGCCGGCGTGATGGGAGGACTTGACACGGAGGTGACCCCCGCCACGGCGACGGTACTTTTAGAGTCGGCCAATTTCAATCCGCAGAGTATCAGGCGCACCGCGCGGGCGCTCGGACTGCGTTCGGAAGCCTCGCTCCGCTTCGAGAAGGGCGTGGACATCGAGGGGGCGGTGCGGGCGGCTGACCGCGCGGCCTACCTGGTGGAAAAGACCGGGATAGGGCGGGCGGTCCCGGGAGTGGCGGATTGCTATCCCGGCCGACCGGAGCGACGGACGGTGGTCGTTCAACCGGCGAGGGTCGAAGCCGTTTTAGGGACACCGGTTCCGCGGGATGAAGCGGTGGATTGGCTCGGACGCCTTGGTTTCAGTGTTCAAGAGGACGGCGAAGATTGGGTCATTTCGGTGCCGACCTTTCGGCTGGATGTGAGTATCGAGGAGGACATTGTCGAGGAGGTGGCCCGGTTTTACGGGTACGAACGGATCCCGGCAACGCTCCTTTATGGCGAAACCACACCGGGGCAGCGTCCGGCGACCGCCGCCTTTCTCGATCAGGTTTCACAATTCTTAACCGGCTTGGGTTTGAGCGAGGTTATCACCTACAGTTTCATCAACCCCGCCTCCTTCGACCGGCTGCGCCTGCCCGAGGGCGACCCGCACCGGCAGGTGGTCCGGCTGAAAAACCCTATCAGCGAGGACCAGTCGGTGCTGCGGACCCTGCTCCTGCCGGGATTGCTTGATGTGCTGGTCCGGAACCTTTCCCGGCGGGTGGACGACGTGGCGGTTTACGAGGTGGGGAAGGTTTTCCTCCCGCGGGACGGTGGTGAACTGCCGGAAGAGTGCTTGAAGCTCGGCCTGGCGGTAAGCGGGAGAAAACCACGCCACTGGAAAGGGCCGGCTGCGGAGATGGACTTTTTCTTCCTGAAAGGGATTGTCGAAGCGCTCTTGCGGCGGCTGCGGGTAAACGAGCCGGCCTTCTTACCGCTTAAGGACCACCCCATGCTGCATCCCGGGCGGGCAGCACGCATTGTGGCGGAGGGGGAGGAACTGGGCGTGGTCGGGGAGCTTCATCCCGAGGTTCAGGAGTCTTACGGATTACCGGCCCGCGCGGTGGTCGGGGAGTTTTCCGTCGAGGCGCTGCTTGCAGCCCGGAAGCCGGCGTCTTACCGGGATTTGCCGCGTTTTCCGGGGGTGCTGCGGGACGTGGCTTTCATCATCCCGGAGGATGTTCCTGCGGCGGCCGTTGCCGAGGCGATAAAGACCGCCGGCGGCAGGCTTTTGCGCGAGCTGAAGCTGTTTGACGTTTACAAGGGCGCCCAAGTGCCGGAAGAGACGAGGAGCCTCGCTTTCTCGCTCCTCTTTCAGGCGGAAGACCGGACGCTGACCGACGAGGAGGTAGGGGTGGCCCTTGAAGCCATCGTCAGGCGGCTGGCGGAAGAGTACGGGGCGGTGTTGCGGGGGAGCCTGGAAGAACCCCGTGCGGACGTAATGCCCTGAGCGCCGGTAATGAAAAGACCACCCGGCCCCTCCCCTAAGGAGGAATTTTGTCCGAGCATGGCGAAAACCTGCTTGATCTCACATTAGGAGGGAAATTATGCCAGCCAAGGAAAGCCGGGTGGAAATCGAGATCGCTGGCGAGCTTTACGTCTTAAAAGGCGAGGCGCCTCCGGAGCACATCGAGCGGGTGGCACGGCTGGTACACCAGAAGATCAAGGAAGCGCGCCTGCGCAACCAGCGGCTGCCGCTGTTGAAGGCTGCCGTGGTGGCGGCGCTGAACATCGCCGACGAATACCTCCGGCTCCAGGACGATCATCAGAATTTGGTAAGACTTATCGAGGCCGAACGGGAAGAATAGATGTTAGAGGTGAGAGGTTGGAGGTGGGAAATAAAGAAGGAATTCGCTGCGCGAATTCCTAAAAAATTCTAACCTCCAACTTCTAACTTCCCACATCCATTTTAAGGAGGTAGGGTTGTTGAGGATCAAAGAGATTTATGCGCTGGCAGTGGCGCTGGGGATGGAGAAGGACCCCCGGGGCAAAGAAGCAGTAGAAGCGCTTTTGCAGAGGGAACGGGAGCGTTACGCCGACCTCAAGGAGGAGGAGCGGGAAGGGTACGATACGGAAAGGTTCAGCAACCCCTATTCCGACACCAGGATCCTCTACGGTGACCCCGAGCGGGAAGTGCAGCGGGTTTTTGCCGGGATCGACATGGAGGCGGCGGAGGTGCTGCTGGCCGACCGGCTCGGCGAAAAGGGGAAGCCTGTGGACCTTATCATTGCCCATCATCCGGAAGGACGGGCACTGGCGGAACTCCACGAAGTGATGCACCTTCAGGAGGACGTTCTGGCGCGTTTCGGCGTGCCGATTAACGTGGCGGAAGGTATTCTGAGTTCGCGGATCAGCGAAGTTAAAAGGGGACTGATGCCGCTTAACCACTACCGCACGATAGACACGGCCCGGCTGCTGGATATTCCGTTGATGTGCGTGCATACCGCGGCCGACAACCTGGTGGCCGATTACCTGCAGCGGCTTTTTGACGAGCGCCGGCCGGAACGGCTTTCCGACGTGTTAAAACTGCTGAAAGAGTTGCCCGAGTACAAAGCGGCGAC
Source organism: Bacillota bacterium (assembly GCA_040758635.1). GTDB lineage: Bacteria > Bacillota > Desulfotomaculia > Desulfotomaculales > Ammonificaceae > Yes71-27. The sequence goes on along the minus strand of JBFLVI010000017.1, from coordinate 13,800 downwards.
CGGGCAGGGTGCCGGCCCGACGATTGTGGTCGGCGAGAAAGACCGGCGGGCCGGAAAGATATTCGTAGACATGACGGGCGGCACCAGCGGTTCTCAGGATGCTTACGCCAAACTTGCGGTGGCCGGGGTCGGCACGGTGGTGGGAATGCACATCAAGGAGGAACACCGTAAGGAAGCGGAGAAGAACAATATCAACGTGGTCATCGCCGGACATATGGCCAGCGATTCCCTCGGGATGAATCTTTTCCTGGACGAACTCGCGCGGGAGGGAATCGAAATCCTTGCCGGTTCGGGTCTGATTCGAGTGGCCAGGACGTAGCGCGGACGCACCGGATTCCCGTACGCGGTACTTACGAGCGTTTTGGAAACGGAGGAGGCGGGTAGCTTCCTCTGCTTTATTAAGGGCGGTACCCGGGGACGGGACGTTTTGTTGTGCGCTGGCAGAAAAGTCCTGCCTGCGATCCAGGCCATACCGGTAGTCACCGGTCAGGTTAGGGAATATATGCAAGGAGTGGTTCACGACGATAAAGTTGCGCCACCGGGAATGAAAATGTGTGTAGGACCTGCGGCAAGACCGGAGCCGCGCCGTATGACGAGCTGCGAACCGCACTTGGCGAGGCAACGGCTCGGAGTCCGGATGCCGGCACGGATGCCGGCAAGCGCAACCGAGGCAGGGACGCCGAGTTTGCGCGGTACCGGACGGAGAGCCGGTGACGAGTGATAGTGCGGTCAGCGCAGGAATCTGGCGCGCGCCGGTCTGCCCAGGGCCCTGCAGAAACCTTACGTTATTTAGGGGAGTGGTTCAAGGTTTGGACGAACGGGTTTTACGGCGCCTGGAGTTTCATCTGGTCCGGGAACACCTGGCACGGTTTGCCGAGAGCGCCATCGGGCGGGAACTGGCGGAGCAGCTCACGCCGGAGACGGATATAGAGTTGGTACGGCACCATCTCGCCCAGACGGGTGAGGCAAGGGAAATTTTGCGCCTGGAGCCTTCTTTCGACCTGAGCGGCTGGCACGACATCCGGCCGGAGCTGAAGCGCGTCCTTCAGGGCGCCGTACTCGAGGCCCGGGAACTTTTGCGGGTCGCCGATAACCTGTCCGTAATTCGGCGGGTAAGGAAGTTTTTTCAGGAGCGCGGCTCCGCCTACCGGCTGCTGGGGCAGCTCTCCAGAAACCTGCACCCCTTTCCGGAACTGGAGGAACGCTTGAAGCGGTGCATTCAACCGCCGGACGAGGTGACCGACGCTGCTTCCACCCACCTGGCCGACCTTCGAAAGCGTATCGAGCGGCTCAAGGGGGAAATCAAAGAAACCCTGGACGGTTTTCTGCGTTCCCCCACGTGGCAGAAGTACCTCCAGGATCCGGTGGTCACCATCCGGGAAGGGCGCTACGTCCTGCCCGTCAAGGTGGAGCACCGCGACAAGGTGAAGGGGCTGGTGCACGACCAGTCGGCCAGCGGCGCCACCCTTTTCATCGAGCCGTTAGCGGTGGTGGAGAAGGGCAACGAGGTCCGGCGGCTGAGGGTGCAGGAACAGCGGGAGGTCGAGCGGATCCTGGCCGAACTCTCGCGGGCCGTCGCGGAGGCGGCGGAGGCGATCCTGATTTCCACCGAAACCTTGGGCCGGTTCGACTTCATCCTGGCCAAAGGGCGGTACAGCGCGGCGCTGGACGCCATGCCGCCGATCTTGATAGGGGAACCCCAGCTGGAGTTGAAGAGAGCCCGGCACCCTCTCCTTGGGAAGAGGGCGGTGCCGGTGGACATCCGCCTGGGTAAGGAGTTCGACATCCTGGTAATCACCGGACCGAACACCGGGGGCAAAACGGTGACGCTGAAAACCACCGGCCTGTGCGTGCTGATGGCCCAGTCCGGCTTGGAGGTGCCGGTGGCGGAAGGCAGCGAGGTTGGGGTTTTCGAGGCGGTGCTCGCCGACATCGGCGACGAACAGAGCGTGACGGAAAACCTGAGCACCTTTTCTTCCCACCTGGGTAACATCATTCAAATTCTGGCGCGGGCGGGGGAACGGTCCCTCGTTCTCCTGGACGAACTGGGGGCCGGAACCGACCCGAGAGAGGGCGCGGCGCTTGCGTGCGCCATCCTGGAGGATCTGCAGCGGTGCGGGGCGAAAACGATCGCGACTACGCACAGCAGTGAACTAAAGGAGTTTGCGGCCGGGAGACCCAGGGTGCAGAATGCTTCCGTGGATTTTGACCCCGAGACGCTGGCGCCCACCTACCGCCTGGTGATCGGGCAGCCGGGACGTTCCAACGCCTTTGAGATCGCGCGCGGTCTGGGCCTGGACGCACGGCTTGTGGAACGGGCGAAGGAGTTTCTGGATCCGGAGGAGCGCCGCCTGCGGGAACTTTCCGACGAGCTTGAAAGGGCGCGGCGCCGGGCGGAAACGGAGGCGGCAGAGGCCGCCCGGCTGAAAGACGAGGCGGCGCGGCTAAAGGCGGAGTTTGAAGCCAGACTCGGTGAACTCGCGGCCAGGAAAGAGAGAGTGCTTGCCGGAGCCCGCGAGGAAGCGGCGGCGGCGGTGCGCCTGGCCCGGCAGGAGGCGGAGGCGATCATCCGGGAGTTCCGCGCGAAGATCCGTGCTGAGGACCGGCGGGAGCAGGAAATGGCGGTGCAGGCGGCCCGAGAGCGGCTGCGGCGGCTGAGCGGGCGGTTTGTGCAATCCTCTCCGCCGCCTGCAGAGGGTGAGGCACCCGGAGTGATCGAACCGGGGCAGGCGGTGTTTGTACCCCGTTTCGGACAGGAAGGAACCGTCGTCTCGCGGGCGAAAGAGGGCATGCTTTCCGTTCAGGTGGGTTCTTTCCGGGTCGAGGTACCGGCGGCGGCGGTCCAGCCCGTGCAGAAGCGGGAGGTCGCCGGCGGGGTCGGTTTTTCCGGCGGGGGCACGGCGGGGTCCACGCTTGATCTGCGCGGGCAACGGGTGGAGGAAGCCCTTCTGGCCGTGGAAAGGCATCTTGATGCTGCGCTTCTGGCGGGTCTCAACCGGGTGGACATCATTCACGGCTACGGCACCGGGGCGCTGCGGGAGGCGGTGAGGGAGTACCTCGCGGGCTACCCGCGGGTGAAGTCTTTTCGCCCCGGCGGTCCGGGGGAAGGGGGCGCCGGCGTCACCGTGGTGGAGCTCGAATAGCGGCGGAGCCTCCCTTTGGACCTTCCGGTAAAGGAGCGTTCGCACGGCACGGTGGCTTCAGATTTCGTTCCCGGATTTTGATTTCTTTGCCTGGGGTGCCGAAACAAGATATAATAGAGGCGTGGTGGTAGAATGCGGGCCGTTACGGAGTGCTACGGCTGCCTTGAACGCCTGATCGTTACCACGGCAAAACTGGCCACGGAGGATTCCGCGCTGCGGGAAAAGGCAATAGCGGCAGGGCGCGCGGTACTGGACGCGGAGTTTTCTCCGGCAAAGATTCCCGCCCGGGTGGCGACGGTTGCCCAGCGCGCCGTACGGCAGGTTGCGGGCAACCCGGACCCCTTTCGCAAAGTCAAACAAGGGGAACTGGCTTTTGCGGCGGTGGCGGTAGAGGAGTTGAAACCCCGGTTCGCTGACGATTGGACCGGACTCTTAAGTCTGGCGGCGCTTGGGAACACGGTTGATTTTTTCCGTGATCTGGAGGTAGTGGCGCGGGAAATGGAGCAGCCGGTGGACTTCGTGATTAACCAGATTCCGGCGTTTGTTGACCGGTTGGCAAGTACGCGCTGTCTTCTTTTTTTGACCGACAACGCGGCCGAGTGTTATTTCGACCTGCCTCTTTACCAGAAGCTCTGCCGAGCAGTGGAAGAAGTGGTGTACGTGGTCAAGGCGCGGCCGGTGCAGAACGACCTCACGCTTGCAGACCTGGAAGAGTGCGGGCTTAAAGAGTCTTTCACCCGGCTGGCGTCTACGGGTACCGATTCACCCGGCCTCGACCTCGAGGCTGCTTCACCGGAATTCAAGAGCCTTTACGCCAGGGCGGACCTGATTTTAGCCAAGGGAATGGGCTATTACGAGACCTTTTCGGAAATGAAGGATGGGAGGGTTTTTCACCTGCTGCGCGCCAAGTGCCGCCCGGTGGCGGCGGCGATAGGTGTACCCCAGGGAAGTTTCGTCGCCGCTTTCAGTCGGAGTTAGGAGGGTGTAAGATGCTGAAATTAGAAAACCTCAGCGTGGCGGTCGGTGAACGGCTGACCCTGCAGGAGATCAACCTCGAAATCAAACCGGGAGAAACTCACGTGCTTTTCGGTCCGAACGGCTCGGGGAAGACCACGCTTTTGGGGACCATAATGGGTTTTTCCCGTTACCGGGTGGTTCAGGGCCGCATCCTTTTCAAAGGTGAAGACATCACCGCCCTGCCCGTGAACGAGCGGGCGGCGCGGGGGATCGGGATCGCCTTCCAACGGCCGCCCACCTTGCGGGGGGTATCGCTGCGGGACATAATCCAGATCGCCTCCCGGAACGGCGTTGCGGCGGATACGCTGGCCGCCAGCCTGAACCTGGCGGATTTTCTGGACCGAGAGGTGAACTACGGCTTTTCAGGGGGCGAACTCAAACGGTCCGAACTGGTGCAGTTGCTGGCTCAGAACCCGGATCTCGTTTTGCTGGACGAGCCCGAGTCCGGCGTGGACCTGGAGAACATGGCCCTCATCGGCCAGGCGATCAACCACCTCCTGGAGAAGGAGGTCGCTCCCTGGGACCCCCGGTCGCTAAGGGAGATACGGCAGAGCCGCACCAAGTCGGGGTTGATCATCACCCACACCGGATACATCCTGAACTACGTCGAAGCCGATATGGGACATGTGCTTTACCGGGGGAGACTTTCATGCAGCGGCAACCCGCGGGAGCTTTTCGGCTGCATCAAGCGGGTCGGTTACGGCGAGTGTGTCCGCTGCGCGCTTTGATAGATACGGGAGGTGGCTGAAGGATTGGCACGCGAAATTGAGGGAGGGTTCCTCCGCGAGGCGGAGGCGCATTCCTACATCGAGGACTTGGGTTCCCTGCCCGCCGAAGAAAAGGAGCGCCTCCTGCGCACCGGAGTGGACGTGACTGGTGCGGGGAGGGCAGGGACCTTTATGCAGCTCGACCAGTCGGTCGTACACTGCCGGAGTGGTCAGGAAGGAGTAGAGGTGCTGAACATCCGGGAGGCGCTGGCGAAATACGCGTGGGCGGAAGGGTATTTCGGGCGTCTGATTCCCCTGTTGCCGGAGGAAAGGAAGTCCGGCCAGCCTCTGAGCGGCTTTTTCGTGCGGGTTCTGCCGGGGGTGACGGCGCGGTACCCCGTCCAGGCCGGCCTTTACATCGGGCATGAGGGCCTGGCGCAGAAGGTGCGGAACCTGGTGATTGTGGAGGAAGGAGCGTCGCTCGACCTGATCACCGGCTGTGCCACCGGAGCCTTCGTCCACCGGGGCCTGCACGTGGGGATAACCGAGACTTACGTAAAAAAGGGTGCAAAGTTGACCTCCACCATGATCCATAACTGGGGCGAAGACGTGGTGGTGCGGCCGCGGGGTGCAACCCTCGTTGAGGAAGGCGGCGTCTTCCTTTCAAACTACGTTTGCCTGAGCGGGGTCAAGAGCCTGCTGATGTACCCGGTTACCAACCTGGTGGGCAAAGATGCGGTCGCCCGCTATAACACCATTCTCATCGCGCCGCCCGGCACGAAGATGGACACCGGTTCCAAGGTGAACCTGGGTGCGCCGGGAGCCAGGGCCGAGCTGATCGCCCGGGCGATAACCACGGGGGGCGAGATTATCAGCCGGGGGCACGTCGTCGCGGAGGTGGCCGGCGTACGCGGGCACCTGGAGTGCCGGGGGTTGATGCTTTCGGAGCGGGGACGAATTTACGCCATTCCCGAACTGGAGGCGCTGGTGGCGAACGTGGAGCTTTCACACGAAGCAGCGGTGGGCAAGATCGCCGAGGAGGAGATTGAGTACCTGATGGCGCGAGGGCTGGACGAAGACGAGGCCACCGCCACCATCGTCCGGGGCTTCCTCAACGTGCGGATCGAAGGCCTCCCTACGGTGTTGCAGGAGGAGATCGAAAAGGCCGTGGCCGCGTCCCGGCTGGGCATTTGACCGAGATTAAAAATTTACCTGAGAAGCAGGCTGCGTGCTTCCAGATTTAAGGGGAAAATGGCGGCCTGGGAAAAATTAATAGAGGCGTTCGTCACGGATATAGCAGCGTTCCGCTGCCGCCCGACACGCTACGGGATCGGTACCTGGCGCGGCAGACCTGCTCAAACCCCGAGTGCCACGGACACACAAACGACAGTGCAGCCAGCGACGTCGCCCGCGCCGAGCCGGAAACTGGTGCCCAGTCGCAAGACCAATCGCAAGAGCTATAAAGGAGAACCTCCAGCGGCCCCAGAGGTTCTCGCGTTTTTTTTATATACCCAACCGGTCTTTAATCTTAGACCTAACGTTCCCGCCGGATCATATAGGTGATGATATCGGCGACCCGGCATGAATAGCCCCATTCGTTATCGTACCAGGCGAAAACCTTTACTAACTTTTCGTCAATTACCATCGTCGAGAGGGCGTCGAAGATGCAGGAATGGGGGTTCCCGTTAAAGTCCTTGGAAACGAGCGGTTCATCACAGTACTCGATGATGCCCCGGAGTGCGCCCTCTGCCGCGTCCTTGAAGAGCGCGTTGACCTCTTCCTTGGTGGTCGGCCGCGAAACCTCCACAACCAGGTCGGTAAGGGAGACGTTCGGCGTGGGCACCCGTACGGCAAGGCCGGTTATTTTGCCCTTTAGTTCGGGAAATACGAGTCCCACCAGTTTTGCCGCCCCGGTGGTAGTCGGGATGATGGAAAGGGCAGCAGCCCGGGCCCGGCGCAGATCCCGGTGGGGCAGGTCCAACAATTTCTGGTCGTTGGTGTAGGAGTGTACCGTGGTCATGGCCCCCCGGACGATCCGCAGGTTTTCGTGGAGCACCTTCACCAGCGGAGCCAGGCAGTTGGTGGTGCAGGAGCCGCAGGAGACGACGTGGTGCTTTTCCGGGTCATACCAGTTTTCGTTGACTCCCATGATGAGCGTCACGTCTTCGGGCATTGTGGCGGGTGCCGTGATGACCACCTTGCGGGCGCCGGCCTCCAGGTGCCATCTGGCGTCCTCGTAATTGGTAAAGCGCCCCGTGGCTTCCACAACAACCTCCACGCCCACCTCGCGCCAGGGGATGTTTGCGGGGTCCTTTTCCGCAAAAACCCTGACTTCCTGGCCGTTCACCCGGATTAGGCACTCGTTGGCGTCAATGTCGCCCGGAAACCTGCCGTGGACGGAGTCGTATTTCAGCAGGTGTGCCAAGGTGGGGCCGTTGGTCAGGTCGTTTACGGCCACCACCTGGATGTCAGGGCGGCCGGACACCACCCGGAAGAAGTTGCGCCCGATTCGACCGAACCCGTTAATACCAACCCTTAGAGCCATATGCCTCCCTCCCGGAGTTATTCTTCCTTATCAGGAACTGGTTCCGGTGCTTTTTCACTGCCGTGGTCGTTTTCCGTTCCCGGTTCTGCTTCTTCTGCGGCACCGCTGTATTCGAGACGCCATTCAATCTCGAGTTCGAGTTTCTTGCCCTTCTTTTCCTCGACTTCTATCTCCACTTCGGCTACCTGCGGCAGGGTGAATACGTTGCCGCCGGCGGTCAGCCTGCCTTCTCTGATTTCCGCCAATACACCTTCCAGAAAAGAAACCAGTTCCTCCCGGGACATGCTCCGCTTGAAGATCTTCTGTTCGGTTTTCATGAAAAAGGCACCCCCGTGAATTTTAGACTGCCCTTTTTCCGTTGGCTTATGCGAAAGGAAAAAGTAGCCTTATACTGTTTTATCTTCAGCGTTCTTTGCCTGTTTCCTTCCTGGCATGCGAAAACAGGGTTGATTTGGCGGGAGGATATTAAGCATAATAAAAGCACCGCGCTGTTTTTGGCGGTATGTATCGAAAAAAGACGTGGAGAAAGCGGCGTGCGAAAGAACTGGGGACAGTGGTTTTTGACCGACGTTAAGCGGGCCATCAAGGACTACGAAATGATTGCTCCAGCGGACAAAATAGCGGTCGGTATTTCCGGCGGAAAGGACAGCATGGCGCTGCTCCATATTCTGTCTTACCTGCGGGATTACTCGCACCTTAGCTTTTCCCTGGAAGCCGTTTTTGTAGATCCCGGCTGGCAGAAGACCGATTTTTCGGCGGCAGCGGCGTTTTGCGCGGATAGAAAGGTGCCGCTGCATATCGTCCAATACCCGATAGCGCAGATAATTGCCGAAAAGGGGGAGCGGAGCGCCTGTTCCCTCTGCGCCAAGCTGCGGATGGGCTTGCTGAACTCGCGGGCGAAGGCACTGGGGTGCCGGCGGGTGGCTTTGGGACACCACCTGGACGACGTGATCGAGACCTTTTTTCTAAACCTCCTGTACGCCGGTACCCTGAAAACTTTTCGGCCTGCGATTTATCTCGACCGGATCGGCCTGCACCTTATTCGCCCGTTATGTTACCTCCCGGAAAGGACGGTCGGCGCTTTGGTAGCCCGGGAGGGAATCCCGGTCCTGCCGTCCCTCTGTCCGTACGCGGGAAAAACACGACGGTCGGCGATGAAGGAAATCGTCCGGTGCTTCACGGAGAAGTATCCGGAATTCCATGCCCGCTTCCGCTGTGCGCTGGAAAATGTCAGTTTCAACGACCTGTGGCGCCAGCGGCGGCCAATAATCTATAGGGAAGGGAAATCAGGAGGGGGAGCGCGGAATGATCGTGACCACGGCTGAGGCGATTCCGGGTGAAGAAATCGTGGGAACGCTTGGCATCGTGATGGGTAGCACGGTCCGGGCGCGGTGGTTCGGCAGGGACATCGCGGCGGCGCTCAAGCAGCTCGTAGGCGGCGAGATCGCGAGTTACGCCGAGATGCTGGAGACGGCGCGAAAACAGGCGCTGGCGCGGATGGAAGCGGAGGCCTCACGGCTCGGTGCCGATGCGGTAATCGGCGTCCGGTTCGCCACCACCCAGGTTATGGCGGGTGCGGCGGAGATTCTGGCGTACGGCACGGCCGTTCGCCTGAAGGGTGCCGGGAGCAGGTAGCGAAGATTGCTGCTGCAAAATCGGGGGAATGGTGCGGCAGCGGCACTTCCGAAAGAGGCGTCGCACGTTTTGTCAACCCGAAGCCTCATTTCCAGGCACCGCTTCTTTTTGCTCGACGGACGGGCGAAAAAGGCCGGGTGGCTGCGGAATATGTTGCGGCTCAACTGGAAGGAATACCCAGTGAGTGGTGGAATAGAAAAGAATGGGCTTGGCTGAATGCGGTTGCTTTTTTCTTGGAAACAGAGTGTGCTAAGGGAAGCGTTTTTGCGGGAGGGTGAAGCTTGCCGGTTGCCGGGATTGATATCGGGTCGCTATCTGCGGAAGCAGTGATTCTTGCCGGCGGGGTGGTCTGCGGTTACAGCATCATCCCCACGGGAGCAGAGAGCCGGCGGTCGGCCGAGGCGGCTTTCTTGGCGGCGATGGAGACGGCGGGATTTTCCCGGGATGAGGTGGCCTTTATCGTGGCGACGGGGTACGGACGGATTAACGTCCCCTTCGCCGACAGGCAGGTCACGGAAATCACCTGCCACGGGCGGGGTGCCGTTTATCTGATCCCGGAGACCCGTACCGTCATTGATATCGGCGGGCAGGATTCGAAGGTGATCCGGGTGGATTCCCGGGGCACGGTCGAGGACTTCGCCATGAACGACAAGTGCGCCGCCGGGACCGGGCGCTTTCTCGAAGTGATGGCGCGGGCGCTGGAAACGGACCTGGAAGGCTTCAGCGCGCTGGCGGGGGCGGCCCGAAAGGCGGCGCCGATCAGCAGCATGTGCACCGTCTTTGCGGAATCCGAGGTGGTGTCGTTAATCGGTCAGGGTAGACCGCGTGAAGAGATCGCCCTGGGACTTTGCGAGGCGGTGGCGGAGCGGACCGCGGCGCTGGTTCACCGGGTGGGTTTGGCGGAAGCGGTCACGATGACCGGCGGGGTGGCGAAAATCGGGAGCGTGGTGGCCGCGATCTCCCGGAAGCTCGGCGTGCCGGTGAAGGTTCCGCCCGAACCGCAGATCGTGGGGGCGCTGGGTGCGGCTCTGGTGGCAGAGGAGATGACGCAGGCTAAAAAATGACGAGGAAGAACCAGATGATCATCGCGACTTCGATCACCAGCTTGATTACCGTGCTGCCGAAGAAACCGACGAACGAGCCGATACCGACACGCAAGGCGTGAACCGTCCGGCGGGAAGCAAGGAGTTCGCCGGCGAAGGCTCCCAGAAAGGGACCGAAGATGACGCCGAAAGGGCCGAAGAAGGCACCGCAAACCAGTCCGAGTACGCCGCCCCAGATGGCCAGTCTTGAACCGCCGTAATGGCTTACGGCCCACATGTTGGCCAGGTAATCAACCAGAAAGGTCAGCGCTACGGCCACGGCCTGCCCCGCGAAGAAATAGACGGACAACCCTTCGAACCCGGCAAAAAGGCCGTAGATAAACATTCCCGCCAAGATCAGCGGCGCTCCGGGCAGCACCGGCAGGACGGTGCCCGCCAGGCCGGCCAGGAAAAAAATAACGGCGATAATCAAGCCAAGGGTGGACATGTTTTTCCTCGTCGGGAGAAGTTTCTTATAGCTTACCAGATGTGCCCTTGCAGGTCAATCTGCGGGTTTGGAGCTTACGGAGGTTTTGAAGATGGTTAACGGGGTACTGACGGCGCAGCTTTTCCTCCCCGGAGTGGGTTCTCTGAAGGAGAAGCGCCACCGGCTCAAGAGCCTGCGCGACCGGCTTCACGCGCGCTTCAACGTGGCGGTGGCGGAGGTTGACGGTCAGAATACCTGGCAGCGGGCAACCTTTGCCGTTGCTGCGGTAGCCGGCGGGGCGGGCCAGATCCACCGGGTTTTCGAAGAGGTGGTGAATTTCATGGACGGCTACCGCGGCATAATGCTGAGCGACTACCGGGTCGACCTCTACGGCGTTTACCTGGGCGGTGAGGAACACATGGGGCAGGAAAAGGTCGTGGAGGGGAAATTGACCTTGGTGACCGGCGGGGTGCGGAGCGGCAAGAGTGCTTTTGCCGCCTCGCTGGTAGGTGACGCTGCAGAGACGGTCTTTGTCGCGACTGCCGAAGCTACCGACGAAGAGATGGCGGCGCGGATTGCGGAGCACCGGGCGCGGCGGCCCGCGGGTTGGCGGACGGTTGAAGAGCCGGTGGAGCTTGCCGGTGCACTGCAAGGTGTTTCCTCCACGGCCGCGGTGATTATCGAGTGTCTGGGAGTCTGGGCGGCCAATCTGCTGGGCCGCGGTTTTGGAGCCAAAGAGATAAACCGGCGTGTGGATGAATTCCTGCAAGTGGCAGCCGAGCGGCCGGCTCAGACCGTCATCGTGACCAACGAGGTGGGGATGGGAATCGTGCCGGCGTACCCCTCCGGCAGGGTTTACCGGGATTTGCTGGGCGCGATCAACCAGAAGGCGGCGGCCGCAGCGGATCTGGTGTACCTTGTGGTGTGCGGAATCCCTATTTGCCTGAAGTCCTGACGTTTCGTCCCGGCCGGTGAAATTTTTTCTTCCGGCGGAGGATTTTTGTCACCTGTTGGAGAATAGTGTAAAACCAAGAAGAGGTTAGTCCCGGTCTTTGCTGTAGTAGAGAGATCCAGGCCGCATGTTTTCGGAGGTGGGTGCCATGCAGAAAAACGGCTCTGGTATGAGGCTGATCAAGCCCTACCGGGAAGGCAACATTGTGAGCGCTTTCGGCACCGACCTGATGCTGGGTGCAGGCGTCTTCGTGCCCAGTCTCCTCCTCCGCTATTATAAAAAACTGGGCGTCAGCGATACCGGGATGATGCTGCTCATCCAGCTTTTCCGCCTCCGAACAGAAGAAGGTCGCTTCTACGCATCCCCTTCCGAACTGGCCGAATGGATGGCGGCGGACGAAGAGGTTGTGGCCCGGGAACTCCGGGCGCTTCTGGATAAGGAGATTCTTGCGGTCACGGAATACTACGACGGTGAACAGGTGATTGAAGGTTTCGACTTCCAGCCGCTCTTTGAGAAGCTTTCCGAGATTTGGGCGTGCGCCAAGGTGGCGGAAATCCAGGAGATACAGGAGTTGTTGCAGGAAGGAGAGCGCCCCGCACTCAAGACGCCTGAGTGCGGAGCCACCGACGAAGTGTTCAGTGAGCTCTACCAGGCTTTTGAAAAGGAGTTCGGGCGGCCCCTGTCGCCCATCGAGGCGGAGCAGGTGCTCAAGTGGCGGCGAGAAATGTCGCCGGCGCTGGTCCTGGAAGCGCTCCGGCGGGCGGTGCTGTTGGGAAAACACAACTTCAAGTATATCGGGACCATTCTCTTAGAGTGGCAGAAGAACAACCTCCGGACCCTGGCGGAAGTTGAGGAGTACGACCGGAATTTTGAAGCCAGCCGGAAGCGCAAGCGGAAGGCGCCCCGTTTGAACAACAGGGAAGAGATCGAGCGAAAAGAGAAGAAGAAGGAACTCATCCGGCGACTTTATAGCTGAGGGGGTCCGGTCCGGTGGGAGAGGTTTGCCGAGAGTGCGGCGACCGCGGGCTTATCCTGCGCGGTAATGCCGCCGTTCCCTGTTCCTGCGTTAAACAGAAAGTGATGCGTTTTCGCTTCGCGCAGGCCCAGCTTACACCGCTGATGCGCGAATACAAGTTCGAGCGTTTTGACTTTCAGTATTACTCCCGTACCGCCAAAGACGGCGTCAAAGGAATAACTTACTATGAGCTCGCTAGGCGCGCTTACAACGCGGCCCGGGATTTTGTGGACCTGTTTTTGAAGGGTGAAGCCGGGGAAGGGCTGCTCTTAATCGGGCCGGTGGGCGCCGGGAAGACCTTCCTGGCCTGCTGCATCGCGAACGCGGTCCTGGAAGCCGGCAAAGAGGTCCTTTTTGTAGTGGTGCCGGACTTCCTCGACGAGATCCGGGCCACGTACGACGAGGAAGCGGACGTGGAATACAGCGAGCACGAGCTTCTCGGGCTGGCGAAAAGCGTACCGCTTCTGATCCTGGACGACCTGGGGGCGTTTATCTACACCGAATGGGCGCGCCAGAAGATTTACTCCATCCTGAACCACCGCCTGAACCACCGCTTCCCGGTTGTGGTCACCACCAACGTCGCCCTCGAAGACCTGGAAGAATACCTTGGAGAGCGCACCACCTCGCGCCTCATCGAGATGTGCCGCTCCTACCGCCTGCTGGTAGAAGACGATATCCGCTTCGTCCGGCGCCAGGAACGGGAAAGCCGGCGGCGGTAAACATTATCCCCCGGACTTTCACGATTGAGTCGGGTTTGAGGTGAATAGGTTATTTATTCCCGTTTGACGCGGGGGGATGTTTTATCAATGCAGACGTGATCCTTTTGCCGCACGGACGCCCTTGCAGAGTGGTATTTAAAGCTATGGGCGGACTGGATGGCGCAAAGGCAAGTTGCACTGCAGATCCAGGGCGGCTAGACGGGTACAAAAACCGGCATTTCCGGTATCCCCTATTCTTTGGCGGATCGCCAGCTTTCTGCCCCAGATTTTTTTCAGTTATTTCTCAGCTTTGGACCGCTATAATAAAGCTGATGAGAGTCTTAGTTGTTGAAGACGAGCATAAAATAGCCAACTCCATCAAGAAGGGCCTGGAGCAGGAGGCTTACGCGGTTGACACTGCGTATGACGGGGAGTCGGGGTTGGACCTCGCTTTGAGCGAGGAGTACGACGTGATCATCCTCGACCTGATGCTGCCGAAAATCGGCGGAATCGAGATATGCAGGCAGCTACGGAAAAACCAGGTCCATACACCCATCCTCATGCTGACGGCGAAGGGCC
>JBFLVI010000016.1:0-48690 GCA_040758635.1 Bacillota bacterium | reverse complement strand
GAGTGGAAGGCTAACACGGAAAAACGGCAGAAGGAGGTGAATAGTGCCGATACCCGGGTAAATGCAGCTTAAAACGGAGTGATCTTATCTGCCAGAGGGAATTTACACCAGAATTCGGACTTGACCCCCTTACGCCGGTGCTTTAAAGATTATCCAGTCCGTTCCTGGTATTAAAGAGCTTTCGGCACTTATCATTTTCTCGGAAATCGGAGCCGATATGTCCGCTTTTCTTTCAGACAAGCATCTTTGTTCCTGGGCGGGACTTGCTCCCTCCAATGATCAGAGTGCCGGGAAAAAGAAATCGGTTCGCATCAGTCGTGCCGGCGTTTATCTAAAGCTCGTGCTTGTTCAGTGTGCCAAGCGATTAAGGATAAAGAATTCCCGCATTATCGCATCCGCTACGAAGCAATTAAGCGTCGCCGCGGCCATAAGAAGGCCATTATCGCCATTGCTCGTATGATGCTGACAGCAATTTACCACATGCTTTCAACGGGTGAACTGTTTAATCCGGCACTCTACGAAAAGTCACAGCGCAAACCCGGCTTCGTAGCTTCGTCAGAAGAACATGCAGTTAAACTGTTACAGCGTTTGGGTTATTCGGTTGTCAAAGTACGTGAGTCTGCTTAGACTCTAATTGTTCATGGCTCTCTTTTTTGAGGCCTGATTTTAAGGTCTGGTTAAGTGCGCCCAAATTTAGGAACTCCGCAACTTTCTGCCTTCCGCCCCGTTTTCAGATTTTTCGTTGTGCGGCTTGCCGCATGTGGCACTCCTCCGAAAATGACCAATTATTGCCAACGCCGGCGGCTGTCTCGGCCTGTTTCGCTCCCGCTCACACGTTCACCGCGCGGACCAAACTTTGCGCTTCTCCTCGCGCTCCGGCGGGCACCGGGCAAACACGGCGTCCGTGCCGTGGTTGCCCTCTGCGGCCGTCCGTGGCCGCAGACCCGCCTCCGCCGCTCCTCGTCGCTCAGTTTGGTTGCCGCGCGTTTTAAGTGTTCGCTTGGAGCTGAAACAGGCGACGCCGCCTCCTTCCCCTACATACATTTTCATTCCCGGTGGCGCCCGGCACTCAACTCTGTGTGTAACCTGTGCTCAAGCAAACGGTCATTGAAGTATCTCGTATTCTTTCCCGTGGAGTTGAGTGTCGGGTGCTCAAGCAAATAGGTCGTCAAAGTATCTCGTATTCTTTCACGTTGAGTTGAGTGCCGGGTCGTGAACGACTCTCTTCTTAAAAATCGGAATTTACCGAAATTTTTACCTGGGACACAGCGGAAGTATGCTAATTGCTCTGACTCCTAAGCCCAATTTTAAGAAAAATTAGAGTCCTGCGTCCATATGGGGTCAGCGGGAAAAGAGGAATGTCCTGGTAATAGAGGGTCAAAATGGTTTTTACAAGAAAGGGAACGGGTTGGAGGGGGGAGGGTTTTTTAAGGATAGGGAAGAATAAAGAATCACAAGCCTGATTTGCAACAAGCAATTCTGGTATAATCTAAGGCAGTGGTTGTAGGATTCCCGGAGGTTGGTCAATGCTGGAGATCGAACGGCTGCTGCAGCGAGTGGAAAAACCGGGGCGGTACGCCGGCGGCGAGTACAACGCGGTCAGGAAGAACTGGGACCGGGCGGCCGTCAGGGTTGCTTTTGCTTTTCCCGACGTTTACGAGGTGGGGATGTCTCACCTGGGCCTGCAGATTCTTTACGGGATCGTGAACCGGCGGCAGGACGCTCTCATGGAGCGCGTTTTTGCTCCTTGGCCGGATATGGAGGCACTGCTGCGCGCAAAGGGCATCCCCCTTTTCACCATCGAATCCCGCCGTCCGGTCAGGGATTTCGACATTTTAGCGTTTACGCTGCAGTACGAGCTGACCTACACCAACGTCCTCAACATGATGGAGCTTGCCGGAATCACGCTTACCGCTGCTGCACGGGGGGAAAACGAGCCCCTGGTGATTGCGGGCGGCCCTTGTGCCTTTAACCCGGAGCCGTTGGCGGCCTTTGTGGATCTCTTTGTGATCGGCGAAGGAGAAGAGGTCGTTCACGAACTGCTCGATGCTTACGTCCGGGCACGGCGGGAAGGGAAACGGCGTACGGCGTTCCTGCGCGACGCGGCGGATATCCCCGGGGTCTACGTACCTTCGCTTTACGCGGTCGATTACTTCAGTGACGGCCGCATCGCCGGCATCCGACCGCTTTTGCCAGACGTTCCCGCGCGGGTTACGAAGCGGGTGGTGCGGGACCTGAATGCGGCTCCCTTTCCGACGCATCCGGTGGTGCCTACCATCGAGGCGGTGCATGATCGGGGGATGCTCGAGATTTTTCGAGGCTGTACCCGGGGGTGCCGCTTTTGCCAGGCCGGGATCATTTACCGGCCGGTGCGTGAGCGAAGCCTTGAGCGGCTGCTGGCCGACGGACAGGAGCTGGTTCGCAATACCGGCTACGACGAAATTTCGCTCACCTCATTGAGTGCGGTTGACTACTCGCAGCTCTACCCGCTGGTGGACCGGTTTCTGCCCGTATTTAAACCGGAGCGGGTGAGCATCTCGCTTCCTTCGCTCCGGGCCGACGCCTTTGCGGTGGAAATCGCGCGGCGGCTTCAGGAAGTACGCAAAGGGACTCTCACCTTCGCCCCGGAGGCCGGTACGCAGCGGTTGCGCGACGTGATCAACAAAAGGGTGACGGAGGAGGACCTTTTGAAGGCGGTCGAGGCGGCTTTCGCGTCGGGGTGGCTGCGGGTGAAACTGTATTTTATGGTCGGATTGCCTACCGAAACGGAAAGAGACCTGGACGGGATCGCGGCGCTGGCGGCGAGCGTTTTGAAGGTTGGCGAAAGGTGCGGCGTGCCCAAAGGACGGCTGCGGGTGACGGTGAGCGCGGCCTGCTTCGTGCCGAAGGCACACACCCCTTTTCAATGGGAGCCGCAGGCTGACCGGGAGACGCTGCGGGAAAAGATTCTTTATCTGAAGCGGCGGTTGAAGGACCGGCGGATTGACCTGGACTGGCACGACCCCGAGGCGAGTTTTCTCGAAGCGGTTTTCGCCCGCGGTGACCGGCGCCTGAGCGCGGTGCTGCTGGCTGCCCGCAGGCTGGGCTGCCGGTTTGACGGCTGGCGGGAGCACTTCGATTTTGCGCGCTGGCAGCAGGCTTTTGCGGAAACCGGCCTGGATCCGGCGGATTACGCTTACCGCCGGTACGGCTACGGTGAGGTGCTGGCTTGGGACCATATTGACACAGGGGTCAGCCGGGATTTCCTGGTTGCGGAGCACCAGCGGGCCTACCGCGGCGAACTTACGCCCGACTGCCGCTGGGAAGATTGCCTGGGCTGCGGGGTTTGCCCGGGGCTCGGCGTCATGCCGGTGATTTTGGAGGTTAGAAGTTAGAAGTTGGAGGTTGGAAAAGCTGCGGGAATTCACGCAACGAATTCCTAAGAAACAAATATTCTGGCTTCTGACTCCTGGATTCTATTTCTTTTAGAGCGTGGCCATTTGGAGGTTAAAGGCAGACGTGTTTCGCTATCGAGTTACTTTTCGGAAGGAGGGGCCAGCCCGCTGGATCGGCCACCTGGACCTGGTGCGGGCGATGGAACGGGCCTGCCGGCGGGCAGGACTGCCGTTGTGGTATTCGGAGGGGTTCAACCCGCGGCCGCGGTTCGTCTTTGCCTTGCCGCTTCCCGTCGGCCACATCGGGCTAAAGGAACTGGTGGACGTTTACCTCCGGGTGCCGGCGGGCGCCGATTCGGTGAAGGCGCGACTGGCGCCTGTTTTGCCGGGAGGGATAGTGGTGGTAGCAGTGGTGCGGGTGCCGCGGGAAGCCCCCAACCTGATGGCCGCGGTGCAGCGGGCATCGTACGTCGCCGAAGGAGGGCTTGACCCCGCCGTTACCCCGGCGGCGGTGGAAACGGCGGTACGGGCGGTTCTGGAGGCGAAGGAAATCAAGAGCGTACGGCAGGGTAAGGCCGGGAGGAAAGAGCGGGACATCCGGCCGGGAATTTTTGACCTGGCGGCGGAGTATGACCGGGGGGAACTCAGGGTTGCGATGACGGTTAAGGCCGGGCAACAGGGCAACATCCGCCCGGAGGAGGTGGTGGAAGCGCTGCTGAGGTTGGGTGGCCTGCCCGGTGACGCGATGGATTTCACGTTTTACCGTACCGGCCTGTTTGTGGTAACCGCAGGCCGGTTGGTCGGCCTTGGTTAAGTAAAGAAATACCGGGAGCGGAGAAAGTGTTGAGAGAGATAATCATTTCTACGGCGTCCGGGCGGACCCGGGTGGCCGTGATCGAAAATCACGTGCCGGTTGAGGTCTACTTTGAACCGCCCGGTGCGGAACTGGTGGGCAGTATTTATAAGGGAAAAGTTGAAAACGTCTTGCCGGGGATCGAAGCGGCCTTTGTTAATATCGGCCTCGAAAAGAACGCCTTTCTTCATGTTCACGACGCCCGTGCGGTGGCCGACGGGCAAGGCAGAAAACTCGGGATCGAAGAGCTTCTGCGACCGGGCCAGGAAGTGGTGGTTCAGGTGGTGAAGGGTCCTTTCAAGACGAAAGGGCCCCGGGTGACCACCCACGTGACGATTCCGGGACGGTATCTCGTTTTGGCCCCGATGGTGCAGCACACCGGCGTTTCCCGGCGGATCGGTCTGCCTTCGGAACGGGAGCGTCTGCGCCAGCTTGTCGCGAAGCTCTGTCCTCCCGGAATGGGACTAATCGTCCGGACGGCGGCGGAAGGCGTAGGGGAGGCGGAACTGGAACACGACCTGGTAAACCTCCTGAAACTGTGGGACGAGATACGGGCCAAGGCCCGTGAGCCGGGACCGCGCCTGCTTTTCAGGGACGTTGAGCTCCTGCCCCGCATCCTCCGGGACTTTTTTACCGCCGACGTGGCCCGGCTGGTGGTGGACTCACCTGCGCTCCAGGTGCAGGTGCTCGAGATCCTGGACGAGATGGAACCGGGGCTCAAAGACCGGGTTTACCTGGAGACCGGCCGGAACCTGATGGAGGTTTACGGGGTGGAGCAGGAGGTCAAGCGGGCGCTCAAACGCCGGGTTTGGCTGAAGTGCGGCGGTTATATCGTTTTCGACCAAGCGGAGGCACTGACCGTGATCGACGTGAACACCGGGAAGTACGTGGGTTCGCAGAGCCTTGAGGAAACGGTTGTGAAGGCTAACATTGAAGCCGCCCAGGAGATTGCGCGCCAGTTAAGGTTGCGGAACATCGGGGGCATCATTATCATTGACTTTATCGACATGCTGGAAGAAAAGCACCGCCAGGAAGTGCTGGACGCCCTGGAGGAAGCGCTCCGGCAGGACCGCGTCCGCTTCCACATCCTCGGCATTACCAAGCTCGGGTTGGTGGAACTCACCAGAAAGAAAATCTACCCGAGCCTGGCGGAAATGCTGTTGAAGCCCTGCCCGCGCTGCGAGGGAACGGGTCGGGTTCAGGTGGATAAGGGTGATTCTTTCCATTAAAACATCGAATAAAATAGAGACGGTTCGGCAGCGGCAATCAGGAAGTCGGAAGCCGGAACCGGGAGTTAGAACGAGAAACTTGGGGCAAGTAGCAAAGACGAGGAGCAAGAAGCAAGGGACGAGGGTAAGGGGCCTGGTAAGGCCTGGGTTATAACCTTTTGAGAATTCTTTGAGCCGGACATGAATCGCGGAACTCCAAATTTTGAGCGTTTTGAACGGGGGTGTGGGAACTTTTGGAGTCGGGAATCCGGGTGCGGTTTGCGCCGAGCCCTACAGGAAGTTTGCACATTGGGGGAGCGCGAACAGCCCTTTTTAACTACCTCTTTGCCCGCGCCGGCGGCGGCAGGCTGGTTCTCCGGCTGGAGGACACCGATTTCGAGCGGCATATTCCCGGGGCGGAGGAAGGAATCATCCAGAGCTTGCGCTGGCTGGGAATTGATTGGGACGAAGGTCCTGACGTGGGCGGACCGTACGGCCCCTACCGGCAGTCGGAGCGGCTTGACATCTACCGGCGGGAGGCCGACCGCCTCCTAACTGCCGGGCTTGCCTACCAATGCTACTGTACGCCGGAAGAGCTTGCGGCCGAACGAGAAGAAGCGCGCAAGGCAGGCCGGGCGCCCCGGTACAACGGCCGTTGCCGCGAACTGACGGAGGCGGAGCGGGCGGCGAAAACCGCGGCGGGCTTGAAAGCTGCACTGCGGCTGAAGGTTCCGGCTACCGGCCAGACGGTGGTGGAAGACCTGATTCACGGGCCGGTCGTTTTTGAGAACGCCACCCTTGACGATTTCATCATTATGAAGTCCAACGGCGTGCCGACCTACAACTTCGCCTGTGTGGTTGACGACGCCACAATGGGGATCACCCACGTCATTCGGGCGGAGGAGCACCTTTCGAACACGCCCAAGCAAGTCCTGATTTTCAGAGCGCTCAGGTATCCCTTGCCGGTGTACGCCCACGTACCGATGATTTTGGCCCCCGACCGGGCAAAACTTTCAAAGCGTCACGGGGCTACGGGGGTGGAAGAGTTTCGCGCGCAGGGATACCTGCCGGAAGCGCTTTTCAACTACCTGGCGCTCCTGGGCTGGTCGCCGGGCGACGAGCGGGAGATATTAAGCCGGGAGGAGATCATCCGGGATTTTTCCCTGACGGCGGTTTCAAAGCACGCTGCCATCTACGACCTCCAGAAACTCACCTGGCTCAACAGCCAGTACATAAACGCCGTACCGCTCGAGCGCTTGCTCGATTTAGCCCTGCCTTTCTTGAAGGCCGCGGGGCTGGTAGGCGAAACGTTGACGCCCGGGGAGCGGGAGTACGTACTCCGGGTTCTGGAAACGGTGCGGTCGCGGGCGCGCACGCTGGTGGAGCTGGCAGACACGGCCTTTTACTTTTTCCGGGACGATTTCACCTACGACCCCAAAGGGGTCCAGAAGTTTTTCACGGCTCCGGGCGTGCCGGACTTGCTCCGTGCGGGCAAGGAAGCGCTGGCGCGTGTGGAGAGTTTCGGCCTGGCGGAAACGGAGGCCGCTTACCGGGAGTTGATTGCGGAGCGGGGGATAAACGGGGGGACATTGATCCACCCGACGCGGCTGGCCCTGACCGGCCGGACGGTGGGCCCCGGCCTTTTTGATATTATTGCGCTTTTAGGGAAGGATCGCTGTCTGGCGCGGCTCGAGCGGGCTGCCGCCTGGATCGAGGAAAACGCCGTCCGGAGATAGAAAGAGCATCACCCGGTCTTGTCAGGGGGGGTGGCCCTGTAGTATAATATGCTTTGTAAGGGTTGCGGGATGGTGTAACGGTAGCACGCATGGCTCTGGACCATGTAGTCTAGGTTCGAATCCTGGTCCCGCAGCCAAATAAAAAGAAAAAATTTCTATACGGAGTCTGATACCTGACTCTCGACATCTGATTTCGGCGCTATCGTCTAGGGGCCCAGGACACCACCCTCTCAAGGTGGAGACACGGGTTCGAATCCCGTTAGCGCTACCAAGAGCATTTGAACCCCTGGTTTGAAGGGGTTTTTTGTTTTCCGGTCGGTTCCGGGCTTATTTGTTCTCGAGGCGATTGGCCGGGATTTTTCAACAGTCCGCAATCTGCAAGCGCGAGGCGATAATGAACGGTTGGTCCGGGATAGGGAAGCGCCCGGTGCGGTGAAACCACTGGTTTTCTGGATTCCTGTCCCGGGCAGGTGTGCCGGAATTACCTGGAGTCTGTCGGCTCTTTCCTGTAACGCCTTCTTTGGGCCAGGGCGTTTTTGACGGCTTTGGTTAGGTCGTCGCTGGCGAACCGGAGTTCATAACGACCTGCCGCTCCCGGCACCAGAATCATGACCACGTCGGGGTCAACGTCGGTGACGTACTCGGCCCTGTCTTCGGCTGCTCTGTTTTCGGTCAGGCCCAGCAAGTAGTCCACCGTAACCCCGAAGGCTTGCGCCAGCCTGATCAGCATGTCCGGGTTTGGCTGCCTTTGCTTCGCCTTTGATTCGTAACCGGCAATTGTATCCCGGGCTACGCCGACACGGGCGGCGAGGTTTGCCTGCGTCCAACCTTTGGCTTGGCGCAGCATCTTTATCCTGTCGGGCAGGTCCATGGGTCACCTCGGAACGCCTTTTAACTAAGTTTACCACCGCACACCCCCAAACTTTTGTTCCCTTTCGGCAAATTATACTTGACTTCGTGCCTATTAGACACTAATATATTAATAAAGTGCCGCAGAGGAACGTAAAGGTTGGGGCTGGAAGGTTTATAATAATTATTAATCTCTTAAAGAATTTATTAGGGGTGGAAAGATTTGTTTGCGAAAAAATGCCCGGACTGTGACAAATGGTCTTACAGTGCATCTGATTACGGCAAATGGCCGTGCCCGCATTGCGGACGCGATCTTTCCGATCAGCCGTCTTTTATCCCGGACGCTCTTGGTGGTTTCCGCAGGGTTGGTGGAGAAGACCAGAAGGAGAAGGAAAAGTAGGAGAACCGCACGGCGCGAGTTCGTGAAGGCTAACTGCTCCAGGCTGGCTGCCTGAAGGCGGGGAGTTTTTGCCCCAAAGAAGCCCCATGCACAAATGGGGCGTTTTGTTTTTAGGCGTCCGCGCCGTGCGCTTCGCAGGGCCGAAAAGGAACTGTGTTTTGTGGTATACTCTTACAAAGGCGCACTTCGCGCGCGGCTGCGTGTCCGCGATTTTCCGGACGGAACTGTGTTCCCGGGAGCGGGTGGTGACCCGGGTTCACGATATGAGCAAGCGGTGTTCCGTCCGTGACCGTTGACGGGGCAGGTATTTAGAGTTCAATAGGTGTTCTCTGGAGGTTTCGAGTGACCAGGCTTTTTGTCCCGCGCGAACAATGGGGAAAAACCGGGGTGGCCGTGCGGGGAGAAGACGCGCGGTATCTTACCCGTGTGCTCCGGCTGGGCTTCGGGGATACGGTCACGGTTCTTGACGGGGAGGGGCGGGCCTTTGAGGCGGTAATCCAGAGCGCAGAGGCCGATGAAGTAAACCTTGCCCTTGCCAGGGAGGTTGCCCTTGAGACTGAACCGGCGGTTGAGGTTTCGCTCTTCCAGGCTCTTCCCAAAGGGGACAAGATGGATCTGGTAGTCCGGCAGGCCACCGAACTTGGCGCGGCACGGATCATCCCTGTAATTACGGAGAGGGTAGTGGTACGCCTGGATGCGGCCCGGGCGTCGAGGCGGCAGGAGCGGTGGCAAAAGATAGCCCGGGAAGCGGCGCGGCAGTGCGGCCGGCCGGTGGTACCGGTGGTGGAACCGGTACTGTCTTTTGCGACGGCTTTGGCGCTTTTGGAACCCGGCGCCTTCGGGATTATGCCCTGGGAAGGGGAAGAACTGGTTTCCCTGCGGCAGTGCCTTTCCGGGAGGAAACCGGAGGCCGTTTCAATTTTCATTGGCCCGGAGGGTGGTTTCGCGCTTCACGAAGTGGAAACGGCGCGCGCGCAGGGGGTGGTAACGGTCACGCTGGGGCGGCGCATCCTCCGAACGGAGACGGCCGGGATAGTGACCCTGGCCCTGTTGCTTTATGCCCTCGGGGAAATCGGGTAGGCGGAAAGGCTGAAGGATGAAGGATGAAATCAGAAGTCAGAAGGAAAGAGGGCAGAATCTTAAACTTTGGGCTTCGAACTATCAAATTTCGAACTTCAAACGCAGAACATAGAACGAACCCCAATTCTGTCCCAGCCTTTATAACGTTGGACGTTGAACGATTATGAAAGCGGTAGCTTTTTATACTCTCGGATGTAAGGTCAACCAGTATGAAACCGCGGCTTTGGCGTCGCTTTTTGCCCGCCGGGGGTACCGGGTGGTGGAGGATTTCGAAGCCCCGGCCGACGTATACGTAGTAAATACGTGCACGGTAACGAAAACCGCGGACCAGAAATCGCGCCAGGCAATCAGACGCGCCGTCCGGCGGAACCCGGCCGCCGTGGTGGTAGTAACGGGGTGTTATGCGCAGGTCAACCCGGAAGCGGTGGCCGGTATCCCCGGCGTGGATGTGGTGGTCGGCACACGGGGTCGGGAAAAGCTGGTTGATTTGGTGGAGGAGGCCGTGAGCGCGGGCCACCAGGTGGTGGCAGTGGAGGATTTTCCGGCCCGGTGCGAGTTCGAGGAACTCCCCACCCTTTTCAGCGCCCGGACGCGGGCCTACCTGAAGATCCAGGAGGGTTGTGAGGATTACTGTACTTACTGCCTGGTCCCCTATGCCCGCGGCCCTTCACGGAGCAGAAAGCCGGACGCGGTTTTGCGGGAGGCGCGGCGGCTGCTGGACGCGGGTTTTAAAGAACTGGTCTTAACCGGGATCCATATCGGCCGTTACGGTCTTGACCTCGAGCCCCCGGTAGGTCTGGCCGAGATCGTCGCGCGGCTTTTGGACCTTCCGGAACTGGCACGCTTGCGGCTGAGTTCGATTGAGCCCGGAGAGGTGACGCCGGCGCTGGTGGAGCTGATGGCGGCTGAACCGCGCTTATGCCCGCACCTGCATATTCCCCTGCAAAGCGGTGATGACGCGGTCCTGCGGCGTATGGGGCGGCGGTATACCACTGCGGATTACCGGGCCCTTGTCTATTTTCTCCGCGAACGCCTTCCGGAGATTGCCCTGACGACGGACGTAATGGTGGGCTTCCCGGGTGAAACAGAAGCGTCGTTCGAACGCACCGTGGTGTTCGTCCGCGAAATTGCCTTTTCAGGGCTGCACGTTTTCCGGTTTTCTCCCCGGCCGGGTACGCCGGCAGCCGGTTTCCCCGGGCCGGTGCCAGAGCCGGAAAAGGAACGCCGGCTGAAAGTGCTCCAGAAGGTTGACGCGGAACTGGCCCATGCTTTTGCAACACGTTTTTTGGGACGTGTGGTGCAGGTTCTTGTCGAAGGGAGGAACCGGGAAAACCTGTGGGAAGGGTTAAGTGCACACTACCTTCCGGTTGTTTTCCCTGCGGAAGAGGACCTGGCCGGGTCGGTGGTGCCGGTCGGAGTTGAGGCTATAAGCGGTAGGGTTCTGCAGGGTATTTACAGAAAATTCTAAATATTTCAAAAAATAATGGGAAG
The DNA here is from genome assembly GCA_040758635.1 of Bacillota bacterium. Taxonomy (GTDB): domain Bacteria; phylum Bacillota; class Desulfotomaculia; order Desulfotomaculales; family Ammonificaceae; genus Yes71-27. Next base: position 37,699 of record JBFLVI010000016.1, on the reverse strand, counting down.
AATTTAAGGGGTCTAAGAAGGATTTTATCTGTAAATGTGGAATAGGTCAACCTGGAGGTGTAAGATGTGGAAGAATGTCTGTTTTGCAAAATCGCAAAAAAGGAGGTTCCAAGTACGATAGTTTACGAAGACGACGACGTCTTAGCTTTTAATGACATCAATCCCGTAGCCCCGGTGCACATTCTTCTCATCCCCAAGAAACACATCAGTACCTTTTTCGCCATGGAGCCAGGAGACGGAATGCTTGTTGGGAAGCTCCACGAGGCGGCGGTGAAGGTCGCCAGGAACCTTGGTCTTACCGAAAAGGGGTTCCGCTTGGTTGCCAATTGCCAGCGCGGCGGGGGGCAGCTGATTTTTCACCTCCATTACCACCTCATTGCCGGACGCCCTCTCGGATGGCCCCCAGGATAGTTGACAGCACTCAAAAATTGGGCTAAAATTTTAATGTTTCGATGGGTTTTCAGCCGGTTTTTTGTGGTTGTTTTCTTCAGGGCGCCGGGAAAACCTCCGCGGTTGTCAGAGTTTAGCGGGGGGAGGGATGGTATGGCAGAGATTAAGGTGGGCAAGAACGAGACTCTGGATAGCGCTTTGAAGCGGTTCAAGCGGTCGTGTCAGCGGGCAGGTATCCTGGCCGAGGCCCGCCGCCACGAACACTACGAAAAGCCCAGCGTACGCCGGAAGAAGAAGTCCGAGGCGGCCCGCAGGCGGCGGCGCTCTTTCGGTTTTCAAAAATCCTGAATGTAAATAACAATAGCAGTTGTACCTTAAAAGTTGCCTTTGAAAGGCAACTTTTTAATTTTGCGCCCTCATGCGGCATAGAGATTTTACCAGATAAGAAGCCAGAAGCCAGAATATAGAATTCGGGAGAACAACTCCTTATTCTAACCGCTTTCTTCTAATAACTTTAAACGTAGAATGGACCCCCAGGGGTTAATCAGTTTTAGCTTTAATGTTGGGCGTCGAACCTTAAACTTACCGGGGAGGTTTTTATGCGCTGGCGGGAACTCCAGAGACAACTGCGGCGTAAAACGGTGGCGGCCTTGGATCTGCCCAGCGAAGTAGCGTTCAACCTCCCGAAAATTGTCATCACCGGCAACGTTCAGGTTTTGATCGAGAATCACCGGGGAATTGTGTCCTACGACCAGGAAGAGGTGCGCCTGCTGGTTGAAGCAGGAGAAGTGGCCGTTTCGGGCCGCGGACTGGTGATCCGGAGTATTATTCCGGAGGAGATAGTGATTGAAGGGGAAATTCAGGGAGTGTGGTTCGTTTAGCCGGTTTCAGGGACACTTTCTTTGCGGACAAACCGGCCGGGTTATCGAATACCCACCACGTTTGGGGAGGTTCATCGTTGCGGCACCTGATCTATTACTTGCGGGGTTACGTCGCCATAATTGTCGAGGGTAAATCACTGGAGCGGTTCATAAATATGGCCGTGCGCCGGGGGATAAAATTCTGGGACGTAACTTACCTGGGTAGGGAAAGGATTCTCCTGCGGGTGCGCTGGGATGCGGTGCGGGCCTTGCGGCACATTGCGCGGCGGACCGCAAGCCGCTTCAGGATTCAGGGAAAAGCGGGTCTTCCGTTTGTGTTCGGGCGGGCGCGCCGGCGCAAGGCGCTTTACGGCGGCGCCCTTTTTTTTCTGGCCGCACTCTACTTCCTTTCGCTGTTTGTCTGGGTGGTGGAAGTCTCCGGCACGAAGCGGACCGAGGCTACGGCGATCAGGCGGGTGGCGGCGGAAGCGGGGCTCGAGCCGGGGACGCTTCGCTGGCGGATAAAGGAGAAAGAAGTGGAACAGGTTATCAAAGAACGGTTTCCGGCCGTAGCCTGGGTGGAGGTGGAGATCAAGGGAAGCAGAGCCCTGGTTCGGATCGCGGAGAAGAAGCTGCCGGATGCCATTCCCCGGACCCCGGCGCACGTGGTAGCCCGGAGGGCCGGACTGGTGGAAGAGGTCCTCGTGCTGGAAGGCCAGCCCGTGGTCAAGGAAGGGGACACGGTTTTGCCCGGGCAGGTGTTGATTTCCGGGGAAATCATTTCCGAAGCTGAGGGGGAAGGGGAGGTTGCGCCGGGGCCGCCCAGGTACACGCGGGCGAAAGGAATTGTGCGGGCCCGGGTTTGGTATCAGGGTTACGGAGAGGTGTTGTTAAGAGAACGGGGCGAGCGGCCCGGGAGGGTTGCGCGCGCCCTGATCCTTAAGGCCGGCGGCCGGGAGGTCAGGCTGTACGGTCCCGGCTCCCCGCCTTACTCCCGTTGCCGGGTGCGCGTAACGACAAAAAAGCCTTTGCAGTGGAGGAATTTCGGTCTGCCCATCGAAATCATAAGCAGGGAGTTCACCGAGCTTGTACCCTACGAAATTCGCCGGAGCCGGGCCGAGGCCCGGCGGCTGGCGGAGCAAAGGGCGCGGCGGATGGTCCACTCGTCCCTCCCCGACGAAAAGCGCTTGCTCCGGGAAAGCGTGGAGGAGGTCCGGGCGGCGGAGCCGGAAGAAACGGTCCGGGTGAGGTTGGAAGTGGAGGTGCTTGAGGATATCGGCGTGGTTCGGGAGTTCAAGCCGTAGGAGAACAGCCCGAGGCCGAGCGCCGTATCTTGGAAGAGGATCTTTCGGACCGGGGACTTGACAGGTGTTGTAAACTAATAAGGTGTGAACAGCACGATTCCAGGAGGGTGTTGCGAAACTCTGATTTTTCGAAAGCAGACCCTATCCGCTCACAGGTGGCAAACTTTGGCAGAAAGCCCGGAGGCCGTTTTAGAAGTGAGTCGTGAGAAGTTGGAAGTGGGAGTCATGATGGAATTTGCCATCAAAAATTTCACCTCTAACCTCTCGCCTCACACCTCTCATTTAGCAGGCGAAGTTTGTAAAGCGGTCTCATAGGAGGGTTGAGCTACTATTTGGCAGAAGTAGAGAGCAGGATCCCCATCGAAAGTGAAGCCATGGCGCGGGAGATTTTGGGCCGGTTTGACGAGCACCTGAAAGTGATTGAAAAAAGCACCGGTGCAAGGTTGGTTTTACGGAACGGTGAATTTGTTCTCTCCGGCAGCCGGGACCAGGTGCAGGAAGCGCAGGAGGTGCTGAACCGGCTCAAGAGCTCTTATAACACTTTTGGGGAAATCACCCTCGAAGAAGTGAACCGGGTCGTGCGTGCCGTCAAAAGCGGCGAGGCAGGGGGAGAAGAGATCGGCCGGGATGTCCTGCTCACCACACCCCGCGGCAAGCAGGTGCGCCCGAAGACGCTGGGACAGCAACGCTACGTGGAAGCGATCAAGAAGTACGACATTACCTTCGCCATCGGACCGGCCGGTACCGGCAAGACCTACCTGGCGGTGGTGATGGCGGTGGTATGGCTGCGCCAGAAGAAGATCAGCCGGATTATCCTCACCCGGCCGGCGGTAGAGGCAGGTGAGCGGCTCGGCTTTTTGCCCGGCGGCTTGGAGGAAAAGGTTGATCCTTACCTGCGGCCGCTTTATGACAGTTTATACGACGTTTTGGGCCTCGAGAACACCGAGCGTTACCTGGACCGCCGGATCATTGAAATCGCACCGCTGGCCTACATGCGGGGCCGGACGCTGGAGGACGCCTTCATCATCCTCGACGAAGCCCAGAACACGACGCCAGAGCAGATGAAAATGTTTCTGACCAGGCTCGGTTTTGATTCCAAGGCCGTGATAACGGGTGATATAACGCAGATAGATCTTCCCCGGGGGCAGGAGTCGGGATTGATTGTGGCCCAGCAGATTTTAAACGGGATCGAAGGGATTTCGTTCCAGTACCTCACCGGAGCAGATACAATAAGGCACCCGCTGGTGATCGAGATTATCCGGGCCTACGAAATCGCCGAGGGAAAAGCAGGCAGGGAGTGAAATTGTGTTTTCACGGTTAGCCGACCTGGCGAGTATCTTATTCGGTGGCCTGAAAAACACCTTGAAAAAAAACAGAGTCCAGCGGGTAGGGGCGGCGCTGTTTCTTTTTTCCTGCCTGACGCTGCTGACGGCGTTTCAGTTTTACCCCGAACGGATGAAATTAGAAGTCGGCCAGGTTGCCCCTCGGACCGTTAAAGCCCCGCGTTCCGCAGTTTTCGAGGATACGGCGCGGACGGAGGAACTCCGGCGCGAGGCCGCCAGCCGGGTACCCAAGATATATGATTTTGATCCCAAGGTAGTGGATACCATCCAGGAGGACATCCGGGGAATCATCAATTCGGTCACCGCGGTGGTGAAGGACCCGGAGAAAGACCAGGCGGCCAAAGAAGCGGCGCTCAAGGAGTCGCTTCCATTTACTCTCCGGGACGAGGTGGTAAAGGCGCTGGCAGGCCTGCCGGAAGAAAGATTGAAGCGGCTTGCCCAGGAACTCAAGCAACTCGTTGGGCAGGCTATGGCCCAGGGGGTCCGCCAGGAAGACCTCCCGGAAGCAAAAAAGTCCCTTACCGATCAGCTTGAACTTCTTTCTTTGGAACCGGCCGAAAAAGTTCTGGCCCGGGCCATAATCCAGCACACCTTGCGGCCGAACAAGTTCTACAACGCGGCCAGCACCGGAAGACTTCAGCAGGAAGCGATGGAACAGGTATCACCGGTGGAAATAACGGTGCGAACCGGGGAGAAGATAATCGGCGAGGGGGAAGTGGTGACTCCGGAGCACATCGCCAAGCTCAAAGCGGTGGGGCTTTACCACTCGCGGTTGCCCCTGGGCATGGTTATAGGCGTTTCTTTGACGATGCTGCTGCTTACCGGCGTCCTTTTCCATTACCTTTACCAGCAGCACCGGGAGGTTTACTTAGACTCGGCTTACCTCTACCTCATTGCGCTGGCAGTCGTCAGCGTCTTACTGGTGGCGAAGATTATCCTGGCCGTGGACGTGCAGCTCTGGCCCGGCATTGCGAACCAACTGGGATACGCCGTTCCGGTAGCGACCACGGGGATGCTGGTCGCCATCCTGCTCGATTCCCGAATCGCGGTAGTGGCGGTCGTAATTACGGCGATTGCGGCCGGAATGATGACGAATAGCCAGCTCCAGTTCATCCTTTCCGGCTTTATGACCGGCGTCACCGGGGTTTACAGCGTCTCCCGGGTGAGCCGCCGCGGCGACCTGCTTTGGGCCAGTCTTTACGTGAGCATTGCCGCCATCCTGACGATATTTGCGCTGGGCCTCGCGCTGGGGACGCCGGTCAAGATCCTGGTCGTGGCGAGCCTGGGGCTTGGTATCTTTAACGGTTTGCTTTCCTCGGTTTTGACGAACGGTGCCTTGCCGGTGTTTGAGCACTTATTCGGGATCACCTCCCCGGTCAGGCTGCTGGAATTGACCAACCCCGGGGAACCGCTGCTGAAACGGCTGCTTATGGAAGCGCCGGGGACTTACCACCACAGCATCGTCGTGGGCAACCTGGGTGAAGCAGCGGCGGAGGCGATCGGCGCGGAAGTAATGACGGTAAGGGCGGGAGCATACTACCACGACATCGGCAAGCTCCGCCGGCCCTATTTTTTTGTGGAGAACCAGATGGGGCAGGACAACCCCCACGACAAGCTGGCGCCGACGCTCTCCACGCTGATCATCATCTCCCACGTCAAGGACGGGGTGGAGGTCGCCCGCGAGTATAAGCTGCCGGAAAAGATCGTCGCGATTATCGAGCAGCACCACGGCACCAGCCTCGCGGGGTACTTCTACCAGAAGGCGCAGGGTCTCGACCAGAAAGACGCGCCGAGTGAAGCCGATTTTCGCTATCCGGGACCGAAGCCCCAGACGCGTGAGGCGGCCATCGTAATGCTGGCGGATGCGGTGGAAGCGGCGGTTCGCTCCCTGGGCCGGCCGGCGCCGGGGCAGGTAGAGGGTTTGGTGCGCCGGATCATCAAAGACAAACTCCGGGACGGGCAACTCGACGAGTGTGCCCTGACCTTCCGGGATCTCGAGCTGATTGCGGCGGCGTTCGTCCGGGTGCTGAGCGGCATCTTTCACAGCCGGGTGGAGTACCCGCGCGAGCGTTCGGAGCCCACAGGGAGCAAAACAGCAGTTTCCGGGGAAGGAGGGGCCGCCGGTGGCGGTGATAGTCCAGAATCTGCAGGAGGAAATAGCGGTGACGAAGAGGCTCGAGTCGGCGGCCCGGCAGGCGGCTGAGCATGTTCTGGCGGCGTTGGGTCCGGCAGGCGAGGTGGAGCTCGGGATAACCTTTGTGGATGACGCCGCCATCCGGGATCTGAACCGGCGTTACCGGTCGAAGGACCGGGCTACGGACGTCCTTTCCTTTCCCATGGAGGAAGAAGAACCGCTGGAGAACGGCACCCGCGTCCTGCTTTTGGGCGACGTGGTGATTTCACTGCCGACCGCGGCCCGCCAGGCCGAGGCGGATTTGACCGCTGAAGTCGTGCGGCTGGTTGTCCACGGGGTTCTGCACCTCCTGGGCTACGACCACGAGCGGGAAGAGGACGCCGTACGGATGCGGGCCCAAGAAGAAGAAGTCCTGCAGCGCTTGGGTGGTGCGAGCAATGACGGATAAAGAGCTGGTGGCGCAGGCGCTAACGGCAAGGGAACAGGCCTACGCTCCCTATTCCGGTATCCGGGTGGGGGCGGCGCTGAAAGTGCGGGACGGCAGTGTTTTTACGGGCGCAAACGTCGAAAACGCTTCCTACGGCCTTACCATCTGTGCCGAACGGGTTGCGGCAGTCAAGGCCGTGACCGCAGGGCACCGGGAGTTTGTGGCCATCGCCGTGGCCTGGGACCGGGAAGGCTTCTGCCGCCCGTGCGGTGCCTGCCGCCAAACCCTTCACGAATTTGGCCCCGTCATGCGGGTGCTGATGGTGAGCGCGTCGGGAGACTATGAAGCGGAGAATCTGGCGGCGCTTTTGCCGCGTGCGTTTAATCAATGACTGAAAAGGAGCACCGTTCCGGGTTTGTCAGCATCGTCGGCCGGCCCAACGTGGGCAAATCAACCCTGCTCAACCGCCTGGTGGGGCGCAAGGTGGCCATTGTTTCCGACCGGCCCCAGACCACCCGGCACCGGATTTTATCCGTCCTGACGCTCCCGGAAGCCCAGATCGTTTTCCTGGATACGCCGGGCATCCACAAACCGCGCCACCAACTGGGCGAGTACATGGTCAAGGTGGCACTCGGAACGCTCCGGGAAGTGGACCTGATCCTGTTTCTCGTGGAGGCGCACGCCGCTTTCGGGGCGGGAGACGGTTTCATCCTGGAGCGGATAAAGGAAGCGGGAACGCCGGCGATTCTTTGCATCAACAAGGCGGACCTGGTGCCGCGAAAATCGCTCCTCCCGCTGATTGACGACCTGCAACACAAGCATGATTTTCGGGCGATCGTGCCGGTTTCCGCCCTGACGGGGGAAAACACCGACCGGCTGGTGGAAGCGGTTGCAGCGGAACTGCCGCCCGGGCCCCGGTACTACCCGGCGGAAACGGTGACCGACCAGCCGGAGCAGTTGGTGATTGCGGAGCTGATCCGGGAGAAGATCCTGCAACTCACCCGGGAAGAGGTGCCGCACGGGGTGGCCGTGGTGGTGGAGGAGATGGTTCCCCGGCCCAGAGACCTCTTTTACATCCGGGCGGTGGTTTATACCGAACGGGAGTCGCACAAAGGGATCCTGGTCGGCCAGGGGGGACAGATGCTCAAGAAAATCGGCCGGCTTGCCCGGGAGGAAATCGAGGCGCTTTTTGGGTCCAGGGTTTACCTGGATCTCTGGGTGAAGGTCAGGCCGCACTGGCGGCGGGAAGAGGCCTTCCTGCGCCATTTCGGCTATTTGCCGGAGTAGCGCCGGGAAAAGCCGGGAAACTCTCGCCCCGCGAATTGACATCACGTATTGAAACTGCTAAAGTGTAAAGGACGAAGGGTCTCGGAAGCCTTCCCACAGAAAGACGGAGGCTTTTCTTTTTGGAGGCGGGAAAGTGACCGCTAACTCAAAGGATGTTCTGGAAAAGCTCCGCCACTACCTGGCTGCTGGTCCGACGGAGGGGCTGCGGCGTTTCCTGCGCGAGGTGCATTACGCCGACCTCGCCGAGGCGCTCCCGGAACTCAATCTCGCCCAGCAGATAAAGGTGATCCGGTTGTGCGAGCCGTCCAAGGCGGCCGCCGTGCTTTACGAGCTTGACCGGACGGAAGTGGCCGCGCTGCTCGAGGGTTTGGGGGAATGGCGGGCGGCGCTGATCCTGCGGGAGATGTCGCCCGACGACGCCGTGGACCTGCTCGGGGAAATGCCGCAGGAGGAGCGGGAACGTTTTCTCTCTTTGATGGGAGCGGCCGAGGCCGAGGACATGCAGGAACTGTTAGAGTACGGGCCGGAGACCGCCGGCGGCATCATGACCACCGAGTATGTGGCGGTCCGGAGAGATCTGACCGTCCAGGAGGCCATAGACCGGCTGCGCGCCACCGCCCCGGACGCGGAGACAATTTACTACGTGTTCGTTGTGGACCGGGAGAACCACCTGGTGGGGGTGGTCTCACTCCGGGAGTTGATCCTTTCTTCGCCCTCCACCCGTGTGGCGGACATCATGCGGACTGAGGTGGTCAGCGTCAACGTCCGGACCGACCAGGAGGAAGTCGCCCGCATTGTAGCCAAGTACGACTTTCTGGCGGTGCCGGTAGTAGACGATGAGCACCGGCTGCTCGGGATTGTAACGGTGGACGACGTCCTGGACGTACTTGAAGAGGAGGCGACCGAGGACATTCTGCGGCTGGCAAACATCGAATACGAGGGGCGTTATTTCGAGGCCGGGGCGCTGGTACGGGCGGGCAGGCGCCTTCCGTGGCTGATCGTGCTTCTGTTTGGCGGCCTGCTGGCCGGGAACGTCATTGCGAACTTTTCCGCCACCCTTAGCGCTGTCACGGCGCTGGCCTTTTTCATGACGGTGATGGCGGGCGGACCGGGCAACCTGGCGACCCAGACCCTGGCGGTTGTGGTCCGCGGCCTGGCAACCGGTGAGGTGGGACCCAGGGAAGTACTGGCAGTACTCCTGGGCGAGGTAAAAGTGGCAACGCTTGTTGGTGTTGTCTCCGGCCTCATTCTGGCCTTCGTCGCCTACGCCTGGCAGGGGGAGGTGCTGCTGGCAATAATCGTCGGGGTCTCGCTTGCTTTAAGTATGATTATCGCCGCCGTCATCGGCAGCTTTGTGCCCTTGATCATAAACCGTTTCGGGGTTGACCCCGCGCTTGCTTCCGGACCTTTCATCACCACGCTGATGGACGTTTGCAGCATGCTGATCTACTTCAGCCTTGCCACCTACATCATGAACCGCTTCATGATTTAAGGAGGCGGTTCCGGTTCCCGCCGGGAACCGGCCGGCAGTTGCGGCCGTCCCGGAAGCGCGGCAGCCCGGTCAGCGGCGGATTAAACCCCCCGGGAAGCCGCCTCAAAAAAGAAGCCGGCGGTTCGCATACTGCTCCGCCGTCAGGAGTTTCCATTCCTTTTACACATTTCGGCTTGCCGGGGTTTCAGAGTTCTCCAACCGGCGTCCCGGCCCACCGCCTGAAAAGCTGATTTTCCACACCCAGCAGATCAAGGATCCGTCCAACGGTGAACTCAACGAGGTCGGTAATGGTTTCCGGCCTGGTGTAAAAGGCCGGTACAGGCGGCGCGATCGCCACGCCCAGGCGGGCGAGCTTGAGCATGTTTTCGAGGTGGATGGCGCTGAAGGGCGACTCCCGGGGTGCAAGCACGAGGCGGCGCCCCTCCTTGATGGTTACGTCGGCGGCGCGCTGGATGAGGTTGTCGGCATACCCCGCGGCGATGCCGGCCAGGGTCTTCATGCTGCACGGCGCGATTACCATCCCGTGGTACAAAAACGAACCGCTGGCCAGCGGCGCGTCGAAGTCGCTTTCGCTATAAGCGTGGGAGGCAAGCGCCCGCACGTCTGCCGCGGTACGGGATGTCTCCAGGGCGATTATTCCCTCCGCCTGCCTGCTCAGGATCAGGTGTGTTTCGATTTCGAGTTTCTTCAGCGCCTCGAGAAGGGTGATCCCGTAAATCACCCCCGAAGCACCGGTGATGCTTACAACGATCCGCAATTTACCCCAACCCTCCGCCCATGTCGCGCTTGAGAAGATTTTACCCGAAATCAAACAAGTTTTAAAGAAGGTTTGAGGAGGGTTCAGCTGGTTTGCGCTTTCCGGGTCATGAATCGGTTGAGGTAAAACGCCGCGTACGAAGCCCCTCTGCACGCCATACTACAAATAAGCAGCCATTAAAGGAGGAATTCGCAAATGCAGATAGGCAATATCCATATCGGAAAACCGGAAACGGCTAAACCAACTGTGCTGGATGCCGGAGAAGCGCACGTGTTGTGGAATCATTTACTCTCCAGGTACGACATTATCGAACACACGCAAATATGGGAAAATTGCGTTCATGACCCTGATTTAAAGTATTTTTTGCGCCAGGGGTTAATGAATCTTTTGGAAAGGCAGACAGGCGAGTTAGAAGAAATGATGGATGCGTTCAAGTTGCCCCTGCCTTACCGACCTCCGAAGAGCTCAAATGTTCCGGTTACCGGAGAAGTGTTTAACGACCGGTTCATCTTCAAATCGGTTTTAACCGGTATCGAGAATGTCTTGAGTTCCGAGATTCACGCGGTACGGACAACAATTTCCAACGACGGCCTGCGGAAAATGTTCATCAGGTTTATTACAGAAGAGTTACGGGTGTTTGATGATATCTGCAAGTACGGCAAGCTGAAGGGGTGGCTACAGGTCCCTCCGAAACTCTAAAAAGGGCTGACCCGCCGGTCAACTTGTACTGCTTGCTTTTTTTAGCAGAAAAAATTAATCTTGCTGGCTAAGGGGTTAAGTCCTGTCGTGGATAATAACCGGCGTATCCCGGGGGATGTTTTCAAAAAACCACTTGGCGTCCTTTTCGTCCAGGCGAATACAGCCGTGGCTGGCAGGGAGGCCGAGTTTGGCGTGTTCTTCTTCTTTGATTTTCCACTGGCTGTCCCGGGGGACCGAGTGAACCAACAACTGCCCGCGCAACCGTACCCAGTACGTGGCCCCCTCCTGAAAGCGGTGTGACCAGAAGCTGTACCCCCGGTCCTGCGTATAAAAGACACCCGTCGGGGTAGGGGTTTCCGGGCGCCCGCCCGAGGCGACCATGTGCCGGATGCACCGGCTGCCCCGGTAGACCGTCACCGTATGTCTTTCGCCTAACTTGACCTCCACCCAGATTCTCTCGTCCATATCCACCGTCGTAAAAGAGAACTCGTACTCGTCGAGCGGCTCGTTGTCTTTTGATTTGGCCAGCAGCTTCGCCTTGTATGTTTTGCCGGGCATAAATACACCCGCCGGCCGAAAAATGACCGTTCGTTGCGTAATCTCTGTATCACCCGGCACGTCAATCTCCTCCCGGAGATCGGTGACCCTCACGAAGGCGGCAGAGACCTCCTGGCCGAGCAGGAATTTAATCTCCTGGTAAAGCTGAACCCGGTCGGCGCCTGCACCCGGACTGGTGCTGAGAACGCGGAGGGCTTTTGCAGTAGTGAAGGTTATTTCCTGGCCCGTGCGCAGCATTGTTCCGCTCATGCTGTGCAGACCCGGGCGGATGATGATCCGGTAGGCCTTGTCGTTTTCGAGGGGTGCGCCCGGAAAGTACTGCCAGCGGCTGTAGTCAACGCAGTTCTGGCCGTCCACGGAGAACCGCACCGGCTGCAGGCGCCCCGGCACGGGGAGAACAACGAATCGTTCCATGCTTTCCGGGTCAACCGGGGTGTTGAAGACGATGGGGACCGGGCCCCGGGAGGGTATGTTTGTCAGGTTGAGCGCGGTCAAGAGCTTCAGGGAAACCGGCGGCCGGAATTTTCCGTTGACGCTCTTCTTGATGAACGGGAGCAGCGAGGGGGCGCCGCTGATTTGGAAGTTCAGCAGTTGTCCCTGCGGAAACCCCGCTTGCTGAATTTTTAGGATCATGGTGGTGGGACCGAGCCAGTTGATTTTGTAGGAGACCGCCGTCAAAGGAATTTCAGGCGTCACGGTTACTTTTCCGATCAGGAGGTCCTGCCGCATGGGGAGGAGGAAGTTAATCAAGATCTCCGTGGTGTTGGAATCTTTGTCGGAACCGGGTTTTACCTGCCAACTGGAACAGTGCCCTGCGGTATAGGCCAGAACCGAGAGTGTTAAAAGGAAAGAGAGCGGCGCCAGCATTTTGAGTCGCACCTGATTTTCGGCCTCCTTCGAAGACGTGGTCTGATAAATGGTACGAACAGCGGGGAAAAAAAAGAATTCCGCGTGTGGGTTGCGAACAGACGCGGTAAGCAGAGATTTCGCGTAAAACTGACTTTGCCGGAAGCTTTCACGTCCCTGTTGTGCTAAGATCAGTAATACCTGTGCAGGAGAAACGGCAAGGCTATCGAATCCCAACAGGTAAAGAAACAAATTTATGGTAAGGTAAAATGATCGCCATCCCCTGCCCGGAAAAACTGACACTCACCCGCTATGATATCCGGCTTGTTGCCGGGCCGCAGGGTCTTGTCCTGCCCCCGTATAAAGGTTCGACCTTTCGCGGCGGCTTTGCCGGCACCTTTCAGCGCCTGGTATGCAGCACCGGGACGCGGCAGTGCCGTCCCTGTCCGTTGAAAACGGAATGTCCCTACGCCCTGGTCTTCGAGAGTGAGCCGCCAGCCGGGTCCGAGGCCCTGCGCAATTACGCGAGCATCCCCCGGCCGTTCATTCTGGAGCCGCCCCTCGATCCGAAGAACGAATACGCGCCCGACGAGCCGGTAGTTTTCAGCCTGGTGCTCTTCGGCCGGGCGGCCGGCCTCCTACCTTACTTTATCGTCACCCTCGACGAGTTCGGCCGGCAGGGCATCGGCCAGGGCCGGCGGCCGTTCGTCCTGGACCAGATCACCGTAGCAAACCCGCTTACCGGGGAAACCGCTGTGATTTATTACCAGGCGGACCGGGTGGTGCGCCCTAAAGATTTGGGCATCACCGCGCGGGGCATTTGGCTGTGGGCTGCCGGGGAAATTTCTCAAAGTGACGGGGCTCACGCTACGATACGCATAAAATTCCTTACCCCTACACGGATTACTTATGAAAGCCGACCTATCCGCACCCCCGAATTTCACACCATTGTCCGCAATTTACTCCGCCGCATCTCGTCACTGTGCTACTTCCACCACGGTTTTGCTTACGAAGCTGACTTCCCAGCCATCATCCAGAACGCAACGCGAATCGAGTTGGTTAAAAACCACACCCGCTGGTTCGAGTGGGAACGCTACTCTTCCCGCCAGGCCAAAAAAGTCCCGCTGGGCGGCCTGGTCGGGGAAGCCGTCTACTCCGGCCCGGTGGCCGCCTTCTGGCCGCTTTTGCGCCTGGGGGAGTTGCTGCACGTCGGCAAGGGCACCGTTTTCGGCCAGGGGAAGTTTTTGGTTGAGAAAATAGAGAGGAATTCAGCATTTTAGCAATGGGAACTGCAGGATTCCCGCTGCTATGCTATGGATGGTGTTGCAAGGAGGCGAGGCAAGATTCATAACCTGCCTGGTCGGGGGCGATTTTACGAAGAAACAAAGCGCGTTGCGCGCATCCTTGAGATGGTGCAACTCATTACTACTTCGCCGCGGCGCTACCTGCGGCGGGACCTGGCAGCCCGCTTTGCAATCAGCGAGCGGATGATCCAGAAGGACCTGGAAATAATCCGGCACGGCCTTAAGCTCTCGCTTGCGCGCTCGCCGGCAGGGTATTATTTTGAAAAAACGCCCCGCCTGCCGGTGTTGCAGTTTACCTTCGCCGAGGCCCTGGCGTTGCTGCTGGCTGTTCAAGCGGCGCGGCAGGTTTCCGGCATCGGGTCGGCGGAGCTGGTAGCAGCGCTTGGCCGGCTGGAGGCGTTGTTCCCCCGGGAATTCGCGCCGCTGTTGCGGCAAACGGTCAAGCCGCCGGTTCTCACCGCCCAGCGGGAACACCGGCAGCAGATGTTGGTGGTGCTTAACCGGGCGCTGCTGGAAGGACGCAAGGTGCAGATGATCTACGAAACCCATTCCCGGGGCGGTGAGGCAAACGAGCGCGTCGTCCATCCCTACCACCTTATGCCCTACGTGCGAAGCTGGCAGTTGATCGCTTACTGCGAATGGCGCGAGGCCGTGCTGATGTTTAAAATAGACCGCATCCGCCAGGCCACGCTGCTGGACGAACGTTACCGCGTTCCGGAGGACTTCGATTTGGCTTCTTACCTGGGGCCGGCGTGGGGGATAATGCGCGGAGAAGCGAGTGAGGCAGTGGACGTGGTGCTGCGCTTCGCGCCGGAAGCGGGGCGCCGGGTGGCGGAAGAACTCTGGCATTCCAGCCAGCAGGTGGAAAAGCAGCCCGGCGGCAGCATCCTGTTCCGGGTGCACGTGGCCGTCACTCCGGAGTTCATGAACTGGCTGCTGTACTACGGCAGCCGGGTGGAAGTGCTGGAGCCGCCGAGCCTGCGGCAGCAACTGGCGGAGGAACACCGCCGGGCGGCGGAAGTAAATTCGCCGGGAACAGGTGAGTAGGTCCAAAGGCGGTCTTTAAAACTGGTAAGAGCCCCGTTGTATTAGTGATAAACGGGAGCCCCGAAACAACCGTTCTCTTCAACCTCCTTTCTTTCATTTTTTTAGATTTCTTCGCAAAAAGTAGCTTCAAGGCGTGGTAAGCCATAACGCGGGCGGAGTTGGCGGCAATATCCCTCAAGTTAACGCTGTCGGAAATCTTGGGTTCGGAGGGCTGTCAAAGAATTGAGTTGCCGCACAAAGTCGCACCGGCACCAAAATATATTCTGTGATCAAGCGGCCGACCTGGCTTTTAACCTCAGGCGACAAGGCCGCACCCTTCCATTAATTAACGTTCTAATCGCTGCATTTGCCATTGTCCACTCTTGTGTACTGGCACACCACGACCGGCACTACGAACTGATCCGCGAAGCACTCCCTGATTGCGGTCTTAAGACACTGGTTGTTCCAGGGTTTGTCGAAGACTAAAGTTTCACATAAAGGATTACAATGCTTTGGGCTAACGGGAACCGGAAGGTTATGCTACGTGCTGTAAACACGGTATTGGCTGGCAGGGAAACCGGGTCTTAATCCGGAACCCTGCCGCATAATCTTTGGTTGCGGCAGTTAAAGCATTTTTTTTTACTTTCGCAAACGGAGCAGACGGATTTCCCGGTCGTGTTCATCGAGGCGGATATCCTGCTGTCGTTCTCTGCGGATTAGGTGGTCAATATTTTCTTCCACCCGGGTTAGCGCATCCCGGAGGCTCTCAAAATAGTCCAGATGAACCTGGCGGGTGTCGAAGAGCGCCCTGATCTTTTCAAAGACCTCGCTTTCTAAGCGGACTTCCAGTGTAACAAGGCGGTTTTGCAGATTTTCCTGCCCTTGCCGGAGGCTGCCCACGTCGGCGCGCAGTGCTTCTTGTCCTTGTTGGAGGTTACCCACGTCGGCGCGCAGTCCTTCCTGCCCCTTTTGGAGACTGCTCACGTCGGCGTGCAGGGTTTTTTGACCCTGCTGGAGACTGCTCACATCGGCGTGCAGGCTTTGTTGGCCTTGTCGGAGGCTGCCTACGTCGGTGCGCAGCGCCTCTTGCCCCTCCTCTAAGCGTTGCAGCCGTTGGTTCTGGGCCTGCTGGCCCTGGTTTAAACCCTCCAGCTTAGCAATAATCTGCCGTAAAAGCTCTTCCACGATTAAGCCTCCTACTGATGAATCCATAATTAATCTTACTACACCGGGAAGAAGAAGGAAAGCTCGTTTTGGAAACGGGAACCGCAGGGTACCCGTTGCCGTGGTATAAACAGTTCAAGCGCACAGTGCCGCGCTGAAAAACGCGGTCTTAGACAAAACGACTCTGGCAAGGGAGGAAAAAGTAACCAGGCGTCGAATTACGATGCAGACGATCAATGACCTCATGGTGCAGTCTGTCGAAGCGGCTCCGGCCGCCGGTTGCGGGAGGAAGTCAGAAGTTGCCCTAGACGGCAGGGACACCTTCGGCCGCTTCAAGCGCGTCCTTGCCGACTACCCGCAAGAACGCGACCGCTGGTTCGACTACAAATCAGCCGCAATGTCTGAGTGGATCCGCGAGTGGCTGAACGACCTGGATATCGAGCCGGTGCAAAAAGAACGGTAGGGGGAGGCGTAGCCGCAGCCGCCACAGCGTTAGGTTGGGCTGTGCCCGCTACAGCAGTAGAAGAGGCACTACCCACTGCAGTCCCCTTGTCATCGGGGCGATTGAATCACAAGATATTTAAAAAGGATTTCAGTCCCTTTGTTAGCAGGGCAAGTGGCTCTGTCTTTATTCTGAAAAGAGCATACCCAAGGTCGGCCCCCTCGTTGCTAAACACATTTTTATGAAGCCACTACATCATTTATTCATGTCTATTTCGACAAATTGCCGAATACCGTTTATTAAGAGATTTAAAAAGGGGGTTGTGCCGTAAGTGAGCTTGTTAGCAATTGTTGCCGGATGTACTTTTCGCTACAGGTTAGTAATTGGTATGGTACTGCT
This sequence comes from Bacillota bacterium, assembly GCA_040758635.1. Lineage (GTDB taxonomy): Bacteria > Bacillota > Desulfotomaculia > Desulfotomaculales > Ammonificaceae > Yes71-27. The sequence continues at coordinate 21,267 of JBFLVI010000016.1, read as the reverse complement.
TGTTGTAAAACTTAAAGGTTAGTTTTTATGGGTATTGGCCACCAGGCAATAATTCGGGGTGTATTTTGGATGCCCGTATCTTTTACGGTTACAAATCAACCTCCGGAGCGAGTGGAACTTGACGGAACGGCACTCCCGTTGGTCGAGCTTTTTCAGTCTTACACTCAAGCCAAAGACGGGCGGCATTATCCTTTGTTCCGGCATCAGGCTGAAGTGTTTAATTTATTAATGCAAGATAAGGAAATATTCTTGGTAGCTGGGACGGCAGCCGGGAAGACCTTGGCTATCGCCGTACCCATCTTCTATAAATTGGCTACGGGGCGCATTCGTAAAGCACTCTTTATGTATCCCACCGTTGCTTTGATGGAGGACCAGCGAAGAGTAATGGATGAATTGGCCCGCCTTACCGGGCTGGAGGTGGGTCAACTCCAAGGCGGAATGTCCCGAACAGAACTAATAGCTTCTCTTAATAAGCCGGTGATTCTGGCAACCCCTGACGAGGTCTACTGGTTTTTCCGTAAGAATGTGAAGTACAGCGGCCTGCTTATTTACGGCTTGGCTCTGGTAGATGAATTTGTTCTTGACGAGGCGCACCTGTTCAACGGGCTGATGTTGCAAAACTTCAGACACCTGTGGCAACGAGTTAAGACCCTTGCATCCTATCTGGCCAAGACACCGAAGTTACATGTACTTACCGCTACGCCAACCAGGGAACTGAGGCTGCTTAACGGCGCAAACCCTATTTTCGGACGTTCTAAGTGTTCTGACGTCCAAGTAGAATTTCGGGCCAGCGGGCGTTTTGACCGCGCTGAGCAGATTGTGGGTGCGGTTAACGAGGTTCTTGATGCGGGACAGCGTAAGGTGCTCGTCGTATGCAACTCCGCCCGGATGGCACACCAGTTATTTGAGAAGTATAAGGTGAGGGAGGCGTCCGCAATTCCCGTCCAGCACCGCTTGAAATTCGGCAAGGTAGCATTAGGGGCACTGAACAAATGGTTGGAGAAAACAGGTATTGAGAAAGAACTGGTTGACGAATTGAATCGGCGTTTGTTCCGTGAAGAGGATGTCGTTCTCGCCGATGTTCCAGATGGCATAGTACTCTCTCTATCATTAGAAGATGTCATAAGGTACACAGCGGAAATATTAGAGCGACAATGCTGGCGCATCAAGCGCGCGTTGTGGGAACGGACTCAGCAACCAACGGAAACGTGGGAGTCGCTTTTAAACAATCGGCCCCTACTTTGTAGAATCATTGCTGTTTTACGTAAACGCTTGGAAGGTACAGCAGAAGTGGAGAAGCAACAAACTATCGTAGACGAATGGCTTACGAACACAATCGAAAAGTTGGGTGAGACCGCCGACAATCCTATTTCCTGTAAAGCAAAAGAGTTAACTGAACTGACGGATGCTTTTGTTAACTCCGGCCTCGACAGAGAGTTGGCATCGTTACTGACTAAACGGCTTTCTTTCCAGATGACTTTGACTGCCGATCCAGCACGACTCCCGGCGCGAAACCTGAGTGATCGTCCTATCTACCTACGCTGGTTAGATTGGGCGGTAGGAAAAGATAAGGCAGCCAAGCTGCGAGAGGTGGTTAGGTCCGGTATAGAATCCGGTGAATTGGACGTGGACTGCCGTCATATTGGCTTGTGGAAAGGGACCGACGTACCTGTTATCGTCTATTCAGGTAGCATGGCCAGACATGCCCGCGAAGGACTGATTGACGTTTTCTCCGATCTCGATCAGGCAGTTCTTATTTCTACAGCCGCTGTGGAGGTCGGGGTGGATTTTCAAGCGGATACTCTTATCACTGAAGAGTGCGGAGGCAGCTCATTCCTGCAGCGCTTCGGGCGTGTAGGACGGCATGGAAGTAATAGTAAGGTTATCGTCTTCGTAAGTGGCGATGTTTACGCTGCCCTTGGCGAACTTAACAATGCAAGGATAAATCGTGAAGACTTCTCTGCCCGAATTACCGAAGTTTTTCCTCGGCGCAATTACGCGGTGGTTTCACAACTCCTCGACGCCAGTCACTATCTTGTCAATGAGCAACTGGGACGCATCGGCGAACAATTAAATGTTGCTCCCGATCTTGAAGCTGCGGAACCAATTGCCGATCAACTACGCGCGGCCGACATACAATTGGGCTTCGGCTTACGCAGTACGATGCCACAAATTACGCTGCGCGACGGCGTGACCAAGGCCCCATTCTATCTGCTTTGCTATGTAGATGATGAGGACCTGCGTCCGGCCGATTCACCGTTTGAAGTCGCGCGGGCGAAGACGTGGTTTACGAGCTTGATTTTTCAGCGGGCGAAGTTCGATGTGGTTGTAAACTTAATAGAGACTTTGAAAGCAAGCAACCATTTGTTTATTTTGCAGGGTGAAAAGCTAAATACGTTTAGTGGTAAAAGGATTGGGCTGCATCACGTCGGTAAACTTCTGGAAAACGTAAAATGGAGTGAGAAACAGCCCTTGTATCTCATCCTATTACATGGCGACGTTTATTTGTCACGAATTGACCGAGATTTAGAGATGCCTACTGACGAACCAGTGAAAGATGCCGAGGGTAATTTGCTATTCATCCCTAACCAGACCTGCCTCGTGTTATGGGGTTGGAAGGACGCTGAGGAAACGCGCAGGTTGTTGGAAGGCGCAAAAGTTGCCAATTGGGAAGAGTTGTACTACGACTGGAACAGGTTACGGTTCGAATGGGCAAAGGCCATGGTAATTCTCGAAAATATGACGGGGGCATGCTTTGCTGCCTACAAGGAACTGGTGGACTATGTTAGTAGCCGAATTTAAAAACAACCTTGGTAAGTCCTCGCACGGCGGCGAGACGCTGTATGACCATACGATGGATTGTGTGAAAATTGCGCACAAAATTTTGACTAATAACCGGTTCGTTCCTGCTGACTATCCAAACCAAAAACGCGACCAGTTGCTATTTGCGACATTTATCCACGATGTCGGGAAGCTCGACCCTGACTTTCAGGCGATGTTACAAGCTGCCCGTGACGGTAAGCCGTTACCCCCCAGGCGGGTGAAACACGAGGCGAGTACATTAAACTTTGAACAGTTAGTTCGGGATGCGGAGAAGGAAGTGATAGTGCACTTAGAAGATACGCTCAATTATGGGTTTACAGAAGGGGTCCACATAGAAGATGCGTTGGCGTTTGCGATAACACATCACGGGTTATTTTACCTGTCCTTCGAGCAACGCAACGGAGAAATTCTCCCGCGTATTCGCCGAGAATGGACAGTGTTCAATTATGGTGAAAAGCGACGTGTTACACTGGCCGACTTATTATTTAAATACCACCCGCTTGGAGGACTGGTTATTATTGCTGACTTGCTCAGTTCGTTTTGCTACGAGCAAGGAATCCGGAACGCCGGGGAGATAATTGACAACGCCCGGTCGCTGAGGGACTTGATTGAAGTGCTACTCCGGGAAGGAGCACCAGAGATTGTTGAGGAAAGTCTGAAGCAATACGAGCTGCGTACCTATGGGCTGCGTGATTTACTTATTTTACTGGCAGGAGGGTTGGCCTGATGGAGAACCTCGTAGATATTGTTCAGCAGCAAGCCGAAGATGTAATTCAAAAGTTAGAAGTTCAGGACGTAGTTACGGAAAAGCAGGTTGCCGAGAGCATCCTGCACCAAGTTGCCTACTGGGAAAAACCATTGCCGAACGGCGAAAAATTGTTATTCGTACGCTTCTTTTCGCCCCTCGTCCAGCGCGAAGAAGTATTTCTCGGAAATATCTTACTTAACGATTTTCTGAACAAGGCTTTTGCCCGTGCTGTTACCCTTGGTGAGTTTGGGAAAGCCGAACTGGTGGCAAATGATCTGGGAAATTACTACTTCTTGGTACGTACCACCTCCAACGTAGCACAATTGGCGGAATTATTCCGCGGTGAGGTCGAGCGTGGTTTGCCCGACCTGTTCTTTGGCGAGCAGGATGAGGCACGCGGGATTTACGGTTCGTTAGAAACAATGCTTGCTTTTGAGAAAGCAAACGTTGAGCCTTTCCCGGTCTTTATAATGCCCAGGAATTTTGAAGCGCGACTTGAAAGAACGGTGCGCGAATCATTACTCCGTAAAATTGAGAATAGCCCTATGGATCGCAACCCCACCTCCATCATGGCTAACCTATCTTTCTTTTACAGCCATGATGGGGCAGAGATGCAAAGTCCTTATCTATTTCTTGCACGGTTACTGCTACAGTATGGTGTAGTTGATGTAAACGACTTCCGGCGAGCGTTTAACCTGGATGATGACGTTGAGCTGGAGGATGCTGCTGCCGTCAAAGTGATCATCAAAGATTCGCTTATGCAGAGTAAAGGACGAACTTTTTCTTCTACTCAATTGCGGAGATTAATAAAGCAGGTGGTAACGAAACTCGGCGAGAAAGTTGAATCAGATCCTGAAAATTGGCGAATGCCTTACATCCGCAGTAAATTTCTTAACTATGACAATAGGACGCTGACCGACAAGCTTCTCGATGGCGTATTGCTTGGTTACCAGATGCTGAGTTCTCGGGCAGAGGCAGTTAATATTGGTTGCCGCGTTTGCGGTGCAAAAACTACGGAAACCGAGGACAAAAGTATCTTGATGGGTCAGAACACCCACCGGTTTCACAATCAATCGGGTAAACAAAAAAATGAGGAGGGTCCGAAAGCGTGCTTGCGCTGTGCGATATGCACCTATTTAATGGTAAAGCTTATTGGCTCTGAAGCCGTTGGTCAGCCGCAGGTTCCTAAGAATTATAACCTGATCTTTCACTACGGTAAGCATACTGATGGAGAAGTTAATCTCTTAGTACAGCGGATTGACTTGATTTGGAGCCTGGTACGACAGCACCGGGACACCGAGTACATACGCCGAGAAGTAGCGAAACAAGTTCGCGAACTGCAAGCTAAACACGAGCGTGAGCAAGACAAGAGGAAAAGAGAAGCTTTGGCAAGAGATCTTGCTGAGAAGGAGGTGGAACTTCAAAAAGTACAAGTCGATTTGACGGAGACGGAGAGGGACATTTTCAACGTTTGCCCCTGGTTAAAGGGTTTGGGAAAATCATTTTTTCCTATGGAAAACCCATCCCTGGATATGCTCGTTAATATCCAGCTTTCCGAGACCAGAGTCGAGCGACACGTCTTGGGACTGGGCATGGGTGGTTACCGGATGATTCTCTTTGTGTTGCCGCAAATCCGCCCGCCACGCGATGCAAAGGAACACGATTTTGCCCAGCGCCGTTTTTCCGATAGCCGTCTGACAGTGATAGCGCTGCTATCCTTCCTGCGTGAATTGTGCGGGTGTGATGGACCGTTTTACTACCAGTCGCTTCCTACACTAACCTCCGATGCCTTCCAACGTGATACATTCTATGTTCGCAATGAGCCAATTAGTGTGAAGAAAGCCCAAAATGAATACGAAGTCGTTACACAATTGGCGTGGAAACTAATTTGGGAAACTGGTAGCAAAGGCTTCGTACGGAAGGTGGTGCTCGCCGAGAAGCTACTGCGGGACCCGTTAGGGACATTTGCTTCTGTGATGCGTGATAGTACAATTCTCGGACAGACCAAAGGCAGTTATAAGCGACTGGCTGGGGGTTACCGGGAAGACTGGAAGGCCCAGGATTTAACCGAATATGCGCAGTTTATCCAACGACTCTCAAAATTTCAGGAGGTGAGATGACGTGGCATTGAGCATTAACCGCAACGAACTGGATGAGTTTTGTCCGCGGTTGTTCCGTACACTGGATGGTTTGGGGTTACTGCCGCGTCAATTAGGCTGGAAGCGTGATGCGTCGGGACGGCCGCAGAGAATAGCGCCCACGGAGTTTGAAAAATATCCCCGCTTGTTGTTCGGCAGTATCCAGCGATATAACGACGTGGAGGCAGGTTTTAAAGAGTGGGAAAGTCGTATACTGCGCGAGATCGAAAGCCCTTCTGTTAGGGAGGGATACTATCCTGAACTACAAGCCCTATTCCATTGGATGGTACAATACAAGGAGGTATTTAATAAAAAGCCGAACCTACAGCACCTGCGCGCCAGCCTCTACGCGCGGGTCTTCCAATACCTTTATCCACGCCGGGTATTGGTAAACGCCTATTGCGTAAAGCATCAAGGCAATGCTGAAGCCATCGACGCTGAATTTATAGAGAAGGCGTTACCTGATTCTATTAGAGAAGAGGTGAAGAAGTTAGAGGAAGTATACTCAGAGGAATGGGACACCATCGTTGCTGATGCGAAAGCGAGTCTCATTTCCAATGCTGCGTATTACCGAAAGATACTGCGGGGCGAAGAGTTTGTTGCTCCATCTGAGGAAGCAATGGCGCTTGAGAGTCAAGAAGAGATAGAAATTTCGAAGGAGGGATAGCTATGAGCATGAATGCCAAAGTGGAACAATTTATTGAACAATTAGCGGACGCGGAGATTTTAATACCACGTGAGGTGAAGGGAAAGAAGATCGCCCAAGCCATCTATACACGGCAGGTTGTGACAATTGTGGGGGTTAAGACGGCGACGAGCCGCTTTCTACCTGTGTCGCACGCGGGCTACTCCAACGAAACCTACGTGGATAAACTTGACCTGCTTGGCCGGACGCGCGCTGAGTTTATCGGGCGTAAGCTTAAAGGCATCGAACGGCGGGCGCATATGACCCTATTTCGTGAGATGGTGGAGGTGGAGACAGATAACGGGTGGCAAGATTTCTTTACCCGTAAATTCGGCAAAGAATGTACCATACCCGATGGTCTATGCATCGCCTGTTGGAACTGCTCACTTTTCGGGGGTCTAGAAGCGGGTAAAGGAGCAACGTTTTCACGTATTCGCTATTTTGATACTTTCTCCGTTGAAGATGCCGCCGAATGTATTCAAACCGACGACTCACCGGAACAGATGGCAATTGGCAACACCGTTGGCGAAGACCTGAGTATAGAACGTGGTGAGGCTTCCTTCCATCGCTATGAGTACGTCAAGGCTGGTACTCGCTTCCCATTTATCACTATCATTGAAAGCCCGACTTTACTTGACGCAGCTGGCTACCTTACCGCTGTCAAATTAGCTGACCAGCACGGTTATGGCAAATATTCGGCGAATCACGGTAAGTTTGAAACCAAGTTTCTGGCGGTCTCAACCGGTTATCCCTTATTTTCGGTACTCAATATGCTGGAGTGGATGGAAAACGGTGAACTGACCGACTTCAAAGATGAGTTGAAATTTGAAGCCGCCGTCGGTCAACCGGTTTCGCTTTTCGGCTCTGATATTGAAGTAATCCAACAGAAGTTGAGCGAAGCATTTAAAGGGTACCTTGAGGCGCTTGATAGTATAAATTCAGGCGACCAGGCTGGAACAAGGGGAAGAGGGCGAAGAAGGTAAGCGGGGTGAATAATAATGCTTTACGCACGAGCCTTGCTGTTACGCAATTGCGGCCGGTTCATCCACGTCAGTTCTGACTTCGGCTCGCAGTATCACACGCACATTTTTGTCACCAGCGAGGCGCTTTACGCAAGCCTGACCCGCGAAGTAACGTGGCGGCATTCCGGTAGGTTCGTAGACTTAGAGGAGGACGCCAAAAAGTCTACGAGTGAAGACTATTTTTTCTGCGATTATGACATATCCCAAAAACCAATTTGGTTTATCCCTGGTCTGTTCGTAGATAGGCATCTGCGTCCGCTACTAAAACAGCGTGGAGTGGTGGATATGAATGACTTTAATGTTATAGATGAGGGCTATCCAGGTACAGGTGGTGGCGGGAGAGCACATTATATACCTACGTACGGACGCATTGAAAGCATCCTGCCCAATCATTTAATGCTAACCTGCGCGATTTCCCCAAGTCACACAGAATTGGAAGGCTTCGTCATTGGGCAGACGTTTATGTTGGCGAAAAAACGAACGATGATGCAGATGGTGGAACTATCCAAAATCGTTGCAGGTCAGCGCTCCGAGGGTACTTGTACGACACCCTACCTTCAAGTACCGATAGAACTCGTAAATCAATTTTCTCAGTACGAAATTCTGGCTGCCACATATCGGTATCTTTTAGTTCGAGGCCAACTGCGAACTTCTGTATCATACTGGGCCTTTAGTGGTGTATCTGTAGGAGGTGTCGAACAAACGGTCTCTGTACCGGAGTTTTACGTAAAGGGTAAGCTGCCGGTGTAGAAACAAAGCAATGTGGTTGCGCTGGCGGTTTGGCAGCCGAACCAGCTTTTGACTAAGAGGGATTCTTAGTGGCGGCCGGCTGGAGGTGTTGCCATGAAACAGTTAGGGAAGCTTGAAAAGATTAACCCGCGTGAAATCTGGGCTGACGAAGCGCGGGATTTTACGCCCTGGCTTAAGGAGAATATCCGGGCGCTTTCGGAGGCTTTGGGTCTTGACCTTGAGATTACGGAATCCGAAGGTGCTATCGGCGACTTCTATGTTGACCTGGTGGGCAAGGACCTTGGCTCGGGGCGCCCGGTGGTGATCGAAAACCAGCTTGGTCCTACTGACCATGATCACTTAGGTAAACTTTTGACCTACGCAGCGGGAAAGGACGCCCGGACGGCGATCTGGGTGGCAACAGATTTCCGGGATGAACACCGGCAGGCGCTGGAGTGGTTGAACTCGATCTCAAGCGAAGCACAGCTTTTTTTCGGCGTTCAGGTGGAGGTATTTAAAATCGGCGATTCTCTCCCGGCTCCCAACTTCGACGTGGTGGTTCAGCCCAGCGACTGGGTGAAGCAACAGCGGGGCATGAAGACCTCCCCCCGGCAGGAAGCTTATCAGAAGTTTTTCTCCGAACTTTTGGGAAAAGTCAAAAAGGAAATCCCTGGGCTAACCTCGGCGAAGAAAGGTTTGCCGCAAAATTGGTTAAGCGTGGGTGCCGGACGAACCGGTTTTAATTACGCCATATCTTTTGTGCAAGACGGGAGGATGAGGGTCGAGCTCTACATTGACAGGGGTTTTGAACATAACCGGAGAGCCTTCGAGCTGTTGCGCGCCCAACAGGACGAAATAGAAAAAGAGATGGGGCAGCAGCTCTCTTGGGAAGAATTGCCCAAGGCAAGAAGGATAGCGGTTTACACCGATGGAAGGATAGAAGAACCGCCGGAGCGTCTCAGCCAACTGCAGGATTGGGCTGTCGAGGCATTAGGCCGGTTTGCCAAGGTGTTCCGCCCGCGGATTGCGGCCCTGCCGAAAGACTTAGAGCAAATGGGCGACGCCTTTGCCAGCCAAGTGGCCAAAAAGGCCTTGGAGGCCAGAAAGGAAAGTTAGGGCTGCAATGTTTTGGGGTCGGCCTAAATCGGGTACTTATGCACTAACGGATAATTGCCGGTCTTTCGGATCGTTGACTATCTTACTTTTATGGTGTACGTTAGAAGCAGGTGCACGACTAATTTGGGAGGCCTTGAGATGAGCTTTGAAGAGGTAAAGGCGGAAGCTTTGAAACTGAGTCCGGAGTTTCGGGCGAAGCTGGCCCGGGAACTCCTCGTTAGCCTTGACGCCTTGTCCGAAGCAGAAGTGGAAAATCTCTGGATAGAAGAAGCTATCCGGCGTGACGAAGAAATTGACCGGGGCGGTGCGCAACTGAGGCCTGCAGAAGAGGTCTTTAGCCGGGCAAAGGCTCGTTTAAGATGAGTCGGTCAGTTTCGTTCCACCCGGCGGCCGAAGACGAGTTAAACGAAGCTGCGGCCTTTTATGATCTGGAAAGCCCGGGTCTTGGCGCAGCCTTTATCAAGGGGCATCCAGAAGGCTGTTGTTGACATTTCACAGTTTCCGGAAGCGGTCCCCCTGATTCGAGGACGGGTCAGACGGAGGCTGCTTACGAAGTTCCCGTATGCGGTTATCTATTCGCTTCGGGAAACCCAGATCCGGATTCTCGCCGTTGCACATCAGAAGCGACGTCCTTTCTACTGGCGCGGCCGGCGATGACTGTAGTCCCATCAGGGTACTCATGCGGATTGTCCTCAGTGACTGGTTGCCGGATTCAACGCCAGCACGGGCGTGGCGCATCCAGGCCGGCGAAAAGCTGCCGCAAAAACTGTACGCTGTCGTGAATATTTGCGATACGAAAACTTCGTGGAAGCCTGCCTGCAGATGGTAGTGCCGTTCTGGCTACCAGGAATGCGCGGCATTATTCTTTTATACCCGGGTTGTTATTGACATCGCCTGATGTATTTGTACCGCTGAAAGAATAGGGTGAAACGCAGGAAGATCCACCGGCTCGGCGATTTGGAATGAGGAGACGCGATTAAGGTGTGGTAAGATTATAATGTTGGACGTCGAAGAATGTTGGGAAGGTGGCTGATAGGTTGAACTTGGACGAGTTTTTGGACCGTGAGTTGGCTGGTGAGCGGAGGGAGCTTTTGGAGAAGCGGCGGCAGGCTTCTACTCATATCAGCAGGTTGGAAAGGGCGTTGCGCGAGGGCAACCTGGAGCAGGCGGAGCGCACCATCGGCTTCCTGGAAGCGGCGTGCGGCAAGCAGCAGGAAACCCTGGCCCGCCTCAAAGAAAAGCTGCCGTCCTTCGATGTGCCGGCCTACCTGCGGCAGGAGTTTGAAGCGGAGTTCCTGTCCGCTTGCCGCAGCCAGGATCTCCCGGTCACCGGCAGTTTTCCCGGCTACGAGGTCTTCCCGTTCCGGATCCGCGTCCAGCCAGAGAAGCGCTTCGTTGAGGTGAACGAGCGGGTGGTGCGCCTTTTGCGCCCCAGGGTGCTGGCGGCATACCTGAAGGAGCAGAAAAACCGGCTTTATAAGGAAAACTTCGATCCCGTGCGTTTTCTCGACGCCCTCGCTTCCATTTACGATACGATCCTATCGGTGCGGCAGGCGACCCACGGGGTTAAGATCCAACCGGGGCTGGAAGTCTCCCTTCTCGACGTATACGAGCGTTTAACGCCGCTGCCGGCGCAGCGCCGCCAGTATCCCCAGAATATGTTTGCTTTTGACCTGCACCGGCTTTTTGTGGCTGATAGTTTTACCGCTTCCGACGGCCGCCGCCTGGAATTAGGGGCGGTCCGGCCGCGCAGCCGGGCCGTCGTGGTTTATGACGCGCACGGGCGCGATTTTCGCTTCGGCAGCCTGCGGTTTGTGAAGGAGGGTGAGGGATAGTGGGCCCTTCTCTTGTAGAGTTTCTGACCGGAGAATACCTGGAGGGGTACATCAAGGCGGGCGGCAGCAAGATAAAACTGGTGATGGATGACGGCGGGGAAGGTGTAACCCGGCTCCTCCAGGCGCTTTGTGACGCGGCGGCGGCGCGCGGCTACTTGGTAGGCTATCTCCATGCTGCAGCGGTGGCCAAAATCAACCTTTTCAGCAACCTTTACCAGGCGGTGGTGCGGGAACTGGACCTGCCGGCACTGGTCGCGGATTACTGCCGCCGGGTGGTGAAGGCTTGCGGCTACGAGGCAGGCGAGGTTCCGGCGGAGACAGACTTTGTAGCCTGGGCCTGCGAAAGGGACGGGCGTGTGCCCGAGGTGTTGCGCCGCACAGTTCAGGAGCGGCTTGAGCGCGACCTTTTCCGCAACCGTTTCATTAACCGCAGTTTTGCCACCGTAATTTTGCAGCTTGCAGCGGACCTCCTCGGAGCAAGGGAGAAAAAGCTGGCCGGTGCGGATAAAGAAATCCTTTACGCCTGGCTCCGCGGTGAAGAGGTGCTCCTGCGCGACATCCGGCGCTTCCACGTTTTTACGCGGGTTGACCGGTATAATGCGCGCCTAATGCTCCGGTCGCTGGTGGAACTTGCGCGCCTCGGAGGGCGGGCGGGTTTGTTTGTAGCGGTGGACGGGTTAGAGGTGCTGCTGGCGAAAAAAGAAACCAGCCGGCCGCTCTACAGCAAGGCAGCCCGCGATGAGTTTTACGAGAGTGTGCGCCAGTTGATTGACGGGATTGACGCCCTTTCCTTTTTAATGATTATGTTAGGCTTCCGGCGGGAGTTGGCTGAAGACGAATATAAAGGGCTCCGCTCTTACGAGGCTCTTTGGCTCCGGATTCAACACGAGGTGGCGGGAAGCAGGGTCAACTTCTTCCGGGATTTTCTGGACCTGGATGCGGTGGCGACGGCAGCCGGTTAAAGTAAGAAGTGAGGCCTGCTCCTACCTCTTTTAACGAAAGGTGGACCTTGGAAAATGCGTGACTTCGAATCGGTAAGGATAATTGAGACGCTGCGCTCCGGTGTTTCTTCACGGCACCTTTCGGCGCTCTTCTCTTACGGGCGGGAATCCCTGCTCGAAATGGTGCAGCGCGACCTTGACGGATTGGCGGCCCGGGGCGGCTCCCGCGCGGTTGTTTTGCGGGGCGATTACGGGGAAGGGAAGACCCACTTCCTTAATACGGTCTTCAACCTGGCCCAGCAGCGGAACTTCGCCGTCAGCTTTGTGGTGCTGAGCAAGGAGACGCCTTTCCACCGTCTCGACCGGGTCTATCCCAAGGTCGCCTGCGAGACCTACCTGCCGGGTGAAAACGAAGCGGGTTTGGAAGCGCTGCTGCGCGATATCCGCCCCGACAGCAAAGTGGCCGCGGAACTGCTTGCTTTCGCGCAGGACGAGCTCCACCCGAAGATTGCCTGTGTCCTCGGGAACTACTTTCAGGCTCCGGAATCCTACCACGTGCACCTCCTTTACCGGGATCTTGTGGGGGACTGGCTGCCGCTGCCCGAGCTGAAGTCGCTCCACCGGTTTAATTTCGGCCGGCCTGTTAAAATCGAAAAATTCACGCCGCGGCTCCACGTGTGGGATTATTTCCGGCTGCTGGCGCACCTCATCCGCGTGCGCGGCTTCGCCGGCTGGGTAATCCTTTTCGACGAGTTCGAACTTGTCGGCACGCTTGGTATCGCGGCGCGCGGCGAGGCTTACTGGAATCTGGGCCGCTTTCTTTTCCCTGGTGAAAGCGCCGGCCTTGAGGCAACCTACACCATTTTCAGCACCTTTTCCGGTTTTTGGTCGGTCAGGCTTCTCGCCGAGCGGCGTCCAGACCTCGAAGAGGTTCCGGCACGGCTCCTCGCGAAGGGCGAACCCCGGAAAGCGGAAACGGTGCGGCGGGTTTTGAATACGCTTTTACAGGAGCCGGTCAACCTCGAATCGCTTACGACTGCGGAAATCCGGCGGATGCTCGAGAAGGTGGCGGAGCTCCACGCCCGTGCCTACGGGTGGGAACCGGCGGTTGACCTCGACAAACTGCTGACGGTTACGAAGCATGCACGCCTGCGCACCAAAATCCGCTACACACTGGAGTATCTCGACCTGAAATACCTCTACCGGGAAGAGCCCGAGGTCCGGACGGGAACCCTTGCTGAGGTCTCCCTGGACGAGGTAGCGGCCGGAGAGGAATGATTTCAATGGCGCAGTTAACGTGGCGGATAACCGCCGGTGCCATTTTTCAGAAGGGCTGAACCATCGCTTTATTTACCGGCCATCCTGAATATTTCCAAAAGCTCACGGTCGGAGAGTTCAGTGAGCCACTGCTCCCCGGCGGAAACAGTCATTTCCGCGAGCTCCTTTTTGGCGCTGAGCATCTCGTCAATTTTCTCTTCGAAGGTGCCGAGGGTGATCAGCCGGTAGACGATAACCTTTTTAGTCTGGCCGATCCTGTAGGTCCTGTCCGTCGCCTGGGCTTCCACGGCAGGGTTCCACCACAGATCGTAGTGGATCACGTTGGTGGCTGCGGTGAGATTCAAACCCGTACCGCCCGCCTTTAAGGAAACAATTAGCACGGGATGGCGGCCGCCGCCCTGGAAGTCTTCGACCAGCTTATCTCGCTTTGTCCGCGGAAGGCCGCCGTGGAAAAAGAGGACGTCCTCCTTGAGTTCCTGGCTGATCATCTCTACCAGCAACTCCCCCATCTCCCTGTACTGGGTGAAGACCAGCACCTTTTCTTTAGCCAGGATGATCTTTTCAATGAGCTCCACGGTTTTCTCCGCCTTGCCGGAAAGCTCCTTGGCGGCGCTCCCTTTCTTGGTGTAGTGGGCAGGGTGGTTGCAGATCTGCTTGAGGGAAGTAATCAGCTTGAAGATCAGGCCCTTTCTTTTTATCCCTTCGCTCTCCTGGATCTCTCGCATGGCGGTGTCCACCACCTGCTGGTAGATGGCGGCCTGCTCTTTGGTAAGGCGACAGTACTCATTGGTAATGAGCTTGTCGGGCAGGTCTTTGATGATGGACCAGTCGGTCTTAAGCCTCCTCAAAATAAAGGGGGCGGCGGCCTTTTTCAGCCTGTTTATTCTGTCCTGGTCGCGGTATTTTTCTATGGGCACGGCGAAGCGGCGGGTGAAGTCCGGAAGACCTCCAAAATACCCCCGGTTGATGAAGTCAAAGATGCTCCACAGCTCGGTGAGCCGGTTTTCTACGGGTGTTCCGCTCAGGGCCAGGCGAGCCTTCGCCGGCAGCGACTTTACGGCCTTCGTCTGCTCGCTGTTAGGGTTCTTGATGTTCTGTGCTTCGTCAATAACCACCAGGCTCCACTCTTTGCTTTTGAATTTGCCGAGATCCCGGCGCAAAACACCGTAGGTGGTGATTACGATGTCGGTGCCGGAGGTGTACAGCCGGCGCTCTGCGCCGTGGTAAACGGCGACGCTTAAGGAGGGGGCGAAACGGACGCACTCCTTCATCCAGTTGCCCGCCAGGGTCGTGGGGCAGATGACCAGCGCCGGGGAGCCGAGCCGTTTCTCTTCTTTGAGCTTTAAAATCAGCGCGAGCACCTGGATGGTTTTGCCCAGCCCCATATCGTCGGCCAGGCAACAGCCGAGACCCCTGATGGTGTTTGTGTAGAGCCACTGGTAGCCCCTTTTCTGGTACGGCCGCAGGTTCGCCTTCAGGCCCTCCGGCACCGCCGGGCGTAAAGCGCCGCCGGTCAACCCGTCCAGCACCCTTTTAAGGGCCTCGTCGGGGTTAAAGGCCGTCTCTTGTAGTTCGCCGGTCAGCGAAGCCCGCAGCAGTTCCATGGAAGAAGGCCTGGGCAGGGGTTTGTTGAGCTGCTGGAGAATGCTTTTTACTTCTTCGGGCTTGAGCAGCAGGTACTGGTCCTTGAACCTGACCAGACCGGTAGCGGAACCGGCCAGTGCGACAAACTCCTCTTTGGTCAGGGTGGTTTCGCCCAGGGCCACTTCCCAGGAAAAATTCAGGACTTTCTCTAAGCTAAGGTAGGAGACCTGGTTGCCGTTGTATGCCGCTTTGACGGCCACCCTTGCCGTAGAGAGTCTTTTCAGTTCCTTCGGGACGACCACGCTTATTCCTAAGAAATTTAGTATTTCCTGCCCCCGGCTCAAAAAATCGGCCATTTCCAAGGGTTCTATGAGCAGAGGGTTTTTCCCTTTGCTGTTTAAAACATCTTTCAGCCCCGGGAGGTATTCGGCGGCCAGGGTAATCTGTCTGGCCACTTCACTGCGGACCTCTTCCGCCGGGCGGGAAAATATCTCCCCGGCACGGCCGAAGATCCGAGCCAGCGGTAAAGGGGGCGTCAGCGGGTCGTTTTTGTTCTCCACCTCTACCTGCAGCTTGAACTTGTCTCCCTTTTCGGGTAGTTCTATCTTGATTACGGGGGAAATATCTCCGGCCTGGGCGTGAAGCCTGGCCAGCCAATCGGCAACCGCTTTGGCGGTCTGTTTTTCCTCAAAGCGGCCGGCGGCGTAGCGCGCTCCCTTGAAAAAGGTGTTACAAAGCTTATCTTCCTGCTCGATGCCGGAAAAACGGCGGACCAGGTAAGAGAGAATCAGGGAGAGGACCTCCAGGGCGGCCTCCCGGCCGGTAAGCACGGCCTTATCCTTCTCGCGGAAAACAAAGCCGGCAGGCATGATTTTGACCAGGCATTCAATCGCTTCTTTTGCCTTTTCCGAGTTAATCAGCGGGAGATAGCGGACGGAGAAATTCCCGTCCGGATCGGTGATCACATCCGGCAGGTATGCCGCTTCCCGGGCCAGCGCCCCGGCGACGGCGACGGCCACGTTCAAAAACCTCGCCGATGGAGAGTTGCCTTCCAGAGAGGGGTTCAAGGGCAGCTTCACAAAAAGCTCGAGCAGGCGGTCCGCGCCGGTTATTTCGCCGGATGTTTTTTTCAACGCCAGCTTGCCGTTGATCGCTTCAGGAATTCTCTTGCTTGACTTTTCGCCCGTAAGAAAATCCGGCAGCCCCCCGCGGGGGAAAACGAAGAAATTGACGTCGGACAAAGTGAAACAGGCATTGGCGGGGTAAAGCAAGCAGAAATGAACGTTTTCAAAGAAAACGCTGTCTTCTGACAGGGTCAGTTCTTCAACGGCTCTGGCGACGTTTTGGTAAGCCCTCAGCAGATATTTTTTGAAGTCCCCCGCCGGGTAGAACAAAGGGGAACCGGTTAAAAGGGCGGATAGGGCCTCTTTTGCCGCGTTCTCGAAGGCCAGGTCGAGCGCCGCCTGATGCACCTGTTCGCCTGCGGGCACGGTTACTTCGGTATAAGGGATAAAGGCATCCCTTTTCGTCTCCCCGGCGGAAAAACCCGCCGCCTCCATCAGTTCACCGGCGCTTACCCCCCGGAGTTCAAAGATGATAAAGGGATTTTTGTCTATTTCGTTGGCTAGGAGGTAATACACCGCAGCTAAGTGCTTGCAGGGGTTTGCCCAGTCGGGGCAGGAACAGCTCGCGGCGAGGTCTTTCCAGGAAGCCGGCAGGAGGCGAAGTTTTTGGTTCTGTAGCACCGCGAGCATTTCTTCCGGCAGTTTTCCCAGCGACAACTGGGAAGCCAGGACGGGGTTTTCGGCAATAACTGCTTTTATCTTCGCCTTTTGTTTCTCATCAAACTTTCTTAGACTTATCTTTACCCTGTAGGGAGTGGGGCGGGAGCCCTTTACCCTGGCCAGAACCTCGCCGTTCTCAACCTGTATCTCCTTAACCATCCCCCCGCCGGCGTATCTTCTGCCCCGGGGGAGCCTGTTGGTGTTGTAATCAATCCTTTCCATCGCCTCGATCCAGGCGTTTCCCCACCACGTCTTGCCGAAGCTTCTGCGGCTTGCCATCTTGACCTGCCTTTCGTGAAACTTCTGTATGCTGCTTCTGCAGCCAACTGCTCGTTCTCCGGCGCTCTCGGACGCCGTTGCGACCCGCCCCTTTCCCGAAACAGCACCGGCTAAAATTCGAAGCAACAGCGTTACCGGTCAATCTTGGCCGCTACTCTTTTCTTTTGCGTTCCTGCAGATAAACCACCCGGTCATCCTTTTCTGGATGATCGGGAGGCGCGAGCCCGTACTGCACGAGGAGCCTCCGGGCCTCTTCCTCCCCGGCTTCTGTCAGCCATACCGACTTCGCCCGGCGGCTGCTATCGATCAGCCCTTCCTCCGCCAGTCTATCCAATGTTTCGAAGGGGTAGCCCTTCCAACTCCTCCGGAATGTGCCAAGCCCAACGTCTTCCTGCCAAGAAGTAAGATACAGAAGGATCAGAACCAGGTCGCGGACTATCTCTTCCATCGTTTATATCCCTCATTCCCGCAGGTGAATTCAGGGAAAGAATTTGACTCTTTGCGGGAAAATCCTTCATATCTGAGAGATTGTTTTCGTGTTCCCGTTACGGCCGGGGAATTGGATTTCCTGCCATGAATGCTTTTATAAAGGCCTGCGAAGTGGTAAAATGAATCTATATGATTTACGGTTTTCAGGAGGTTGAATATGGATAGAGAAATCATTTTCTTAGTAGAAGAGTCCGCTGAGGGCGGGTACGAAGCGCGGGCGCTTGGTTATTCTATTTTTACCGCAAGCGATTCCATAGAGGACCTTAAAACCGCTGTTCGAGATGCCGTCCGCTGCCATTTTGAAGAGAAAGACCTCCCGCATATGATCCGCCTCCACTTTGTTAAAGACGAGGTAATCGCCGTATGAAGGCGCCCCGGGATATACGCGGGGAAGAACTAGCTAAGCTTCTGGGAAGGTACGGTTATCGGGTTACGCGGCGGACAGGCAGTCACATTCGCCTTACTACAACGGAGCAAGGTGAACACCACGTTACTATACCCCTTCATAATCCACTGAGAATAGGAACGCTCAACAATATCTTGAATGACATAGCCGCCCATCTGAGAATCAGCAAAGAAGCTTTAAGCAAAGAGTTGTTTATTAGGTAAGTACGTGAGGTAGTTGATGGCTGAAGTTATCATCCTGAATTTCGGGACGACTCTCGGCAAAAAGAGCGAGCGACTGCTGATCAAGGAGCAGGGCAGGGTGGTGGAGGAAATCCCCTTCCGGGACATTTCCTCGCTGACGATTGCCACGCGGGGAGTTTTTTTATCCTCGGACGTGATCCGCGAATGCATCGAGCACGGCATCCAGATAAATTTTCTCACCTCTTCCGGCAAGCCCTACGCCAAGGTGACCTCGCCGCAACTGAGCGGCACGGTGGTGACACGGCGGGAGCAGATCCTGGCCTACACTGACGAGCGCGGTGCGGCGCTGGCCATCGCTTTTATCGAAGGGAAGCTCAAAAACCAGGCCAACGTTCTCAAATACTTCGCCAAATACCGGCGGGCGGCGGACCCGGCGCTCTACGTGGAGCTTGAAGCGCGGCTGAAGCGGATGGAGGAGATCCGCGGCGAACTCGGGAGTTTGAGCGGGGCAACGGTAGACGAACTGCGGGGCACACTCTTTTCCATCGAGGGGCGTGCCGCCCAGGAATACTGGGAAGGAGTAGGGCTCCTGCTCGGGGAAAAGGCGGAGTTTGTCGGCCGGGAGCGCCGGGGCGCTGAGGATCCGGTTAATTCGGCGCTGAACTACGGGTACGGTATCCTGTACTCCCAGGTCTGGGGCGCGGTGACGTTGGCGGGCCTGGAGCCTTTCGCCGGGTTTCTGCATACCGACAGGCCAGGGAAGCCCAGCCTGGTACTCGACCTCACCGAGGAGTTCCGTGCCTGCATTGTGGACCGGACAATCCTGGGGATGCTGCTACGCGGCAGCGTGGTAAAGTTAGAGGAGGGGCGGCTGACCGACGAGACGCGGCGGGAGCTGGTGCGGCGGGTGCTGGAGCGCCTGGACGCGGAGGAGAATTACGACGGTAAAAAGCATAAACTCCGGACGGTCATCCAGCGGCAGGCGCGGCGGGTGGCGAGTTTTCTGCGGGGCGAGGCGCGGTACAAGCCTTTTATAGCCAGTTGGTAGGACGAAGGCGGAAGGATGAAGGATGAAGACGCTGGTGGTTTACGACATCCCGGACGACCGCATCCGGACAAAGGTTTTCGAAACCTGTAAAGACTATGGCCTTACCCACATCCAGTATTCGGCGTTTTTCGGGCCGCTCAACCAGAACCGCCGCCAGGAGCTTTACCAGCGGCTGAGGCGGGTTTTAGGCAAAAACGAAGGGAAAATCATCATCTGCCCGATTTGTGACAAAGACTTGACGCTGATGCTTGAGATTGCGGTGCCGGAGGAGGCGGCTCTGCGCCAGGCGGCGGAGGGCGAGAAAGGGCCGGTGATTTATTAAGGATGAAGGCGGAGGGATAAAGGACGAGGGCGGAAGGCTGAGGGGGTGGGCGGTGGTCGTTAAAGTCGGCGACCTTAAGCAATATCTTTACTGCCCGCGGATTATTTATTTTACCTATGTGGCACCGGTAGAGAAAAAGGTTACAGCGAAGATGGCAATCGGCAAGGAGGAGCATTTTACTACCGCGCGGCTCGAGGAGCGGCGCCGGCTGCGGGCTTATGGCCTAGCCGACGGGGAGCGGCGGTTCAACACTTACTTTTATTCGACCCGCCTGGGGCTCGAAGGAGTGCTCGATATGTACGTCGCCACGCCGCGCGGCAACTTCCCGGTGGATTTCAAGAATGCCTGCCGGGTGGCGCTCAACCACAAATATCAGTTAGTGGCTTACGCGCTCCTTCTAGAGGACCACTTTGGCCAGCCGGTGCGCGGTGGGTTTGTCTACCTCATCCCGCACAAAAGAGCCCACTATATTGAGCTTACCCCTGAGGCCCGGCTTTACACTAAGAGGCTGATCGGTGCGGTGCGGAACCTTGTCGCGCGGGAGCACTTTCCGGAAGTGCCCCGGCGGCGCGGGCGCTGCGCCGACTGCGAGTACCGGAACTACTGCGGGGACGTGGGATAGTGTACTTTTTCACGGATGAGGAGAAAAAACACCTGCTTCGCTACCACCTGCCTAGGGCGCGGGAGCGCGGCATCGCCGAGGAGTTGCGGGGCTGGAACTGGCACCAGCCGCCGCTCGAACCGGTTTACCGCGACGTGGTCCTGGCGCTCTACGAGGTGGCCAACGCCTATTGCTCCACCGGGCGCGACGTCTACCTCCGCCGGGTGCAGCGTGAAAAGGGCCGGCCCAACCTGGCGATGCTCCAGGGAACGATCTTCCATGCCGTGGTCGCCGACGTGATCGTGGCCGCCAAACGGGCGATCTACGCCGAAGGCGTAGCCAACTACCGGGCGATCGTCGAGCGGGTGCAAAGCCATCCGGTTCTCCCGCTCGACACCTGGAAAGAACAGCTTGCCCCGGAAGAGCTTGCCGATACCGCCTCGAAGGTGGAAATCCTGGCGGCCTTCGAAAAAACCCGCGTGCTGGCGCGGCTGCAGGAGATCCTCACCAAGCAGCCTTACATCGGTGAGGATTCGCTGGTGAGCCTGGCGCTGCCGGTAGTGGTGGAGCAGAAGCTCGATGGCTCCTTCCTGGGCTTAAGCCCTAACCTGAGCACCGACGCCTTCGTCTTCTGGGAGCCGATGGTCCTCGACCTAAAGTTCGATAAGCCGCGCGACTTTCACCGTCTGACCACCACGGGTTATGCCCTGGTAATGGAGGCGCTCTACGAGTTCCCGGTGAACCTTGGCTGCACCGTCTACGGCGAGTTCCGCGGCGACCGCCTGATCGTCAAAAAAGATATCCACATCATCAGCGACGAGCTGCGGCAGTGGTTCGTCGAAACACGCGACGAGAAAGCCCGCCTCGTGGCGGAGGAGATTGATCCGGGGACCGGGGAGTGCTACGAGACCTGCCCGTATTATCAGGTTTGCTACGGGTAAACGCGTTTATAAAAAAACAGGTTACTCTAATTCCCACCGTATTACCATTACATTTATACTTGGGAAATTAGAAATACCGTGACCGAATCGCGGTTTAAGAAATGGGCCATCTTGCCAAAATACTCCTTGTGCCTAAAATAATTCTGTTTTACGCCTTTTTATGGTAAAATAGGCTTGAAAGTCGGTTTTAGACCCGAGTTCGACAGTCCATAGGTAAACAGTAGCCCAAAAGCCTTGGCGCCGAAGGTGTTTGGGGCTTGCAATTTTAGCCGCGTGTTACTATAGTCTCCTTCTTTCCAGACGGGTTAATAGAGAA